>NZ_JAIOZR010000027.1 GCF_021740465.1 Chlorobium sp. | reverse complement strand
TTCGAGGGGGTTCTTTCTATTTATGCCCTGGGTCAGGGACGCAAATCTTCTATCTCGGCGTCTCTGCGCAGTGTAGCGAAATACTCGGCAAAGAACTGTTCCTGCTTTGCCCGAACAAGGTTCGGTTGCACTCCGGCTTTTACCTCCTTCAAATTGATATCCTCAGCCATCACCCGTTTGTCAAGCCTGACAATGGCATATCCCCCCATTGCCTTGACTGGCCCTGAGAGCTTTCCGGCTTTCATTGCGGAAATCGCCTCCACCAGCGGCCGGTCAACTCCGTAACCGGGAATGAAACCGTCTGTCCAGCGGATATCGTCCGCCTTGACAACCGTGAACTCCTTGTTGGCAGCGGCAAGCGATTCAAGGGAAACTCCGGGCTTTACCAGAAGTGTAGCGAGCTTTTTCTCGAGCGCCAGCTCTCTCTTTTCACGAACCAGTTCGGCAGTGATGACTTTCTTCAAGGTTTCGTCGAGCTGACGGAATCCGGTGTCGTTCTTTCCGGTCAGACGCATGACGTAAAAACCCTTATCGGTTTCAATGACGTCGGAAAGATCCCCTTCGGATGCCTTGAAGGCGAAGGCGATGATCTTTTCGTTATAACCGACAGGTCCGACAGGGGTGTGTTTGCCGAACTCCCCTGTTCTGGCGATGCGAAGTTTTTCGGAAGTGGCGCTCTTGTCAAATCCCTGATCCTTCGCCTGCATCTGAAATGCCGTGGCAAGACGCCTGGCGCTGTCAACCGTTTCCGTTGATGGCCGTATCAGCCTGACAACTTCGGAGCATACCAGTGTATTCTGATCGAAACCGGAGACCTTGATAACATGCAGGCCGAATTTCGTCTGTACCGGCTTGGTCAGGGTCCCGGGACGGGTGCTGAACACGGCTTCGGAAAATTCAGGAACAACACTCTTGCGGCCGAACCATCCGAGATCGCCGCCCTTTGCCGCGCTGCCGGGATCCTGTGAGTACTCCCTTGCCAGGGCCTCAAAGGAAACTCCCTCCTGGAGCTTCTTATAGATCGTCATCATACGAGCCCTTACATTCGAAACCTCATCCCGGCTTGCAGGGTTGAAACGGAGCAGTATATGCGACGCCCTGGCAACCGGTTCGCCGGTTACGACCTTCTTGACCTTCAGCATCCGGTAATAGCCGTTATCGGCAACCGGCCCGATAAGCGCACCCGGTTTGGCATTCTCCGGACTGAAAACAACCGCCCCTGCAGCCGGTGAGAAATCCGCACGGCTGAACGGCACATCGATGCCTGTGGGTCGGTCGCTCTGAACCCTAACGTAATCGCTGTCGTTCTGCGTTGCAGTGAACTCCTTGCGCATGGCTTCAAGTTCGTTGCGCACCACGGCACTGTCTTTCGAAGAGGGAACAAGCGGAAAAAATACATAGTCGGCTTTTCTGGACGGCGGCTGCTTGAGCTGCGCCTTGTGCCCGTCGTAGTACTTCTGTATCTCCTCGGCCTTTACCGGAAAGTTGCTCTCAGCACCTGCAAAGCTCAAGGGAACCGGGATAAAGGAGGCGGAAAACCTGGTGTACTCACGTTTGACAACGGCATCGAGTTCCCGATCGGTAACCTGCACCATGGTCTGCAGCGCACGGATAAGCTTGTTGACCTTCAGTTCACGGCGAACGATATCTTCGATCTGGAGCCACATCTCCTTGTTTTTCGGATCACGGCGGGCAGCATCCAGCTTCTGGCGGTCAATCACTCCGGTGGCGGGATTAACGAAATTCTGCCGGATGATCATGGGAGGATTGTCGCCATCGAGTGCGGCAACAATCTCGCTGTCATCTACGGTAATACCGAACTTTTCAAACTGCTCCTCAAGCAATGTCTGATCGATGGCGATCTTCCATGCCTGCTCCTGAAGCCCAAGCTCAACTTCAGGGGTTATCTCGGCCCCGGGATTGTTTCTCCGGAAATTTTCGGAAAACTCCTTGTAAATCTCTTCATAGCGAGCTTTCGACACCTCTTTTCCGTTCACCTTTCCGGCTGCACTACCCTGTTTTCCTGAAAAACCGGTAAAGTTCATTCCCCACTCGAAAACAATCAACGCGAGAAATGCCGCCAGTAGCGTGTACAGAATAATATGCGTCTTATCCCGCATGCTGGACATTAAAGCCATAACACATCACCTCTTTAATAATATTAATGAAATATCCGATCTTACTTCCTTCGATTACCCCCCTTTCACGAGCGAATTGTACCGTAAATTAGCAGAGAAGCATTTCAATTCCAACCCTCCCTGCCGATCAGCGGCACAAAAGCGAAATGGTGAAACATCTCCTTTTCAAACCGGTCGCCCGAGCGCCGGTAAACGGTCATCTGCTGCATATCCTGCCGCCCGACAGGAATAACCAGGCAACCGTTCGGGGAAAGCTGCCCGAGAAGATGCTGCGGACAGTCCGGAGCTGCTGCCGTAACCATGATACCCTCGAAGGGCGCCTCCTCCTCCCACCCCAGCGAACCATCGCCGAGCCTGCACATAACCAAAATGTCGAGAGCCCTGAAAAGCTTTACCGCCCGCTCGTACAATTCGGGAATACGCTCCACCGAATAAACCCTGTAGCCGATCGCGTCGAGAACTGCCGCCTGATAGCCAGATCCCGTGCCGATTTCAAGCACCTTTGCCGGCGGTGCACATCGCTCCAGAAGCAGGGAGGTCATATAGGCAACCGTATAGGGCTGTGAAATGGTCTGCCCGTATCCTATCGGCCAAGCCGCATCCTCATATGCGTAATCCCGGCTTTCCTCATCAACAAAACGGTGCCGTTCAACACTCCCGATGGCTTCGAGAACCCGTTCGTCGATAATTCCTTTATGGCGGAGATCCCGAACCATCCCGCTCCGCCTTGCGGCCATCACCCTTTCGGATTCATTCATCGGGAACTCCTCCGGAAAAAGATCGTTATCCGTCGTTCCGAAAGTTTTATTTTCACCATTACCTTTACCTGCATCAACCAGGAACCGCTAATATTGCATCAAAATCCAGAAAAAACAATTCCCGAAGGTCAGTTCACCCTTGTCGGGGGTACGCAAAGACAGGGAACCTATCTGCTGTTCATACGGCTTGCAAAACGCGTTCACCTGACTTTCGGCAGCTTTCGGAAAGGAAAACCGCTGTTTCTGCAGGCCGGCTGCTATCTCTATCTCGGCTCGGCACTCGGCAAGGGAAACAACGCATTCCCGCTTGCCCGGCGCCTGATGCGGCATGCGTCAAGAACCGCCGAAAAAAAACCGCATGCCATACGAAAAGCTCTGCAGCGGCGGCTGCTGGAAAACGGCCTTGCTCCCGAAATACTGCCGACCGCTGCCGAAAAAAACACACACTGGCATATCGACTACCTGCTCGACCACCCGGAATCATGTATTTTCCACATCCTGATCATCCGAAGCGCCGAAAAACTCGAACCGGTTCTTGCCCGCCATCTCGAAGCGGCTCCCGAAACCTCGGTTCCCGCTGCACGGCTCGGAGCGCAGGACACGAAAAACAGCACCCATCTGCTCTACTGCACCGATGCCGGCCCACTGCTCGCAAGGCTCCTCCGGGAACTGCCCGATATGGGCGTAACCGCCCCCTCCAGAGAAAGCTACTCCTGACGACCCATAAGCGCCTCGACAAACTTTGCACGGTCGAAAAGCTGCAGGTCGTCGATTTTTTCTCCTACGCCTATGTATTTCACCGGCAACTTCAGTTCCCGGGAAATGGAGAGCACGATACCACCCTTGGCGGTGCCATCAAGTTTGGTAAGCACCAGACCGGTCACATTGACGAATTTCGTAAACTCCCTTGCCTGCTGAACGGCATTCTGGCCGGTTGTGCCATCGAGCACAAGCAGTACTTCATGAGGTGCGGTAGGCACCTTCTTTCTGGCAACCCGCATGATTTTGGCGAGCTCCTCCATGAGATGGCTCTTGTTGTGCAGACGGCCTGCGGTATCGACAAGCACCACATCGGTATTGTGTGCTACGGCGGAACTGACCGCATCGAAAACTACCGATGCAGGATCGGCACCCTGTCCCTGGCCGATGAGCGGAACGCCCGCCCGGTCAGCCCATACTTTCAACTGTTCATATGCTGCGGCCCTGAAGGTATCGGCTGCAGCGATAATGACCTTCTTGCCTGCCTTGTCGTAGTTGCGGGCAAGCTTGGCGACACTGGTGGTCTTGCCGGCACCGTTCACGCCGACCACAAGAATCACATAAGGACTTGCAGGAAGCGGCGCATCGAAATCAAGCGGATGTGCGCTGTCGGTATCGAGAAGCATCTGCTGAATCTCTTCCATCACCATCCCGTTCAGCTCCGCTTCCGAACGGTAGGTCTCCTTTTTTGCCCGCTCGGTTATCGCTTCGACGATGCCGAGAGTGGTTTCAACTCCGACATCGGCAGCAACAAGAATGGTTTCAAGCTCCTCAAGAAACTCCTCGTCAATTTCGGTTTTACCCTGCGTGATGACGGAAAGTTTTTCACGAAACGTATCCCTTGTCTTGGTGAGTCCCTCTTTAAGTCGCGATATTTTGAAATTGTCGAAAAAACCCATGGTAAGCGGAAAATTTTCTATGTTCCCCTAAAGCGGCCGAATCTCTGCACGCCGCTCCATTACAGGGCAAAAAACGGAATCAAACTACAGGGCGCCGCTCCTGCTTCTCCGCAAGAGCGATTCTCTACCAATGTACGTAAAAATATGCCTTACAAAGCCATCTCGGATATCGGCGAGTTCGGGCTGATCAGCCGGCTCTCGAAACTTGTCGAGCCAACCCTCGCCGAAGCCCCCTCCCTGCTGAAAGGAATAGGTGATGACTGCGCCGTCTACCGCCTTTCGGAAACCCTGATGCAGGTAGCGACAACCGACCTTCTTGCCGAAGAGGTGCATTTCGATCTGCTCTTCACGCCGCTCCGGCATCTCGGCAGTAAATGTATCAGCGTCAACGTATCGGATATCTGCGCCATGAACGCACTGCCGACCTATGCTCTGGTCTCCCTTGCCATACCGCCCTCTTTTTCCGTCGAAATGCTCGAAGAACTCTATCGGGGCATGAGTCATGCAGCGTCCGGCTACGGTCTGGCCATTGCCGGAGGCGATACCTCTTCATCCCGTTCCGGACTGGTGATCACCATCTCCATGACCGGTGAGACGACGAAAGAACGGCTCACCATGCGCAGTGGAGCAAAACCGGGAGATTTGATCTGCGTAACAGGCTCGCTCGGAGGAGCTGCCGCAGGGCTGAAAATGCTTATGCGGGAAAAAAACATCATGCTCGACCATCTGTCGAACAACGAACCCTACAGCAAAAGCCTCATGGCCGACCTGCAGGAATACAGCGATGCCATCCGCTGTCAGATTCTGCCGGCTGCCCGGCTCGACACGATCCGTTTTTTTCACGCTTCAGGAGTGACGCCGAGCGCGATGATCGACATTTCCGACGGCATCAGCTCCGATCTCGGGCATCTGTGCCGATGTTCGGATACCGGAGCGCTTATTCATGAAAGAGCCATACCCGTCAACACCCAGGCACGGGAAATAGCCGATGAACTGCAGGAAGATGCTCTTGCCTGGGCACTTTCGGGAGGCGAGGACTACGAGTTGCTCTTTACCCTGCCGCAGGAACAGGCCGCTCTCGCCGCCGGCAACCGGGATATTTCGGTTATCGGGAAAATGACGGAAAAAGAGAAAGGGATCCTGCTCTCTGATATCTACGGAATGACCATCTGCCTCGACGATCTCGGCGGTTACGACCACTTCAGAAAGTGACGCCCGTACCACGTCATTCGACGGATCACGAACATAAAACAACAGCGGAAACCGGAATTTCCCGGCCATGGATTTAAGCGACCCGATTATTTTGTTAAAAACAGGGAAGATAGTAAATTGACTTCCCTGCTATGCATTTTACGGATGCCGAAGTGGCGGAACTGGTAGACGCCCAGGACTTAAAATCCTGTGTTCAGCAATGGACGTGCGGGTTCGATTCCCGCCTTCGGCACCACAATCCACACTCTTTACCCTCTGAGCCTTGCCCATTATCCCGGATATTGACTACCTTTGAAGGGGCAGTGTGCCCACGTCCCCGGTGTATCTGCGTTTTTTCGCAAACAAAAATCTTACCGCCATGAGTGCCGATCTCACCAAGGTCATCCTCGACGAACACGAATTACCAAGACAGTGGTACAACATCCAGGCAGATCTTCCTTCGCCCATGCCGCCGCCCCTTGGCATGAACGGCCTGCCGATTTCGCCTGACGATCTCGCCAGAGTGTTTCCGATGAACCTGATCGAGCAGGAAATGAGCTCAGAGCGGTGGATAGACATTCCCGAAGAGGTGCTCGGCATCCTGAAGCTCTGGCGACCATCTCCGCTCTACCGGGCAAAAAGGCTTGAAAAAGCCCTTGGCACGCCAGCGAAAATCTACTACAAAAACGAAGGAGTATCACCTGCCGGCAGCCACAAGCCAAACACGGCTGTTGCGCAAGCCTGGTATAACCGGGAATTCGGCATCAAATACCTTACCACCGAAACCGGAGCAGGCCAGTGGGGCAGCGCCCTCGCCATGAGCTGCAAACTGATCGGCATTGAATGCAAGGTGTTCATGGTGCGCATCAGTTTCGACCAGAAGCCGTTCCGAAAGATCATGATGAAAACCTGGGGGGCGGAGTGCATCGCCAGCCCGAGCACCCAGACCGCTGCAGGACGCAGAATTCTTGAGGAAATGCCCGATACGCCCGGAAGCCTCGGCATAGCCATCAGTGAAGCTATCGAGCAGGCCGTCGAACGAGATGATACCCGCTATGCGCTCGGCAGCGTACTGAACCATGTAATGCTGCACCAGACCATCATCGGGCTTGAAGCGAAAAAGCAGTTCGATAAAATCGGACTCTATCCGGATGTCGTGATCGGGTGCGCCGGAGGCGGATCGAATTTTGCCGGCATAAGCTTTCCGTTCATCTGCGATAAAATCCACGGACGGGAGGTGCAGATAATCGCTACCGAACCGGAGGCCTGCCCTACCCTCACCAGAGGACCTTACATATACGATACCGGCGACGTAGCGAAAATGACGCCGCTTCTTCCCATGCACAGTCTGGGACACCGTTTCATTCCCCCGGCTATTCATGCCGGTGGTCTGCGCTACCACGGCATGGCGCCGCTGGTGAGCCATGTCAAACAGTTGGGTCTTATAGAAGCCACTGCACTGCCGCAAAGCGAGTGCTATGAAGCGGCGCTGCTTTTTGCCCATACCGAAGGGTTCATTCCCGCACCTGAAACATCTCATGCCATCGCCCAGACAATCCGTGAAGCGAAAAAGGCGAAGGAGGAGGGAAAGGAGAAGGTGATACTCATGAACTGGTCCGGCCACGGACTGATGGACCTTCAGGGGTATGACGCCTTCATGTCAGGAAAACTCTCCGATTACGCGCTGCCCGAAGAACTGCTCGAGCAGTCGCTCCACGCCGTAAAAGATCATCCGAAGCCGCCGGAACTGTAAAAAACAAGGCACCCCCGAAAACCGGGGGTGCCCTGCAAATAACCATACCGCACCATCAGGCGATCATTTCCCTTCAGGCGGCGTCACCTCGACCATTCCGGTAGGCTCCTGAGCATGCCCTTCTATAAAACGCAGCTCCTTTTCGGCTTCGTCGTATATGATCCTGATCAGACTGCCTTCGGGAAAACGACCCTTGAGCATCTCTTCGGCAAGAGGATCCTCCACATACTTCTGTAACGCCCTTTTGAGCGGACGGGCTCCATACTTCTGGTCGTAACCCTTATCGACAAGAAACTCCTTGGCTTTTTCGTCGATTTCCACATCGATACCCATCTCGCGGAGCCGCTTGAAGAGCTTGCCTGCAGTGATGTCGATAATCTTGAAAATATGCTGTTTTTCAAGCTGATGGAATACCACGATATCGTCGATGCGGTTCAGAAACTCCGGGTTGAACACCCTCTTGAGCGCATCCTCGATGGTGGACTTCATGGCCTTGTAACTGCCCGCGGTATCATCCGGAGGAGAGAAGCCCATGCCCGCGCCCGCTCCGATGTTCTTGATATCCTTCGCCCCGATATTCGAGGTCATGATGATGATGGTGTTGCGGAAGTCAACCTTGCGGCCGAGACCATCTGTCAGAATGCCTTCATCGAGCACCTGAAGAAGAATATTGAAGACGTCGGGATGCGCCTTCTCGATTTCATCGATCAGCACCACCGAGTAGGGTTTGCGCCGTACCTTCTCGGTCAGCTGGCCGCCCTCTTCGTAACCGACATAGCCGGGAGGCGCGCCGACAAGACGGCTGACGGAGAACTTCTCCATGTACTCGCTCATGTCGGCCCTGATGAGAGCATCTTCACTGTCGAAAATGTAGCGGGTCAACGCCTTGGCAAGTTCGGTCTTGCCGACGCCGGTCGGGCCGAGGAAAATAAAGGATCCGATCGGGCGCGAAGGGTCCTTGAGACCTGCGCGGGTACGCTGGATGGCCTTGGTGATTTTTTTGATGGCCTCGTCCTGGCCGATAACCTCTTTCATGAGGTCTGCCTCCATGGAGAGCAGCTTCTTGGATTCCGACTGGGCGAGCTTGACCACCGGAATGCCGGTCATCATGGCGATCACCGAGGTGATATCGGTTTCGGTTACGTCATAGACGCTTTCTGAAGCACGCTCCTCCCACTCCTGTTTGGCCTGATCGAGCGCTTCGAGAAGGTTCTTCTCCTTGTCGCGAAGCCTCGCTGCTTCCTCGAAATTCTGCATCTTCACCACCTGATTCTTCTCGGTCTTGATCTCCTCGATCGACTTCTCAAGTTCGAGAATCTCCTGGGGGACATGAATGTTGCTCAGGTGAACCCTTGCTCCGGCCTCATCCATAACGTCAATGGCCTTGTCGGGCAGGAACCGGTCGGTAATGTAGCGCTCCGAAAGCTTGACGGCCTTTTCGATGGAGTCTTCGGAGTACTGCACATGATGGTGCGACTCGTACTTCGACTTGATGTTGTTGAGAATCTGGATGGTTTCGTCAACCGAAGCGGGCTCAACCATTATTTTCTGGAAACGGCGGTCAAGCGCCCCGTCCTTTTCGATGTACTGCCGATACTCGTCGAGCGTGGTGGCCCCGATACACTGCAATTCGCCTCGGGCGAGGGCCGGCTTGAAGATATTGCTCGCGTCGAGCGAACCCGAAGCTCCGCCCGCACCTATAATGGTATGCAACTCGTCGATAAAGAGAATGACATCGCGCGAACGCTCGAGCTCATTCATAAGCGCTTTCATGCGCTCTTCGAACTGCCCGCGATATTTGGTGCCGGCAACAAGCGCTGCAAGATCGAGGGCCACAACCCGCTTGTCGTAGAGTACTCGCGAAACCTTGCGCTGCACGATCTTGAGCGCCAGACCTTCGGCTATCGCGGTCTTTCCTACACCTGGTTCGCCGATCAGCACCGGATTGTTCTTCTTGCGACGACTGAGCACCTGCGCAACCCGCTCGATCTCTTTTTCACGCCCGATAATAGGATCGAGCTTATCCTCAAGGGCAAGGCGTGTAATATCACGCCCGAAATTGTCGAGAACCGGCGTTTTTGTGCGCTCACCTCGTTTTGGATCGCCTTTTCTCGGCGCCCGCTCGGCAGATCCTGAAGAGTAGGAGCTTTCAAGCGGCGGCTCGTCAGAATCGCTTTTTCCTGTGGTGATGCTGATCAATTCGTCCCTTACCATATCGTAGGTCACTCCGAACTGTTCGAGAATCTGGGCAGCGATATTGTCGTCGCCCTTGAGAATCGAAAGCAGGAGATGCTCGGTGCCGATAACGTTCGATTTACAGATTTTAGCTTCCAGATAGGTTATCTTCAACACCTTTTCAGCCTGCTTGGTAAGCGGTACATTGCCCATCTGGGCTGCCGGCACTTTGGGATGTGTACTCTCCTCTATTTTCTGTTTCAGGCGAAGCAGGTCGATTTTAAGGTTTTTCAGAATCCGGGCGGCAATACCCTCACCTTCCCGGATGAGGCCAAGCAGAAGATGCTCGGTGCCGATATAATCGTGACCCAGTCTCAGCGCCTCTTCGCGGCTCAACCGGATAACATCCTGTACTCTATTCGAAAAATTTCCTTCCATTTCTTTTTCCGTGGTAATAAGATTGTTCTACAACCCTGTAAAATTCACTTTCTCTGAACGGTTTCCGATATACATCATGGCATCTTTATTTCATTGTCGTGAACGGTTCGAGCGCACGGCGGACAGAGCAGAGAAACCGGATCGTACACCAGGTACATGGGGAATTCGAACATCGTCCGACCCTGCAATCGGGTCGTAAAACAAGCAAATATTGATGACCATCATTAAACCTGAATTAATTATATAAATATCAGGCCTAAAACCAATGACCGTTAATGCAAAACAGCATCCCGCCATTAAAGGTTTCTGACGTATAGAGTACTGCAATGAACGTTCACCATATCCTTATTGACGACCGGAACCCGGAACATTGCGAACTGTCGATCTGCCGTTCCGGCACCGTCAACAGAATCCGGCTTCAGGACCCCGACTACAGCATCTACGCATCGCTGGACATCGATGCCCACGACTATGCGGCTCTCTTTCACTACCGCGTCATCGAAGCATGCAATGCCCTGCCCTTTCTCTCCGAATCGTCAAACGGCCTTGACAGCTGGGACGAAGCGTTCCTGCACAGGAGCAACCTTCGCCGGCTTGCGGCTATCCTGTCGGATGCCGCCGGAAAGATCGACCTGCAAAAAAGCGAAACCATAGTGCTCGGATGGCAGGATCAGCCGGTTGCCGTCGCCTACCTGCGCAGGATCGATCCGCAGAAAACGCTCGACTTCCTCGAAAAGCTGCTGCTGTTCGTCAATGAAAGCGAAAAGGAAGAGTGCGATCTGGAGTTTATCCTGTAAAGGAGCGAAGAAAGGTGGCCATCCGGTAATGATAGTACCCATCCATGCTCTCCTTCGACTAACGCCGCCCCATGAGAAATTCCGGAAAATCCCGTGTCTCTCCCCAGTAAAGATGTACATAGGAGGCGAAGGTGTTCATGGTGCGGAAGAGCGCCGTGGAACATCTCTCATCGCCTGCATCGCTAACGGTGGCGATGTTCTGCAGCTCTCCCTGACGGTCGATCCGGGAGTAATGAAATTCATGTCCCCGAAGCTCTTGAGGATATAAACCCTCGAGATGCACCTTGCGGTAGCCGAGGGTCAGACGGGCCCCCTGCATGGTAGTGTCGAGGTCCAGCACGCCGCACATCGGGTGCGGAGTACCGTCGGCCGTCCTGAGTGATCCTCCGAGATACATCATACCCCCGCACTCGGCATAGGCCGCCCTGCCCTCGGCGCAGTATGCGGCAATCGCCTCGCGCATGGCCCGGTTGGCGGCAAGCCTCTGCACATAAAGCTCCGGATAACCCCCTGCAAGATAGAGCAGATCGGCTTTCGGAAGACGGCGGTCCTCCATCGGGCTGAAATAGACAATCTCTCCGTGATCTTTCAGAACGGAAAGATTCTCCGCATAGAGAAAGTTGAACGCCTCGTCCCTGGCGACGGCAATGACACTTCGGGTTTCGCAGAAGCTCCTTTCACGGCAAGCGTAAGCTTCGGAAACCTGTGGAAGCTCTTTTCCGGCAAGCGCCAGAAGCCGGTCAACGGCAACGGTTTTTTCGACATGAGCAGCCATCGCCTCGATAACCGCTTCCCGGTCGTAACCCTGAGAAGTATTGAGCCCGAGATGCCGTTCACTGATGGCAATATCCTCGTTCCGCGGCACATAGCCCAGCGGTTCAACGCCTGCATCCAGAGCCGCAGCCTCCAGAAAACGGTAGTGCGACCGGGTATTTACCTGGTTGAAAATAACGCCTGCAAGCCGCAAGCCGGGTTCAAAGGTACGAAAACCGTGAAGCAGAGGAGCTGCCGAATAAGCCATGCTTTTAGCGTTGACCACCATGATGACCGCAATATCGAGCAGTCCTGCTATTTCGGCGCTGCTGCCCCTGGCCTTTTCAGCCCCGTCAAATAGCCCCATCACGCCCTCGACGACCGAAACGTCGGCATTGCAGCTGCAGCGCAGGAATAGATCGCGCACATGAGCCCCTGAAGACATGAAGGTATCGAGATTGATACCGTCGACCTTGCGCCCATCGAAGGATGCCGCAAGCGTATGCAGACGGGTATCGAGATAATCGGGACCGCACTTGAACGGCTGAACCCTTAAACCCCTCCGGGAAAGAATCCTCAGAAGGGCGAGCGTAAGGGTTGTTTTTCCGGAACCGCTCGATGGCGCTGCGAGAAGAAATGCCCTGTGAGTATCCATAATGCCTGTGACTTCAGTCAGCCCTCCGCTTTACGCACCGGGGTGCAGAAACGTGTAATTTAGCGCAGCGGCCAGTTTCCGGCTGCTGACAAGTTTGAAGGGCGAAGGCCCCTCGGCAGACACCGGCGAAGGAAGGGAAACTCCGGCGGTTTCAGCGGCACTGCTGTAATAATCGAGCTTCCGGGGGTGAAGGGGACTGCAGGCGTTGAACACCTCGCCCCACTGCTGCAGGCGGATGATTTCCGTCATGATCTGCACGCAATCATCCCGGTGAATCAGGTTCATCGGCTGATCTGGATAAGCGATTTCCGTCATCCGCCCGAAATATTTTTCAGGGCTGCGATCATAACCGACAAGACCTCCGAAACGGACAACGGTAGTCTGGAACCCGGGTTCCTGCAAGAGCATCTCTTCAGCATGCAGCAGCGCCTGTCCGGACGAAGACTCAGGATCGACCGCATCATCTTCGCTCACCTCACGGTTGAGCATCGGATAAACCGATGTGGAGCTCACAAAAAGCACCGAACGCACCGGTGACTGCCCGAGGGCGTCTATAAGCGACGAAATCTGCTGGATATGGAACTCCACGACATCGTCGCGACGCGGCGGCGGAATGTTCACCACCAGAATATCGCTCTGCAGGAAATCGGTAAGGTCCTCCCCCTCCATTTCAGGATCGAGCCTCACCAGAAAGGGTTCGATGCCGGAATCACGAAGCAGGTCGAGCTTCTCCTCTCTTGTGGTCGAACCCTTCAGGCAGTAACCTTTTGCAACAAGCGCCTTTGCCAGCGGAAGACCGAGCCAGCCGCATCCGAGAACAGAAATGGTTTCCTTTTGCATTGTTCGGGTTTTGATGTATGGGCATAGCAGCTATCAATGAATATGACCCCAAAATAGCCAATTCCCCGTCGAAATCAGAAAACAGCCGGACAGGGTTTTCCGGAAACAAAAATATTTGCAGACTCGCTGAGGGTATGTACATTGGGAGTGGGCATTATGCCCTTCTATTCAGCAACGATAACAACTGAGGACAAAACGATGAACACAATGAGAACAGTACTTGCAGGAGCAATGATTCTTCTCGGCTCGGCGTCACTTGCCGAGGCGGCCACCCCTTATGTGAGCGCCTCTTTAGGTATTGCCATGAGAGAGGATTCGGATGTAGAAGAAGGTGGCGTATCCTATTACATCCCTTATAATGTGGGCTATGCCGTTACCGGAGCGGTTGGAATCGAAAGCGGCAGAATGCGCTTTGAAGGTGAAATCGGTTATCAGGAAAACGGCATCGAGGACGCCGATGATCTCAACATCTCGATGACGACATACATGGCCAACGGCTATCTTGACCTCGGAATGCCCATGAGTCCCATAACTCCTTATGTCACTGCGGGTATCGGCATGGCTGACGTAAAGGCTGAGGGACTGGGTTTCTCTGATGACAGCAGCACGGTTCTGGCCGGCCAGGTAGGCATAGGAGCAGGCTTCAGCATCGCTCCTATGGTAACGCTCGATGCGAAATACCGTTATATGATCGCCGCCGATGCTGAATTCGACGATTACACCGAGATCAGCGTCGACAGCCACAACGTTATGCTCGGGCTCAGGGTCGGACTCTGAAGCTCGGCAACAGTATTAGACCAAACAGGCCCGTCTGCAAAGACGGGCTTTTTTACCCTCCCCAACAAAGCCAACCATTTCAGCCCATGGCCGGAAACACGCTGTCGCTGACCATCCTGTCGGACAACAATGCAGCCGGCGGCTGCAGAGCAGAACACGGTTTTTCACTGCTGATGGAAACCGCAGAGAGCACCATTCTTTTCGATACCGGAAAGGAAAACGCGCTACTTATGAACGCCGCCGAACTCGGCGTGGATCTGTCAAGGACAAAACAGCTTGTGCTCAGCCACGGCCACTACGACCATACGGGGTGCATAGCCGAACTGCTCGAGCTTGCGCCCGATGCATCCGTTTACCTGCATCCAGCGGCATTTCAGCAGCGCTACAGCATCCGCGGCGGCATACCGAAACCGGTGCATATGCCCGAACCCGCCCTGGTTGCCCTCAACTCGCTGCCGGCGCAACAGCTGAACCTCGTCGAACAGCCTTCCGTGCTCTCATACAGCGCGGCAGTTACCGGACCGGTACCCCGCAGAACATCCTATGAAAACACGGGGGGGCCCTTTTATCTCGACCCCGAAGGCACCATCCCCGACCCGATCGACGACGATCTCTCGATCTGGTTTGAAACCCGTGACGGCCTGGTACTTGTTGCCGGATGCTGCCATTCCGGCATCGTCAACACCCTCCGGTACGTTACCGAACTGACAGGAAACAGACGCATCACCGCGCTCATCGGAGGCTTTCACCTATCGGCGGCCTCTCCCGAACGCCTCAGGCAAACCGTCGATGAACTCAACACCTTCGACATCGGCCGTGTCGTCCCCTGCCACTGCACCGGCGAGGCTGCATCAACCTTTTTCCGTCGCAACCTGCACTGCCCTGTCGAACCGGGCTACGTCGGCATGCGCCTGGAGTTTCCGTTGTAAGGGATCTCTGCATTATCTGTAATGAATATGCCGATGGGTGAGACCTGAAACTCCAGGCCTCAGTGTCCGTTACCGGTCACCCTGTAATCGTGTATGTCGAGATGAATCAGCACCGGACCGCCGAGCGCCCTGCCTTTCGTACCTCTCGGGGTCACCCTTCTTACTGAAGGATACAGAAGCCCGTCGCTGTTGCGTGCATGCTGCAGCACGACATTGGAGGCCCGTGCAAGCGGACTGATGATCTCTGCGGTATAGTCGTGCTGCAAAAGGCAGCCGCTCTCGCGATCGAATCGGAATCGCTGCAGCCGGCTGTGGGTTGGCAGAGTATCCGGAAAACGCGCCTCCAGCAAACCCGGTTCGAGCTCCGTCCAGGCGATCCCGTCATTCATCAGGAGGGCGGGCAGGGTGAAGTAGTTCCATGAAGCGTAGTTGGCGAAATAGCTCATGTCGAGGTCGTCCCACCACAGCAGCCTTCTGCCGATCCTGAAACAGTCCCGCGCACTCCTGCGCTCCGAAACGACCCTGCCGTTTTCGTCTTCCAGCCGGACATCGTGACCGTCCAGAATTCCCGTAACACCGGGGTTTCGCCCGATCGGAGTCAATGCGGAAAACGGCCGGTGAACATCCTCGACGATCCGTACATTCCGGAAAAACGGCCTCCTTTTCAGGGTAAAGGCCAGACCGTACGCACTCACCTCGGTTTCCAGCGTTACGGCGCTTTGCCAGAGCGAACGGCCGCCGTAAGCCGCAACCGCCCTTTCGGCTGTTTCTGTCAGGTTCATGGAATCTCTCCGGTTGGTTCGTTACGCATGCAGACGATCCCTGCACTTCCTGCAAAAGGATGACTTCACACCCCCTGCTTCTCGGTCAGGTACTTCCAGTACTTCATGGGCATGTTCGACTTCTGCAGACGGGGATTTTTCCGGTCGGGAATGGCGATGGTGCGAAAGAATGTCAGCCAGAGCGCCTGCACCTTTTTTTCTTCGTCCGAAAGTGCCGGAGCGACGAACTGTTCGATAGAGCCGAACTGCAGCTTGCCCTGGTGCCAACGGGCGGCAATGCGGCGCCGGACGTCGTAGATGAACCAGTCCTCAGCCCTGAGCCGCCGGCTGAAATGTCCGGCAAGCGGCTGGAGGATGTTGCAGTCGGGCTCCATTCGCGCAAGATACGCTCCGTCGCGCAGCTTCTCGAAGCGGAGCATACCCTTGAAACGGTGCAGCTCTCTCGATGCTTTCCGGGAAACCATCACGACATCACGGACAGCGGAATGGGTGAGGTGACCATTCACCCGGTCACCTTGTCGAAGCGCCAGAAAAAGGTAATGCAGAAGACTGGTATCGAGCCCTTCTTTCTCTGCAAGCACAAAATAATAGAATATCGAGGCCGCATCAGGGGCCTCTCGCCGAAGCCGCTGAAAAAAAGCTTCGGCAGCGGCAACATCGGTTGCAATGAACAGGCCCTCCTCGAAAAGCGTGTTTTCGCGCTCAGCCAGTGTAATGGTTTCGGGCTCCTTTTCTTCGGCGATGATAAGGGCGGCCGCGGAAAGCAGACCTTCCGGGGTCCCATCGTACAGGTAGCGGTTCATGGCATCAGGCAAAAAGACCGGGCAGCGAAAGCTGCTTCGGAGGGGGTTCAGGAATGGATTCCCCTGCGCCGTCACCGATCAGCAGGCGGCTGCGCAGGAGTTCCGGCTGCCGGCCTGTCTTTTCAAAAGGTCTGCCGGAGCAGGTGATAAAATATTTCGCCCGTTTCATGACCACCCCGATCCTTTTCAGCCCTTCGGGAGTGATGACCGAAAAACGGCGAGCTGCGACAATGCGCCTGGCTGAGGTGACCCCGATACCCGGAACGCGAAGCAGCGTTCCGTAGTCGGCACGGTTGATCTCGACCGGAAAGAATTCCGGATGGCGAAGCGCCCAGGAGGTTTTGGGATCGAACGTTTCGTCGAGGTTGGGAGCATCGTCCGAAAGAATCTCGCCTGCAGAGAATCCGTAAAAACGCAGCAACCAGTCGGCCTGGTAAAGGCGGTGCTCACGGAGCAGCGGAGGAGAGGCGAGAACCGGCAGCCTGTTATCCGCGTTGACTGGAACGAAGGCAGAATAATAGACCCGTTTGAGGTGCATTTTCCGGTAGAGTCCCTCGGAAAGCCTGAGAATCTGGAGGTCGCTTTCGGGACTTGCGCCGATGATCATCTGGGTACTCTGCCCCGCCGGGGCAAACCTCGGCGCGTGGCGGCTGGCCTTGCGCTCGAGCATACTCTCCTGTATCTGGCGGCCGATCAGGGACATCGGTTCGAGAATGGCCTGTTTATGCTTCTGCGGAGCAAGCCGTCTTAGCGACTCCTGTGAAGGGAGCTCGATGTTCACGCTGATGCGATCGGCATAGAGTCCGGCCTTGCGCACCAGAGCGCTGCTGCTGCCGGGAATGATTTTCAGATGGATATACCCTCCGAACCGCTCTTCAGTTCTAAGCAGCTCGGCTACACCGACCATCCGCTCCATCGTATGGTCGGGACTCTGCATAACCGCCGAGCTGAGAAAGAGCCCTTCTATATAGTTCCGCCTGTAGAATTCCATGGTCAGTTCCACCACTTCGCGGGCGCTGAATGAGGCTCTCGGAACAGGGTTGGTGGCGCGGTTTACGCAGTAGGCGCAGTCGTAGATACAGTCGTTGGAGAGCAGAATTTTCAGGAGCGAAATGCAGCGGCCGTCATCCGACCAGGAGTGGCAAATGCCGCCTTGGGAGGTATTTCCGGTGCCGCAAGAAGCATCCTGTCGCCGGCTGCCGCTTGAAGCGCATGAAGCATCGTAACGCGCCGCTCCGGAAAGTATCTGCAATTTTTCGAGCGTCTCCATCCGGAAAATATACAGAAGAATCCGGGTTTTCCTCCTTTGGCTCCCATCTTGCCGCAATGCGCCAAAAGGACTGACACTGACGGATACCGACAGACCAGGACAAATAAACCCGCCTGCTGACTTCTGACTACTGGCTTCCGGCTACTCACCGCCCACTGCCCACACTCTTCCAATCTTCCCGCTCACTGCCCACCTCCCAAACTCTTCACCCTCCTGACCATCTCGACAACCCTCCTTGCTCCGGTTGTCACTCCGGGCAGGGACTGTCCGGGAAAGATGGAGTCCCCGACAAGGAACATATTATCAAACCCTGTGGCGGGGCCACGAACATCGAAAAGCGAGGTTTGCGGATACCCGCCGACATAACCGTCCGCTCTTCCGGTATACCTCTGCCAGGTGACCGGTGTTCCGGCTTCAAGCCACTGTACCGCCTCCCGTGCTCCCGGAAGCTGAGAAGCCATGAGATCAAGCACTCTTTCTTCGTAAGCGCTCTTCAGTTTCAGGTACTCCTCACGGCTGCGCCGGGAAGCGGCAAACCACGGCCCCGGACGGGTATGTGTTGATACCGTTACCGCATAAAGACCTTCCGGTGCAATGCAGGACTCGCCAGGCAGGGAAAACGAAACAAAGATGCTGTTGCCTTCGCCGAGCTCTCCACTCTGTCCTGTGATCTGCAGATGACGGCTTCCGGGAAGAGTGAACAGGGATGGATCCATTACGAGATAAAGCATAAAGGCGCTCCACTCCGAAGGAGTACCCCTCTTCAAAAGGGAACCCGCAGAGGGACTTCCGACAAGCTCCGCAAGGGATTCGTGCGTAAGATTGGCAACCACCATATCGGAGGCATAAGCGCTTCCATCCCCGGTTTCCACACCTATCACCTCTTTTCTCACCGAATTGATCCTGATAACCCTTTTCCGGTAGAGCACCGAACCTCCGTTCTCTTCAATGCTCTTTGCAAGCAGTTCCGCTATGCTTCCCATTCCCCCCTTCACATGCCATGCCCCGGAAGTGGGCAGATCGAGCGCTATTGCGGCAGTGAGGGCATTTGCATAAGGCGATGTTGTCTGCGCCGAAATCAGCAGCTGCGCATCGATGAAGCGCACAAATTCACTGTCACCCTCGAGCTGGTGCACAGCGAGCCATTCAAGCGCAGTTTTAGAAGCAAACTGAAGCAGACGGGCCGAACCGGGCAGGCCTGCCACCCCTTTACGCAAAAGACCGGCAAGATCACCCGGTCTCTCGGGCGGCCATGACAGACCGCCTGAAGCCAGGCGCCAGAGCAAACGGGCAAGCCGATCCTGCTCTAACCAGAATGGCCGGGAATGAGGAAACCTCTCGAGAATTTCCGCTCTCGAACGACTCAGATCGAGACGCAGCTCCCCATGCCGGTATTGCCATGCCACCCTTTCAGCTTCAATTGGCCAGTCGATACCGAGTTTCCTTCCCAGCTCATCCATGGGTCCACCGGAATGAAACCCGCAGCCAACAGTTGCACCGGCATCGAACCGGCAAGCGTTTCTCCGGAATGTCGCGGCACATCCTCCCGGAAAGGACTGAGCTTCAAGCACGGTCACCAGGGCTCCTTCTGCAGAAAGCAGTGCGCCTGCAGTCAGCCCTCCGATGCCTGACCCGATTACTATGATATGACGATCCTTAAACATAGAGACTCCTCAACCATGCATCAATCAAAATATTTTAACTCTGTCCCGTTTTTCCGGAAGGTGCCTGCCTGTCGTGATCCTGACATTGGCGATCTGTCAATGGCGGCGCCTGGCGAATCACCTTAAGCAAAGAATCGCTGCTCCTTGTCTATGAACTGTTGCAACGCATCATGCATAAGAGGCAGAATGAGGCTATACAGAAGAACGGTTCACGGTCTCACTTTTTTCAGAGCGTTGCAAACATAGGGGACGATGCAATGCAAACCCTATTAAGCAGATCATCAACCGATAAACAAAGAGATCAACCCGAATATCGGGTATGGAAGTTTCAAGTGCGGATTTATTCAGAGGAAAACCAGAAGAGTCGGCGTAGCGGGATTTGAACCCACGACCCCTTCCACCCCAAGGAAGTGCGCTACCAGGCTGCGCTATACGCCGATTTTGACCATCAAAGGAAGCAATAATAAGAAATTCCGTTAATTAATGTAATACTTTTTTACGGATTTTGCAGGATTCCCCCCGCGAAAGGCTCCAGGAGGCGCAAACCAGCCGATGTCCCACAGCAAAGCACCTCACACCGAAGTTTTACCCTCACCATCGACATATCGGACAGGTTATCAACAGTTTTGCTGTACATAACCTGCTTTTCTACAGAATTGAAGCGTTCCTGCCGCCGCCACGAAAATATTGATATAAGGCATTTTATATCAATATCTTAATCACCATACACCCCGTTAAACCATGTCCCTGCGCACCTGAACTCATCGTCAGGCGGGATGGTATAAACAAGTTATCAACATTGCATCAACAACCTGTGGAAAAACCTGCACCAACCCGCACGGGAGACCTGCAGCCCTATCAGGCAGAGGCTCTGAAGCGGTGTTTGAGATATTCGATAACCGGCGGCAGCAGGGAAAAAACGATAATACCGAGAATCAAAAGTTTGAAATTGTCCTGAACAAAGGGAAGCTGGCCGAAAAAATATCCACTATAGCAGAAAAGTCCTACCCAAAGAAGCGCCCCCAGAATATTGAAAAGAATGAATCTTGGATAGGCCATCGCTCCGATTCCGGCAACAAAGGGCGCAAAGGTTCTGATAATGGGAATAAAGCGTGCAATGATGATGGTTTTGCCGCCGTACTTCTCGAAAAAGGCATGCGTTTTTGCCAGATGATCCGGGTTGAAAAAGCGCGATTTCCTGAAATCGAACACCTTCGGACCGAGCTTGTGCCCGATACTGTAGTTCACGCTGTCGCCAAGCACGGCCGCGACGAAAAAAACAACAAAAAGCAGGTGCACATCGAGCTGTGAACCGGATACCGAGGCAAGTGAGCCGGCGGCAAAGAGAAGGGAATCTCCCGGAAGAAAAGGGGTCACAACCAGACCGGTCTCGCAGAAAACAATCAGGAACAGAATACCGTAAAGCCATAATCCATAATCTGATGCAAGCACCTGAAGATGCTTGTCGATATGGATGATAAAATCGGCTATTGCAAAGAGAATACCGGTAACGGATTTTTCCATGCGTTTGTGTTTACAGGGTAAAAGCTTTTTGCTGCCTGCGTAATGTAGCAATTGGAGGCATTCATCACAAAACGGTAACTGCCCACAGGTTGCCGGAGCTGCAGCTGTATCCGGGCAGTGGCTGAATTATAAAGCCATAATTAATTATTATATTGTGGTTTTTCAACCACCGGTAACAAGGTTTGCAAACAATGGGCTATCTGGCATCTTCTCGCTGCAGGCTTTTTTATGAGGATACTGCGGAACATGACCCGGCACTGATGGACAAACCAGCCGTTCTGTTCGTGAACGGATGGGCAATATCATCACGCTACTGGAAACCTCTGACTGAGCTGTTGGGCAAGGATTTTCGCTGCATCACCTACGACCAGAGCGGAACCGGCAGAACGCTCATCAAGGGGCACAAACCATCCTTCACCATTGATGGGTTCGCCGATGAGGCTGCAGAACTGATCGAGCATCTCGGGTTGCACTCTTCAAGAAACCTGCACATTGTCGGGCACTCCATGGGCGGAATGGTAGCCACGGAGCTCTGCATGCGCTACCAGAAGGCACTGCTCTCGGCAACCATAACCGCTTGCGGCATTTTCGAAGAGACCGCCTTCACCTCGCTCGGCCTTTTTTTTCTCGGCGGCCTGATCGACGTCTCCATGCAGTTCAGAAACATCTTCCAGGTCGAACCGCTCAGAAGCCTTTTCATTAAAAGGGCAGCGGCAAAAGAGATCGGCAGGGAGTACAGCGATATCATCATCGAGGATTTCACCCAGTCGGACAGGGACGCAACAAACGCCGTCGGAAAATTCTCGATCGATCCCGAGGCACTCAGGGCATACACCACCCATGTCATAGCCATCGCTTCTCCCGTACTCTGCTGCGTAGGAATGGAAGACCATACCATTCCCCCGGAAGGCACCATAACCCTTTTCGAAAGACGCAAGGCCCGGTCGAAGGCACCGACATCTCTTGCCCGGTTCATGAGCCTGGGGCACCTCCCCATGCTTGAAGACACGGCGGGGTACGGCGGGGTACTGAAAAAACATTTTGATTTTGCCGAACAATTTTATAAAAAGACTCCCGGGGAAATTCAGCCCTGTGAACAGTATATGATTCCCTGATGACAGTTATGTGACGATGTGTTTACCCGTGAAAAACCAAAGACCGAACGACACTGTGAAGAAACCATTTGCAAAAAATCTCTGCTGCTCCCTTATCGCATTCCTGCTTATTTCGCTCTCTGCGGCTTCCGCCTATGCGCTCAACCCGTTCAAGGGGCTGCCGAGCCTTGAGGAG
The DNA here is from genome assembly GCF_021740465.1 of Chlorobium sp. Lineage (GTDB taxonomy): Bacteria > Bacteroidota > Chlorobiia > Chlorobiales > Chlorobiaceae > Chlorobium. The sequence continues at coordinate 5,992 of NZ_JAIOZR010000027.1, read as the reverse complement.
CTTGAAAATCCGAACCCGGAACTCGCATCGCTGGTCTATTCTGAAGACGGCATCCTGCTGCACAAATTCTTTCTGAAAAATCGGACATTCATTCCCCTGAAGTCCATACCGAAGTCGGCACAGCATGCATTGATCGCCACCGAGGATGTTTCGTTCTACAGTCACTGGGGTGTCGATCTGAGAAGGCTCGCTCTGGTGATGGGCGAAAACCTGATTAAGGGACGCAAAAGATGGCATGGGGCAAGCACGATTACCCAGCAGCTCGCAAAAAACCTCTATCTGACCCAGGAACGGACAATCAGCAGAAAAGCAAAGGAGTTCATCACGGCTATTGAGCTCGAAAAAACCTATACCAAGGATGAAATTCTCGCGCTCTACCTCAATACCGTCTATTTCGGTTCGGGAGCCTATGGCATCGAAGCGGCATCGAGGACCTATTTCGGCAAGCCGGCAAGCCAGCTGACGCTGCCGGAAAGTGCGACGCTCATTGCAACCCTGAAAAACCCTACAGGCTATAACCCTGTCAAAAACCCCTCCAGCGCAATCAGCAGAAGAAATCTCATTCTGTCGCTGATGGAAAAGGAGAAATTCATCACCCCGGCACAGGCAGCCGCAGCTAAAAAAAGCAGGCTTGTTCTGAAATTCACGCCGGTAAACCATCACGGACTCGCCCCTTATTTTACCGAGTATATCCGCCAGACCATCAAACCGGCCTCGATGCTCGGAGATATCAACGTCTACAGGGACGGTCTGACAATCCAGACAACGCTCGACAGCCGCATGCAAAAATATGCCGAGCAGGCTGTAAGAGAGCATCTCTCATCGCTTCAGACCGCATTCGACCGGTCGTGGAGATGGTCTGAACCCCTGAAAAACCAGATCATCAAAGAGAGCACCCGCTTCAGGGAGCTCCGTGAAGACGGGCTTTCCGAACAATCCGCCATGGCAAGGCTGAAAGCGGATCAGGTATGGCTGAAAAATCTCCTCCACGAAAAAACCAGAATACAGGTAGCCTTTGTCGTCATTGATCCTAAAAACGGGCACGTCAAGGCATGGGTTGGAGGCAACAACTTTTCCCCGGACGATTACCGCTATCAGTTCGACCATGTCTGGCAGGCGAAACGGCAGCCTGGCTCGACCTTCAAGCCCTTTGTATACACCGCTGCCATCGACAAAGGCATACCTGCGAACTTCAGGGTCCTGAACCAGCCGATCGCACTGAAAAGCGGCAACGGAATCTGGTCGCCGAGAAACTCCGACGGCTCATCAGGCGGGCTTACCACGCTTCGCTCCGCCCTGAGCCGTTCCATGAACCAGGTCACGGTCAGGCTGGCTTATGAACAACTCTCAATCCCGGAAATCATAAGCTATGCAAGGAGAATGGGCATCTCCTCTCCAATGCCTTCAAACCTCTCCATCGTGCTCGGTACCGCCGAAGTCACACCGCTCGAACTTGCCGGCGCTTTTGCCACTTTTGCCAATAACGGCATCTGGAACGAGCCGGTCTCGATCCTGAAAGTCGAAGACAAACATAACCGGGCTATTTCGGAATACCGCCCGAACAGCCGTTTTGCCATCGACTCCACCTCGAACTTTGTGATGGTTTCGATGCTCAAGGATGTTATCAACAAAGGCACCGGCATTGCAGTCAGGGCCCGTTACGGTTTCGATAACGATGCTGCCGGAAAAACCGGCACAACCCAGAGCATGAGGGACGCATGGTTCGCCGGGTTTACCCCGCAGCTTGCCGCCGTCGTCTGGACCGGTTTCGACGATGAACGCGTCAAGTTCACCTCGATGGAGTACGGCCAGGGCGCAAGAGCCGCGCTTCCTATATGGGCGCTCTTCATGAAACGGGCTTACAGCGATCCTTTGCTGAAGCTTGAAAACAGGTATTTCCACATTCCTGAAAACGTGATTGCCGTGCCTATTTCTGGCAACACCAACACTCCATCCGATCTGTTGGGCAGCGATGTATATATCGAATACTACACCCCGAAAGGCTTCAACTATTACAAATCCCGTCCGACACAGCCGGTAGCGAACGATGGGCAAGAAACCGGCACGCCTTCCGAAGGAGCCGAGTCAGCGGAACCTCAGAGCACACCAGTCGAGGAACCCGCCGGGGAAGGGGTTTTCTGAGGCATAATAAATACAAACTCACCATGCAATCCGTATTAGTACTCGACTTTGGCTCTCAATATACCCAGCTGATCGCAAGGCGGATCAGGGAGCTGGGTATATACTCGGAAATTCTGCCCTACAACACCACGCCGGACACAATCAGGAAGCACAATCCGAAAGCGATCATCCTTTCGGGCGGCCCGACAAGCGTGTACGGAGAATCGGCCATTCTTCCCCACGAAGGCATCTTTTCGCTCGGGCTGCCGATTCTCGGAATCTGTTACGGCCTGCAGGCCATCGCAAAACACTTCGGCGGAGATGTGGCATCTTCGGCCAAGCAGGAGTTTGGCAGGGCGAAAATGCTGGTCAGCCGTGACAGCAACCGGGAAAGCATGCTCTTCCGTAACATTCCGGACTCGGATGTCTGGATGAGCCACGGCGACAAGGTGGTCAATCTTCCCGAAGGGTTCAGGATCACGGCAAGCAGTGCGAATTCCGAGATGTGCGCGCTTGAAAGCTTCGGAAGCAAGGCCGCGCTGAAGGTGTACGGCCTGCAGTTCCACCCCGAAGTACAGCATACCCTGTACGGAAAACAGCTGCTCTCCAACTTCCTTATCGATATCGCAGGCATCACCCCCGACTGGTCGCCGAAACACTTCATCGATCATCAGATCGAGGAGATCCGTCGGACGGCTGGAGAGGAAACCGTTATCTGCGGCATCAGTGGAGGCGTCGACTCCTCCGTAGCAGCCGTGCTGGTGAGCCGGGCCATCGGAAAAAACCTGCACTGCGTGTTTGTCGATAACGGCCTCCTGCGCAAAAACGAGGCCGACAAGGTGATGAAGTTTCTCAAGCATCTCGGTCTGAGGCTCACGCTGGCCGACGCTTCGGAGCTCTTTCTCAAACGGCTTAAAAACGTGGCTTCGCCGGAAAAGAAACGCAAGATCATCGGCAGAACCTTTATCCAGGTGTTCGAAGAGCAGCTGCACAACGAAAAATTCCTGGTGCAGGGCACCCTCTACCCCGACGTGATCGAAAGCGTCAGCGTGAAAGGGCCATCGGAAACCATCAAGTCGCACCATAACGTTGGCGGCCTGCCGAAGCGCATGAAGCTGAAGCTTATCGAACCGCTCCGCGAACTCTTCAAGGACGAGGTGCGGGCGGTCGGGCGCGAGCTCGGCATTGCCGAGGACATTCTCATGCGCCACCCCTTCCCCGGTCCCGGCCTTGCCGTAAGGGTGCTCGGTTCGGTCTCGAAAGAACGACTCGACATTCTGCGCGATGCCGACGAAATCTATCTCGAAGAGCTGAAATCGAGCGGCCTCTACCAGCATGTCTGGCAGGCGTTTTCCGTGCTCCTGCCGGTTCAGTCGGTAGGCGTGATGGGCGACAAACGCACCTACGAGAATGTGCTTGCTCTACGGGCCGTCGAGTCCTCCGACGGCATGACCGCCGACTGGGCACAGCTTCCCCACGACTTCCTTGCCCGCGTCTCGAACCGCATCATCAACGAGGTGCGCGGCATCAACCGGGTCGCCTACGACATCTCCTCGAAGCCTCCCGCCACAATCGAGTGGGAGTAAGGGTTCCGGTCAACCAAAGGATTTTTGCCGGAAACAGATGTGTCATGCAGCGGATGGCGCTGCATGACACTGTTGGGCATTTCACGGATTTCCGAAAACACCCGGCGTCGATACCCCCGACGGAGTGGGCTCTCATGGCATGAGCTTCATCTCTTCTCATTCCCCATAAGTAGTTCAAAGCTAATACCGCCCCCTACCTCCCCACCGTTATTGTTGTCAAATCCTCCAGCTTTGTTGTCAATAAGCCTTATTTATATTGTCAACATATAATCATATATTGTTGTCATCAAGACAATACGAATACGACATGGCGGGCAAATGAGAGAACGAACAACTGAAATAAGAAACTACATGCTGACAGCTTGCAGGGACAGGTCGCTCAATGTCGCCGCGGAGACTGCAAGGCATTTCAAAATCTCACGACAGGCTGCTTCACGGCACCTGCATGCACTCGAAGAAGCCGGGTTCGTCAGATCGGAAGGGACAAAAAACGTCAAAAAATCGACACTTCTCCCTATTCAGCAAACATCCCGGACATTCCGGTTGACTGGCCTGAAAGAAGATGTCGTATGGCTTGAATCGATAGCTCCCCTGATTGCCGATTTACCGGGTAATGTCCGTGAAATGTGGCAATACGGTACGACAGAAATGATCAATAACGCTATTGATCACTCTGAGGGACTTACCCTTGCAATTCACTTTTCAAGAAACGCAATAGACTGCGAACTGACGATTACTGACGATGGCGAAGGCATCTTCCACCGTATTCAACGATTGACCGGCCTGTATGATGCACGGGAATCAATCCTTGAGCTTGCCAAGGGCAAGCTGACAACCGACCCGCAGAACCATTCCGGCGAAGGTATATTTTTTACATCGAGGGCATTCGACAGCTTCGCTATCATCTCAAGAAATCTGTACTTCACCCACCAGACAGAAAAAGATGACTGGCTGATCGATATCAACTCTGATACACCGGGCACAAGCATTTATCTCAGATTGAGCAACACCTGCCCACGAACCATGAAGGAACTCTATGACGAGTATGCCGAGCCGGACGAGTATGCCTTTAACAAAACAAGAGTTCCGGTAAAGCTGGCCCGATATGAGGGAGAAAAGCTCGTATCCCGATCGCAGGCGAAGCGGCTGGTGTCGCGCTTCGAGAAGTTCTCAACCGTAATCCTTGATTTTGAAGACGTCGAAGAAATCGGACAAGCATTTGCAGACGAAATCTTCAGAGTATTTGCATCGAACCATCCCGAAGTGAAACTCATTACCGCTCATGCAACGGACGCCGTAAACAAAATGATCCTGAGAGCTCTATCTGTCAAGTAACTTTCCCCATCAGAGGAGCAATGGGACGCTCACAACTACGTAAACTTACGATCCGCACCGCTTCACGATCTGGTTGACCGCAGCTGCAGAAATCCCGAGCAGACGCGCCGCTCCGGCATAGGTCATACCGAGCTCAAGCACATATTTCAGCGCAAGCCGTTTCCGCAACTCCGTACACTCCCGCTTCCGGCTTCCGCCCTGCAGCGCCTGAACACTTATTCCCGCCTCTTCGCATGCGCTCACCAGCCGTTCCCCGGCTTCCGTCGCTGCTGCTGTTGCCGGCAGCCTCTCTTTCACAGATTCTTCAACATCGTCGAGAATCTCTTTGACGAACTCGCTGCTTCCGAGAATCCGCTCGTCGCTGAACTGTTTTTCTTGGCGTTTCCTCAGCGACTTCACTTCCGACCAGCCGCCTATCGAGCGAACAAGTCCGCCTCCGGTAAGTTCCGGCTGCCGACCCCGTCCACTCTCTTCTGCAACGAACTCCCGATACGCTTGCAGGGCAGACGATTCCCGCTTGCCGAAGTATCCGAGCACATAGTTCCGGTCCTGCCACTCATGCCGTATCCGGTTCATCACCACCGCATGACCGCCCCACGGATAACGTTCCAGATCTTCAAGCGATTCAGCAAGACCTGCTCGAAGAGGGTTGAGATGGATATAGCTGACCAGCCTGAGAAAATAGGGCTCTTCCTCGCAGACAATCGACTTGTACCGGTTCTGGAAAAGATGGCCGTGACGCTTGTGTCTGAAGTTGTACCATGTCGCGTAACCAGTCAGGAGCTTGCGCATGAATGTCGACAGGCCGGAAGCTCCGCTCTTCAGCAGGATATGCGCATGGTTGGTCAAGAGCGCCCAGGCATAGATGCTCGTGCCGGTTGCCGCCGCGACCTTCCCCATCCGCGAAACGAAATACATCCGGTCTTCGTCATCGGCAACAATGCTGTTGC
>NZ_JAIOZR010000006.1 GCF_021740465.1 Chlorobium sp. | reverse complement strand
TATAGTGGTCGAAAGCTTCAACAGGGACGGTCAGCACGATCTCCTCGTCGATGTCGCCGAAATAGCCGCGCACGAACATCAGGATGCGATCGACGAGCTCGTCCGCCGCATGGCGGGGGTAGATAACCCTGCCGTTGACGCGCCGTCCGCGATTGGCCCCGCCGGTGCGGAGCATATCCATTTTCAGCCACCTGAAGGTTCCCGGATGGTTGACAAGGCCTGAAGCGCCGACCTGGCTGCCGGCAAGGAGCCCGTTATCTTCCGTAAAATGAATGACGGAGGGAATGACCCGCGCGGGTTCCGATCCCGGCTGCGGAAACCTGATGCCGAGATTGGGCAGTTCGGGAGTTTCCACGGCATGCAGGGCTTCGTTCCAGCGTGCGACCACGCTGTTGCATGTCCCGAAATCAAAAGCGAGAGCCATTACGTCAAACGGTTATCATGCTTTACCACTCCATATCCGTCATATCTTCCGCCTCCACTGCCGTTTTTTCCGCAGCGTCGTCGCTGCCGTCGACGGTGATCAGACCGCGAAGAAAGTACCCCTCGAGGAGCCCGAGCAATTGCAGGAGTTTCCGCTGCAGCTCTGCCGACCGGTCTGCCGGTCCGGCACCGGTATGCAGCCTGTCCATCAGCATGCTGCTCTCTTCCGGCGAACCGGGCAGGCGTGTCGCGAGGATATCGGCCACGATGTTGTTCTGCAGCCGCAGCCAGCTGACGTGCTCCTGCCGGGAGCCGCCCTCCGGCACAACGACGAGATAGTGCAGCGCGAGTTTTTCGGGCCAGGTGCCGTTCCGGGCGATCTCCTGCAGCCTGCTGCGGGGAACCGATCCCCGCTGCGCTCCGGCAAAGAGCGCTCCGGCCCGTCTGAAGGGATCCGGGCTCGAAAGATCCTGCTCCTGCAGCTCGCATGTTCGATACCGTTCCTTCCAGAACGAGAAGATATCCCTCGTGCCGGGCGGTCGGGAGGGCCGTGATTCAGGAAGAAGCCCCGGCAGTTCGCGGTAGAGGGCGACCGCAGCCTCGACGACGGCTTTTCCGGAGGGGTTTTTCGGCCTTCCGCCGCTCTCTTCCCAGTAGTCGACAACCTCGAGCGCACTGGTGAAGGGCAAACCGTGCAGCCTGTCGAGCAGCGCGTCGTGATCGCCGCAGAGTTTAAGCGCCTCGATCACCAGTTGCGGGTCGTGCCCCTCCCTGACGGCATGGTCGTAAGCCGCCACAAGCCGGGGATTCTGACTCTTCAGGACTGTTGTGCTGATCCGCTGCCTCCGGGCGCCGAACGCGGCAAGCCATGCTTTTTCGAAAATGGAGTGATCGGGATCCTCAAGAACGAGATAGCGCTCCGGATTGCCTCGCGCAAGCCCGAAAAGGGCGTCCATCTCGAGCGCGGGCGCATGGCGGCCTTTCGCTTCGATCTTTTCGGCGATGTCGTCGCGATCCAGAAGACTCCAGAGCGTGAACGCCATACCGTTGCCCCAGTCGGTTTCCGGCATGGCCTCAATCGCCCGCAGCAAATCCTGCAGCAGCGTTTCGGATGCGTGCGTCCTCTTCAGCAGCTCTTCGAAGCGACGCGATTTCCAGTAGTTCCACAGGGCGCCGTGCATGACCGGCCCGTCGGCGTGCTGCAGAAGCAGCAGACGGCGGAATATCGCATCCGCTTCCGGATGCCCCCCCTCTACCGCGCCCGCCAGCTCAAGGGCGGCTTCACGGCTGTTGCCCGAAAACAGACGCTCCACCGCCCTCTTTCTGAGGAACGCGCCGAGGAGCGGGGTTGTGGCAAAAAGGTGTTTTTCGGCTTGCATCAGGCTACTGACAATCCACAAATGAATGATATGGAGATTATACTATATCACGTTATATCAGGCAAACAGAATAAGCAGTTAGCAGTTAGCGGTTAGCGGTTAGCGGTTAGCGGTTAGCGGTTAGCGGTTAGCGGTTAGCGGTTAGCGGTTAGCGGTTAGCGGTTAGCGGTTAGCGGTTAGCGGTTAGCGGTTAGCGGTTAGCGGTTAGCGGTTAGCGGTTAGCGGTAAAAATAGCCTGAACGACAGTTCAGCGCAAAAAAACCTGCACTATGTATAGCTATAACTTCAGACACTCTTCCTCCTCCGGACTTCCAGCTAACCGCCCACCACTCACCACTCACCGCCCACATCTTCTACTACTGCCTACTGCCTACTGACTACTGTCTACTGACTACTGTCTACTGACTACTGTCTACTGACTACTGTCTACTGTCTACTGACTTCCCGCATTCATGATGCTGCGGGCTATGCTCTTGCAGTAGTGATGCATCTCTTCGAAGGCGTGCAGCAGCTCCATATGCCGGTCGTGCGTCATGGCGGATTCGGGGAGACTGCGCAGCCTTTGCAGATGCCGGGCTTCAGCTGCGGCGGCAAGCACAAGAAAATCGTCGGCACCGTGCATGATTGCCGATGCCCTGGCGGCACTCATCTCCTGCACGGCACCGGTAAGGCCGGCAACTTCACTGCAGAGGAAGGCATGCAGGGCCCTCAGATCCGCCTTGCCTTCGGCCGTCAGAGCGGACGAGGATTTGGAAGTTCGTTCAGGCAACTTCTGCAGAAGCGCCTCGATGCTGTCGCCTATCGACTCCTGGTCCTTGACGATAGTCATGAGGGCGAACACCTCCCGGGACTCCCGTTCTCCGAGCTCCTGCCGGCTGATGGCAATGAGATAGTCCGAAACCTTCGATTCGATAAAATCGATCTTCTCCTCACGCATTCTGATTCCGCCGATCAGGGAGAGTTCCGCAAAAACGCTGTCCCTTGCCGAACCGCTTCCGGTAATGGCCGGCAGCGAAGCTCCGACCATCCGTTCGAGAATACGGTTCATTCGTACGGTTTCGGCCCTTGCATAGCTCAGGGCAAGTGAAGGGGTCGAAAGCGCCGTGGCGGTGACGTACCAGACGGAAGGCTGCCGCCGCGTCTCTTCGGGACTGTCGGGAATAAGTCGGGTCAGCAGCTTCGCCCAGAACGGAATCAGCGGAAGAAACATGACGGCCATGAACACATTGTAAAGGGTATGCGCATTGGCGATCTGGCGGGGAATGACTGTTCCCGGAACACCCTCGACCGGAGAGAGCATGCGCACGAGATCGGCATACCAGGGAATCAGAAAAAGAAAAACAGCCACTCCACTCACGTTGAACAGTACCTGGGCCAGAGCCACCCGCTTTGCCGAACGGACCATGCCGAGACTTGCAAGCGAAGCCGTAATGCAAGTGCCGATATTCGAGCCGAGGAGCAGCGGAATACCCGCTTCAAGCGAAAGCGATCCCTGCTGGGCAAGCGTGATCACAATGACGATGAACGCCCCGCTGCTCTGTATCAGACCGGTCAGCAGCATACCGGCAAGCACGCTGTACAGCGGATTTTCCATGTAACCGAGAAGCTCCAGAAACGGCCCGTACGAACGGAGCGGGGCAACGGCTCCCGACATAATGCTCATCCCGAAGAGAAAAAGCCCGAATCCGTAGAGCGCTTCTCCCGCATTGCGGAGCGCTTCCCGCCGGCTCAGGAGGTTGATGGCGAAACCCGCGGCGAAAACCGGCAGGCCGTACTCGTGAATCCTGAAGGCGATAAGCTGGGCCATCGCCGTAGTGCCTATTTCCGCACCCAGAATGATTGAAAGCGCCTGCTGGTAGGTCATAAGCTGCGACTGCACCAGCCCGACAAGCATGACCATGATGGTGCTGCTCGACTGCACCATCATGGTGGCAAGGGCTCCGGCAAGCAGTCCGGAAAACCTGTTATCGGTGATACGGGCAATGAAATCGCGCATGCGGCTTCCCGCGGCCTTCTTGAGGCCGCCGCTCATCACCCGTATGCCGTAGAGAAACAGGGCAAGCCCTCCGGCAAAAGCGATCGCTACGGAAAAAAAGAAAAGCCCGCTTTCCATTGATGACAAGGTTAATGCTGTTTGGCCAACACCCCGAGAATCTCGCCCACCTTTCTTTTCCTGTACGCGAACACCTCGTCGAGACGACGGCTCACGATCAGAGCGTTGACCAGATCGCCGAAAGCTCCCATCGGCATGACATAGTCGATCCGGTCGTTCATCTCGACGCCTCCCGGAATTTCACGGAACTGATGTCGGTGGCTCCAGCTCTCGTAAGGGCCCGATTTCTGCCGGTCCTCGAAAAAGAACGGCCTCTCCACCTTTGTTATTTCGGTCTCCCACTGCACCGGCAGCATCATGAAGGGATAGAGCGTATAGGTGATCAGCATCCCCTCGTAAATCGGCTGACCGGCCGCACCGTTGATTATCCTGAACATCATTTCAGGAGGAGTAATCCTTGCAAGATTCGACGGAGCCGAGAAAAAATCCCAGGCTTCCCCTATCGAAACCGGTATGCACTGCCTGAAGGTCAGGGTGTTGAGCCCCATAGTAAAGCGTATTCTGTTACCGTTTTCAGCTATAACGGTTTGAAGAGCCAAAAAGTAGCAGCGTGTAATGCATCGAGACGGAATATTTTGCAGCGGGGAGCATTCGGAAATCATCTTTTTTTGCCATTTTGCCTGCTGCAGAAAAGATTTCGTCCATGTAACCGCCATCCCCATGACAAAAGCCACGGTAGCCGCCATCATCGCGCCGGACAGGGCAAACCGCCCGACGGTGCTGCTCACCCGGAGAGCCGTCAGCCCTTTCAGGGGATTCTGGTGCCTTCCCGGAGGACATATCGACCAGGGCGAAACCGCTCTTGCCGCCGTTATCCGGGAGGTAGCCGAAGAGACCGGCCTCGCATTCTCCAACCCCCGGTTCCTCTGCTACACCGATGAAATTTTCCCGCAATACGACTTCCATGCCGTTGCTCTTGCGTTTTTCGGAACAGCGGATGGAACCCTCCGCCTGATGCCCGACGAGGTCGAGGAAACGGGATGGTTCACTCTCGACGAGGCGCTCTCGATGCCGCTCGCTTTCAATCACAACGAACTCCTGAAACAGTATGCGACCCGTAACCCGGTATAACGGCGTTTCCGCCCTGCTCCTGCTCTTCTCGATCCTTCTGTGCGCCGGCTGCAGGAAAGCCGACAGCGGAGCTGAAGCGCAGCGGGAGACGAAACCCCGAATCGTGAGCCTCGCGCCAAGCGTTACCGAAATGATCTTCGCTATCGGAGCCGGAGAGCATCTGGTTGGACGCACCACGGCGTGCGACTGGCCTGCGGAAGCTGCCGATGTTCCGGTTGCGGGTGCATTCGGCAGGCCGTCGATGGAGGTGCTGGCCTCCATGCATCCGGACATCGTCATCGACGTCGATCTCGAAGAGGAACGTAACGGCGGCAAAATCAGGGATCTGGGCATCCGTACCGAACGGATCGTCTGCAAAAACCCTGACGATATTCCCGGAGCGCTCAGGACACTGGGAAAACTTACCGGCCACCGGCACCAGGCCGACAGCCTTGCCGCCGTCATTGAAAAAGGCCTTGCCAAATTCAGGGAGAAAAACCTCCGTCGCAGGCAGAAGCCTCTGGTCTATCTTGAAATATGGGATGATCCTTTCTGGACCGGAGGCAGGGAGAGCTACACCTCGGCTTTGATCAGCTATGCAGGAGGACACAATATCGGCGATGCCGTCCGGAAGGAGTATTTCGAAATCTCGCAGGAGTGGGTCATCGAACAGAACCCCGACATCATCGCCTGCATGTACATGTCGAAAGATACCCCTGCCGCTTCGGGTGTCATGCAGAGAAACGGCTGGCACCATATCAGCGCGGTAAAGCATAAAAAGGTGTTCGACGGATTCGACAACAGTCTTTTTCTGCGGCCGGGCCCGAGAGTGCTGGAGGGAATCGCACAGCTCGATCGGCTTATCGAAAAAAAATAAACCCTCTGAACCCCCTGTTTTTCACTACAGCCTGCCGGAAAAGGGGTGAATTGATTATCTTTGAGGCCTTAGTTCGATGGTGCCGCAATATAACAGCATGCATGCATGAAGAAATCGCCACTGGTCATCCTCCTCCTTACCGTTCTGCTCGATCTGATCGGGTTCGGCATTGTTCTGCCCCTGCTGCCGACCTATGCCAAAGACCTCGGTGCAAATCCCTTCATGATCGGCCTTATCGCCGCGATTTTCTCCATCATGCAGTTCATCTTCTCTCCGCTCTGGGGAAAGCTGAGCGACAAGATCGGCCGACGTCCCGTCATGCTCATCAGCATTTTCATCACCTCTTTTTCATACCTGATCTTCTCGCAGGCCGACAATATTCCGCTTCTGATTTTTGCCAGAGGGCTTTCCGGTATCGGATCGGCCAACATTGCTGCGGCACAGGCCTACATTACCGATGTGACTGACAGTAAAAGCCGCTCGGGCGCCATGGGCATGATCGGCGCCGCGTTCGGCGTAGGGTTCATTATCGGGCCTCTCGTCGGCGGGCTGCTCAAACATAACTACGGCATCGAAATGGTGGGGTATGTGGCCTCAGGTCTGATATTCCTCGACTTCATTCTCGCGGTTTTCTTTCTGCCGGAATCCAACAAAAAAGCCGAAAAGCTTGCGCTCAGCATGTTCGGCCGCAGGGGCGAGGGTGCGGGCTCTTCCTCTTTTCTGAAAGCGAAGGCCGACGAATACATCGACGGTCTGAAACTGACCTTCAGTTCGAAGCCGCTTGCTCTGCTGATGATCGCCAACTACATCTTCACCTTCGCCATCGTCAACATGCAGGTGGCCTCCATCCTGCTCTGGAAGGAGTATTTCCTCGCATCCGACCAGCAGATCGGCTACATTTTCGCCTATGTAGGCTTTTTTTCGGTCATCGTACAGGGCGGGCTGATCGGACGTCTCATCAAGAAACTCGGCGAACACAGGCTTTTTCTCTGGGGTCATCTGTTCACCTTTGCCGGCGTTTTTTTCGTACCGTTCATCCCCCAGGACACGCTGTTCTCCTACGGGCTCCTGATCCTGCTCTGTTTTGCTATCGGCACGAGCCTTGTGGCTCCCATCAATCTTTCCATGATCTCGCTCTACAGCTACAAGCAGCAGCAGGGGCAGATTCTCGGCCTTTCGCAGTCGGTAAACTCCTTCGCCCGTATCATGGGGCCGTTCAGCGGCAGTATTCTTTATGGCATGAATTTTCATGCCCCCTACATTGTAGCCGGCCTGCTTACCATCATAGGCACTTTTATTGCACTCGCCCTGTTCAAGTATAAAATTGAAGCTCTGAAACCTGCTGCAGAACCTGAACGTATCTGAACGGCTTTTCTGCATGAGAAAAAAACTGATATGCGTATAGGAGTTATCGGAACAGGCAAGCTCGGCGAATTTCACACGAAACTGCTCGCGGATATCGCCCTTGAATCCCCGGATGTAGATATGGCAGGTGTTTTCGACAGGAACAGCCTGCGCGCCGAAGAGATAGCCGGCAAATACGGCGTCCGGCAGTTCGATTCCATCGAGCAGCTTGCCGCGAACTGCGATGCCGCCGTGATCGCCACGACGACAAGCACCCATTTCGATATTGCACGACAGATGCTCGGCGAAAAAAAGCATCTCTTCATCGAGAAGCCTATAACGGCGACAATCGAAGAGGCCGATGAACTGATCAGGCTCGAAGAGGAGAACGGGGTTCGCATTCAGGTAGGCCATATCGAACGCTTCAATCCCGCACTCCGCGCAGTGGAGTCCTATATCGGGGAACCGATGTACATTCAGGCTGAGCGGCTGAGCGGATTTTCGCTCAGGGTGACCGATGTTTCGGTGGTGCTCGATCTTATGATTCACGATATCGATCTGGTGCTATCGCTCATCAAATCCGACATCAAAAGCATTGCCGCTTCAGGCGTAAGGGTTTTTTCCAACGAGCTCGACATGGCCACGGCGAGAATAGACTTCATGAACGGCGCCACGGCCAACGTGACGGCAAGCCGTCTGAGCCGAAGCAGGCTCCGGAAAATGCGGTTTTTCTGCAATGAACCGAAAAGCTATGCGTCGCTTGACCTGACCAGCGGAAAATCGGAAGTATTCCGGCTGGTGCACCCCGCAGAGGCTTCATCGAAAAATCCTGTCAAAACCTATGCCGCCCGGAAAATACTCGAACAGTTCGGAGAGATAAAGGAGGCCATGCAGGGTATGGTGCTCGACTACATCACCCCCGATGTTCCGAAAACCAACGCACTTCGAGACGAACTCCGGCATTTTATCGACGCAGTGCTGAACGACAGACCGGTTGCGGTGAGTTCGAAAGACGGCCGCAAAGCCGTTATGGTAGCCGACCGTATAACCGATGAAATTGCCTGTAATGCAGCATTGTTCGATTGAATGTTCCGAAAGGCAAAAGATGAACTTGAAGCAATTTACAGAACGTGATATACCGGCTGTCCTGTTCCGTATCGGCAAACTTGCCGACAGCCTGAACCTGCCCTGTTATCTGGTCGGCGGCTATGTCCGCGACATCCTCATTGAAAAGCTGTGCAGCGACATCGATATCATGGTGGTAGGCGAACCGGTAGCCTTTGCCGAAATCATCCGCAAGGAGCTGTCGGCAAGGAACTTCGTCGTGTTCGAGCGGTTCAGGACCGCGCAGCTTGAAGTGACCGATGAAAAAGCGGGCGCGCTGAAAGTGGAGGTTGTTGGCGCACGTAAAGAATCATACAACCCGGATTCCCGAAAACCGGTCACGGAGATCGGGACGCTGGAAGACGATCTTTCAAGAAGGGATTTCACCATCAACGCCCTTGCCGTAAGCCTCAATGCCGAAAACCGGGGAACGCTTGTCGATCTCTACAACGGTCTTGGCGATCTTGAACGCCGGATACTGAAAACGCCGCTCGACCCGGAACAGACATTCTCGGACGACCCGCTCAGGATGATGCGCGCGGCGCGCTTTGTCGCGCAGCTTGCTTTTACCCCCGATCCGGCAATGCTCACGGCCATGAGTGCCATGCATGAGAGGATAGGGATTGTCTCAAGGGAAAGAATCAGCCAGGAGTTCTTTAAAATCATGTTGAGCCCGAAGCCATCTGCAGGTCTCAGGATGCTTTATGACACCGGAATTCTCGGCGATATCCTTCCCGAGGTGACCGCGATGGCCGGCATCGAACAGGTTGACGGACTCGGTCACAAGGACACACTCTTCCACACTTTTCAGGTGGTTGACAATGTCGCCGCTCACTCCGACAAGCTCTGGCTGAGGATTTCGGCTCTTTTGCACGATATTGCAAAACCTCTCACCAAGCGGTTCCACCCTTCCACCGGATGGACCTTTCACGGCCATGAAGCCGTGGGCATACGGATCGTTGCAAAAATCTTCAAGTCCATGCGCTGGCCGCAGGAACCGCTCGACTACGTGCAGAAAATGGTTCAGCTCCACCACCGCCCCATTCCGCTCTCCAGGGAGGAAATTACCGACTCGGCAATCCGCCGCCTGATGTATGACGCCGGGCCCGATCTTGAAGACCTCATGAGCCTCTGCAGGGCCGACGTGACCAGCAAAAACCCTCGAAAGGTGGTGCGCATCATGAAGAATTTCGGCAACGTCGAACAGAAAATCGCCGAAGTCGCCGAAAAAGACCTGCTTGCCAGCTGGAGGCCTCCCATCAGCGGTTCCGATATCATGGAAACACTGGGACTCACCGAAGGCAAACTGGTTGGTATCATCAAAAGCCGGATGGAAAATGCCGTTATCGACGGCATCATTCCCTACGAGCGGGAAGCTGCGCTTGCCTACGTCAGGAAGCTCCATGCCGAACTCGGCAGCTGAAGGCGACGAGCTGGGTTTTCTTCTTTCTAAACCGTATATTCAGGGCTCTTTGCTGCCGAAAGACCCGAAAACCATTAAACCGTTCAGACGTTGATCCCACGTTACTCACCTGAAGATATCTCGGCAATCTGGACCGAAGAAGCAAAATTCCAGCGCTGGCTCCAGCTTGAAATCGCTGCCGTGGAAGCCCGGATGGAAGCCGGTTTCGTGCCCGAAGAGGCACTGCAGACCATCACTGAAAAAGCGAGGTTCAAGGTGGATGAAATCCTTGAAATCGAAAAGGAAACCAAGCACGACGTCATCGCATTTCTCACCAATGTCGCCGGATATGTAGGTCCCCAGTCCCGTTACATCCACGAAGGACTCACCTCCTCGGATGTGGTGGATACATGCCTTGCCATGCAGATGCGCGATGCAGGTAAAATCATTCTTGCCGATATTGAAAACCTCGTCGCCGTGCTTGCCAAACGCGCCGTCGAGTTCAAGTACACTCTTGAAATGGGCCGCACCCACGGCATTCATGCCGAGCCGACCACCTTCGGCCTTAAACTGCTGCTCTGGCACCAGGAGATGCTGCGCAATCTCGACCGCATGAAAAAAGCCGTCGTCACGATCTCTGTCGGCAAAATCTCCGGAGCGGTAGGCACCTATCAGCACCTTTCACCGAAAATCGAAGCCGCTGTCTGCCGGAAGCTCGGACTGGAACCATCCTCGATCTCCACCCAGATACTGCAGCGCGACAGGCATGCGGAATTCGCCACAACACTGGCCATAATCGCCTCCTCGATCGAGAAATTCTCGGTTGAACTCCGCCACCTGCAGCGTACCGAAGTACGCGAAGCCGAAGAGTTTTTCAGCAAGGGGCAGAAAGGCAGTTCAGCCATGCCTCACAAACGCAATCCGATCACCTTTGAACGCCTGACCGGTCTGGCCCGCGTGGTCCGGTCGAACTCCATCGCGGCAATGGAAAACGTGGCGCTGTGGCACGAGCGCGATATCTCGCATTCGTCGGTAGAGCGCATCATCATGCCCGACTCCACCATTGCCGTGTGCTACATGCTGCGCACCTTCA
Organism: Chlorobium sp.; assembly: GCF_021740465.1. Classification (GTDB taxonomy): domain Bacteria; phylum Bacteroidota; class Chlorobiia; order Chlorobiales; family Chlorobiaceae; genus Chlorobium. The sequence goes on along the minus strand of NZ_JAIOZR010000006.1, from coordinate 118,910 downwards.
GCGATTCGCTCGAAACCCTGCTGGTCTATCCGGAGCGCATGGAGGAGAACTTCAACTCGTCCTACGGCCTGACAACCTCGCAGACCCTGCTGCTCGCCCTTACCGGAAAAGGATTGACCCGTGAAGATGCCTACCGGATGGTGCAGCGCAACGCCATGGAGAGCTGGTCGAAAAAAATCCACCTGCGGGATCTTGTGCTCCAGGATGAGGAGATCCTTCAGCATGTAACGCCCGAAGAGATCGCCGGACTGTTCAGCTTCGAAAACATTCTCGGCAAACTCAGAGCGAGCGTCGATACCATATTCGAACGCAACGGACTCTGAGAAAGCTTTGCAAGAGAGAGGGGACCGACAGCGTTACCGGATAAACCCGTCTGTCAGTTCCCCTGTCTCCCTCAGCTTCCTTTTCAGTCTTGCAGAGTTGAACGGTTCGGATCGTTACCGTTGCCGATAATCCATCAGGGATGTTTTTTTATGTACGCAAAAGTCATGAGATCATATGCCGGAAAGGCTGAAATTGCCCTTCTCTGCACCGATGATGCCCCTGAAGGGCTGCATTGCGGTGCATGCAATGCCGGCAAACAGCTCTCGCCGAGAGAAACCGTCCTGGCCGAAAACGCGGTTGGTGCCGGAGCCGGCGACTTCGTAAAGGTCACGATGCGTGAACATGGCGAACTGAAAGCCGCCTTAACGCTCTTTATCGTTCCGCTGCTCTCGTTTCTTATGGCCCTTGTGGCGGCACATGCCGCAAGCATGAGCCTCTGGATATCTTTTCTTTCCGGAGCGGGCGCTCTCGCCCTTACCCTGTTCCTGCTGCGCATTATCCTTAAAAAGAAAACCTACTACCTTATTGCCGGAATCAAATAGCATCCCATGTACAGTGAAACATTTATTCCTGCTGTAGCAAGTCTCGGCTCCCTGGCGCTTGTGCTCGGCATCATCATCCTCTTCGTTTCCAGGAAATTCTTTGTCGCCGAAGATCCGACCGTCAGCATGATCAACGCACTCCTGCCGGGCGTTAACTGCGGGGCCTGCAGCTTTCCGAGCTGCAACCAGTTCGCCGAAGAGCTTGTCAGAACAAGAAATCCGGCAATGACCTGCCCTGTCGGAGGAGGTGAACTGGCTTCGAAGCTCGGTACGGCGCTCGGCATAACCATGGCTGAACCGAAACCGGTAACCTGTGTCGTGCTCTGCCAGGGCCATAACGGCAATGCCCGTGAAAGCGCTCAATATCTCGGCATCCAGGACTGCTGGGCTGCAGCCCAGACATTTGCAGGCACCAAGCAGTGTCGCTTTGCCTGTATCGGTCTCGGCTCCTGCATCGCGTACTGCGATTTCAACGCCATGCGCATCGAAAACGGACTGGTGGTCATCGACAGGGAGCTCTGCACCGGCTGCGGGGCCTGCATACCGGCCTGTCCCTACGGGGTGCTTGCCATGCAGGAGAAAAAAACCGAACGGTATTTCATCGCCTGCAGTTCGCACGACCGCGGAGCCGATACACGCAAGGCCTGCGATGCAGGCTGTACCGCCTGCCAGAAATGTGTCAAGGAGTGCCCGGAACAGGCCATCGTCATCGATAATTTCCTCGCCTCCATCATTCAGGAAAAATGCACCTCCTGCGGCAAGTGCATTGAAGTATGCCCGACAAAGGTGAACTGCATCCTGAGGGTGCGCGACCTGGATAGCGTGAAATCAAAAAAAGCGTCGTAAATGAAGACCTTCAAGACAGGTGGAATTCACCCCCCGGAACAGAAACTGACCAGCGGAAAAGCCGTTGAAGTCATGCCGCTTCCCCCGGAACTGGCCGTATCGATGAGCCAGCACCTCGGCAAACCGGCAAAACCGGTTGTAAAGGTTGGCGACGAGGTCGGAAAAGGGCAGCTGATCGGCACTGCCGACGGCTTCATTTCGGCAAATGTCCATGCTCCGACAAGCGGAAAAATCAGGGCGGTTAAACCGCATCCCCATCCGGGCGGACAGTATTCGATGACCGTGTTTATTACTCCGGACGGCCTGGACAAGTGGCAGGAAGGGCTCAACACTCCCGAAATCGACTGGAAAACGCTTTCGAAAGAGGAAATCCTCAGACGGATCACCGATGCGGGCGTTGTGGGCATGGGAGGAGCAGGCTTCCCTTCCGGCGTCAAACTCTCTCCGCCGAAAGATAAAACCATCGACACCGTCATTCTCAACGGTGCGGAGTGTGAACCGTTTCTCACCGCGGATCACCGGGTCATGGTCGAAGAGCCGGAAGCCATCGTCAAGGGGCTCGAAATCATCACACATCTCTTTCAGGGAAAAGCCCGTGCCGTTATCGGTATTGAATCGAACAAGCCGGATGCCGTCGCGGCACTGAAAAAACACGCCGAACCGAAAGGCATAGAGATTGTCACCCTTGAAACGAAATACCCCCAGGGGGCTGAAAAACAGCTGATCGACGCCATAACCGGCAGAACCGTCAACGAAGGAGAACTTCCTTTCGACAAGGGGTGTTTGGTCCATAATATCGGCACCGCCGTTGCAATTTTCGACGCGGTCTGCAGAAACAGGCCCCTTATTGATCGGGTGGTCACGGTGTCGGGAATGGAGATCCGCTCTGCCCGCAATATCCGGGTGCTGGTCGGCACGAAGTTTTCAGAAATCGCGGCATTCTGCGGCAGCATGACGGAAAAGACCAACCAGGTGATAACCGGCGGCCCCATGATGGGCAAGGCGCAGTTTTCACTCGATGTTCCGGTCACGAAAACCACGTCCGGCATTCTGTTCATCAACAACATCGGGCTCGAGAAATCGGGTGAAAAAACCTGCATCCGCTGCAGCCGCTGCATCTCTGCCTGTCCGCAGAACCTGCAGCCCTGGCTGCTGGCCAACACCGCCCAGCTTCGCGACTTCGAATCCATTGAACTGTACGGCATGTCGAACTGCACGGAGTGCGGCAGCTGCTCCTATGTCTGCCCGTCGAAACGGGAACTGGTTCACTGGATCAGGTTCGCCAAAACGCTCGCAGGTAAACGCAAACAACGTCAATCCGCCTAACCGTATCAGATATCACCGAACACATGGAACCACTCAAGCTTAAAGTTTCCTACGCGCCCTTTGTCCGTTCGAAAGACTCCATCGAGTCGGTCATGTACAACGTCGCCGCTGCGCTTCTGCCGGCAACGCTCGTCTCGGTCTATTTTTTCGGATGGAGGACACTGCTGGTGACGGCGGTAGCCATTGTCAGTTCGATCTGTTTTGAGTGGGCAATCGATAAAATCCGGAAAAAACCGTCTGAATATCTCGACGGCAGCGCCCTGGTGACAGGACAGCTCCTCGCCCTTAATGTGCCTTCAGGTCTGCCGCTCTGGATGATCATCATGGGCGCATTTGTGGCCATCGTCGTGGCAAAACACCTCTTCGGCGGTCTGGGCTTCAATATTTTCAATCCGGCGCTTGTCGCACGGGTTTTCCTGCTGATCTCTTTTCCTGCAGCAATGACCGAGTGGCAGGTACCCTTTTCCGTCGATATGCAGACGGCTGCATCGCCGCTCGGCATTCTGAAAACCGACGGGCTCCAGGCCCTTGCCGATTTCAACATGCTCGACGCCTTTTACGGCATAAGGCCTGGAAGCCTTGGAGAAACCTCGATACTGGCCCTGCTGCCCGGTGCGGGCTGGCTGCTCTACAAAAAGTATATAACCTGGCACATTCCGGTCACCTTTATCGGAGCGACGATGCTCTTTACCGGAATTTTTCATCTCCTTGATCCGCTCAGCTACGCATCACCGCTCTTTCACCTGCTTACCGGCGGCCTGGTGCTCGGAGCATTCTTCATGGCCACAGACATGGTCACAAGCCCCCTTTCGCTCAGGGGCCAGATCATCTTCGGTATCGGCTGTGGAGTGCTGACCGCCATTATCCGCCTCTGGGGCGGTTATCCCGAGGGGGTCTCCTTTGCCATCCTTATCATGAACGCCCTCGTTCCCCTCCTCGACAGATGGGACGTCAGCGAAATCAAGGCTAAAAAACAACAGTCCGTCAAAGCAGTATGAGACCCGTCATCTTTCTTACCCTGGCAGCCCTGATAAGCGCAGCGCTTCTGGCAACTGTAAGCGACTATACCCGTGAACCGATTGCTGCGGCAAAAGCCGAAATGAAACGCAAGGCAATCGAACAGATTTTCCCCTTCAGGGTTCACGGTATGAAAACCGTTACGAAGGGAAAAAGTGTTTTTTATGAGGTCTATGACAGCGAAAACACCCTCAGGGGCATTGCCGTCGAGGCCGATACCGACAAAGGGTACGGAGGCACCATAGAAATCCTGCTTGGCGTGTCGCCCGAACACCGGGTTATCGACTACAAGGTGCTTTCGCATCTTGAGACCCCCGGCCTCGGCGACAAAATAGACAAACCGAAATTCCGGAAGCAGTTTCATGAAAAAATTCTGGAGGGCAGCGTCTGGAAAGTAAAAAAAGACGGCGGGTTTGTCGATGAACTGACCGCGGCAACCATATCCTCACGAGCCATAACCGATGCAGTGCAGAACGGGCTCGAACAGATCAACGAACACTATTCCAATACTGCCGAACAATGAAAGAATCGCTGAATATTCTCACGCGCGGACTGATTCAGGAGAATCCGGTCACGAAAATGCTGCTCGGTCTCTGCCCCGTGCTTGCCGTCACCACCTCGGCGGTCAACGGGCTGGGCATGGGCCTTGCGACAACCTTCGTGCTGCTCGGCTCGAACATGGTCATCTCGCTAACCTCGAAGCTCATACCCGATACGGTACGCATCCCCTCCTTCGTGCTGATCATCGCAACCTTCGTCACCATTGTCGATATGCTCATCAAGGCATTCTCGCCCGAACTGAACCAGTCGCTCGGTATCTTCATTCCGCTGATCGTGGTCAACTGCATCATTCTCGGAAGGGCCGAAGCCTTTGCCAGCCGTTCGGGCCTCTGGCACTCGATGCTCGACGCCATCGGCATGGGAGCCGGCTTCACGCTCTCGCTGCTCCTGCTCTCCTCCATCCGGGAGATTCTCGGTGCGGGAACATTCTTCAATATCCCCCTTGTCGGTGAAGACGCATCCACGGTACTCGTCTTCGCCCTTCCGCCCGGTGCTTTTGCAAGCCTCGGAGCCATTATCGCCCTGATGAACGCCCTCGAAAAGAAAAAAGGAGCTGCAGCATGACCGAATATCTGCTTGTTATCGTCAGCGCGGTATTTGTCAACAATGTGGTTTTTGCCCGATTTCTCGGCATCTGCCCCTATCTGGGTGTTTCGAAAAAACTCGACACCGCTCTCGGAATGGGTTTTGCCGTCACCTTCGTAATGACCATATCGACGGCCATCACCTATGTGCTCTACTATGGCATACTCGTACCCTACAGGATCGAGTTCATGCAGACCGTCATGTACATCCTGGTAATCGCTTCACTGGTGCAGCTCGTCGAAATTGTCCTGAAAAAGGTGAGCAAGTCGCTCTACAGCGCTCTGGGCATCTATCTGCCGCTCATCACTACCAACTGTGCAATTCTCGGCGTGGCGCTGCTGGCAATCCAGGAGAAATACTCCCTGCTCCTTTCGGTGCTCTTCGCATTCTTTTCTGCCGTCGGATTCATACTGGCCATCGTCATTTTTGCAGGCATCCGCGAACGGCTTGAAGATGCCGATATTCCAAAGCCTTTCAGGAATGTGCCGATCGGCCTCATATCCGCGGCGATCCTCTCGCTTGCCTTCATGGGCTTTTCAGGTCTCGTGAAATAAGCCACCACGGCTTGCCTGCAAACGCCCCGCACAACCAGCCGGGGCATTTGCAGGTTCACTCCGAATCCTCACCCCTGTTTTTCATATCCTCGGCCAGTTCGTCGATTTTCGTGTGCTTCCAGAGCGGAACCCCGTCGTAATAGGCCGCCCTGCCGATGATATGAGCAGCAACGGGAGCGGTCAGGAACAGGAACACGATAATCGATATCGCACGTGCGGCTATGGCGATATCGAACCAGTAGAGAACCGTGCCCGCAAGCACGAGGCCGATACCGAGCGTCGAGGCCTTCGTCGTGGCGGACATTCTGGTGTAGAGATCGGGCATTCTGAAAATCCCGATAGCCGAAATCAGAATAAAAAACGTGCCCAGCAGCAGCAGTATGCCTCCGGCTGTCTCTCTCATTGTTTTTTCCCCTTTCCGAGATAAAAAGCGAACGCCACCGTTCCAAGAAAAGCGAGAATGGCGACGATGATGCCTACGTCAAGAAATGTTGTCGAATCGTTCTTAATGGAATAAACCGCTATGAATGCGATGGCGTTCGCCGAGAGAAGATCGAGCGCCACCACCCGGTCGGCTATCGAAGGGCCAATGACCAGTCGCATGAAAATGATCAGAATGGAGAGGCCGATAAGGGCCACCGCCGTATCCACCGACAGATCAATGATATTCATCTCAGCACATCGAGTAATCGTTTTTCAAGACCTTCTTTCAGCTCCTTGCGGAATGCATCGGCATTCCTGACGTACAGCGCATGAACATAGAGCGTTTTTCTGTCCGGAGAGACGTCGAGACTGAGCGTACCGGGAGTGAGCGTCAGCAGATTGGCAAAAAGCGTAATCTCCATATCCGTCCTGGCATCGAGAGGAAAAGCGATGATCCCCGGTTCCATGTAATCTTTCGGCGTCAGAATATCGAAAGCGACCTTGAGATTGGCAATGACCAGTTCCTTGATGAAAAAAAGCATGAACATGAAAACGAGCGGGATCTTTCTGAAGTACGCCTCCCCTCCCAATGCCGGACGCGATATCCATAGAAGCAGATAGCCGATGACCAGACCAGCGGTAAAAGAAGGAATGGTCGCTTCTCCCGTAAGCAGCGTCCATGCGATGGCCAGAAGAATGTTGTAAAGCAGATGGTTCATTCCATTCTCCCGAGTACAGGCGTGATGTATGCCTGCGTGTCAAGCAGCTGTGCTGCCGCAGTTTCTGCCAGGCGAAAAACCGGCTCGAAAAAGACTCCGAGAAGCACGGTCACGAGACCGAGCACGACAACGGGCGAAAAAAGAAGAAGCCTGCGTCCGAAGCCCATCGTTTCATAGCGGTTGCCTTCGACCTGAGGCTGCGGCAAATCCTTCCAGAAAGCTTCGTTCCAGATTTTCATCATCGAAAACAGCGTCAGCAGGCCGACCAGCAGCGCGATACCGGTAACAGCATACTCACCGGCCTGGAAACCCGCTTTTATGATGACGAATTTAGCCCAGAATCCCGAAAGCGGAGGAATTCCGGCAAGAGCGAGTGCGGGAATGAGAAACAGCATGCCGATGACCGGATGAGCGGCATACACCCCTCCGGCCTTTTTCAGGTCATAGGTCCCGGTGATGCGTTCTACGATGCCGCTGACGTAGAACAGGTTTGTTTTGGCTATGATGTTGTGCACGATATAGAACAGCGCGCCGGCAATGGCAAGCGGCGAATGCAGGGCGAGCCCGAAAATCATATACCCGATCTGGCTGATGATATGAAAGGAGAGCAATCTGCGGAAGTCGTACTGTGCAGCCGCACCGAGCACGCCACTGAGCATGGTCAAAGCCGAAGCGGCAAGTAGCACTTCATTGATGAAAACGGCTTCATGCGAAAAGATCGTCGTGAAAAAACGGATCAGGGCATAGACGCCGACCTTGGTGAGCAATCCGGCAAAAATCGCCGAAACCGCAACCGGCGGCGTGTGATAAGAGGCCGGAAGCCAGAAAAAAAGGGGGAAAACTGCCGCTTTCACTCCGAACGTTATCATGAACAGAACCGAAACGACGGCCAGCAGATTCTGTTGAGGAAGATACGGAGTTATCCGGGCAAGATCGGCCATATTGAGGGTTCCCGCCATACCGTACAGAATACCTGCCGCGGCAAGAAACACCGATGAGGAGAGCAGGTTGATGGTGACATATTTTATCGCACCTTCGAGCTGGACCGGAGTACCGCCAAGCACGAGCAGTACGAACGAAGAGATGAGCATGACTTCGAACCAGACATAGAGGTTGAAGACATCGCCGGTCAGGAACGCTCCGTTGATGCCCATCATGAGCAACTGAAGAAGCGGATAATAAAAAAACCTTTCGCGTTCCCGATCGATCGTGGCCAGGGAGTAGAGCACGGTGGTCAGCCCGATCAGAGCGGAAGCTGCAACCATGACGGCCGAAAGCAGATCAGCGGCAAGCGTGATACCGAACGGAGCCCTCCAGCCTCCGACCTGCAGCGTAAGCATGCCCTCTGATATGACGGCAGCGAGAAGCCCGCCCGCAACGGCAAGCAGCAGAAAGGACGACAGGATGCTGATAATGCGCTGGGTCGCTACGGAACGGCGGAAAAACAGCATCGTGATCGCGCTCAAAAGCGGAAAGAGTATGGGAATAATGAGAATCTGCTTCACCCCTCACTCCTTTGGCGGTTCATCGGTTGTCTTCATCATGTCAAGATCCTCGGTGCCAAGTGTCAGCCAGGTGCGCTTGAAAAGCACTATGGTGAATGCCTGAACGCCGAAGCCGATAACGATCGCCGTGAGAATCAACGCCTGGGGGAGCGGGTCGGCGAAACGGCCCGTCAGCATGCCGGACCCTTCGGGAACGAATGCAGGAATCCCCTTGGTCAGCCGGCCGACAGTGAAAATCAGGAGATTGGCGGCATGAGCGAGCAGAATAAGCCCGAAGATAACCTTGACCATATTCCTCCTCAGAATCAGAAAAATCCCGGCAGCATAGAGGCATCCTATTACAAGCGCTAAGAGCAACGTCATTGCAGGTCTCCCTCGGCAAGCGAAAAAATGATTTTCAGGGTTACTCCAAGCACAAGAAAATAGACCCCTGTATCGAAAACAAGCGGTGTGCCCACTTTTCCGAACAAGGCCGTACCCGTATCGAACCAGATACCCGTCATGACATTCATTCCGGCCGCAAGGGATGGCATCGTGCTCGATACGGCAAGCAGAAGACCTGCTGCGATCAGATAAAACGGATCGACTTTCAGCAGTTTCTCAGCCTCGGCGATGCCATTGGCGATAAAATACAGGGCATAAGCCGCTGCCGCCACAAGCCCTCCCACAAACCCTCCTCCGGGCTCGTTGTGACCCCTGAAAAGCAGAAACAGGGAAAACATCTGCAGAAGCAGAAGCAGATACCTGGAAGCTGTGGCGAGTATGATGGAATACATTATCGGCTCCCTCCTTTCAACGCAAGTTTCAGCATGGCGAACACCCCAATGGCCGCAACGGCAAGAACGGTTATTTCACCAAGCGTGTCGATAGCCCTGAAATCGACGAGGATGACATTGACGATATTCCGCCCCTTCCCTTCAGGCAGGCTCGCGCCTGCAAAATAACGTTTAAGACCGGAATCCAGCTCCCCTGAAACCGTAAACAGCACCATGAGCGCCATGAAAATGCCGAAAACAAAGGCTATTACGGCATCCCTCACCCGGGATGCCGTTGTGGAATACGATGTAAAACGGGGCAGCCGATAGAGTACCAGAACGAACAGGATGACGCCAAGCGTCTCGATGGCGAACGTGGTAAGAGCAAGATCAGGCGCCCCGTACAGGATGAAAATGATGCCTATCGAGAACCCTGTCACACCAAGAGTGATAACGGCTTTAAGTCTCGATGAGGAGGTGATCAGCACCAGAATCGATACCAGAATGATCGAGACGATGGCAACCTCATAGAAGGTGACATCGAGTGCAGGAATTTCAGGAAATGCGGAAAAACTTCCCGCAAGGGCCGAAACGCCAAGCGCAACCGCCGTAACGACAATGATCGTTATATAATTGCGAAGACTGCCGTTCTGCAGCATCCGGGTCTGCCACCTGGCAACCTTCAGCATGCCCGCAAGGGCGGCATCATACCATGAAGAGGGCTTCAGGACGGGCGGAATATGGCGTCCTTCAAGGTAAGGCAGCAATTTCACCCGGGCAGCGTAAAACAGCATGCCGCACAGCAGCGTCAGGAAACTCAGAAACAGCACCTCATTGAACCCGTGCCAGAGCTTGATCCTGAAGGTGAGCGTATCGGCAAGCACGCTGGAAGCGAGCCTGTCGAGCATCGCTCCCATGAAAAAATCAGGGAACAACCCGGCCAGCAGACCGAAAAAGGCAAGACAAGCCGGTCCGGCAAGCATGGCAAAGGGCGCTTCGTGCGGAACAGAGGGCAACCGGCGCATGGAACCGAAAAAAGGTCTTATACCTGCAACAAGGGTAATCATGACAAGCAGCCCGTTTGCGACGACTGCCGCGGCTATGAGATACCGGCCCCACTCCTCCAGTTCGAGAATCGAGGCATAGAGCGTCTCCTTTCCGATAAAACCTACAAGCGGTATGACGCCCATCATTGAAAATGATGCAAGTATTGCCGTAGCCATTGTGAACGGCATCGCCCTGCCCAGTCCACCCAGCACACCGGCGTCTCTGGTGCCTGCGGCATGGTCGATGGTTCCTGCAACGAGAAAAAGCGTGCCTTTATAGAGCGAATGCGCGATCAGGTAGATGAAAAAGGCTTTTATGGCCAGCCTGGATCCGATGCCGATCATCATGGTGAGGGTCCCGAGAACACTCAGGGTGGAATAGGCCAGCAGTTTTTTAAGGTCCATCTGATTGAAGGCGAGCAGGGCGGAACACACCATCGTAACCGCTCCGACAACAAGCAGGCTGTCCTGCCAGAGCGCAGTCCCGCCAAGCACATGGTTCATCCTTGCAAGAAGGTAGATTCCCGCTTTAACCATCGTTGCGGAATGCAGATAGGCACTTACCGGCGTCGGTGCCTCCATGGCATTGGGAAGCCAGAAATGAAAGGGGAACTGGGCGGATTTCGTGAACGCCCCGATCATGACAAGCAACGCTGCTGCAGGATAGAGCGGAGACGAGACGATCATGGCGTGCTGCGGGTAGAGTTCGGAGATCTCCATCGTACCGGATATGCCCGAAAGAAGAATAAGTCCGGCAAGAAGCGCCAATCCCCCTCCGCCGGTTACAAGCAGCGCCTGTATGGCGGATTTTCTCGACTGCTCTTTATGGTGGCTGAACCCGATCAAAAGAAACGAACTTATGCTGGTCAGCTCCCAGAAAACGAACATGGCCGCAATGTTGTCTGAAAGCACGAGACCGAGCATCGAGGTCATAAACAGACCTATATAGACGAAAAAGCGTGCGGCATGCTCATAGTGCTTCATATAGGTTCCGGCATACAGAAACACAGCCGCACCGACGAGGGTTATGATCAGAACAAACGTAAAACTCAGCCCGTCGAGAAGAAACGAAAGGTTTATCCCCAGGGAGGGAACCCAGAAAACGGTTTCTCTGAGCACCTCTCCTGCTGATATCCGCGGATAGAATGAAGAAAAGCTGAAAAACAGAAAAAGCGGAAACGAAACAGCAATCCATCCGAAAAAAGCGCGAAACCTCCTGTAAAAAAACGGAGCCGCGGCGGAAATGGCAAATCCGATCATCAAGAGGTAAAACAGCACGATTCCACTCCTGAAAATATGGGCTGCACACCGGTCGTATAATCATCAGATGCATAAACATAACGGCATCCGGCACAGCCGGATATATCTCCTGCTTTGCAGCCCGCAGGTTATTTTATCACCAACTATTTTTAATATAACAAGATACAATCAAAATAACCGTAAACCTGACATTGACCTGCATTTTTTCTTATTTTCGATCAACCGCTCTGTCGGACAACCATAGATACAATCTGTTCATGCTGACCCGTTCCACCCATCTTCGAACGATCCTGATTTTCTGCCTCCTCCCGCTCTTCTCCTGTGCCCCTCCGGAGGAAAATCTCCGCATGTACGAACAGGAAAAGGTGCTGATGGGCACTGCCATGAAAATTAAAGCCGAAACCACGAATATCGATGAAGAAAAAACCCGTGAAGCGTTCAACGCGGCATTCCGCAAAATTTCGGAACTGGAATCCGACCTGAGCGAATGGCGGGAAACAAGTCCGGTTTCAGAAGTCGCACAAAAAGCGGGAAAAGAGAAGGTTGCCGTTCCGCAACCGGTAGTAACCGTCACCCTTACCGCTCTCGATATAGCCCGGATCACTGATGGAGCTTTCGACGTCACCTTCCTCCCGCTCGGAAAGCTCTGGAACGTTAAAAACCGGAAAATTCCGCCTTCCGCAGACAGCATCGCCAAGGCAAAAGCAAAGGTCGATTATCGGCAGATTGAACTCGATACGCTAAGGCGAACCCTCTTTCTGAAAAAAGAAGGCATGAAAATCGGTTTCGGCGGCATTGCAAAGGGCTATGCCGCATGGCAGGCCGGTGAGGTGCTGCGCAGGCACGGCATCACGAACTTCATCATCAATGCCGGAGGCGATCTCTATGTCAGCGGTCGAAAAAAAGGGGGATTATGGACATCAGGAATAAAAAATCCTGATGCACAGGAAGAGAGGCCGGTTGTTGCCTTCAGGGTGAAAAAACCGTGCGGCATTGCCACAAGCGGCGACTATGAAAACTATTTCACCTGGAGGGGAAAACGGTACCATCACATCATCGACCTGAAAACCGGCTATCCGTCCGAAGGGTTGAAAAGTGCAACGGTTTTTTCCGATGATCCGGCAAAAGCCGACGCTTATGCGACGGCATTCTTCATCATGGGCAACAAAAAGGCCCTGCAGGTAATCCTGCAGGACCCTTCGGCAGCATTTATCCTGATCGACAGGGAGAACAGGTTACTCCGCAGCCCGAATCTTGGACACTACATCGAAGAATTCAGCGTTCAGGAAAGCTTCTGACGTTTTTCGCGATAGAGGTTGATCAGGGCGTTGGTTGAACCGTCATGGCCACACACCCCACCTTCTGCCTGCAGTTCGGGAAGAATCGCCCTGGCAAGCTGCTTGCCGAGTTCCACCCCCCACTGGTCGAACGAGTTGATCTGCCACACGACACCCTGCACGAAAACCTTGTGCTCATAGAGAGCGATCAGGTTGCCTATCGAGAAGGGATCGAGTTCGTCGAAAAGCAGCGTGTTTGTCGGACGGTTTCCCGGAAAAACCTTGTGCGGCACGAGCATCGCTATGGCATCGGCATCGAAACCCGCCCTTTCAAGCTCTTCGCGAGCCTCATCCCCGGTTTTCCCCCTCATCAGCGCCTCTGTCTGGGCAAAACAGTTCGCTATAAGCATATCGTGATGTTCCCCCAGCGGGTTCTGGCTCTTCAGCGGCACGATAAAGTCAGCGGGAATGAAGCCCGGGCCCTGATGCAGAAGCTGGAAAAAGGCGTGCTGGGAATTGGTGCCGGGCTCGCCCCAGATGACCGGACCGGTAGCATACCCTACAGTCATACCGTCGCAATCGACCCGTTTGCCGTTGCTTTCCATATCGAGCTGCTGCAGATAGGCTGGAAAACGGTGCAGATACTGATCGTAAGGAATCACGGCGTGAGAGCCGGCATTGAAAAAGTTGTTGTACCAGACTCCGAGAAGCGCCATGATGACCGGCATATTCTCTTCAAGCGGCGCATTGCGGAAATGCTCATCCATGGCATGAGCGCCCGCGAGCAGCTCCGAAAAACCTTCGAAGCCAAGATAGAGGGCTATGGAGAGGCCTATCGAGGACCACAGCGAATACCTGCCCCCGACCCAGTCCCAGAATCTGAACATGCTCGACAGGTCGATACCGAATTCCGCGACCTTCTCCCTGTTTGTGGACACGGCAGCAAAATGTCGGGCGATGTGCCGTTCATCCGCGGCAAAGGAGAGAAACCAGGCCCGTGCACTCAGGGCATTGGTAAGGGTTTCCTGCGTCGTGAATGTTTTTGAGGCAATAATGAACAGGGTTGTTTCGGGATCAACCTTTTTCAGGGTCTCGCTGATATGCGTTCCGTCGATATTGGAAACGAAATGCACAGCGATCTTTCCATGCGCGAACGGCTTGAGAGCTTCGGTAACCATATAAGGTCCAAGATCGGAACCCCCGATACCGATATTGACCACATCGGTTATCCGTTTTCCGGTAAACCCTTTCCATGTTCCGGAAATAACCTTTTCCGAAAACTCCTGCATCTGCCGGAGCACGCCGGTCACCTCTCCGGGCACATCGAGCCCGTCCACGACAAGAGTGTAACCCGGAGGCCTGCGCAATGCCGTATGCAGTACGGCCCTGTTTTCCGTAAGATTGATCGGCTCTCCCTCGAACATCCGCCGCCGCTTCTCTTCGACCCCCGCAGTACGGGCAAGGTCAACGAGCAGCTCCATCGTACGCGAAGTGATCCGGTTTTTCGAGTAGTCAAGAAGAAGCGAGCCCTGCCTCAACGAAAAACTCTCGAACCTCGACGGGTCCTCCTGAAACAGCATGCGCAAGGCAACCGGCTCAAGTTCCTCTCTGTGAAGCTGCAGGGCGTTCCATGCAGCGCTTTTCGAAATATCCATATCGTTGTAGTGTACCGGTTTAATTAAGAAAAATCAGCAGGGAACATAACGCAAGGTGAGTGAAAAGCCCGAAGCATCGGCTCGGGCATCCGCAATTTCGGCATAGCTCCGGATCAGGTGCACCCCTCGACCCGATGTTATATGCAGTCGATCGGGAGTTGTAGGATCCGGAAGATCGTCCGGCTGAAAGCCGGGGCCGCAGTCCCTGAAGGTTACCTCAAGCAGATTTCCGCCAGATTCGGCATTGAGGGATACGGTAACCGGAAGCGATTCGTTTTCATGGTTCCCGTGCATTACGGCATTAAGAAACGCCTCCTTGAATGTCAGCTCCAGCGTCGAGATAAATCCTGCACTGTATCCGGCTTCGAATCCGAATAAAACCAACGCCTGCTGAAGGGCGGCAAACTCTTCACCCCTGCTTTTCAAAACGACAGTATGGTTTTTCATCGAACGGACGACATGTGAACGAAATTCATGACACCTGCTGAATTTACCATTCTGCCCTGACCCCGGCAACTCCGCAACCACCCGATGTATAGGCTTAATTATTTAAGCTTATGCGTATTTTGAATTAAATAATTACTACTTATTTGTATATTTGCGTCATTATTTTATATTTAATCAGAAATTCAAAAAAGAATTTTCGTTGGAAACAGCAGTAACAGTCTTTCAAACAGTAAACAGTCATCGGTATGAAACGTCTTAAACTGAAGCCCAGGATGCTCCTTGCTGGCGCTCTTCTCGGTGCCGCGGTGTTCAGCCCGCCGCTTTTTGCAGCGGAGCCTTCGGCAGATGCCGTCAACGCCTATGCGATTGACAATTTCTTTCTCATGATTTCCGCCGTACTCGTCCTGTTCATGCAGGCGGGATTCGCGCTGGTTGAAACAGGCCTCAACGCAGCAAAGAACACCGTCAACATTCTCTTCAAGAACCTTATGGACATGGCGGTCGGCGCAATTCTATTCTACTTCATCGGCTACGGCCTGATGTATCCCGGCGAAATGTTCGCCGGCGGCTGGTTCGGATTCGGAGGAACAGGAATCAGTGCCGCGTCACCCGAAGTCGCCGGAGGAAACCTCTACCCGGCAGTTGACTTCCTCTTTCAGGTAGCCTTTGCCGCCACGGCAGCAACCATTGTTTCCGGTGCGGTTGCCGGGAGAATGCAGTTCAAGTCGTACCTGATTTATTCCGCAGTGATCAGCGGCCTCGTTTATCCGCTGAGCGGTTTCTGGAAATGGGGCGGCGGCTGGCTGAACACGCTCGGGTTCCATGACTTTGCCGGTTCCCTGCTGGTTCACGCGCTTGGCGGGTTCGCAGGTCTTGCCGGAGCGATCGTGCTCGGCCCGCGTATCGGAAGATTCAACGCCGACGGTTCTCCGAACGCCATGCCCGGCCACAACCTTGCGCTCAGCACGCTCGGTGTCTTCATTCTCCTGATCGGCTGGTACGGCTTCAACCCCGGCAGTCAGCTCGCCGTCGTCGGCGGTGACAACACCAATGCCGTCATGATGATTGCCACCAACACCACCCTTGCCGCGTGTGCAGGTTCGGTGATAGCCATGATGTTCGCCTGGATTCTTTTCAAGAAACCCGATCTGACCATGGCTCTCAACGGCATGCTGGCCGGTCTTGTTGCCATCACGGCGAACTGCGATGCCGTCACCTATAACGAATCTCTGGTTATCGGCGCCATCGGTGGCGTGCTGGTCGTACTCGGCATCAAACTGCTCGATATGCTGAAAATCGACGACCCTGTCGGTGCATGGCCTGTTCACGGACTGAACGGAATCTGGGGCGGTATCGCCGCATGGATTTTCGGCGGCAAGCCCATGGTGGCGCAGCTCATCGGCTCAACGGTTATTCCGCTCTGGGGATTTGGAACCATGCTTGTGCTTTTCCTTATACTGAAAGCGTTCGGCATACTTCGGGTCAACAAGGAGGACGAAATGAAAGGCCTGGATATTTCGGAGCACGAAGAGGAGGCCTACTATGGATTTGAAATCTTTACAACACAGTAACGTTAAAACCGGAGCTTACGCATGAAATACATTGTCGCAATGATTCAGCCCCACAAACTGCCCGACGTGAAGGCTGCGCTCGCGGAAGTAGGGGTGAGAAAAATGACGGTGACCAATGCTCTCGGGTGCGGCGCCCAGGGAGGATACACTGAAGTGTACCGCGGCGTACCAAGTGAGGTCAACCTTCTCAAGAAGGTGAAGATAGAGATCGGTGTCAATGACGAGTTCGCAGACAAAACCGTCAAGGCGATCGTCAAGGGAGCCAAAACGGGAGAGATCGGTGACGGAAAAATCTTCGTATTCGATCTTCCCCAGTGCATCCGCATCAGAACCGAGGAAACCGGACATGACGCCATAGGCTGAAGTTTTTTTTCACGCAACAACAACCAACGGGCAGCTCCGTTCCGGAAGAACGGAGCTGCCGGAAACAACATCACAACAACAGAAACAGGAGTACAAGGAATGATGAAGAAAACCGCAAAACTCGCAACCCTCGCCATAGCACTCTTTGCAGGACTGGGCAGCACCGCACAGGCTGAAGGATTCAAGATCGGTGCCGACGTGGTGAGCAGCTACGTATGGAGAGGCGGAGAGCTCGGTGACTCACCGGCAATCCAGCCTGCACTCTCCTACACCTTTCCCGGCATCGGTATCGTGGTAGGCGCATGGGGATCATACGCCATCTCCGAGAACGACGGCCAGAGATACAAGGAAGTGGATCTGTACCTCACCGTGCCTGTAGGCCCGCTCAGCCTGACGCTTACCGACTACTATGTACCGGTAGACGGCAATTCCGACAGCTTCGATTTCACCAGTGACGGGCCAAACACCCTTGAAGTCAGCGTCGGTTACAGCCATGAAAACCTGAGCCTCCTTGCAGCCATGTTCGTGGGCGGCAACGATTATGATAATGCCAAATATTTCGAAGCCGGCTATAAATTCTACGACAAGGACGGTTACAGTGCAAAAGCTGTTGTCGGAGCTGGTGACGAAGATTACTACGGCGATCAGTACGGTATCGAAGAAAGCGACGACATCGCACTGGTCAACACCGGCATCTCGGTATCGAAAGACCGCTACACCGCGTCATACATCTACAATCCCGATACCGAAAAGTCGCACCTCGTCTTCATGGCATCGTTCTGAACCGAAGGTAACTGTTCTTTTCTCCGTGTGTGTGTAACAGAAAAGGAGCCCGAAACGGCTCCTTTCTGTTTTTTTAATCCGGCAAGAAACGTCATGCAATCGTTTTCTCGTAGATCACATACTCCTTGTAGGGCTTTCCTCCGATCACCTTTGCGAGTTTGCTCATCGCCTCGTTGGACTTCAGCACCCAGCTCATTTCGCTGGCAAACACCCCGTGTTTGCCTCCATAATCGGCAATATGGGTGTTGAGAATGCTGTCGATTCCCTTGTTGCGATATTCGGGCAGCACGCCCATTGTTATGGTTCTGACGGTACTGATGTTGCGACTGTACCAGAGGTATTTGATAAATCCGGATAGCGAAAAGGGATTGCCGTTGACATGCTTCAGTGCCTGATTGATGTCGGGAAGCGAGAGTGAAAAACCGATAGTCCGCTTGTCGCGGTCTTCGACAAAGTAGATATAGTGGGGATTGGCAACAGGCTTGAGACTTTTTGCCATAAAATCGAACTCCCTGTCGGTCATGGGTACGAACCCCCAGTTCTTCTCCCACGCCTTGTTGTAGATATCCCTTACCCGTTCGATCTCCCGGTCGAAATCCTTCATATTCATGATCCGGATGGAGAGACCCTCGCGTTTCATGACATGAGCGGCGATCTTTCTGAGCCGCTGGATATCGATGATCGACTGGTCGATATACCAGGCCAGCAGCTCCTGCCCGGTATGGTGACCGGACTTCAGCACAAGATCGTTGTAATAGGGCGGATTATAGAGCATGAGAAACACCGGAGAGCTGTCGAAGCCTTTGACAAGCATGCCGCACTGATCGTTCATCGAGGGGCTGACCGGACCCCGCATGGTATCGAGCCCTTTCTTTTTCAGCCATCCGGCTGCGGCGCTGAAGAGCGCATCGGCAACCTGCTGGTCGTTGAAACACTCGAAAAAGCCCCAGAAACCGACACGGTCCTGATGCACTTCATTGTGACGAAGGTTTTCCACGGCGGCTATCGTCCCGGAAAGCTTTCCGTCCTTCCAGGCTGTAAACATTGCAAGGTCAGCATGATCGTAAAGCGGAAAAACCTCCCTGTCGAGGGTTTTCATGTAATCGGCAATGACCGGCGGAACCCAGTACCGGTTCAGTTCAGGGTCGTTACGGTAAACCTGCCAGGCAAAAGTGATGAACTGCTTTCGCTCTTTTCTGGTGCTGACCTGCCTGATTTCAATAGTCATGATGCTGTATGGTGCGATTGGAGAAAAAAAATCCCCCTCTAAAGGGGGATTGCAATTCTGCGGAACGAGACTCTTTATTTAAAGGCCTCTCCCGGCTGAACACCAGCAGCTTTCAGGATTTTGGCCAGCGGACAGAATCCGGTAAAGGCTGCCTGAAAAAGGTTGAGACCGACAAAGCCGGTAAACCAGAGCCAGTTCTGATTATGATAGACGGAAAGCAGGACGCTCACAAGCACAAAACAGCCGGCAAAAGCAAAAACAAGACGATCGATATTCATGGTTCTCATGGATTATATGTTAGGATGACTATACTTCTTTTGAAACGAGTTTTCCCATGACTTCAGCACCCTCGCGAAGCATCCGGGCTGTCTCCTCCCAGGAGATGCACTCATCGGTTATCGAAACACCGTACCGGAGTTTTTCAGGATCTTCAGGAAACGGCTGGTTGCCCGAACAGAGATTACTCTCGATCATGACACCGGCAATGCTCTTGTTGCCGACGGCTTTCTGTTCGAGGATGTTCTCCCAGACTTTCAACTGCTGGGCATGCTTCTTGCCGGAATTCGCATGGCTGCAGTCCACCAGGAGGGTTTGCGGCAGACCTGCCTTTTCAAGCAGCATTTCAGCACTTGCAATGCTTTGTGGGTCGTAATTCGGAACAGCTCCCCCCCTGAGCACAAGATGGCCACAAGGATTCCCTTTGGTGGTTATCACACTGCTGAAGCCATCCTGGTCAATACCCAGAAAACTGTGCGGGTGCATGGCAGAACAGATGGCATCGACGGCCACGCCAAGGCGGCCATCCGTGGAATTCTTGAAGCCGACCGGCATCGACAGGCCGCTGGCCATCTGACGGTGCGTCTGTGACTCGATGGTTCTTGCCCCTATAGCCGCCCAGCTCACCACATCGGCGACATACTGGGGTGTAATGGGATCGAGAAACTCGGTTGCCGCGGGAAGACCCAGGGCATTGATATCGATCAGAAGCTTGCGGGCGTAATAGAGACCGTGCTCGATATCGTATGAATCATCAAGATGAGGATCGTTGATGAAACCTTTCCAGCCTACCGTCGTGCGAGGCTTTTCGAAATAGACCCGCATCATGATACAAAGCTCGTTCTGCAGCTCCTTCCTCATCCCGGAAAGCTTCTCTGCATAGTCGAGAGCCGAATCCACACTGTGGATCGAACAGGGACCGACGATAACCAGAAGCCGCCCGTCCGTGCCGTTCAATATATGTTCAACTTCATGACGGCCCGAACAGACCGTCGAAGCAATATGATCGTCAACCGGCAACTGCTTCTTGAGTGCCCTCGGAGAAGGAAGCCGCTTGATCGTTGAGACTCTTAAGTCGTGTAACTGTTCCATCCGTAATACCGCGAAAATCTTTTTTTCTGTAATTTTATAGCTTTGGAAGATAAAAAAAACCCGAATATATAATCGGTAAATACACCAATAAATTCCAGCCCTCCCGGAAGGAGAGGGCAGTGCTTCCCGAAAAGCATTCCAGGGATCCCGGGAACCCTTCAGGCACCGATTTCCTTCGCCGCATAGCTGCAAAAAAACATATATTGACAAAAAACAGGCCCTTTTTTGGGAAGCCTGCATAAAACAAGAGAAAATCGTCTCTTACAGAGTTCCGTGAAATCTCAATCAGAAGCAAGATGAAAGTGCTGATCACTGACGGTGTTGACCGGCAATGCGCCGAAATCCTTGAACGAAACGGTTTTGATGTTACCGAAAAGCCGAAAATCAGCAAGGAAGAACTTAAGGAGATCATCGGAGAGTTCGACAAGCTCATTGTCAGAAGCGCTACAAAGGTGACATCGGAAATCATCGAATGCGGCAAAAACCTGAAACTGATAGGAAGAGCCGGGGCCGGAGTCGACAATATCGACATCGAAGCTGCTACCCGGCATGGAATCATCGTCATGAACACCCCGGGAGGCAACACTGTCTCGGCCGCCGAACATGCCTGCGGCATGCTCATGGCCGCTGCGCGCATGATCCCCCAGGCGACTGCGGAACTCAAGGCAGGACTCTGGAACAAGAAAAAGTTTACCGGCATCGAGCTCGAGGGTAAAACCATCTCCATCATCGGACTCGGCAAGATCGGGCGTGAGGTGGCATCCCGCATGCAGGCGTTCGGCATGAAAACCATCGCCTACGATCCCATGATCCCCGACGAGTATGCCGCGCATCTGAATATCGAACTGCTCCCCCTGCACGAGAATTTCAGCCGGGCGGACGTCATCACCATCCACTCGTCGCTGAACGAATCGACCCGGAACCTGATTTCCAACGAGACCTTCGCCCTGATGAAAGAGGGAGTGATCATCATCAACTGCGCAAGGGGCGGCATCGTCAACGAAGAGGATCTTGCCGACGCCATAACATCAGGAAAGGTCGCGGCCGCAGCTCTCGACGTCTTCGAGTCAGAACCGGTCAATCCGGATAATCCCCTGCTGAAACTCGAACGGGTTATTGTAACACCTCACATCGCCGCATCAACCAACGAGGCACAGCAGAAAGTAGCCGTTCAGATTGCCGAACAGATTGTCGAATGGAAACAGAAAGGCAAGCTTGAAGGCGCAGTGAATGCTTCGGCGGTCGAACTTGCGCAGGCTCCCGGGGTCGCCTCATATCTTATGCTGGCCGAAAAACTCGGTTCCACGCTTGCACAGATCACGCCACTCGAAGCCCACACCATGACCATCAGGACTTCAGGGGAGTATCTCCAGAAATACAGCGAAGTCATTGCCGCCGCCGCACTCAAAGGTTTTCTCGACGTACGTCAGTCAAGCGACACCAACTATATCAATGTCTTCACCATGGCCGCCGAAATGGGCATTACCCTCGAACAGAAATTCGAGAAGGAAAATCCCGACTACACCAATCTGATCCGGGTGGAACTTGAAAACGGAACGAAAAAACGCATGATCGGCGGAACCGTGTTCGGGGACAAGGCGATCAGGATCGTCATGATCGACCAGTTCCTCGTGGAGTTCAAACCGGAAGGAACTATCATCATCTACAACAACATCGACAAGCCAGGAGTCATTGCCAATGTAACCCAGCACCTCTTGCAGCACAACCTCAATGTCGCCTATGTGGCGCTGTCGAGGGACGAGGAAAAGCTGCTCGCCATGACGGCAATCGTTGTCGACGGCAATGTCGAGACAACCCTGCTCAATGAAATCAAACAGGTGGATGGCGTTTCCGAGGCCGCAGTCGTCTCGATCTGAAAATCTCTTCCTTACCAAAAAACCGCTCACAAAAAAACCTGCCGTGAAAGGCAGGTTTTTTTGCGTGTACCGAAAAGAGAACGACTACTGCTGTTTGGCAAAGTCGATGCTGAGCCACTTGTCTTCAAAGGAAGCGCCGGTGGATTCCATGCCGGCCAGAAAAATCGGCAAAGCCACGATTTTCTGATAATCTCCGATACGGATGGTAAGATCGTCGCCCATTTTGAGAATCTTGGGTTCCATGCCCATGTTCTCCATGAACGGCAGGCGGACACGAACCTTGTAGTGGCCTTCAGACACCTTGGTGATATTGATAGGATCCTCCTTGAAGAAAATGTCAAGGGGATTCTGGTCAGGATAGACCCTTGCGCCGACCTTGCGAAGCATCTCGAGACCGACGACCTCGTTTTCGAACAACGGCACTTCAGCAATCGGAATAGGTGCGAAAGCATCCTGAATCTGCTCGATATACTTCTGCTGGATACCGCGCCATCTCTGGAAATAGGGATCGCTGCTCTGGTCGGGCATAACCCGGTTGATGGTGATGCTGTCAACCGTGATACCGTAAAGATTGAGATAGGTCAATGCCCGCATAGACTCCTTGATGACCATTTTTTCCGGGTTCATGACCAGTCGAACCGTCGATTTCGAACCGTCGGCAAGAAGATCGATGATCCCTTCGGTTGAAGAGAACAGATTGTCTACTTTTTCGTAAACCTCCTCAGGAGCCACAAAATCGTCGATTTTCCTGATCTTTTTCGAAAGAGGCCTGATAACCGGCTTGACCATATATTTCTCGATATTGCGGATGAACTTGATGAACCATCCGAATGTTTCAGGCAGCGAAAGCAGTCGAAGGGTCTCGCCGGTAGGAGCACAGTCGACAACAAGAAGATCGTAGTCTTTCTGCTCCTCGTTGTACCTCTTGATGTAGGAGAGCGAAAAAAGCTCTTCCATGCCCGGAAGCACACCCATCTCTTCGGCATAGACGCCTTCAATTCCACGGGATGCCATCAGATGGGCAAAATGCTCCCTGACGACGTCCCAGTTCAGATTGAGATCACCGAAAACGCTGACTTCCTGAGCCCAGAGATTTTCCGCCACCTTGACAGGAGACGGGCCTAACTGAACATCAAGCGAGTCACCCAGGCTGTGCGCCGGATCGGTAGACATAATAAGGGTTTTGTACCCCATGTCCGCAGCTTTGAGTGCCGTGGCTGCGGCGACAGAGGTTTTGCCGACGCCCCCCTTTCCGGTAAAAATGATATTACGCATACGTTTTTTTTATTCTCATTTAGGATTGACAAAGCAATTCCGACAAACCACCCTTTTCCGTCAGTTAAGCAACCCGAAAAGGCTTAAGATAACAAAATTCTTGTTTAAAGGAACATGAGACCGGAACAATTAACACCCTGAAAAAAAAGCCGTCAAAAGCATAAATACCTTGCCGGAACGGAAGAGTAAAACCCTCTCAGCGCGAAGCCACCCTGAGTTTCTGACCAGGCTGAATTGCTCTCTTTTTTCCGATGCCGTTCCATTCCGCAAGGTCGCCGACACTGACTCCGTAACGATCGGCGATCGAGGAGAGTGTGTCGCCCTTCCTGACCTTGTGGTATTTCGCCTTCCCTGCCACAGTTCTCCGGGAAGAGGCTTTTCCTGCAGAGGAACCACTGACTCTCAGCTTCTGACCCGGAGCAATATTCATTTTGCCTTTCAGTCCGTTGAGAGCCCCAAGCTCCTCGACACTCACTCCGTACCGACGGGCTATCGAGGCGACCGTCTCTCCCCGTTCAACCCGATGCATCTCGATTTTTTCCTTCTTCCGTTCAGGCTTCCTCGCCGCCGGCGGTTCTTTGACCGCAACCGGAGCGGACAGGGAAGAGGGCTCAGGCGAAGCGGGAACGGATACCTGAACAGGCGTCTGGGGCTGGTTCATAACAGGAACAGGAACCTGTGCCGCTGCAACCTTTTCAGCACCCCCGTTTCCGGCAAAAACAACAAGCTGCTGACCAGGAACAAGAGCGGTACTTTTCAGATTGTTCCAGCGGATGATTTCGCTCGGCTCGCAACGGTAAAAACGGGCAATCATGCCGATATCCTGACCCGGACGGACAAAATGCACCTTGCGAACCTGACCTTCCGGAGTTGTCTGGCTGACAGCAGCAGGAGCGGAAGCTTCGATACTCTGCACCCTGGCAAGCAGCTGTTCGCGTTCGAGTACGCGTTTCGACTTGTATGCATAGATCTCCTTTTCACGACGCTGGAACTGGGAAACAAACCTCCGGGGAAGCCTGATCACATTCGGCGTGTAATCGGCAGCGGGTATGATACCGAGCTTGTACTGGGGATTGAGAAACTCCAGGTCCTGCATGGAGATACCGATAGTCTCATTGATCTGTTCGAAGGAGAGCATCTTCGATACCCTGAGCGTATCGACATCCTGATAGAGATATCCGGGTTCGACCGGACGGATATTATGTTCCCTGTAATAATTCATGATATAGTTCACCGCAATGAACGCCGGAACATATCCTCTTGTCTCTGCCGGAAGGTAGTCCCAGATAGCCCAGTAGTCCTTTGCGCCGCCTGCCCTTCTTATCGCCTTGTTGACGTTGCCTGGTCCGGAGTTGTAGGCAGCAAGGGCGAGGAACCAGTCGCCGTATATTTTATAGAGGTCGCGAAGATGCCGGCTTGCTGCAAGGGTCGCCTTGTAGGGATCGTAGCGGTCTTCGATAAACGACGAAGATTCGAGACCATACATCTTTCCGGTACCGTACATGAACTGCCACAATCCTTTCGCACCGGCCCGGGAAACTGCCGTCGGGTTCAGAGCCGACTCGACAATAGCGAGATACTTCATTTCCAGAGGAACGTTGTACTTGTCGAGATGCTCTTCGAAAAGGGGAAAATACAATTTTGAAAGACCGAGAATCTTGGCCGTACTGTTCCGTTTGTCAACAGCGTAAACCCTGATAAAACCCCTTACGTGCTCGTTATAGACAAGTTTGAAGGGTGTTTTACGGTCAAGGGCGGCAATTCGCGAGGCATAGACCGAATCGCTGAACTGCGGAACGAAGTGGGAGGTGAAAGCGCCCCGATCGGGCATTTTCGATGACGGAGAAAAATACTCGTCCTTGAAATAGGTCGCATAGACGAGGCTGTCGAGAATTTCCGCTACCGATGATTTGTCGGAGCGTGAGTCTCCGGCAAACGCCGGGTGAACGGAATTATGAACAAACAGCAATAAAAAGAGAAGCGTACCTACTCTATGGAAAAAACTGATTTTCACAGGAAATCCGGTATTAGGGGGGGATTAGAAAAAAATTCCATATCGGCAACAATACTCTTGTAAGAGGAACCGCTGTTTGGCAGCTCCTGGCGTTTCGAGGACGAGACAGAAGGAGCTCGCAGCAGATCAACAGCTATCCCCTGAAAAGTAAACATAAAAACAGTTCATGATTATTACAATAAATATCGGGGTATTTATACCCGATCAGTAGGTAACGTCCCACAAAAAAAGTCCGTTCGGTGCCGCCGGAACCTGCGGCACCCGATGCGGCACTCCGGATTCGAGAACTGCCCCGAACTCTTCCGGAGAGACGACTCCCCTGCCGACAGCAATCATCGCACCAACCAGATACCGTACCATGGAACGCAGAAAACGGTTTGCCCGTATCCGGAAAACCAGTGTGCCGTTCTCCCGCAGCCATTCACATTCCGTTATCCGGCACAAAAGGTCATCCTTGCCGGACGGCTCCCTGGAAAAAACGCGGAAGTCATGCACACCGGGAAGAAAGTCCGCGGCTCTCTGCATGGCCGCAAGATCGAGCACCCCGTTCGAACAGCCGGTAAAGCGGTAGCGTAAGGCTGAAGGCCGCTCGAGCAGAAAATACCGGTACTCCCGCTCTCTGGCACTGAAGCGCGTATGAAAATCGGGCGCAGCGACCTGTGGGTTGCTAACCCTGATTACAGAAGGAAGCAGCGCATTGCATGCGTGGGCCATCCGTGAAAGCTCCATTGCTGAGCAGGTCAAAAAGTTAACCACCTGCATCCGGGCATGCACCCCGCTGTCGGTTCTTCCTGCTGCCGTAAGCGCGATACTCTCCTGAAGAATCCGGGAGAGCACCCGTTCCAGCTCCCCCTGAACCGTAGGAATCACTTCGGACTGACGCTGCCAGCCGCAATAATCCGTTCCGTCATATTCAACATCCAGCCTTATGTTCTTCATAAAAGGGAAATCGCTATCTTAAGAGCGCCGCTGTCGGGGCGTGGGCGTGTAACATATATAATACAATTGCATGTGGCGCCCTTCCGTTTCTTTTCAAAAATGACAGGGGTTGGAAAACCCTTAAAGATAATACTACCTGTGCAGAGTACCCATCTCGAAACGCTCTTCGATCTCCTGCAGAAGCTCCCCTCCCTGCCTGAAGATCAGCCTTACTACATTCCGCAACTCTGGACCGGCAACCTCCAGGGGAGCGTCGCCGTGCAGCCGGGCACCTACTATGCCGGCATCATCGAGAGGATACTCGACCATCCGCAATCTCCCTCCGGAACTGAAAATGACCACCTGTGGAGCCGATCGGCAGTTGTCTACAACATGTTCGTCCGCCTGACCACGGCTTTCGATCACGACCTCGACCAGACCGTAAGTCCCGAACCGCTTGCCTGCGGCTTCAGGGAGACAGGAACACTCCTGAAAGCAATTGCACTGCTCCCCTATATCAGTTCCCTCGGAGCCAACACCGTCTATCTTCTGCCGCTGACCTCCATCGGCAAGGCAAACAGAAAAGGAAACCTCGGCTCTCCCTACGCCGTCAAGGACCCGATGGAAATCGATCCCATGCTCGATGAACCTGCGCTCGGGCTTACGTCGGATTTTCTCCTGAAGGCTTTTGTCGAAGCTGCTCACCTGCTTGGCATGAGGGTTGTCTTCGAATTCGTTTTCAGAACTGCAGCCATCGACAGCCGGTGGGTGAAAAGCCATCCTTCTTGGTTTTACTGGCTTTCCGGAACCGCAGACGGAAACCGATACGGACCTCCGGTTTTCGACACCGACACCCTGAACTCCATTTATGAAAAGGTTGACAAACATGACCTCTGTAACCTTCCGGCACCATCGCCCGAGTACACCGGCATGTTCGTTCCCGCTCCGGTATCCGTGGAAGAGCAGAGCGGAGCGATCGAGGGTAACGGCGAAAACGGAGAGCCCTGCCATGTAGCCAGCGCCTTTTCAGACTGGCCGCCCGACGACCGACAGCCGCCATGGACCGATGTCACCTATCTGAAAATGCACAACCATCCGAGCTTCAATTACATCGCCTACAACACCATCAGGATGTACGACACGGCCCTCGACAACCCTGAAACCTTCAATCGTGAACTCTGGGATACCGTTCTTTCGATCATCCCCCGCTATCAGGAAACCTTCGGTATCGACGGAGCCATGATGGATATGGGCCATGCCCTCCCTGGCCAGCTCAAGCGGATGGTTGTGGAATCGGCAAGAAAAAACAGGCCCGACTTCGCTTTCTGGGATGAAAACTTCGATCCCACACCCGAAGTGCGCGATGAAGGGTTCGATGCGGTATTCGGCTCCCTGCCCTTTGTCGTTCACGACACGGTGTTCATCAGGGGCCTCCTGAACTACCTCAATAAAACCGGCATTGCACTCCCCTTTTTCGGAACCGGTGAAAACCACAACACCCCGAGGGTATGCCACCGCTGGCCCGGCATGGAAACCGGCCGAAACCGTGCGCTTTTCGTTTTCACGCTCAGTGCAATTCTTCCCTCCATACCGTTCCTTCACTCGGGTATGGAAATCTGCGAATGGCACCCGGTCAACCTCGGTCTGAATTTCGAGGACAGCGACAGGACACGCTTCCCGGCAGAAAAACTGCCCCTTTTCAGCACGTTCAGCTTCGACTGGCAGAAAACCAACAACCTCGACCCCCTCAACGGGTATATCAGGAACATCCTCGCCATCCGCAGCCGGTATACGGAACTCATCGGGTGCGGCGATAAAGGATCGATAGTGCTCCCTTATGTCACCGAACCCGATCTTTTCGCAGTGCTGCGTAAAAACGGAAAACAGTCGCTGCTCTTCATCGGCAACAGCAACGGCGAGCAGCCGAAAACCGGCACCATCGAGTTCTCGTTCGGAGACGAAACGCTCTTCGAACTGATTGCAGGCGAGAACCACAAGGTATCGGACCATAAACTCACCGTTTCCTGCAAACCGGGGCAATGCATGCTTTTTGAACTCCCCCAACAGAATTGAATCCTGAATTCATTATCTTTGAACTTTTATCGTCAACCCTGAAAAACACTTACCATCATGTCAATTCTCGTCGTCGGATCCCTTGCATTTGATGATATCGAAACCCCCTTCGGCAACTCCCCCGATACCCTTGGAGGGTCATCAACCTACATCGCTCTTTCGGCAAGCTACTTCACCGACGACATCAATATGGTGGGCGTGGTCGGTGCCGATTTCACCGATGAGCACTTCAACCTGCTCCACTCCAGAAACATCGACACCAAAGGCATCCAGAAGGTCGATAACGGCAAAACCTTCCGCTGGGCAGGCCGCTACCATTACGATATGAACACCCGCGACACGCTCGACACCCAGCTCAACGTCTTTGCCGATTTCGATCCACATGTGCCGGAACAGTACCGGAAATCGGAGTTCGTCTGCCTCGGCAACATCGATCCGGAACTGCAGGTCAAGGTGCTCGACCAGATAACGGCTCCGAAAATGGTCATCTGCGACACCATGAACTTCTGGATCGAGGGCAAACCCGAAGAACTGAAAAAAACCCTTGAGCGCGTCGATATCTTCATCATCAACGACAGTGAGGCCCGCATTCTCAGCGGCGATCCCAACCTTGTGAAATCGGCGAGAATCATCCGCGCGATGGGCCCGAAAATCCTGATCATCAAAAAAGGCGAACACGGAGCCCTGCTCTTCACCGACAACGGCATCTTCGCCGCACCCGCATACCCGCTTGAATCCATCTACGATCCGACCGGAGCCGGCGACACCTTTGCCGGAGGCTTTATCGGCCACCTCTCGCGCTGCGAAGCCGTCACCGATCTCGAACTGCGCAAGGGGGTACTCTACGGCAGCGCCATGGCAAGCTTCTGCGTCGAAAAATTCGGCACCGATCGCCTTAACGCTCTCGACCTTCTGGAAATCGAGGACCGATACCAGAGTTTTCTTGATCTTTCGAGAATCGAGGGGTGAAGTGTCTTCGGAGAACCGATGACAACAGCGGGCGGCGGCGTATGCGCCGTCCTGCAGAATATAACCGCCGAAAACACCTATGGAACAGTTCACCGTTCTCGACTACGCGTTCATTGCCGGCTACCTGATTCTGACGCTGGCAATCGGCCTGATGTTTTCTTCGCGAGCATCGGAAAATGTCGGAGAGTTCTTCCTTTCCGGCCGCAAACTTCCCTGGTGGCTCGCAGGAACAGGGATGGTGGCAACCACGTTTGCCGCCGACACTCCTCTGGCTGTGGCAGGGTTCGTGGCCAAAAACGGTATTGCCGGCAACTGGGTATGGTGGACCTTCGTCTCGGGTGGCATGCTTACGGTCTTTTTCTTTGCCCGTCTCTGGCGGCGTGCCAACATCATGACCGACCTCGAATTCATAGAACTTCGCTACAGCGGCAAGGCTGCAGCATTTCTCCGGGGGTTCAAGGCACTCTATTTCGGCCTTTTCATCAATGCGGTCATCATCGGCTGGGTCAATCTCGCCATGTTCAAGATCATCCGCATCATGATGCCTGAACTGAACCCCGAACTCACCATCGTGGCGCTTGTAGTCCTGACCACCCTCTATTCCGGACTTTCCGGCCTCTGGGGCGTCTCGGTCACCGACGCCGTACAGTTTCTCATCGCCATGGCCGGCTGCATCATTCTGGCGGTTCTTGCCATGCAGCACCCTTCCGTCGCCGCCGCAGGAGGACTCAAGGGCGCACTTCCGGCATGGATGTTCGATTTTTTCCCGGCTATCTCCTCGTCCGCCGACTCACCCTCCATCGGACAAGGGGCATTCGCCCTGCCCTTTGCCTCATTTGCCGCCATGGCTTTTGTCCAGTGGTGGGCCTCCTGGTATCCGGGGGCGGAACCGGGAGGGGGCGGCTACATCGCCCAGCGCATGATGAGCGCAAAGGATGAAAAGCATTCGCTCCTGGCAACCCTCTGGTTCACCATCGCCCATTACGCCATAAGACCCTGGCCGTGGATCATTGTGGGACTGGCAAGCCTCGTCATGTTTCCGGACCTGCCGGCAGCCGAAAAGGAGGACGGGTTTGTCCATGTCATGAGAGCAATCCTTCCGCCCGGCCTGAAAGGATTGCTTGTCGCGGCATTTCTGGCCGCTTACATGTCGACCCTCGCCACGCACCTGAACTGGGGGACGAGCTACCTCATCAACGACTTCTACAAACGCTTCATCAGGCAGGAAGCCGATGCGAAACACTACGTCAGGGTATCGAAGGCCGTCACCGTGCTTACAGCGATCTTTGCACTCTACATAACCTTCTTCGTGCTCGAAACCATAACCGGGGCATGGGAATTCATCATCCAGTGCGGAGCCGGAACCGGCTTTGTGCTGATCATGCGCTGGTTCTGGTGGCGCCTGAACGCCTGGAGCGAAATCACCTCCATGGTTGCGCCATTCGCCGCATACAGCTGGCTGCACTTCATGACCGGCATCACCTTTCCGGTTTCGATTTTCATCATCGTCCTGTTCACCATATCGGCAACACTTCTGGTTACCTTTCTCACCCCACCAACCGAAGAGAAAACCCTCCAATCATTTTACCGAACAACGCGAGTCGGCGGAGTGTTCTGGAAAAAAATATCCGACACCATGCCCGATGTGGAATCCGACAAAGGATTCGCACGGCTTTTCGCCGACTGGTTCCTCGGCATCGTCCTGGTTTACTCGGCACTCTTCGGAACGGGAAAACTCATTTTCGGCGAACCCTTGCCGGCAGCGCTCTATTTCCTTGCTGCGGCGGTTTCCGGCTGGCTCATCTACATCGACATGAACCGGAGAGGCTGGAACAACCTGCAGTAACATGGCGATGGAAACACCCTTACTCATTCTGGCATCACAGTCTCCGAGACGCAAGGAGCTGCTTTCGCTGCTCGGCATGCGCTTCCGAACCCTGCCGGTCGATACCGAAGAAAGGTTCGATCCATCGAAAACCATCGAGGAGAATGTTGCCGCCGTAGCGCTGGAGAAAGCCGAAGCCGCATGGAAAATGCTGCACGATCCGCATGAGCGGGTAACGGTGATCGGCGCCGATACCGTTGTGGCTCTCAATGGGGAGATGCTCGGCAAACCCGACGGCTACAACAACGCCTTCAGCATGCTGCAAAGCCTGCAGAACAAAACCCATAAGGTTCATACCGGCTTCGCCCTGCTCTCTTCAGCCGGCGCCTACAGCGAATGCGTGACAACCAGTGTGGAATTCGAGCCGATGAACGACCGCGAAATCGCCGGCTATCTCGATCTGGTCAAGCCCTTCGACAAAGCCGGATCATACGGCATCCAGGATCCTCTCATGGCCTGTTATGTACGCCGGATCGAGGGGTGCTACTACAATGTTGTCGGCTTACCTGTTTCGCGCCTCTGCCTCGCCCTGAAGCGCATTTTCCCGGAAATCTGAATCCGGCTGCGATGTCATCCACTCAACCACAAAAACCGGTGCTGGTAATTCTGGGACCGACGGCTTCAGGAAAAACCTCCCTGGCACTGAATGTCGCCCGACGACTCGATGCCGAAATCATCTCCGCCGATTCCCGGCAAATCTACCGCGAGCTCACCATCGGTTCTGCAAAACCTCCCGAAAAGGAACTGCACGAAATCCCTCACCATTTCATCGATGAAAAAAACATCGGCGAATCCTTCACAGCGGGCGATTTTGCCGTTGAAGCGCAACAAAGAATCCTCGATATTCACCTTCGGGGAAAACGGGCAATCGTCGCCGGAGGTTCGACACTCTATCTCGAAGGACTCATCAGGGGCTTTGCCGACCTGCCTCCCGGTGATCCTGAAATCCGCGGAAAACTCTCCAGGGAGCTCGGCTCCCTCGGCAGCGAAAAGCTCTTCGAACGACTGAAAACGCTCGATCCCGTTCAGGCGGAGAGCCTCGATCCAACCAAAACCCGGCGACTTATCCGCAGTCTTGAAATTATCGCAATCACCGGACGTACCGTTACCGAGCTGCAGCAAACAAGGAAAGCCCCTGCCATCACCTTCCTCTCATACGGCCTCTCGATACCGCGCGCCATGCTCTACGAACGAATCGACGGAAGGGTCGATGAAATGATCCAGGCCGGACTGGTCGATGAAGCTGAATTATTGTATAAAAAGTATTATTCTCTCCTGAGGGAGGAAAAAGCCGACGCCCTGAAAACGGTAGGTTATCAGGAACTTTTCGATTACTTTGAAGGCCGAACGACTCTCGAAATTGCGGTTACGCTTATAAAACAGCATACCCGCAATTATGCAAAACGCCAGTTGACTTTTTTTAAAAATAGGCTTAATGTTAACTGGGTGGACGCTTCCGGAGATCCTGCTGCTATGGCGGCCCTTATCGAGGCCTGCTGCAGGGCGCCCGAAACACCATCCTGAACCACCGCACCACTTTCGTTCAGCTGCAACGCTCCGTTCCCGGCTGAACCTGACCGGAGGAGGCAGAAAACTGCCCCGTGATCGACAAAGGCTGCAGAGAGAACCGCTCTCTTCAAGACCTAACCAGAAGTACTGCCATGAAAAACTCGGTATCATCCCGCAAGGAGTTGACCATTCTGAAGATCGAGGAAGAAGTGTTCGATTTCCGGCACTCCAGCTGTTTCCGTCAAACCATTGAAGAACTCCTGCAGCACGAAAACAGCCGCAACCTCATCATCGATCTCTCCCAGGTCAAAGCCATCGACTCGAGCGGCATAAGCTCCATGCTCATTGCGCACCAGCTTTCGAACCAGAGTCAGGGGCTTGCGATCTTCGTCTCGCTCTGTCAGCAGATCAAGGACCTTCTCAAACTCACCAATCTCGACAAGCAGCTCTACATTTTCTCCTCCATCAACGAGGTCATGACCCTGATCGAACCCGCCATGAAAAACAAGCGGGGCAGCAGAGGCAAGGCGCATGTCCACGTCGATGAGGTTATCGACGACATCTGTGACGAAATAGTTTTGCTCGATGAGGTGATCCTCCCGGAGGACTCCATCGAGGAGGATCTTGCCGAAGAGGTGCATGACGGAGCTGATGTCGCCGAACGCGATCCCGATCAGGAAAGCTGCTGTTCCCAGAAAAAACGGGGGCGTCCGAAAAAAAACGAATCCACAGGAAAACCCAAAACAGGAAAAAAAAGCGCCGGCTGACCGATCACCGGAATCCCCCCTGCCCGATCAGAAAAAGTACTTTCGGCAGCATCCGCACACAAAACGTATCCCGCATCCCTTTATCCCCCTTCCGCTGAAAAGCACCCACTCCATTGGTAAATGAACTTTTTCACGGACTTTAACCGTTAAAGCTGACATATTCCCGTTCAGTACCGTCACATTGTCCAATATTCGTACAAGCGTACTCATTGCACTCATGGCGGAATCTTTTTTCAGGCGCAAGCTCCAAAGCCTTCTGGAAAGCGCGGGTATTCTTGTAGACGGCCCGAACCCCTGGGACATCCAGGTCCATGACGAGCGCTTCTATAAAAGAGTGCTTACCGAAGCCCATCTCGGAACAGGAGAGTCCTACATGGACGGATGGTGGGACTGCCCCGCCCTCGACGAATTTTTCTACCGTGTGCTTCGCAACGGTCTCGACAGACAGGTATCCGCAATGCCCCGTTTCATCGGCTCGATTCTCGGCAAGGCGGTAAACCTTCAAAACCCTGCAAGATCGTTCACCGTCGGCCAAACCCATTACAATATCGGCAACGACCTTTACCGGGTCATGCTCGACAAACGCATGATCTACAGCTGCGGTTACTGGAAAAACGTCCGCGACCTCGACGAGGCGCAGGAACGGAAGCTTCGTCTGGTATTCGGCAAACTCAGGCCGGAACCGGGCATGCACCTGCTCGATATCGGCTGCGGATGGGGAGGAGCCGCCAGGTTCGCCGCCGAAGAGTACGGAGTCAGGGTAACCGGCATCACCATATCGAGTGAACAGGAAAAACTCGCCAGAGAGCATTGCCGTGGCCTGCCGGTCGACATCAGGCTCATGGACTATCGGGCTCTCTCGGGAACCTACGACCGAATCTACTCCATAGGCATGTTCGAGCATGTGGGCCATAAAAACTACCGGACTTTCTTTCAGACCGTCCGCCGGGCGCTGGCGCCTGACGGCCTCTTTCTGCTGCACACCATCGGCAGCAACCGTACCGGCACCAATACCGACAAATGGACAAGCCGGTATATTTTTCCGAACTCCATGCTTCCGTCGGCCAACCATATCACCAGGGCCTCGGAAGGGCTTCTGGTGCTCGAAGACTGGCACGCATTCGGACACGACTACTCGATTACCCTGAAAGCCTGGAACGACAATATCGAACAGCACCGCCAGGCTCTCGGCAACGCATACGATGAACGGTTTTTCAGAATGTGGCGATACTATCTGCTCAGTGCCGCCGGCTCCTTCAGAGCCCGTCACGTGCAGCTCTGGCAGACTTTATACTCCCATAGCGGCATTGAAGGGCCGTTTGAAGTCCCCCGATAGACCCGAATTGTTGCACGGGGCGGAACCACTCCTGTTGTTTCTGTAAAAGGACAATCGATAACAATCCGTCAGCCATGGAATATCCATTGAACTCCATTCAGACACAGCATCGCACAGCAATGCTTGACAGCTTTTTTAAAAAGCAGCTTGAACTCATTTTCAATAACGCAGACATCCGTATCGACGGCAACAGGCCATGGGACATTCATGTCCATGACATCCGTTTTTTCCGTAGGGTAATCACGCAGGGAAGTCTGGGCCTTGGCGAGTCATACATGGAAGGATGGTGGGAGTGCGATGACCTCGAGGAGTTCTTTTTCCGCCTTCTCTCGGCTAAATGCGACAGAAAAGTCGTTACCCCCGAATGGTTGATCGGCAGATTGATCGGCAAAACCTGCAATCTCCAGCAACCTTCAAGAGCCTTTACGGTCGGAGAACATCATTACAATACAGGAAACGACCTGTTTAAATGCATGCTCGACAAACAGATGATCTACAGCTGCGGCTACTGGAAAGACGCAAATACCCTTGATGAGGCGCAGCAAAAAAAACTCCGCCTGGTCTTCGACAAACTCGGTCTCAGGGAAGGCATGAAGGTTCTCGACATCGGATGCGGCTGGGGGGGAGCGGCCGGATTCGCAGCTGAACACTATAACGTTTCCGTAACGGCGATAACGGTATCGTCCGAACAGGCCGCATTGGCCAGAGAACGATGCGCAGGACTGCCTGTCGCTATCGAGCTGTGCGACTACCGCAAACTGCAGGGAATGTTCGACAGAATATACTCGATAGGCATGTTCGAGCATGTCGGGTACAAAAACTATCGTACCTATTTCGAACTGGTCAGCCGTTGTCTCAAACCTGACGGGCTGACCCTGCTGCACTCCATAGGAGGAAACACGCCCACCACCAATGGCGATCCCTGGAGCTGCAAATACATCTTTCCGAACTCCATGCTTCCGAGTGCAAGCCAGATCACCGAAAACTATGAAGGACTCTTCAAGCTCGAAGACTGGCACGTTTTCAGCTACGACTACTCGCTGACGCTCCAGGCCTGGCATGAAAACGTCGAAAAACACTGGCAGCAGCTGCAATCCCGCTACAGTGAAACGTTTCACCGCATGTGGCGATACTACCTGCTCAGCTTTTCGGGAGCTTTCAGGGCGCGCACCATCGAGCTCTGGCAGATTCTGCTTTCAAAACAGGGTGTCATGGGGGAATACCGCGTACCGCGCTGAACACGAAAAGCGAAAAACACTACGGTTCAGGATAGATAAAACGTGCAGGATGCATTCGCCCGAACTCCCGCACATCCTTGCGGCTTGCCTCCAGAATAACCTCGATAGGCAGTTGTTCAAGAATCATCTCCCGGTAGCGCGGTGTTCCGGCAAGGCGGTCAAAAAAAACACCGCCATCCTTCATCAGTCCCAGACTCGACGGATAGAGCTTTTGCAGAGAGAGAAGCAGTGCCGCAGAGGTGGAAAACGGGGAGAACCGCTTCCTGTCCGAAACCCTCAGCCTCAAACCGGAACACTCTTCATTCCTGAATTTTCCGGACTTCGGAATAAACCGGACGGGAAAAAACTCAACACCCGGCAAGCGGAAGGCCTGAAGCTCCTCCAGAAGTCCGGCCGAATCGATGAACGGAGCGCCGAACTGCAGGAAAGGTGCGTCGGTTCCCCGGCCTTCGCTCACCACCGTGGCTTCGAGCATAACCGTTGCAGGATAGACAATCGCCGTCTCGACGTTCCTGATATTGGGAGAGGGACTCACAAAAGCGAACCCCGGAAGTTCGTCGCCGAACAGCTCCCTCCGGTATCCCTCCATCTTCACCACCTGAAGATCCAGCTTCGGAAAACGGCTCTTTTTCAGCAGCATGGCGATTTCGCCAACGGTCATGGCATGCAGAAACGGCACCTCGACAGCCCCTACAAATGATTCATACCCTTTCTCGAGCATGAACCCTTCCGGCGCAAGCGGAGAGAGCGGGTTGGGGCGGTCGAGCACCATAAAGGCCGTTCCGGCCTCCATGCAGGCCTCCATGGCAAGCTTCATGGTAGAAATATAGGTGTAGCAGCGGGCGCCGACATCCTGAAGATCGAAAAGCACGATATCGACGGTTTTCAGGAGAACAGCATCGGGTTTTTTCGATGATCCGTACAGGGAGTAGACCCTGAGGCTGTCTCCGATCAGCGTCCCCGCGGCTTTTTTTCCAGCCTCGACATTCACGGCAAACCCATGCTCGGGTGCCATGACGAACTTCAGGTCTAAGGCGTTCCGGAGAAGCATCGCGTAATTGCTGGCGCCTGTCGAAGTGAGGCCTGAGGCATTGGTAATGAGCGCAACCTTTTTCCCCTGCAGTTCACGGCATCCCGAATCCTCAAGTGCATCGATCCCCATTCTGAACGCCGCCCCCTGAAGCGGGCGGGCTGCAACAATGCAGAAGAGCAACAGCAATGAAAAAATCCTGTATCTTTTCATAAATTTACAACTGGGAGCCACGACACGATTAAAGAGCATCTCCATTTATTGTCATGAGCGGTTCGAACGCACGTGGAAAAGCGGGAACGGAGCCGGAGAACCCGGAGTCTGGATTACTGTCCATGAGGATTTCCTGGCACCGGAAAACGGGGCAGTCGGATCATGGAATAAACAAAAAGAGCTGTCCCGAAACACTCCCCGGCATTCCAAGGTAACATTTGCCTGAAAAAAGAAAAAAGATGCCGAAATCAGGTAGCGCTTCCCGCCAGAAAAAAAGGAATTCATGTATTTCCGTTACCGATTTTTTTTGCATGATATCGTAAAAAATGCCATCATCAACAAGCTTTCAGTGCCGGATACCGGTAGTTACCGTCTCTGAACCAGGATAGCCCACAATGAATCGGCGCATGAGCGATTTCCCGAAGCACGCATGATAAAAGCCTTTTTCCATTTCATCACGTTCGTCCTGCTCTCTCTTGCATCCCTTGCAGGAGTAGTATTCCTTTGCCTCGGCTTTGTGGTGTCCTTCCCTGCGCAGGAACCCGAAAAGGCCGACGTCATTGTGGTACTTGGCGGCGACAGCGGTCTGAGGGTGGAAAAAGGGGCTGAGCTCTACAAGGAGGGATTTGCCCCCAAAGTGCTCCTGACCGGCATCGACGCCCGCTTTTACCGGCCCGGACACCCCAACTGGAGGGAACGCCGCATGAGAGCGCTCGGTGTTCCCAAAAAAGCCATCAAGGTCGATACGGAATCCGAAACCACATGGGAGGAGGCCGTAAACGCATCGGAAACCCTGCATAAAAACGGATGGAAGAGCGCCATCGTCGTAAGCGATCCGCCACACATGCTCAGGATTCACCAGACATGGAGCAGGGTGTTCGAAGGTTCATCGAAAAAAATCATCCTCGTCCCGACCGAGCCCGACTGGTGGAACACGCTCCTTTGGTGGAAAAACAAAACCAGCTACCGCTTCGTCATCAGCGAGATCAAGAAAAACGCCTACTACTACGCCGTCTACCTCTGATACCCGGCCGCTGCGCTCCTGAATGACGACTCTTCATGGCAGGCAAATCGTATACGACCGGAACCCCTTTCACTCCCCGTAATTTCTTTTGATCTCCCTGAACGATGCCACGATTTGACGAATCTCGTCGACTTCCACATCATTAAACATCTTTTCCAGAAAGTACAAACGGGCAAAACCACTCTGCATCGGCAGAAAATTGCTCAACAGATTCGCTCCGCCAGTTCTGACAACAAGGTCAAGGGGTGTTTTTACCCACAAACCCTTCAATACATCGCTACACGTTCCGGCATGCCTCGCCGCATCAAAAACCTCTTCTACCGGATTATAAGCGACACAAAGATTGATCCGCCCCCCCGAGTTCCCTGCCGTCATCTGTTTTACGCGTTCCAGAGCATCCCGCAAATAACCGGGAATGATGCCCATATTTCCGACCGGCACGACTTTCAGACCAAAAGATTCAGCGATACCGGCCAGTAACGTTTCTGAAAAGGACGCCCCTGCCCGGCAAAACGCATCGACCTCATCGCCGGTTCTTTTGAAATTCTGCTCGCTGGACAAATAAATGCTGATTTCATGAACGCCCTCTTCAAGAAAACAGATAATGACTTCCTTCATGACAGTCCCCGCAAGCATATAAGCTCCGGCCGGGGAAACGTTGTTTGTCAGCGCCCAGCGACGTGTTCCGTCAGGAATGATGCCTGCATGGAAAGGCCCCGACATACCGGGATGGAAAGAGTTCCGGTCATATGGGTTCATGAGGCGCAGCTCCCATGTTCAAAACAGAGCACATGGTCAAAGCCGTCATAAAACGAAGCGTGCTGCTCCTGAAAAACGAACCCGTCATTTGCGACAAGGGGATGGACAACATACATTTCCTTGACCCGGGAATCATGCGAAAAGCAAACGGCAAAACGCTCAAGACCCTTTACCATGGCCCCTATCTGCCGTAATTTCGTCAAAACGGCAACATCCGGGCACCACTTTTCACAGATGCCGATCAAATCAAGCAATTCCCCTTTTTTTGTAAACCACAAATCCGATGCGTCATATCGGACATTGACAGGGCAACTGCCGATCGATCCTTGCTGCAAAACACAAAATATCATCTCATACAGGAAGCCGAAACCGGTGGTGTCGCCAAAGCGTTCGGTTATCGAAACATCGAACACTCTGAGT
The DNA here is from genome assembly GCF_021740465.1 of Chlorobium sp. Taxonomy (GTDB): domain Bacteria; phylum Bacteroidota; class Chlorobiia; order Chlorobiales; family Chlorobiaceae; genus Chlorobium. The sequence goes on along the minus strand of NZ_JAIOZR010000006.1, from coordinate 79,448 downwards.
CCGCAGGCCACATCAGGAAGTGTTATGCCGGCTGCAATTTTCATCAGAGCCGCAGCAAACCTGTTCGCTGAAAGCTTGCAGCTTGGAATACCGGAAAAAGCATCACCATGCCATCTGTTCCCGATAACCATATCGACATTGTTCTTCATTTTCCACTCGATCATGCCGGGAATGTCTTTCGGGTCATGGGCGCCATCTGCGTCGAGCGTAACGACTGTCTGATAGCCGTTTTCCCTGGCTATGCGAAATCCTGCCTGTAATGCATGGCCAACCCCGCTGTTCCTGTCGATGGAATGAACCCTTACACCATGCAGCATGCAAATGCGCCGCGAATCATCAGTGCTTCCATCGTCAATCACAACAATATCGGCATCAAGCAATCCGCACTCATGCAACACCCGGCCCAGGCGCCTTTCGCCGTTATAACATGGAATGATGATGATACACCCGTTCATTCACGCCCCGTCAAGATTAAACGATCCATTACAACCGGCATACACTCCTTCTCGAACCGGCAGCCCGCACGGAGCACGATGACGATGCACTGCTGAAAATCCGCAACGACCTGTGCAGGGCCCTCGCATACGAAAACACTCGGCCCTCGCTTTGATGGATAGGTTTTCATTCGGCAAGATAAGGGATATGCAGAAGATATCTCCGGCTAAAACGGTTTCCCGTTCTGCAAAAAAGCGCGTCATGAAGCAGCCTTGATTCTGCCTGCCCGCTTTTTCTTTCAATACTTCACCGACAAGCCGAGGGTCAGTTCGTCCACCTGTTCAAAGGTAAGCGGCAGACGGCCTTTCCGGTAAGCGAAACCGATAGCATAGTTCCCTTTTTCATTCAGGGCGTAGCTGACATCGCCCTCGAACAGCCGCACATGACCGGGATAACCGCTGAAACCGTGCAGGTACTGCCAGTCGAACCCGATTCTTACGCGCTCAAGAAACAGCGGCCACAAATCGAGGTGCAGTTTCGGACCGGCCCTGAAAAAACCTTCGTCCCCGACAAGCCAGTATTTGTCGCCCCGTTCGATCACCCTGCCGCCTTCGGCATGCAGGATCGGCCTCCAGCGAAAATCGAAAAGTCCGCCGGGAAGCGATCGGCCGACACCCATGCCGATACCGGTATCGACTGGCTCCCATTGAGCCTCGAGGGCAAGTACTCCGCTTTCAAGATCGAAATCCGAAGCATAGGCGAGGTTCAGGCGCAAGTACTGGGCATCGAAAAATCCTCCGCCCATATATTCCAACTCTGAACCCAGCCGGAATGTCAGGGAGTTGACGTCCATACAGCCCGCATTGCTGTTTGAAACCCGGTCGAAAGAAACTCCGGGCACGAAGCTGTAGGCCGTCACGCCGCCCTTTTCCTCCGAAGGCGCCAAACCGGTTTCGCTCCGCAGCAGGTACATCGCCGAACCGCGTATCTGCCAGATATCGTTCCTGTTCTCGTAATCCTTCGTATAGGCCACCCAGGCCCCTTTCACGGTAGCGGGATCCTTGCTCTGGTCCATCACGCCGATATTCTCATAATCGCGGCGAACCAGCAGGCGCCCGTTGTCGGATACCGCCGGAGGAGACGACGCAGGCAGGCCACCGATGAAGCGCCTGACATCGGCAATCGGCATGCCTGCGGCATCGCCGATCAGCTCCCGGTACTCCTCGAGCCTGAAAGATATCTCCTCATCGAGCTTCCGGTCGAGCGCCTCCGACTCCTGGCAGTCTACCTTTCCGTCACGGTTCGTGTCGAGGCCGGCATAGGGAACCGTTATGGTACTCTTAAGCAGCGCGGTTATTTCACTGCCCTGTTCGATCAGGCCGTTTCCGTTGGCATCGAACTCCTCGACACTGCCGGCATAAACGGGAAAAGCGCAAAAAGACAGGCAAAACAAAAGAAAAACCGGACTCATTCTCATGATGCGATGCAATTTAACGGTTGGTTTTGAACTCTTCGGAAACGGCGTTCCAGATCAGCCAGGCGAGATCCTCGACGGTACGGCACCGCCCGACCTCTCCGGGAGTCAGGGCAAGAGAAAGCGGCCGGAAGCAATCGTTCAGGTCGGGAGTCAGAGCACGGACACCCGCGTCGGTAAAACGCAGATCCTCCCGCAGCCGGTGCTTCAGGAGAACCCCGGTGTGCCAGTTCGCAATGCCTTTCTTCCGGGCTATCAGCCTCTTCAGAACACCCGTCACCACACCCTTGGCGACAGGAACCGTATACGTTGCAGGACATGTCATAGGGATACTTGATTTGATTAACGAGAATCATGACCGGCACGAAGCCCGGCCTGCTCCATCACCGGTATGTATCTGCGGGATACTCCGTAACCACTATCACCCGAGCCGCAAACAGATAGAGGCACACAACGATCAGCGAGTAAAACGACACCCCGGAATAGAGGGCAAGTTGCCCGGAGAGCCAGTAGACGCTCCCGGAAGGACATGCGGAAGCGAAGGCGGAATCCGCAAGCAGGGTTTTCAGGCATCCGTCATAATAGAGGTATATGCAATGACGGCTCAACACAATCAGGAGAGCACAGCACGATGCCATGAAAAGAGCCGCCTGCAACACCCATTTTCTGAAGCAGGTCAGCATGAGCTTTGCATGGTCAGCAATAAAGAGATTCATGGATCCAACCAGCGCCACAGCCCACGTCTGTTCCAGGTATGCCGTTGCCATCCTCTCCTGCAAAAAACCTGCGACAGCGTCCATGGTTTTTTCCGGTTAGCCCCCCTGAAGATTCTATCGGAATGATTTCATTGCCTGCAAACAAAGTTCATCCCTTTTTCCCTGAAAATACGAACAAGAAGATAGCGCCGCAAACCGGAGGACGCAGGCCTGTATATCTCTCCACCGTTTCCGCATCGAGCTCCCAGGCCGGTCTGGTCTCGTGGCTGAGTCCTGCATTGTTGATCCAGATATCCACGCCGCCAAAACGGGCGAGCGCCTCCCGATGCAGCTGAAGCAGCCCTTCGCGTCGGCTCACATCCGCAGCCACGCCGCATACCCGGTCTCCGTAACGGCTGAACCGCTCGAGAGCCGCCTGGGTGGTAGCGGAAGAACTGCCGTTCACCATAACCCGGCAACCCCGCAAAAGAAACTGCTCCGCGAGCCCGAAACCTATGCCCCGAGAACTTCCGGTAATGACAACACTCGTTTCGCTCATGTCCGGGTATACATCATGGTTGAATCAGATCACTTGCAAACTTACCCTTTATCTTTATCGCGACGGCACTGACACTCCCGGCTGAAATCGTCATCCTGCCGGTCGTCAATCCCTTCCGATGAAGGACGCTCGACTGTTCCGGTTTTACCGCGGAACGGAGTCCAGAAGCGGTGTATCGCCCTGACGCATTCGGCAACGCCATCCCGGCACTGCAGCCACTGCACCTCATCGATATCGCGTTCATCCCCGATGTCGGCCAAAAGAAACACCGGCGCTATGACGGAGAACTCCGTATCCCCGTCGAAGAGCGGCTGCCAGGTTTCCCGAACCGGCCCGATGCCCAGAAGAAATCCCCTGGCCCAATTCTCGACCGCAGCCCTCTCCTCCAGGCTGTCGCTGAACGAACACCGCCCGAAAAGCGGCTGATAGCTTTCGGGATCAAGGAGAAGCACGCTTTCGACAAGATGCTTGTAGCGCACCATGAGCGAAAGCATTTTCTCCATCTCCTCTACAGAAGCGAAATCCGGGGGTGATTCGGCCTCAGGCCCCCACACCAGCGGAAGCCACTGCTCCGGCTGAAGTGGCTCAGGACCGGAAGCAAGGGCGGCAAAAAAACCGTCGAGCATGTCGAGATCCATAGCGCCCGATGGTGCCGACGCGGAAAGCAGGAAGGCCTCAAGTTCGCCAAGTTCGGCGCCGGTTACCGGTTTACTGGTGTTGTCTGTCATATGGCTGGAAAACCTGGCTTTAAAAAAAAAAACTGAACTTCCGGGGAGGACGGGCCATGATGCCCGGCATGTACCGCAGAGTATTCTGAAAACTAACGATTTGGCACCGAATTACCAGAAGCACTCCCCTGATAATGCCACCGGAACGGTTTGCAGGAACCCTCACCGGGGCAAAGCAGGGCGCATCGGGACATTCGGATCGGTAAAGCCTGAAAACTCGCAGATGAGAAAATAGAGCGGGCCGTTGAGGAGATATGCCGCCTGCATCCACCCCGGCACATGAATGCAGTTCACCAGAGGCAGGCCTGCGTAGTTTGCCGTGGCGATATTGCGGAAATGAAAATAGTTGTAAGCAAGTATTTCCGAACCGAAAAGCAGCGACCAGTAAAGCACCACGAAAAAAATCAGTTTGCCCCCCAGCGTGCAGTTCGGAAAAAGCCTGACCCAGTAGGAGTACATCAGGTAGACCCCGAACAGGCCTACAGCCCAGGCGAAAAGAGGATACACGGTATAACCCCCGATAAGCAGCATTTCACGGTTATAGCCGTACTGCCCTTTCGCGATGAAAAACCAGCAGCTGGCGACAAGCGAGGCGACCAGCAGGTGACGGACAGCCTGGCGCCTCCCGGTAACATAGAGATAGGGATAGAGCAGAAGGTAGACCGCAACCATCGTAAGATCGGCACGCACTCCGCTGAATCCCAGAGAGAGAAGTACTCCGGCACTGATAAGCTTGTCGGCAATCATGACGGGTTTACTGAAAGGAAGGGAGGCAGGAGGTGAACTGCGCATCGATGTTGATCCCCTTATAAACCGGGTACTAACCGGTTACTCAATCTGTTACTCCGAAATTTTTCAATTTAGCAAGCGAAAACGAGAAAACAGCTTGAAAGGGGCCTCTTTTTCCCGCAGACATCAGCAGTGCTGCCTCGCAATGGAGGCGAAATTGGTGAGCACCAGCCGCGCATCGGGAGTATCTCTTACCTGCAACAGCAGATCGTCGGAGCGGCTTCCCCCTTCGGCCCGGATATACTCCTGCATGACCGGAACCGTGTATTCGGGATGAAACTGTACGCCCCACGCACACAGCCCGACGCGGAACGCATGAACGGAATCGTGAGCGTTGCCGGCAAGAACGACGGCCTCCGAAGGCAGCTCGAGCACCGACTGCTCGTGAATGGCATGGGCATAAAAATGCGCCTCGACCCCGCTGAAAAGCGGATCGGCGGAGGCTTCTCCGGCAAGTGAAACCCGAACCGTGCCGATCTCCCGTCCACGAGGGTTATAGCCCACCCTGCCGCCGAGAGCACGACCGAGCAGCTGGTGGCCGTAGCAGATCCCGAGAAACGGCACCCCACCTGCAAGCAGAGAAGGAATCCAGTCCTCAATGGCTACACTCCAGGGAAGATTGTCGGTAACCATGGCATGCGATCCGGTAACGATCACACCGCAGCATTGATCGGGCGAAGGCAGCGGCTCGCCGCCTGCGACGTCTATAACCGCAACCGGCAGCCCGCACTCCCCCAGGGCCGCCCCTGTCCAGTCCTCGAAATCGCCGAAAGCCTGCAGGGTCGAACGGTAGGTCGTGCCTGCTTTTATGATGCAGAGGTTTTTCATGGCGCAATTGCTGTGCATGGCTGATGAAGCTGAAAGGGCGGAAGCTATGATTTTTCCGGTTACGGTACAATATGATACCGCTGCAGCATATTATTTTTGTACTATAACGGGTAAGCGAACCACCTTCATGCGAACGGCTTATGGAGATACACCCCAGAGAGACCGGTCAGGGCGAAACTCCCGGACATACCCTGGAACGGGTTTCCGGAACGGTTGAACGGATAACCTACCATAACGCGGAGAACGGCTTTTCGGTGCTGAAAATCCGGGCCAAAGGCAACCGCGAACCGGTTACGGTTGTGGGCACCACCCCGGCCGTATCGCCGGGAGAGCTTGTTGAGTGCGCGGGAAACTGGCAGAACAGCAAGGTGCACGGACTCCAGTTCAAGGCCGACCAGATTGCCGTGGTACCTCCAAACTCCGCCGAAGGTGTGGAAAAATACCTCGCATCGGGCATGGTAAGGGGGGTCGGTGCGTTCTACGCAAAAAAACTGGTTAAAAAATTCGGCACCGGCGTGCTCGACATTCTCGACAACGATCCTGAAAAGCTGCTCGATGTGGCGGGCATCGGCAAAAAAAGGCTCGAGATCATTACGAAATCGTGGGAGGAACAGAAAGCCATACGCGATATCATGGTGTTCCTCCAGTCGCACGGCGTAGGCATCGCGCGAGCATACCGCATATACAAAACCTACCGGGAGGAGGCCATCAGCAAGGTTTCCGAAAACCCTTACCGGCTCTCCCTCGATATCGACGGCATCGGTTTTCTTACGGCCGACACCATCGCATCGAAGCTCGGCATCGCCCACGACTCGCTTATCAGGGCCGAAGCCGGCGTCCGCCACGTGCTGCAGGAATTTGCCGCGAACGGACACTGCGCCGTACCCAGGGAGCAACTTGTGCGGAAAGCTGCCGAGGTGCTCGACATCGCCGTGGAGATAATCGAAGAGGCCATCGCCCTGGAAACGGGAAAGTTCAATCTGGTGCGCGAGGTAATCGACGCCGACGATGTTTTTTACCTTGCGCCTCTTCACCGGGCCGAAGAGCGCAGCGCCGCTGCGCTTGCCGCCCTTCTGCAGGGAAAGCCTCCGTGGAAGGAGATCGATTGCGGCAAGGCCATTCTGCAGGTTGAAAAGGAGACCGGCCTGCGGCTCTCCCCCTCCCAGAAAGAGGCTCTCTCCCTGGTGCTCACGAGCAAGGCCTCCGTCATCACCGGCGGACCCGGTGTCGGCAAGACCACGCTGGTCAATGCCATTCTGAGGGTTATCCGGAAAAAAACATCGAAAATCGCCCTCTGCGCACCTACGGGCCGGGCCGCCAAACGGCTCTCGGAATCGACCGGCATGGAGGCCAGAACCGTCCATCGCCTGCTTGAATTCGATCCGCTCACCGGCGGCTTCAAGCGAGGCCCCGGCAATCCGCTTGAAGCCGACATGGTGGTCGTCGACGAAACCTCCATGGTCGATATCGTACTGATGAGCCGCCTGCTCTCGGCCATTCCGGCAAAAGCCGCCCTGCTCATGGTGGGCGACTCCGACCAGCTCCCTTCGGTCGGCCCCGGAGCCGTACTTACCGACATCATCGCATCCGGCTGCGTTCCCGTAGTCACGCTTACCGAAATTTTCCGGCAGGCCGCCGAGTCGCAGATCATCGTGAACGCTCACCGCATCAACAACGGCGATATCCCGCTGAACTCCGAAGGCGATGCGCTCTCTGACTTCTATGTGGTAAGGGCGTCGTCGCCCGAAGAGATCCACCAGAAACTGATGCAGATGGTAACCGAACGCATTCCCGCACGCTTCGGCTTTCATCCGGTCAGGGATATCCAGGTGCTGACCCCCATGAATCGCGGCGGGCTCGGCTCAAGGGCCCTGAACGCCGAACTGCAGCAGGCCCTGAACGGCAGTGCCGAGCCGAAAATATCCCGCTTCGGAACCACGTTTTCCCCCGGCGACAAGGTTATCCAGATGGTGAACAACTACGACAAGGAGGTGTTCAACGGCGATATCGGCATGATCACCTCGATCGATACCGGAGAGAGCGAACTGGTTGCCGACTTCGACCGGCGTCCGGTGCGTTACGAATTCGGCGAACTCGACGAACTTGCGCTCGCCTACGCCACAAGCATCCACAAAAGCCAGGGCTCCGAATACCAGGCCGTGGTGATCCCTCTCGGCATGCAGCACTTCACGCTGCTCGAACGGAACCTGATCTATACGGCCGTCACGAGAGGCAAGAAGCTGGTGGTGATTGTCGCAGAGCCCAAAGCACTCGCCATGGCGGTCGCAAACAGGAAAGCCGGCCGACGCATGACAACCCTGGCCCGAAAGCTTTACCTGGCCAGGGAAAGCTCCGGAAAACAGCCTTCCCTGCCTCAGGCGGAGCCGCCCCTCCGACCAAACCGCCCGGATAGGCGGAACAAATAAACAGAGGTGCCTCGTAGCTTTCCCTTTTTTGCTATATTTGACGCATACGAAAACGTTTAAACTCTTTTTCAGAATGCCCCCGAGCCGGTTTTGGCGGTTGAAAACGCCGGAAAACGGCGGAAGGCGTTGCCGATAGCAGGCTTGAGTCATGAAGCATCACTCGCTTATCTTTCTCACCGGTTTCAGCGGTTCGGGCAAATCGACCATAGGGCCGCTGCTTGCCAACTCCCTCGGCTACGAGTTCCTCGACCTCGACCAGGCTATCGAGCAAAGCGCCCGGAAATCCATTACGAAAATTTTTGCCGAAGAGGGAGAACCGGCGTTCAGGATGATGGAACTGAAAACGCTGCAGCAGCTTGCCGTAAAGGAGGAGATGGTGGTGTCGCTGGGAGGCGGCGTACTTGAAAACGACGACTGCTTCGACTTCGTCCGGAAGCACGGAACGCTCGTTTACCTGAAATCAACCCCCAGGTCGCTCTCCAGACGGCTCTGCTTTAAAACCGACCGCCCCCTGCTCAGGGGAGAGAACGGGCGGAGGCTTTCGCGGGAAGAGATCGAGACGAAAATATCGGCCATTCTCGAAAAACGCGAACCGCGATACCTGGCGGCCGATTTCACCGTGCAGACCGACACCCGGCGAATCGGCTCAACGGTCGAGGAACTGACCAGAAAAATCAACCGCCATGTCCGCCAGGCAGAGCAGCAGGGCCGTAATAAACCGTAACCAGACAGACAATTGTGAACAGCAGTATCATCGTAGGAACCCCGGTACTTTCGGAAGCGGCAGAGCTGTACCGAAAGCACGGCCTTGCCCTGAAAACCGTTGTACTTTTCGACGAAAACACCCGACGCCTCTTCAGGGACAGGGTTATCGGCACCCTCGAGGAGCAGGGATTCCGGCTGCTCGAGCTTTCGGTACCGGCAAGGGAGACCTCGAAAAGCTTCAGTTCGGCGTACCGCCTCTACGGCGGCATGATCGAAGCCGGAGTCGACCGGAGCTGGAATCTTCTGGCCGTAGGCGGCGGCGTAGTGGGCGATCTCGGCGGCTTCATTGCGGCGAGCTACTACCGGGGCCTTCCGGTCGTTCAGTGCCCCACCACCCTTCTGGCCATGACCGACAGCGCCATCGGCGGCAAGGTTGCCATCAACCACCCGCTCGGCAAGAACCTCATCGGTTTTTTCCATATGCCCGAACTGGTGCTGATCGATCCATCCTTCCTCACGACCCTTCCCCGGCGGGAGGTGTTCGGCGGCATGGCCGAAGTGATCAAATACGGCTTCATCGCCGACAGCGTTTTTCTGGAATGGCTCGAAAAGCATTTCGACCGGATAACGGCTCTCGAGGAGCCCTTCATCAGCGAAGCGGTCCGGCGCAGCGCCTTCATCAAGGCCGATGTGGTGGAGAAGGATTTCAGGGAGACCACGGGGCTCAGGGCAACGCTCAATTTCGGCCACACCTTCGCACACGGACTCGAAAAGCTTGCAGAATACCGTCATATCCGCCACGGTGAAGCCGTCACAATCGGCATGGCCTGTGCGCTCTGTCTCTCGCACAATCTCGGCTACCTCCCAGGGGACGCCATGCGCTCCGGTCTCGAATTGATCTCCCGCTTCCGCTTTCCCCGCGGACTCCTCGAACGCCGCTTTCTTATGCACAGCGCGGAGGCCCTGCTTGAAAACATGTTCTCCGACAAGAAGAAACTCGACAGCAAACTGCGGTTCGTGCTGCTGAAAAAACCGGGAGAAGCCTTTCTTCTGGAGGAGAATGTCGAGGATCGCGAGGTGTTGCGGGCGATAGAGGATGCGCGCAGGTTCTTCACCACAGGGCGCCCGCAATAGCACAACTATTTATTGTCGTGAGAAGCACGAGCTCAAGCTCCGGTCAGGAGCGAGAGTGACAAAGCACGGACGGAGCCAGAGAAACCGGAATCCCGAATGCTTTCGGGATGAGGATTTCGAGTACCGCCCAACCAGAGCAATCATGCTTCGGAACAAGTAATGGGGCACCTCTATTTATTGTCGTGAGAAGCACGAGTGCAAGGCGGACGGAGCGCAGAAACCGGAATGTACACGTAGTACTTGAGGATTTCGAGTACCGCCCAACGCAGCAATCATGCTTCGGAACAAATAAATAGAGGTGCCCTAAAGGCAAGGCCGGTTAAGCTGGTAAAGATAGTGCGCCCCCCTGGCGACGGCATGCTCCACCAGCAGCGTCTCGACCCGGAGAAGCGGCGCGACCGCGGGGGCGTTGCCTCCCGTAGCCATCACGGCGGGCGCGACCTGGCCCTGATCCATGAGAGTCTTCATGATCCGGGCGGTCAGCCCGTCGATCTGCGACACACATCCCCAGAAAATCCCGTTTCTGATACACTCGGCGGTTGAACGGCCGAGAAGCTCCTCCGGAGGCGCAATCGCCACAAGCGGAAGCTGTGCGGTCCGCTCATGGAGCGAACGGGCCATCAGGTCGAGGCCCGGCATGATGAATCCACCGAGGTAGGATCCGCAGCCATCGAGCACGTCGAAGGTTATGGCGGTGCCGATATCGAGGGCGATGACGGCCTTTCCTGGAAAAAGTTGCCTTCCGGCGGCGCAGAGCGCGATCCTGTCGGCGCCGAACGATTCCGGAGAGTCGTACTGCAGGAGAAACGGCAGATTCAGGCGCGAGCCGACCTGCATCACGGTTCCGGGAAGCAGTTGCGCAAGCTGGCCGACAACGGCTGCGGACACCCCCGGCACCACGCTGCAGAGCACGGCATCCCGCATGCCGGGATAAGCGGCCCGGAAGGGATGGAGCAACTCCTGCAGCTGATCGGGCACAAAAAGGGAGTCCGTGGTAATCGTCACGGTATCGGCAACGAGACCGTCGAGAAAAACCGCAAAGGTGGTTGTGGTATTACCGGCTTCAACAACCAGAACCGCAGGCTCTTTACCCGAATGGAGCATATCGGATGAAGAGGAAATCAGGGCCGTTTGACGGGAACGCCGGTCTTCCCGGACAGCGCGGTCAGGAAAGCTTCGAAACCCTGAAGGTTTCTGGTCACGAAGAGCGAATCCTTCACCCTGGCCTTTCCGGCGACAACGAAAATTTTCGGCGGCGGGTTGTAGGTTATCGGCTCCTGGTAGATTGCCGTGATATCCTTGATCTTCAGCTTTTTCTCGTTGCCCCTGCGGTCGAGATAGAGCAGTTCCTCTCCGGCAATCCTTACGGAATCGCCGTCCTGGCCGTGCTCGCCGACAAAGCGGGTATTGTAGTAGTTCGGCCCTCCGAGCGCTATGGTCGTCAGGATGATCAGAAGCGTGGTTTTCCACAGGCATCCCAGATCGACCCCGTAGGTGAACTTGCCGTACCTGAAAAAAACAGCCCATCCGGCAGCGAGAAACAGCATGCCGAGCACCCAGGTGACGGTAAAGTAGGAGTCCATCCACCAGGAAGGATAGGTCATGGGGTAGTGGAAAACCTCGGGCATGGCGTTGGGCTTGATTTATTGAAAAATATCCTTCTAAAATAAAAAAAGCCGGTCAAATATCAGGAGATATTAACCGGTTATTCCAATTCCAATTCCAATTCCGATTCCTCAGGCACAATCCTCGGCCTCCCTCTTATCCCGACTACTGACTACCGGCTACTGACTTCACTCCCCCCTCCCTTTTATCCCGGCTACCGCCTACCGGCTACTGCCTACCTCTTCTGCCTTCTGCCTTCTGACTACCGACTACTGACTACCGACTACTGACTACTGCCTACCGACTACTGCCTACTGACTACTGACTACTGACTACTGCCTACCGACTACTGACTACTGCCTACTGCCTACCGACTACTGACTACTGCCTACCGACTACTGCCTACTGCCTACTGCCTACCGACTACTGCCTACTGCCTACTGCCTACTGCCTACTGCCTACCGACTACTGCCTACTGACTACCGACTACTGACTACCGACTACTGACTACTGCCTACCGACTACTGCCTACCGACTACTGCCTTCTGACTACTGACTACTGCCTACCGACTACTGACTTCCTCCCCCCGCTCACCGCCCACAATCTTCATCAACCTTCACCATACCGAACCCCTGCGAATTCCTTTCGCCGAATCCGCACTCGTAGCCCACTTCCATCAGCTCCGCCGGAGCTTCGAGACGGAAGGGCGCGAGCAGACCTTTCACTTTGGTTTCGTCGGGCCGACCCTCCTTGATGGTTATGAGCTTTTGAATCTTGCCGTTTTTGCGTTCCGCGTAGTCCTGATCGAGCGTGAAGCGGAAGGTGCTGTTGTCTGCAGCATAAGGCCTGCCGTGAAGCGCTTCATACTTGCGGCAGAGGTTCTCGCAGAGCACCCGTTCAAAATCTTCATCGTCGGGAAACAGATACTGGGCGTACAGAACGCCGGCACGCTTCGTGGCGCAGACAATGGGCGAGAGCGCAATAAAGCGCATGTCGCCCGATATTTCGGGAGCATCGAGCCGCCGGACGGTCTCGACCCTGAAGCGCTCTTTTCCTACAGAAACAAACGGCTCGTGCAGCAGCCCCACCACCAGATGCTCGATGAACTCGCTTTTCGGAGACGATATCGTCAAATGCAGCAGCCGCTCCCTCGTGCTCATGGTTCCATCCTGATGCATCTCCCACTTCCTCCGGTTGGCCGTGTACAGCGGCGAAAAGGTGAACAGCTTGAACGCCCTGTTCTGCAGCCGGTACCCTTCCGCATGCAGCCGTTCTGCATACTCGCTGGAGCTTTTATCGACGATGTTGTAGATGAGTGAGGATAGCAAATAGGAGTTATTGACCGGCAGCGTTATCGACGGATTGCGATGGGATAGTTCGAGGGTTATGCGCATTGCAATTAAGTTGTTACATCAACAGATGTTAAATAATGAGTAAGTAATCCAATATTTAGCTTATCTGTAACATCCTTATAAGCATTTGCGACTGTATCATGGCGATGCTTGTAAGGCAAAAACAAAATCCAACCATCATATTTATTATTATTTTTTGTAATACTTAAAAAATATTGCTTTGCATGTCTTTCAGTATGCCAGTCGGTTTTACTTTGAATAATCGGAGTTGCAATATATGCTCGTTTATCGTAATGATGCACATATTCCAATTTTCTTCTTTCAACAGCATAGGCTTCACCTATCACAGCAAGACATTCACTCCAAGTATTTTTAGAATTATTAGTTTTAAATAAACTAAAATCTTTTGAAAATGCCGTATATAAACAAGGCGAAAGAAAAGAAAAGTTTGGCGATAAAGATCTTAGAAAAACTGCAGGGTCATTTATTAAGGAAATACTTTTATCAGAACATTCTTTTATTCGAAATGATCCAAATCCATTTCTACATTTTGCTCCTAGACCGCCAAAAAATACAAGTGCATAAAAAGGATTCAAAATATCATTATTTACTGAAATCCTATCATCATAGGTAAATGTAATCTCAAACTCAATATCTATAGCTATAAATTTTCTTTTCTCTGCACCATACGCCAAATACTTAAATAGGTCTACGTTATGAATTTCACCATATTCATCATGATATTTTCTCAAAGGCATAGAAATCTTCTTTGTAGGGAGATTCCCTTGTAATGGCAAATTGGGATGAGAGACTCTGATATTTACTTTACTTCTCTCAGCATCATTACCACCACCACCAAATATTCTAGTCTCTTCATTTCTCAATTGCTCTATATTCATATTTCCATGCATAGCTCTCCACCAGAAACGGAGTGCTCCTTTGATCGATGGTGGTCGAAATTCAGGTTTATTACCATTCGCCCCGGCCAAAAACATAGGCGTCACAACTTCACACTTAAAGGTTACAGAGTTCATGATACTCCTCCAGTCTGAAAATCCTTCATATACCCGTATCCTACAGCTGTCTTCGCTCCGATACCATGCTGTTCAAGGGCTTTCTTTAACCATTCTTTTACGATAACTGATGGTTTACTGCCGGAAAACTTTCCGCGCCTTATTTCTTCATCATCTTTTTCTTTAATACCATAATGAAATTGAAAAACTGTGCCACTCTTGATAGTAAGAAATGGTATCTGTTTCGGATCGTGGTAATCGGCAGGAGGTTCATCCCCGCTATAATATGGCATATAGTGTGGGTTCATAATATCAACTTCTATCTTAGGCCTAGAAAGTAGAAATGCATCAAAGAACCAGACTCTACCCTGTCTATCCTCATTATAATGAGAATTGATTCCTTCAGTTTTTTTTGGACAGCCAAACACATCACAGAAGCTGTTATCCACAATCGCCTCCTTTTCATCCCGGCCAAACCTTTCTGTAATTATCCAACTTCTTACAATACCTTTTACTGCGCTTGCCGGAATATACGGTATACCATACACATGATGAAGAGTTATTGATGTATCATACACCGACTCATTGCCAAGCCCGACAATCAAGCGCCAGTCAATTTGGCCATCGTAACTTGATATAGAAAGATTCAATGCTTCAATGCTACGGCGATGGCGCTCAGCTATTTTCCCAAAATCAAGACTGCCGAAAAAAGAGGCCGGTTGATAGAGAAATCCATCTTTGTCAGTCTCACAAAATCTGAATTTTCGTTCTGCATATTTTGACTGCTCAAACAGTTTTTTTATCACACTCCTTTTCTTAATAGCGATTTTTTTTGCAGCATCATCTGTATTGCCCAAAACCTCTGGATTCAACTCTAACCAAACATTTTTTTCATGATCAGTTAATGGACGAGATATAGATAAATATTTTGCATTACCAGAAGTCACGATATTGCTACCTTCTTCATCTTCATAGCTCACTATATAACGCAAGTCATCTGTTATAGATGGCTTACAAAGCATATTCTTATAATCTTCAATTTTTACCCTACAATCAAAACGAGCCGCTTTATTTAGTTTTAGTGAAAAATTATCAAAAGCATTGTTTGAGTCAGCAAGAGCCTCTCGGGTATCTTTTGGAAGACATGTCTTGAGACGCACAGTCTGTTTGGTTACACAGTCTTGTATGCTCATCTCATTTTTTTGTTGAGAATCTTGAGTTTGTTGATGTGATTGAGATTTTACTCTCTTTTGGGATATCTTCTGCTTTAGCTTCCTATCTCGATATTCATCCAGATAAATTTGATTTTCTTCGACCCAGCAAATCTTGTTGTTATAGGATTGATTGAGATCATATCCTTTGTTGCAGATATCCCATACCTCTCCATCCTCAAATTTAACAGTGGCGACAATGATTTTACCAGATGAACTGATTATGGAAAACTTTCCTTTCTTCATATTACCCTATATTTATCAAGAGCTTAATCCCTTTGCAAACCGTTTTAAAAAAGCAAGATATGCAAACACCTCTCGTGTGACATCTCTGTATTGTTCCTGACCCACCTCGATTATTTTTTCTACCAACTCCTCATTATTTTCAAGTTTAATCAATTGTTTTTCATCATGCATGATCCAATCTGAAATATCTTCATATATAAAGGAAAGTGCATTTCTTGTTTTCTGAGTTCTCATATACATAAGTGCAGAACCCAACCCATTATGCCTGATTAGCATCGGAAGAGTGTTTATTTGCTCTGAGTACTTTTCCACACCATCACCGATTCTTTTGCATGCATGCCAATAAGCATACACTTCCCGATCATTAACATTGGGCGCTCTGCACTGCACTGTTTCCTGTCTTGATCTACCCTCATCCTCCTTAAATGCTACATCAGTGGGCATGTGTTGTTCATTCTTTTCTTGTAACTGCTCGGATTTTTTTTTAGGGTATTCTTTCCCGTCAATCAGCAACTTTATCACAGAACCGTGTTCCACAATCACCACACATTCTGTCCCGTGTAGCGATGTATCAGCAAACTCATAGGCAATAAGACTTATTGACTTGCCTCCTTCCATCAAAACACTGGAAAAAAAACGGTGTTCTGATTGAATTTCTTGCTCAATGACAAAAAGAGTAGCTTTTTTCATATATCGTCATCCTCCTCACCTTCGATCATGCCATCCACGAATCTGCGTAGCCATATGAGAAAAGCAAGCAGTTCATTGGTTGAGACTCGGTAGTCTGCTTTTTCCATTGCTATAACCTTAGCGACAAACTCCCCATCTTCAGCATCAACCATATCATTTTCACTGAGCCACTTCTCTAACTGATGATAGAACAAGAAATGCTGGTTCTCCCCTTTCTTCTTTGAAAACACAAATGCAAGAGTAGAACCCAAGCCGTTAGTCTTTATCCTCATAGGGGTTTTTCTCACCAAGCTTTTGTATTTCTTTTCAATATGCTTGTGCGACTCGGTAATCTCCCTCACATACATAAAAGCAGTTTCAGCCCTTTTTATAGCCAGTTCAAGCCTTCTATTCTCCGGCATCTTCTGTCCCTCCATTTTGAAGAACCCCACAATTAGCAGAGAAAACTCTTGTTCTTACCAAGCCCTTCCCAAGCGTCGCATTACCACCAATCTGAATTACTTCAGGCATTGCTGTTCTGAAAAACTCCATGACTTTGCTTTCCTCATCCGTACATCCTTCAAAGCAAGAACTACCATGGATCATGCTGAATATACCTTTCTCGTCCTCCTTTTCTTTAAAAATCGGACTTGCAAGTACAAGAGAATACAGTACACTTTCTGAAGGAAGATACTCTTCTGTGAAAAGCATGCCCTGCTCAACAGTCCCGGTCAAATTGCTGATTTTAGTACGGGTTATGACTTCTGTAGAAAGGTTTACGAAATCAGTAAAGTCCTCATTTTTCAGAACCACAACGTCAGTCATCAGTTTATTTCTCCAGAATGCATAACTGTCTGGTTCACCTTCGCATCTTGGCACAGGAAATAATTGTTCAGCAAGAAATTTCAACAGATACGCCAATTCCGGGTTCTCTTTATGCTCAATTTCAAAAGTATATTCTTCAAGTACAATTTTATTTGAGTCGTTTTTCAAAAACAAGCTGCAACGTCCTGACACATTTTCTGTACACTCCAAAGGAGTTGTTAATGCGTTCACCGCTAACGAATGGATGATTTCTTCACGATCTTTGAATTCCGTAAGCGACATATCGCGGTGAAACTGCTGTAAAACCTTCGGGCAGGTTACCCAGGCAAATACTCCTTTCATGGATTTTACAGGGAAAAGTAGCAGACGCGCATCCGTAAAACCTAACGCCCCCGCATGGCCTTCGCCAGCCGCTTCTTCTGGCCCAAAAATCAGGGAGATTGCCTTCTGATAATTTGTGAGTTTCACTGTTTTATCCTTATTTTTGCGAGGCTGACCCTTTTCATCCAGCCATACCTCATCAAGCAACAGACAAGATTCCTGCAACTTTTTCCCAGAATCATTTTTCATTACAAGCATGTATCTTTTGTCGCCATGAACCAGAACTGGAACAGAAAGATCCTCGAACGCCTGGCGGATAGCCCCTTTCAGGCTGGAGCCTTCAATTTTAGGAAACGACGTATGCCGTTCCCGCTGAATCGGCAAATCTACCACGCCGAGGCTATCACCACTACCGGCATGAAGCGGCGTTTCACATACGAGAAAAAGAGGATTCGCTATTTTATACATTGTTGTAATAAATTACTTTCTATGGGATAGATTTGCTTAATACTTTCATTTATGAATGCATGTGACTTTTTAGCAATTGTAACTGGATTTGAGCCAACGTCAACATAAAAGGCTTTTACTGGAATCTTATACTCCATAAAAAGACTATTGTGTATTTCATCAATGCTATTCTGAAGAGTTCTTTTTTGGTCATCGTTTAATGGAACCGCCGTAAACCCGTAGATATGAAGTTCATCAGGATATCTACCATTACACTCTTTAAGTCTCGCATCAAATTGTTCTCTTATATCCTTAAATGTATCAACTCTACGATCTATAATCTCATCCGTAGCGCACTGATGTTCCAGCACTTGATGTTGTCGCACAAGTTCTCTGCTTATTTTATAGGCATATTTTACTTCTCCAAGAATAAAACTTGAACGATCATCTGTCAGCATTGCAATATCTATCTGATTCCTGAAGTGAATATCTTCATTTATAACCAGTACTTCATTATCTGAAGAATGTGTTACATAGGAATATATTTTTCCCCCTGAGTTGTAAGGAAAATGCATTCTCCAGCCATTAAATATCAACTCCATAAGAGCCGAATTTACTTTAGAGCGATATCCTCCATCAGGAGTGTTCCGATCAACCTCAGCAAAGTCATCAATATCCACCCCCTCATAAAATGCCCTGAGCATTAAACCTATATCTGTAATCTTATTATTGCCTTTGCTGACTAGTTCAAGACCACAACCGCCAGCCCTCCTTAACTCACTCAAAACACACCACTCAAAACTAGATGTATCACATTGTTTTTTTACAGCAGAATCGATCCAATTTTGATCAAGATATGGGGCAACCTCATATATCATACCCCAGTCAAATCCGAAAGGAATCGGATCTATCTTAATTAATTCTTGAGTAATATTATCTTCATCGTCTTGATATTTATAATAAATAGGAAATTCGTATAACTGAGATATAAGAGTCAGAAAAGGTAGAACTCCCTTATATCCACCAGAAGCATTCAGAACTATTCTATGCTTACCACTCTCGCCATCAAACTGGGTTTTCCAAATCCTTCTAATTTCTACAACAAGATTTTTTAACCCTTCTGTCTTGAATCTTTTTGCATTATAAATCGATAAGCCTTTAATCATTTTCCCTTCAAAAACCTCTCCCACTTCATCATCGCCACTTAACACCTTTGTTTTCCCTTGCATAAGCGGACTATAGGCGGCTAAAAGCTCTGCGGCCAAGCGCGACAACACAGTATCCGTGCACAATAAATAAACTTCATAATCAGCCCCACAACCTATTTCCTTAATAATCCTTTCAAGAGTAGCCGTTTCAGCAGAACACTCTGCATTAGAAAAATGCAGCTGAAATCCGATTTTGGCAAAAAAAGCTCTAATTGAAGGAATGTCAAAATCTGTTCCTTCAGCATAACTACCCCCATATATCTCCCATGCATCACCAACTTCTTTTTTCAATGAAGAAAGAATTCCTCGAATACATTCGTCATATTTATTATCTAAATTTGAGAATAACGACAAACCAACCGTTGTAATTATACGCAGCATACTATGCTTCCATTGATAATTTTCCGATATAAGCAATCCCAAAACCTTCTTTTCCTCTTTCTTCTGAAATAGTTTTGCCATGATACTTGCCAATAGCATCAAGCATCTTCCCTTTACAGTAATAAACACTTCCAGCCGGAACCGCATATCGAAGCGGTTTGGGAAATTGCTTCCATTTCCCGTCTTCATACTTTGATTTCAAATTAAACCCACCAACAGGAACTGACCTCCCAACTGCTGCCGCAAGGATCTCGACATTTTCAAGTTTTGGATACCATCCATCTTTAAATATCGCCGGAGTCGCCAGATAAATCTTGAAGAACTCTTCACTTTCTTCGTTAACTTTCGGAAATGCAATACTAATACAACTATCTTTTGAACACGAAACCGATTTACCCTCCCCGCCTAATTTGATCAAGCTTGTCCTCGACAAATCTAGTCCCGAAAACTCGACAACCATCGAAAGCGAAGCATACAATGTGGCTGGACGACTCATATTAGTACGATACAGCTGCCCTGTATCAGCAGAAGAGGAGGTAAATCTGTCCCTGCCTATCCCGACTTTTGCCTCTTTACTGATAAAATCCTTAAGATGATAAGCTCGAATAATTTTTTCGCTTTGCAGATAACTCACCAGCTGCATCCTATCAAGCAACATATTATTAATACCCTCTAACGTTTTTCCTTTAGAAACTCCATCAGGCAGTGATAAAACATATTGGGTTGAGTTGTTCGAAACAGCGCAGTCAAAATCATTTACCTTCTTGCTCTCCAGAAGATGATAACTGTTTTTATCACGCCCATTTTCTTTCACACAATCCAAAGGCATAGGAAAAAGACTGTTTACATCAGACTTAAGGTAAATATTTTTTATCTCAAGCTTCAATGTAGGGTCATCTTTTTCTTGCCCAGCCTTTGCAAATTCATGATTATTAGCCGCGAAATAAGCCGTTCTTAATGCGCCATAAAAAACCGGTGGAAAAGGAGGAAATACTCCTTCCGCCCAAGATTCTTCCCCGATGGAAAAAGGCTTACCATCCCTGAAAAACAGGGTATCGAGAGCACTCAACCTAATTGCTTTGCACATCCTTCAGTTCTCTTTTAATAAAATCGCAAATATGGAGACACGAGAAAAAATTATCCATTTTAGCAGCATTCCTGTACAATCGGTTTATATCTTGAAAAAATATTTCAACATCGGTCTTTCTGGCTTCCCTCTCTTTTTTCCTCGAAGAATTTGCAAGCAATCGCCTCAACTCTATTCCCATTGCCTCTTTCGCATAATAAATCCCGTAGCTATCCAGCAATGGTCTGAACGACCTGTCTATATTTTTAATAAATGTATTAGAGTAACCGTCATCTTCGTCAAGAAGCCTCTTCACAACTGCATTCATTTTGTCGATTATTTGACCACCAACACCAGACTGATACCATTTATAGCGAATTGAAACTTTTTGTCCTGAACCTTTGAGTACCATCAAAGAAAACGCAGCTTTATTCTCGTCAATTTCTTTTGCCTCACGTTCTGCCTGTCGAGCGCACTTCAAAACCACACCCAGAGGTTCTTTATAATGAGCAATAGCGACCCCTGCTGAAAAAGTCAGTTTACTCTCACCATATTTTTCCTCAATCGGCGCTGAAACAATTTTATCGTATTCCTCACGAAGTTCACTCATCACCTTGAAAAGAGCGTTAAGGTTCACAAATCCCAGGAAGTCGTCCCCACCCGCGTAGACCGTTATACCTTTAGATGTATTGACAATCTCTTCTGCTTTGTTGGCAAATACCCCCAAGCGCTTTGCCAAGCTTTTCTGAAAAATTTCCAAATGAGCCTTATCCATAAGAAATTCACCTGACCAGACCTTGCCCATATCATCACCATCAAAGGTAATGAGGGCATAATATTTCTGAAACTTCTGATTGTGCTTTTTAAAAATTGCTTTTACCTTTTCATGCTCTACCTTGGCTTTCTCAAGTATAAATAGATCATAACCATGCTTGATAAAATAGTTTTCGGTCAGATTGTCCTCGTAAAAGAGCTGTTCATCAAACGCTTTTTTATCAAAAATACACTTGAATGCATCGAGCACCTTTTGATCTACGGGATATTGCTCTATTATTGCTAATGGTTGCGATAGAGATATTTTCGCAGTAGAAGGGAAACTTTTTTCTGTTTTGTAAAACCGCTTGACAAGGGATACCGCACTCAGCCCCTCTCCCGGATTTAGAAAATGTTCTTCTTTTGTAATCACCTGCGCTCCATCCTGAATAAATGTTGGCTTTACATTTTTAGCTGTTGAACGGTAAAAAAGAGCATTGCGCTCACCGTCAAGAGCACATTTTCGTGCTGCCAGCTCATTTATTTGTTTGAAATTGCGGGTATTTTTTACTGCTCCAAGCAGTTTTTGTATCTCATCATACTTTTCTTGATAATCATCCTCATGATCAAGTTTTAGCATAACCCAGTAGATTTCCAGAAAATCCTCGATCTGTGTTTTGGTTTCTGTTGGTTTGATCTGTCCAAGTTTTGTGCAATCAATTCGATGTTTTTGAACCTCATCAAAGCCGTTTGTCTCAGGTGCTTGACAAACACCTGCACTTGTGAATGATCGTAGTGCGATAGCTCTCCATTTGGTGCGTGCAGCTTCCTCAACTTCATTTGCAAATTTTTGGGGATCATCGCTAATGATCTTTGCGAGAAACCGGTTTGGCTTCGCCTGTAGGTCAGGATTGGGGATAATGATGTTTTTTTTACCTGCTTTCTCAACTGCTTCATCGATAATATCACCGAGAATAGCACTGCCAGCATAGAGATCGCGGGTTTTGCGGGCCTGGGCAATGAAGCTCTGGACGGGGCCTATAGTGAAAAGAAAAAGGTACTGCTGAGCGGACATAGCTTTCTGAGTTACGGGTTACTCCGAAAAGTCAAATACTGCCGGACAACAAAACGCGGGTAATGTGGGGGGAGGTATACCCTGAATATGCAGGTAGCGGAACTGATAGAAAAGTGCGGAACTGACGTAACAACGGGGCACGGTTCGTAATCAGTGTGTCAGCTTTATTGTACGTAACTTTTCAGTTAAAGGCAAGTGATCTGACGCACCTGAAGACAAAAAAACGTACTCTCATCGTTTTCTGCAGAGTTGCCGAGCTTTATTCATTCGGAAACAATCACCGAAGGGTCGAACTGCTCGATTTCTTCGGGACTGCATGGTATGATCAACCGATCATTGTCGTCATGATCGGAGGCTTGCAAGCGCTCGATGTCCGCCCAGAATATTTTCGTATTGAGGTGATCGAGCTTGTATCGCCCTATAGTGCATCAGCGCTTGTCCCTTGAATTATGGCGAACCTCTCGGAGGTTCATAATTTCGGCCACCTCGTATTTTTCCATCGAAGGCTTCGTTGACGGACACAGCCGCACCACATCAGGAAAATACCCCAACCGTCCGTGCAGTTCAGCCAGTACGACTGACCATATCAGGGAATATCCCGCAGGAACAACCACCAGAGGAGTTGTCTGCCATTCTTCCGGTGTCAGATCGATTTTTTCAAGAGCCTTCGCTATTGAGGGAACAAAATTTTCATCTTCGGGCACATTACCCAAAGAAACATCAAGCACCTCAACCGATTGCCAATGCATCAACTGTTCGATATTCTGCTTCTGTATCGGCAAAACTGGATGCCCTGAAAAATTCAGAACAAGTTGCCGGGAAACCGCTTTTACCTCTCGATTTAAGCTCATCATAAACTCCAGCCCATACCGTTCATCTCATTACATTGATTGAAAGTAGCCGCCTAATCCATGTACCTTACATCGAAAACACGAACATCCTTTGTCTCGGTGCTGATATACTGAAAATTTCTGCCGGTAGCGAGGGTGGCTATGGCTGCTGCAATACTGTTGGTTTTCTGCCCTCCTGTAATGTCAACGAGCATATCGGATTCTTTCACGTTTTCTTTTTCATTGCGCAGAAAAAAGTTTTCAACTGCTTTAAAAACTTCTTCAACATCTTCAAAATTCATCCCGCCCGACTTGATTTCATCAACCTGGATTGCAGGATAAAAAAACTGAACCACCTTGCGGAAATCACCGCTCATCGCCGAGGTTCCATGCGCTCCAGACGAAGTAAACAAAAGAACCTTTTTCAGACGACTCTTATGGTAAGAGATTGCCTTCAAGGGCATCTCCCACTTTTTACCGTCAAAAAATTCAAGAGCAAGTGATTTTTCATTGATTGATTTCGTGATTGCAGCAACTGCATCCTCCTGTTCTTTTGCCGTCGTTGCAACTGGACTGAGGAAAAGCCCAAGCACCTGTACTGGCTGGGGACTGCTCGGATTGACAGCAATAGTCACCTGATACCTCATAGCTTGTAAAATCCTCCATCTGAAAAAAGCTATGATCAGAAAAGATATCAGAATTTTGTATGAACATTCCAGGCAAACGGGCCAGCCACACCCACGCCATTGACAATTGAACAGGTCGGCAATACCATCAGGAATCCATCCGATTGCAAGCAGCAAAAGCGCAGCATACCCGAGGGCATACCAGCTCACATTTCTTTTTCCGAAAAAACTTTCAACTACTCGACCAAGCTCGTACGCCCGTATTCGTTTTTGAAACGGATTATCGTTTGCCATAAGCGATACTTTTTACGAATTCTTACCGGTACTGATTATTAAAAATGTCCATCCACACCCCCATAATCTACCAAAATCCTCAGTGAGTGCAATTAGATATAAAGAAGGGCAAGGCGAACCTGGTGAACTATAACACCCTGCGGTTTCAATCCTCAGTGAGTGCAATTAGATATAAAGTTCCTGCACCTCGAGTGCGGTGGCAATCTGGAAACGACCATGCGTTTCAATCCTCAGTGAGTGCAATTAGATATAAAGGCGGTGAATCCGCTCATTGATCTGATTTTATGACGAGGAGTTTCAATCCTCAGTGAGTGCAATTAGATATAAAGCTGCAGGATTCGTATCCCGAGCTCCTTCAGGCGTTAACCAAACGGGTTTCAATCCTCAGTGAGTGCAATTAGATATAAAGTGGGGAAAAAGCAGGATGACCGGAAGGTTTACCATCTGGCGGTTTCAATCCTCAGTGAGTGCAATTAGATATAAAGCTACAACTTTCCGAGCTGGGTGCCTGTCGTCGGTCTGTCAAGTTTCAATCCTCAGTGAGTGCAATTAGATATAAAGGTATCTCAGCCGGTACAGGTAAAAACTGAGGTCAGCCAGAGTTTCAATCCTCAGTGAGTGCAATTAGATATAAAGAGTGAAGCTGTTAAAAATCAATGGATTTCACCATTTGTTTCAATCCTCAGTGAGTGCAATTAGATATAAAGCGCACTTACTTTTTCGGCTATTGCGTTCGGCGGTCTTCTCCGTTTCAATCCTCAGTGAGTGCAATTAGATATAAAGATCCGGAAGAATTGCCGGTTCTGGGGAAACCGGAAGTATGAGGTTTCAATCCTCAGTGAGTGCAATTAGATATAAAGAAGGGCAAGGCGAACCTGGTGAACTATAACACCCTGCGGTTTCAATCCTCAGTGAGTGCAATTAGATATAAAGATTCGACCTTTGCTTTCCGCTTCCGTTTTTTAATGAAAGTTTCAATCCTCAGTGAGTGCAATTAGATATAAAGAACCCGACTCGATGGAACGATCGGGAACGGGAAAAATGTCCGGTTTCAATCCTCAGTGAGTGCAATTAGATATAAAGTTTCGGCGATGCCGGCACGCAGTTCGAAAATTACGCCGTCGGAGTTTCAATCCTCAGTGAGTGCAATTAGATATAAAGTTGCCGTGATAGTGGCAGCAGGAAATATCTCCACAGTGTGTTTCAATCCTCAGTGAGTGCAATTAGATATAAAGCTTAGCCAGAAGGTAGCTGGCAATTCTGCAGCTACGCAGTTTCAATCCTCAGTGAGTGCAATTAGATATAAAGTAAGGAGGTAGAAATTCTTTCCGAAATCGGGAAAGGCGTGTTTCAATCCTCAGTGAGTGCAATTAGATATAAAGGGATAAGCTTTTTTCGCAGGATGTTTTTGTTCCCCGTTTCAATCCTCAGTGAGTGCAATTAGATATAAAGTTGTGTGGATTTCAGCAAAGAGTACAAATCAGAGCAACACGTTTCAATCCTCAGTGAGTGCAATTAGATATAAAGTTCCATAAATCGGGGTGCTGTCATTTTTTATTAACCGCACAACGTTTCAATCCTCAGTGAGTGCAATTAGATATAAAGAGTGCCTCCGGAAACCCTTGACTGGCAAGGGCTGCCGGGGCCAAAATCGACGCTCATGGAAAAATCAGTGATGTCAAGGGACAATGGCCTGATTTTACTGCTGTACGGCACCTGTATCTTATGCATTTTTATTCAGTTATACAAAATCGACGCTCATTTTTTCGCACAAATCCCGTTAAACCTTTTTATATGTTCCCGAACAAACTCTCGACATACCGACGGAAGTTCAGCGCCCCCAATTCCGGGACGCTCCTTATTACGACAACTTTTCTCGCCCACGAATCAGAATCTGATTGACCGCCGATGCCGATATGCCGTCTTTAGTGCTAATAATAAGGAGCGTCCCGCTATTCCTACAGCACTTCCGAATCTGTGTTTTGAGAATGAAAACCATTCAGGCGTCAGCAGATTTCCGTTTTGGCTCCAACCTGATGACCAAATCACAACCGACGGCTTCAGCGTATTTCCTGAGGGTGGTAATGGACGGGGCATGTTTGCTGCCAGCCTCAAGTCTGGAGATTGCGCTCTTTGTCGTGCCTATTTTATTTGCTACAGCCTCTTGAGTCATTCCGGACTGCTTGCGTGCAGATAGCAATTCCCTGATCAGTGCGTACTTCGGCTCAAGGGCTTCATATTCCTTGCGGAATTCCTCATCTTCAAGATCCTTTCGTATAGCTGCCTCAACGTCATAACGTACCGGCTGATAGTTTAAGTCTTTCATTATTGTACCTCCTGCATTCTTTTTAGGGCAAGCCGCAGCTCTTTTTGCGGCGTTTTTTGGGTCTTTTTGATAAAGCTGTGCAGGATGATGATTTTTTTGCCTTTAACATAGCAGTAAAAGGCTCGACCGATACCATCCCGGCCTTTAGGCCTCATCTCAAATAACCCGCCGCCCATCGCTTTGGTGTGCGGCATCCGAACTTGTGGGCCGTATTCCATTACGAGCAGCGAAATACGCCTGTAAT
Organism: Chlorobium sp.; assembly: GCF_021740465.1. Taxonomy (GTDB): domain Bacteria; phylum Bacteroidota; class Chlorobiia; order Chlorobiales; family Chlorobiaceae; genus Chlorobium. Next base: position 53,182 of record NZ_JAIOZR010000006.1, on the reverse strand, counting down.
CCGCCTTGATGCTCGCAGGCCACTTTTCGATATCCGTCTCAATAGTTGGGTGAAAATATTCGATTTCGTAATGCATGAACAAAGTTAGCGAATATGGCAACTACTTGAAAGCGTTTTTCGAATAAAAAGTTCAGAAATCACAGCCCTCTCTCAATTCCGGGACGCTCCTTATTACTGCAACTTATTGCGACAACGCAGCAGAATCTGATTGACCGCCGATGCCGATATGCCAAGCAGACGAGCTGCTCCGGCGTACGACATGCCCAACTCCCCGACATACTCCCCTGCAAGCTGTTTGCGTACGGCTGAACACTGGCGAGTCCTGCTGCCTGCCTGCAAGGCCTGTTTCGATACCCCCTTCTCCCTGCAGAGAAGTTCCAGCCGTTCCCTGGCTTCCTGTTCCATTGGCACCGCCGGAAACTGCTCTTTCCGGCCGTCATCTACCTCATCGAGGATCTCCTTCACAAACTCGCCGCTGCCGAGTATCCGCTCATCGCTGAACTGTTTTTCGCCCCGCTTTCTGAGCGATTTCACTTCCGACCATCCTCCTATGGAGCGAATCAATCCTCCTCCGGTAAGTTCCGGCTGTCGCCCGAGACCGCTTTCGGATGCGACAAACTCGCGATATGCCTGACGGGCTGACGAATCTCTCTTGCCGAAGTACTCCAGCACGGCATTCCTGTTCTGCCATTCGTGACGGATACGGTTCAGCACCACCGCGTGACCGCTCCAGCGATACCTCTCCAGCTCTTCGATATTCCCGACCAGTCCCGCCCGTAACGGGTTGAGGTGGATATAGCTGACGAGACGCAGAAAATAGGGTTCTTCCTCGCAGATAATCGACTTGTAGCGGTTCTGGAACAGATGCCCGTGGCGTTTGTGCCTCCGGTTGAAGTAGGATGCATAGCCGGTCAGCAGCTTGCGCATGAAGGTTGACAGGCCTGCTGCTCCGCTCCGGAGCAGCATATGGGCATGGTTGCTCATCAATGCCCAGGCATAGACCGATGTTCCGGTTCCCGTTGCAACCAGCCCCAGTCGGGTAACGAAATACTCCCGGTCTTTGTCATCCTCGACAATGTTCATCCCTTCGATACCACGAACCATCACATGATGCAGCGTTCCCGGCGCATCAAGTCTCGCTCCTCTCGGCATAGCGCCTCGTGTCTAAGGTTATGCTGATTGCCTGCTCCCTCAGCAGCTTTCATACCTTCCGCTTTATAAATACAAATAATAAAGAGCGTCCCCTCATGCTGCGTGAGCATAAAGCTTCTGCGCCTGATGCCGAAAAGAAAACTGCTTGAAAGGTTTCAATCCTCAGTGAGTGCAATTAGATATAAAGGCTGAAATGCAGCAGCTTGTCGGTGAAAAGAGGTACGAAAGTTTCAATCCTCAGTGAGTGCAATTAGATATAAAGAATGGATTTAAATTAAAACCACTATGAAATTAATTAAAGGCGAGTTTCAATCCTCAGTGAGTGCAATTAGATATAAAGATCGGCAAGCAGAACGAACAGGACTTGCTTGATATGCGGGAGTTTCAATCCTCAGTGAGTGCAATTAGATATAAAGAGTGCCTCCGGAAACCCTTGACTGGCAAGGGCTGCCAGCGCAAAATCGAAGGCTCATGGAAAAATCAGCGATATCAACGGACAATGGTCTGATTTTACTACCGAACTTACTCTGTATCTTACGGAAATTACAGACGATATGCAATATCGAAGGCTCAGCATATCACAAAAAAAACCGGTAACATTATATACAACATAGCATTACGGCTAAAAAAACCGGTTTTTCAAAAACCGCATCCGGGAGCCTTCGACAAACCGGCACTTGTTCATATCGGCAGCTTGTAGGGATCGTACTGCATCCTCGTTCCGGCTATCACCTCCTGCATGATCTTTACCTGTTTCTCGATCTGCCGACGGAAGTTCAGGGCCCCCACCCATTCAGGGACGCTCCTTATTAATGTAACTTATTGCGACAACGAAGCAGAATCTGATTGACCGCCGAGACCGATATGCCGTCTTTAGTGCTAATAATAAAGAACGTCCCGCCATTCACATGGTTGCTCATCAATGCCCAGGCATAGACCGATGTGCCGGTTGCCGTTGTAACCAGCCCCAGCCGGGTAACGAAATACTCCCGGTCTTCGTCATCCTCGACGATGTTCATCCCTTCGATACCCCGAACCATCACATGATGCAGCGTTCCCGGCGCATCAAGTCTCGCTCCTCTCGGCATAGCTCCTCCTGTCTAAGGTTATGCTGATTGGCTGCTCCCTCAGCAGCTTTCATCCCTTCCGCTTTATAAATACAAATAATAAAGAGCGTCCCGCCATTCAATATAAAGTATACCCTGATGGCACGGCACGCGCTTTTGTTGAAGCAAGTTTCAATCCTCTGTGAGTGCAATTAGATATAAAGACCTCTTCGCGGTGGACGGGGAGAACTTCATCGTCGTGAGTTTCAATCCTCTGTGAGTGCAATTAGATATAAAGTTCCGCGGGTCAGACGAGCGCGCATGGAAACAACACAGTCTAAAAGGTTTCAATCCTCTGTGAGTGCAATTAGATATAAAGTAGAATCTAGCAAGAATAGCAGACTGAAGTATCATATAAGTTTCAATCCTCTGTGAGTGCAATTAGATATAAAGCATCAAAAAAATGCCGCGGTCCGATATCGCGACGAGTTTCAATCCTCTGTGAGTGCAATTAGATATAAAGAAGATTCTATCCCATGGTATTTACCTTCCTTATTGAGTTTCAATCCTCTGTGAGTGCAATTAGATATAAAGTTCTTCCTCCTTGGTCTCATGATCGTGCTGCTGGGTGCCTGGTTTCAATCCTCTGTGAGTGCAATTAGATATAAAGTGCCGCTCATAGGAGGGGCGGTTATCATGATTACTTTGGTTTCAATCCTCTGTGAGTGCAATTAGATATAAAGTTGCAAAAAAGCCGTCGCAGAAAAGGCGAAGCGGGAGCCTAAAAGTTTCAATCCTCTGTGAGTGCAATTAGATATAAAGGTAAAACTTTTTGTCGTGCCGGTATTATTTGCGGTTAGTTTCAATCCTCTGTGAGTGCAATTAGATATAAAGATATCACGAAGCTATCGGCGAACCAACTCCTGCATATGTTAAAGAGTTTCAATCCTCTGTGAGTGCAATTAGATATAAAGAGCAGCATCATCACAGTAGACAATCTCGCAACAGCAATCAGTTTCAATCCTCTGTGAGTGCAATTAGATATAAAGACTGAGCTGAGCCCTGCCTTAGAAGCTCTCTCCTCCAAGTTTCAATCCTCTGTGAGTGCAATTAGATATAAAGATGGCGCCAACGGCACCGACTAACGAAACGCCGCAAAGGTTTCAATCCTCTGTGAGTGCAATTAGATATAAAGCCGGCCTGCGACAGATGCGGAGGTGGCGGTATTCCAGGTTGTTTCAATCCTCTGTGAGTGCAATTAGATATAAAGATTGTATCCGGCACCGATGCATACGTCGAGGGTGTCATGTTTCAATCCTCTGTGAGTGCAATTAGATATAAAGAGTGCCTCCGGAAACCCTTGACTGGTAAGGGTTTCCAGCGCGAAATCGAAGGCTCATGGAAAAATCAGCGATGTCAAGGGACAATGGTCTGATTTTACTGCTGTACTGCATCTGTATCTTACGGAAATTACAGACGATATGCAATATCGAAGGCTCAGTATATCATCAAAAAACCAGTAACATTATATATAACATAGCATTACAGCTAAAAAAATCGCTTTTTCGAAAACCGCATCCGGGAGCCTTCGACAAACCGGCACTTGTTCATATCGGCAGCTTGTACGGATCGTACTGCATCCTCGTTCCGGCTATCACCTCCTGCATGATCTTCACCTGCTTCTCAATCTGCCGACGGAAGTTCAGCGTCCGGCCGGTGGAGCCGTCCCGCGATTCCTGCCACATGCGCGATTCGAATATTCCGATGTACTTCTTTCGGGCTTCGTTCGAAAGAAAACAGCCCGGCCTGTCCTTGCGGCAGTAGAAATCGCGTTCCTGCAGGAGACCTCGGTTCAGGGTATAGAGCACCAGCGAGTCGATTACCGTGCGGAACTCTTCGACCAGATCGCTGACCAGCGCCGGATTCCCTTTACGTTCGGAGTGCAGAAAGCCGATGTAGGGGTTCATGCCGCTCAGCCTGACCATGGAAAAAACGTTGGTGTGCAGCATCGAGTAGCCGAAACTGAGCAGGCTGTTCACCGGGTCGGTGGGCGGGCGGCGCACCCGCTGAAACGATGCGGTATGAAACGGCAGATCACGGCGGAAGAACAAGCCGTAGCACTCGAAGTAGAGCGCCGAAGCCTTGCCTTCAAGCCCGCGCAATACCTCGATATCCTCGCATGCAGCTGCTTTGACGGCAAGGTCGGCCATAATATCGAGATTCGAAGCCATTCTGGAGTGCGCCGCTCCGTCGCCATCCTGCAAGGCGTTCTTCCGGCGGCGGATCATGGCTCTGCTGTTCGAGATTTTCGCCTCGACGATGGCTTTGGCGGTTTCAAGCGCAAAGGGCTCGTCGATGGAGCGCAGGAACTGGAAGCGCTGCATCTCGGCATTGTCCGCCATGGTGGCTTCGAGCCTGCCGAAATAGCTGCCGTGCTGCGAGAGAAAGGTGACGGGAATCTCGTTCCGCAGGCAGTACTGCATGACCGGCGTGGTGAGGGCGACGTTGCCGAACACCACGACCTGCTCGATGCGGCGCACAATAACCTCGTTGACGACCGCACCCTCCTTTTCGATGCTGAACCGCTCTCCGTCCTTACGCATGATGCTCCCCTGCTCCTGCAGGTAGAGCGTGTTGAGAAAGGGCGAATAGAGCTTTTTGAGGGCCTCCCGCTTCTCTTTCAGCCGCTCCTCGTCCTGACGGGCCACACGATCGAGAAAGTCGTCAACACTCACCTGCTGTTTGTCGAGGCTTTCCAGCAGCTTTGCGCCGAACTCGGTTTGCAGCAGCTCGTTTTTCGACAGCTCGACCGTTTCACCCTGGTCGGTTTGCAGTTCGAACTGTGCGGCATCGTCAGTCATCGAATCGGGATCATCGGGTGCAACATGCAGGCTCTTTTTGCGCAGCCTGAACTTGCCGAGCTTGTCGTACCACTCCTCGGGATGCATTTTGGTTGGGATCACCAGCGAACGGATGAACAGGTAGCCAAGATACTTGAACCCTTCGGAAAAGGTGGTGATGCGGGTTTTCTCGTTGTTGAGTTCGAGCTGCAGCTCCGCAAGAGCGGTTTCGGAAAGCTTCAGGGCCGCCTCGGCTTTCGGACGGGTCTTGCAGAGCACCAGATAGTCATCGGCAAAGCGCACCAGCCTGAACCCCTCCTTTTCCATCTGTTCGTCGAACCGGTCGAGGTAGAGATTGGCCAGCAGCGGCGAAACCGGCGAACCCTGCGGCAACCCCGTCGTGTTTCGGATGCGGGGATTAAAGCCGTCAACAATTTCCGCCGTGAGCCAGCGGTGCAACAGGGCTATCAGTTCCGTGTCGTCAACCAGCTCCGCAAGCCGCTGGAACAGGAGGTCGTGGCGCACGCTATCGAAAAAGTTCCGGATGTCGGCATCGAGCACCCACTGGTACCCTTCGCGGTGCAGCCGTTCGATCTCGCGTGCAGCGCCCTGACGCGATATGCCGGGACGGTAGGCGAAGGTGCAGGAACCAAGTTCGGCTTCGATGATCGGGTTCAGCACGATGGCTGCGGCCGTCTGGGCAACTCGGTCCATCACGCCGGGAATGAGCAGCGTCCGCTCCCTGCCGTCGGGCTTCAGCATCACGAGTTTCAGGAGTGGACCCGGACGGTATGAACCGTCAAGAAGCGACTTCGAAAGCAACCTGAGGTTATCCTCCAGCCTGAGGGAGTAATCCTCGATGGATTTGTTGTCGTACCCCGGACGGCCGTCGTTCGAGGCTACCCTGTACCATGCCTGAAAGATGGTTTCGGGCATCGCCATCTGGTTGTAGAGCCATCCCATAAGCGTAAAGGGTCAACGTTATGAGTGCCGAGGGATACTACCCGGTCATCCCGGCATCAGGAAATGATGAACGGACTGGCGATTTCAAACGAGCGGTTGCCGTCTACATCGACAGTTTCAACACAATTCCGGCAGAGCCGGTAATACCGGATGCTGTCGAGCGGGTGCTTCGCATCCATCAGGCTCTGCAGCCGCTGACGAAGACTCGCATAATCCTCATCCGACAGAAAACATTCAAACACACTGTACTGCACGGATATGCCATACCCTTCGAGAACCTTGTGGATTTTCGTTCTCCTCCGGTCGTTTTCGATATCGTAGGTCACAAGTATGAATTGCATGGGCTGACGGAGTCAGGAATCAGTAGTCTGTAGTCTGTAGTCAGTAGTCAGTAGTCAGTAGTCAGTAGTTAGTAGTTAGTAGTTAGTAGTTAGTAGTTAGTAGTCTGAAAAAAAGAAAACTTTTCTTTACCGGCAGGATAGTTTGAAAAACTCTCTGAAAGAGCTGGAACACGAGTCGTTCATGACCATCAATAGAGGGTCCTTACAGTATTTATACATTTATATCCGAAGAAACAACATGTCCATCCCGCTCGAAACGAGACCGTAGCTCTCTTTCCCGGTCAGGATATACTCTCCCCCTACCCACCCAAAAGTAAATCGGTTTGCGTAACTTTAGGGCACCACTATGTTATGCAAGAGAAAATTTCCATGAACGACGATTCAACACACCGCGATGAAATCATACCACAAGGAACTCTGGATGCAGGTGCCGGCCAGAATGGACTTCGTCAACATTACCGGCGAGGTTGAGAAAGCGCTTCAGGAGAGCGGCATCCAGGAGGGGCTCTGCCTGGTCAACGCCATGCATATCACGGCTTCGGTGTTCATCAACGACAACGAGCCGGGGCTGCATCAGGATTACAAGCGGTGGCTCGAGGAGCTGGCCCCGCACGAGCCGATCAGCCGGTACCGCCACAACATGACCGGCGAGGACAACGGCGACGCACACCACAAGCGGCAGATCATGGGCCGCGAGGTTGTCATTGCCGTCACGAAGGGCAAACTGCATTTCGGGGCCTGGGAGCAGATATTCTACGGCGAGTTCGACGGGATGCGAAAGAAGCGGGTGCTGGTGAAGATTATCGGCGAATAGGGTAAAACAAGCGAGGGCCTGCAGATGCAGGCCCTCGCTTGTAGTATTGAACAGGTCTCTCTTAGTGCTCGAAAAGCATTTCCGAGTAGGTCGGCAGCTGCCAGCGGCTGCGATCGACCATCAGTTCGAGCCTGTCGGCAACCGCACGGACGGTGTTCATGAGCGGAAGCAGTTCGTCGGCACAGTAGTCGGCCTTGCCGAACTCGCTCTCGATGGTTTCAAGCATATCGACAGCCTCGTCAAGCTCGGCGGTAAGGTCGATCAGCGACGAGAGGTTCTCGGCAAGGTTCTTCAGGTGGTTTGCCTGGCTGGCAAGTGCCCCATCGGAAAGACCTATGGCCTCGGCTGCGGCAAGCAGGTTGTTGAACGAGCTGCCGATATCGCCCTGGTATTCCGAAACATCCGGAATGACGAGGGTTTTCAGCATGAGCTGCAGCGTACGAGCCTCGATGTCGATGCCTTTGACGTACCGTTCGAGACGGATGTTCAGACGCGATTCGATTTCCTGCTCGGTCAGGACGCCGTATTTGACGAACATCGCCCTGACGTCGGCTTTTTCGAGCGTGCGGAGAGCCTGCGGAGTGTTCTTCAGGTTCGGAAGGCCTCTCACTCTTGCGGCTTCCTGGAGAGCCTCGCTGTAGTTGTCGCCGGGGTAACGGATATCCTTCGTTGCGGTTATTCCTTCGCGGATAGCTTCGAGCACGGCGGAATCGCGGTCCTTTCCGGCTGCGATTTTCGCTTCGATGGCGTCGGTAAGCTCATCGAGAGCCTCGGCCATCAGGGTGTTGAGCACCATGTTCGGCACGGAAGCGGCCTGCGAGGAACCGACGGCCCGGAACTCGAACTTGTTGCCGGTAAAGGCGAACGGCGAGGTTCTGTTACGGTCGGTGTAGTCCTTGTTGAGCAGCGGCACCTGGGAAAGACCGAGGTTAAGCACCTGCTTTTCGGTTTTGAGGTCAACCTTGCCGCTTTCGATGGCATCGAGAACGGTTTCGAGCTGTTCGCCGAGGAACACGGTCACAACGGCAGGAGGCGCTTCGTTGGCACCGAGACGGTGGTCGTTTCCGGTGCTGGCGATGGACATTCTCAGTACGTCGGCCCGCTTGTGTACTCCCTTGAGCACGGCGATAAGGAAGACGAGGAAGTTTATGTTTTCGGTCGGCGTATCACCCGGATCGAGCAGGTTGATACCGGTATCGGTGCCGATAGACCAGTTGTTGTGCTTGCCCGAGCCGTTGATGCCTGCAAAAGGTTTTTCTGTGAGCAGGAGGGCGAAGCCTTTCTTGTCGGCGACCTTTCTCATAACCTCCATGACGAGCAGGTTGTGATCGACGGCGATATTGGCCTCTTCAAAAATCGGCGCAATTTCGAACTGGTGCGGAGCCACCTCGTTGTGACGGGTTTTGGCCGGAATGCCGAGAAGATAGAGTTCGTGCTCCACCTCCTGCATGAAGTCAAGCACACGGTCGGGAATGGATCCGAAATAGTGATCTTCGAGCTGCTGGCCTTTCGGAGGAAGCGCACCGAGAAGGGTACGACCGCACATGATCAGATCGGGACGCTCGGAGTAGAACTTCTTGTCGATAAGGAAATACTCCTGCTCGCAGCCTGCAAAGGTTTTGACGCGGGAAACGCCGGTGGAGCCGAGCAGTTCAAGAAGCCTGATAGCCGAATTGCTGACCGCATCCATCGAACGCAGGAGCGGAGTTTTGGAATCGAGAGCTTCGCCGTGGTAGGAAATGAAGACCGTCGGGATGCAGAGGGTAAGGCCGCTGCCTCCTTTCATGAGAAAAGCCGGGCTCGAAGGGTCCCATGCGGTGTAACCGCGGGCCTCGAAGGTTGTGCGCATGCCGCCTGACGGGAAGCTGGATGCGTCAGGTTCACCCTGAATCAGCTGCTCGCCCGAAAAACGCTCGATAGGGGTACCGTCGCGGTCGATCGACAGAAACGCGTCATGCTTTTCGGCCGTCGAGCCGGTCATCGGCTGAAACCAGTGGGTGTAATGGGTAGCACCCTGCTCCATCGCCCACTCCTTCATGCCGTGAGCGACCACACCGGCGATCTCGCCGGTAATTTTCTTGCCTGCACGAATGGTATCCTGCAGAGCCTTGAACTCATCCTTCGGCAGTCTTGCCCGCATGGCCTTCTGATCGAAGGTCATTGCCCCGAAATAACCTGAAACCGGCACTTTACTATCCATCTTCAAATGAACCTCCTTATTTTATTACCTTTTATACTATGAAGAGCGAAAATATAAAGCTAAAAACTATAATTTTCTTGATTTTTTCTCATCGAATGTAATCAATACCTGACGATCCTGCAGATTTTTCCGGACGATCTCGGCACTTATCTTCTTGTTTTTTTTCAGTTGCGACAGCACGAAGCTCGTGTTGGTTTCCAGAACTCCAGGCCAGCTCTGGATGCGCGAAAGAAACTGCTCGAGCGAACCCGTGTTGTGGGTCATGACCTTCAGGATGTGCGATCCTTCACCGGTCACGGAAAAACACTCCATAATCTCGTCCTCTTTCATGACATGCTCCATGAACGACTTGTAATGCTTCGACGAGTCGATCCGTACCCGTACAAACGCCTGAATGTCGAAACCCAGCGTCCGCTCGTCCACCTCCATGGTGAACCCGCGGATAATGCCGTTTTTCTGCAGTTTGTCGAGACGCTCGCTTACGGAGGGTATCGAAAGGCCGACGACTTCGGCCAGCTCGCTCAAGCGCAGCCTGCCGTTCTCTCCGAGAGATTCGATAATTTTAAGGTCGATCAGATCAAGATGTCCGGACATAACAGAACAGTATTTATTTCGCTTTTGTAGAAACTACACAAAAACAGGAAGTAACAAAAACTTTTTTCTTAAAAAATCACTGTTTTACCTCATATTTCCTAAAAAAATTAGGGAAACAGCTTTTTATAAAACACGAATAACCAACGCGACAGCAGTTATTTTAATCTTCTTGTCGTATTTTGTTACAATATACGGAGCAAAGGCGATCTCCCCTGCTGTAATTTGATTTTTTCCCGGTCATGACAGGCGAACAGAACGATACAAGAAATCTTCCCGAAACCATACCTTCCAAGCCGGTTGAAAAAACCGGATTTCCTCCCGTTCCACCGAGAGCGGCAATGGATGACCTGCGATTTATTATAAAGGAGTCCATCAGGCTCGGCGCAAGATGCATAACGGAACTGGACCGGCTGCTTTCAGAGCTTAAAAAATAAGCGGTCGAACGGTACTCTTTTCACATACCGGAAGGCCCTGTTATTCAGCGGAAAAAGTAATTTTTTATATTTGGCCTTTAATCCGGAGCCCCTTCATTATCCTTAACGATTAATATCTGAACACGGTGAAAATAGCAATCTTTGGTGCAGGTGTAGCAGGACTGAGCGCGGCCATTGAACTGGTAGACCGCGGACATACCGTAGAACTGTACGAAAAACGCAAGGTGCTTGGCGGAAAGGTCTCGGTCTGGAAAGACAGCGACGGTGATTCCATCGAATCGGGACTGCACATCGTTTTCGGCGGCTATCAGCAGCTTCAGCAGTACCTCAAAAAGGTCGGCGCTGCAGATAACTATATATGGAAAGAGCATTCGCTCATCTATGCCGAACCGGACGGAAAACAGTCGTTTTTCAAAAAAGCCAATCTCCCGAGCCCCTGGGCGGAAGTGGTGGGCGGCATGCAGGCGGATTTTCTCACCATGTGGGACAAGATCTCCCTTATCAGGGGGCTCTACCCCGCACTTGCCGGCAACGAGGAGTACTTCCGCAGCCAGGACCATATGACCTACTCTGAGTGGCACCGCCTGAGAGGCGCGTCGGAACACTCCCTGGAAAAACTCTGGCGCGCTATCGCGCTTGCCATGAACTTCATCGAGCCCAACGTCATCAGCGCCCGCCCGATGATTACCATATTCAAATATTTCGGCACGGATTATGCCGCAACCAAGTTCGCCTTTTTCCGTAAAAACCCCGGCGATTCGATGATCGAGCCCATGCGCCAGTATATCCAGACGAGGGGCGGCAGAATTTTTGTGGATGCGAAACTGAACCGTTTCGAGCTCAACAGCGACGAAACCGTCAAGCGGGCGGTGCTTCAGGACGGCCAGAAAATCGAGGCCGATGCCTACATCTCGGCCCTGCCGGTACACAATATCAAGAACATCGTACCGGGCGAATGGCTCAATCATGCCTACTTCCGCAACCTGCACGAGTTCGTCGGCAGCCCGGTCGCCAACTGCCAGCTCTGGTTCGACCGGAAGATCACCGCAACGGACAACCTCATGTTCTCGCAGGGCACAACGTTTGCCACTTTTGCCGACGTTTCAATCACCTGCCCCGAAGATTTCCAGAAAGGCATGGGCTCGGCACAGGGAGGAAGCGTCATGAGTCTCGTGCTTGCTCCGGCCCACCAGCTGATGGATCTGCCCAACGATGTGATCACGAAACTTGTGATGAAGGACATTCACGACCGCTTCCCGCTTTCGCGCGATGCGAGACTGCTCAAATCGACCATCGTAAAAATCCCCCAGTCGGTCTACAAGGCCGTGCCCGATGTTGACAAGTTCCGCCCCGACCAGGTGAGCCCCGTAAAAAACTTCTTTCTTGCGGGCGACTATACCTATCAGCACTACCTCGCCTCGATGGAAGGCGCAGCCCTCAGCGGCCGGCAGGTGGCCGAAAAGGTGCACACCCGCCTCGGCGCCTGAAGGCAAAGCGAATCAACCGGAACAGCATCCTTTTCGTCCCTTGAATCGGGAGATAAAGGGACGAAAAGGACAACAAGGACCCAAAGGACGAAACCCCGTTATCGGGGTGGTGCCCTATGCGCAGGGTTGCACCCTGAGCTACCGACATGTCGCTCCAATGAAGCTATCGTCTCCTGGCTCCCTGACTACCGACCCGAACGTTTTCGGACACTCCCGGCGTTACTGCAATGACAGTGCTGTAATCAAAACCATCCGCCCATGACCATACAACCATCCCTTCACAAACGCAAAAGCGCCCTTGCCGACGGCGGAGAACAGATTCGGGTGCTTGAAAAAACCGACTGCAGCATACCGGCTTTCGGCTCTAAACTTGCCGAAACCGGCCACGCTCCGCTCCGCCCCGATGGAACTGCCATTCTGCAGGTCAACACCGGATACCGCTGCAACCTGCTCTGCCGCCACTGCCACGTCGACGGAGGACCCGACCGGAGTGAAATGATGAACCGTGAAACCATGCAGTACTGTCTCGACGCGCTGAAAAAAAACAACATACAGACGCTCGACATTACCGGCGGGGCTCCGGAAATGAACCCCGAACTCCCGTGGTTTATCAGGGAGGCGAGAAAAATCATGCCCGAAGGCGAGATTCTGGTGAGAACCAATCTGGTAATACTCGTTTCAGGTGAAGAGTACCGGCAGTTTCCGGAGCTTTTCAGGCAGAACCGCGTTTCGCTCATCGCATCGCTCCCCTGCTACACCCGCGAGAATGTCGATGCCCAGCGCGGTAAAGGCGTGTTCGACCGCTCGATAGAAGCGCTCCGCATGCTCAATGCGATCGGTTACGGACAGGACGGAAGCGACCTTCAGCTCAACCTCGTCTTCAACCCCGGAGGCCCCTCCCTTCCCGGAGCGCAGCAGGCGCTCGAGGCTGATTACAAAAGCAGGCTCATGCAGGAATTCGGCATCAAGTTCAGCCATCTCTACACCATCACCAACATGCCGGTCAGCCGGTTCCTTGAATCCCTGCTCGAAGAGGGGCGCTACTGCAGCTACATGAACCTGCTCGAAGGACACTTCAATCCCGAAGCGGTAAAAAACCTCATGTGCCGCACCACGGTTTCGGTGGGGTGGGACGGCACCCTGTACGACTGCGATTTCAACCAGATGCTCGGACTGCCGATGCAGGATCCCGCGCCCGGCAACATCAGGGAGTTCGACGAAGAGCGGCTCCGCAACAGGCTGATCGCCATCGGACAGCACTGCTACGGGTGTACGGCGGGTGCAGGCTCGAGCTGCCAGGGATGCCTGTTATGATGCATGTCGGCAACAGCAGGCTGCTCATCGTTTTTACACGAAATCCGGTACCGGGTCGGGTAAAAACACGGCTCGCCGCCGAAACCGGGCCTGAAACCGCACTCAAGGTCTACCAAGTGCTCAGGGAGTACACCGCTGCGGTTACCCAGACGTGCAGCGCCGATCGAGCGGCGTTCTACTCGGATGAGATTCCTGATGCGGACTGTTTTCTCGAAGGCGAAACCCTCGCCTTTCTGCAGGAGGGCAACGATCTCGGCGAACGGATGCTCCACGCCTTCGAGCGCGGTTTTGCCGAGGGATTCACCCATATAGCGCTGATCGGCACGGACTGCCCGGACCTGCAGCGGGAAGTGCTCGAACAAGCCTTTGCCTCGCTCGAAAAAGGAGACGCCGTTATCGGCCCGGCGAAAGACGGGGGATTCTATCTTATCGGACTGAACAAAAGCCGGCCCGAGCTCTTCCTCGGCCGCTCCTGGAGCCACGGCAAAGTCCTGCAGGAAACCATCGACCGGCTGAACGAACACGGAGCGTCCTTCGAGCTGCTCCCTCAATTGCAGGATATCGACACCCTCGAGGATCTGAAACAAAGCAGGTTATGGGATTCAGCATATGAACTCCCTTGAGGAGGCGATGGTGGCAGAGTCGCAATGCATCAACAGAAAAGGTTTTCCAGCTCCGCAGGAGCAAAACAGTCATTATTTCAAAGCCATGTCCGATTCCGGCATCAGCATTATCATCCCCACCTGCAACGAAGAGGCCGGCATCGCCCGGACGCTGGAAACCCTGCTCGCCATCACCGGAAGATACGTAGACACGGAGATCATTGTCTGTGACGCGAGCAGTGACCGGACGAGGGAAATCGTCTCGACCTTCCCCGTCGTGCTCTGCCGGCCCGAAAAAGGGCGTTCCCGTCAGATGAACGCGGGGGCTGCCCTGGCCCGCCACGGCATTCTCTACTTCCTGCACGCCGACACCCTGCCGCCCGAAAGCGTTATCGACGACATTCTCGAAGCGGTTCGAGGCGGGAAACAGGCGGGATGCTTTCAGATGCAGTTCGACGACCCCCACCCCATCATGGCTCTCTTCGGGTGGTTCACCAGAGTTCCCCTTTCCATCTGCCGGGGCGGCGACCAGTCGCTCTTCATCACAAGAGAGCTGTTCCGTTCCATCGGAGGATTCAACCCGGACATGCAGGTTATGGAGGATATCGACATCATACAGCGCATCGAAAGCCGAAGCGCCTTTCACATCCTCGACAGCCATGTCGTCACCTCCGCCCGGAAATACCATCGAAACGGCATGCTCCGTCTCCAGGCGATTTTCGGCACCATCCATCTCATGTATGCCCTCGGCGCCGATCAGGAGAGCATTATCCGTTACTACCACGAAAATATCGAATGGTAAGCCAAGACGATGTGAGAGACGGAAGAACCGGGCAAAAAAAAAGCCCCGACGATTGTGCGGAGCTCTGTATGTGTCTAAACAGTAAAGGGTTATCTGTTTATGGAAACACCTGGTGAGTTCGTGCCTGCTGTATTCTGCACAAGGGATATTCCGTTTTTCGTCTCCTGCGGATTATAGGCTCCTTTTATGGTGCCCTTGTATGTGGTCGAGCAACCTGCCAGCGCCACCAGCATGACCATTAACAACGCATGGATCTTCATATTCGCCTCCTGTTTTATGTTGAAAAAAAAGTCAGACCGTGCACCAACGGCCTTGCACTCCTGTTCAAACCGGTTTATCGAATCCCCGAAAAACGCCCAGGACCGCCAACTCCCCTGCATCGTGCTGCTACTCGAAACACGCCTGAAACATCAGGTTTGGCTACAGGCTCATTCCTTAAACTTCTCGGCGGTATTACGGACAGTCTCACGCAAAGTACCCAGAGCACTTTCCACGCCATCCTTCACCTTTTCCCAGGCATCCTCTCCAGCCTCCCCAAGTTCCTTGAGCCTGACCTTTGCGGACGCGATCACATGCTCAAGTTCATCAACATGCCGGGCATATTTAAGACGGGTGTCGGCAGTAAAACTTTTGGCTTTCGCCTTGAACTCGACCAATCTGGCATGCGCAAGCTCAAGCTCGGCCTCGGCCTTCTGTTTGTATGCTTCTTTCAGGCTCATAATTCATCTCCTTTTGTCAATTGAATTGTTCCGGAAACATCAGACCTTCCTTATTACTCCTTTCTCCGGAAATTCAGAAGCGGACTGTTTTTTCCTCCGGTATAAAGTCATTCCGCCGATTCCGGTTATTTTCATGCATCGAGTCATCAGATAACCACAGGGTACGATCCGCCTCCGGATCAGCGAAAGACTATTGCCCTCTTCGGCTGTAAAGGGCCCGAAGTGCGTTTCAACTCCTTGTTCTGCATCTTTTCGGAAAAAGCGGAAAAATTCTTCTGGAGAAGGCTGTAGTAAAGCTCCTCGTAGTTACTCACCATCGTGTCTGCTGAAAAACGCCGTTCAAATTCCTCCTGGCAGGTTTTTCGCGACAGCTCCCCCACCTGATGAATGGCATTGATGAAGTCGAGCCTCGTATGGCAGATAAAGCCGGTTTTGCCGTGCGTAATCACTTCAGGTGCCGAGCCGCACCCTCTTACGATCACAGGAGTTCCGCAGGCAAGGGCTTCAATCATCACCAGACCGAAGGGTTCCGGCCAGTCAATGGTATTGAGCAGCGCTTTTGCGTTTTTCAGCAACTCAACCTTCCGGGTGTCGTCCACTTCACCCACATAGTCGATAAGAGGATGATCAAGCAGCGGCCTGATTTTTCTATCGAAAAAGCCCTGATCGGTCGGATCGATTTTGGCGGCTATTTTCAGGGGGATATTGCATGCCCTGGCAAGCATGATTGCCTGTTGGGGTTTTTTCTCCTCGGAAAAACGGCCCAGATAGAGAAAATAGTCCCCTGGCTTGTCGTTAAACTCGAAACCTGAGGGCGGATAGCCGTGATAAATGGTTTTTACCCAGTTGATATCCTCAACAGGACGGCGCTGCGAATCACTGATCGAGACATATGCCATATGCGGGTACAGGCCGAGCATTTTGCTGTAATCGCCTATATCAAGCCTGCCGTGCATGGTCAGAACGGTCGGCACCCGGACTTTATGGGCATAGGGAAGGGTCAGGTACTCGAGATGCGAATGAATGATGTCGAACTCCCGGAGCATGCTCTCATAAACCTTGCTGAGCATCATCATCGTAACAATGGTCGGCGAATGAGCTTTTCTTCCGAGACGAAGGCTTTCACTGATGGGGGCAACGAGCCTTGCCGTGGTTATGGAGTCACCCGATGCAAAAAGGGTGACGTCATGGCCTTTCGCTACAAGTCCTTCGGTCAAATGGTAGACAACCCGTTCAGTTCCTCCGTATTTTTTGGGGGGAACACGCTCTACAAGCGGAGCAATCTGGGCAATTCGCAGTTTTTTCATAAAACACCGATCCTTTCCCTTCAAACGGAGGGGGTTAACATTGTGTCTGTGTCATCAACAGGCGATTTGTGGTTCAGAACAACAATGACATCACAACTTCAGGCGATGATCCGGTTACTTCGGGAGTATCATGTCATGATGTTTGAAACCACAACTTCCGGATACCATTACCCGAAGGCTGAAGGGACAGAAGAAAAACTGCAGTGGTGTTGATAACATTGACTCACATTCGTTACCCCGACCTAACCGACTGCTGCAACAGATATTTCCACCTTCACGCAAAACTTGATTTTTTCATATACTTTGCACAACAAAGCAACAAAAAGAAACGTTCCATACTTCAGGAACACAGCATAAGTGTGCCTGGCGTCCCGGATCAGGAGACCCTGGGGTTATATTACCTGGAGAATATCGAGGGAAAGGAAAAACAGGAAGATCGTTCAGGTCCCGAAGGGGCGACTCAACTGCAGAACATCGCAATTCCCCAGCAAGCGGGTTTCAGTGTCCTCCCCCATAAACCACTTCCGGTTCATGCACTGCCGGATAGCTATCCATCCACGACAAATCCTTTCCGATAACCAGCTCCTCCATCGTCGCATTATGGGTATTGGTCATGGGAATAAGCCGCATCTGGAAACTGTGCCGCCTTGCCATCTGCTTGACTTCCTCGGCATTGTCGTAGGTCATGAGAAAATCACCTGCAACCGACTCGCAGATCTCGAATAATCGCTCATGGTCGATCTCCGAATGGCGGTAAAGCCGTTTCCCTGCTTTTTTGCCGCCTGCCGTATAGGGAGGATCGATAAAAAACACAACATCGCTCCTGTCCGCATATTCCTGCATGACCTTCAGACCATCTTCCTGCCGAAAATCGATACGTCCAGCAACTTCGTCGATGCCTGAAAAGCGTTTGGCAAGCGTTTGGGGATACCACCGGGAGCGGATGCCTTTTCCGTTTTCACCATGTTTGAGCAAACCCGATCCGCCGGCAAGAATACCGCCGTGAGAGGTACGGTTTCTGAGTATGGTATGGAAAGCTTTCTCCCTGATCTCCCCATTCTCTCTTGACAACTCTTCAAGAAGAGTCTCCCTGGTAAGATCGAAAGACTGTATGCGCCAGGCAAGCCATTCCGCCTGTCCGTCAACAACAGCCTGCCAGACTGCTGCAATATCTTCATCGAGCTCCACCATAACCGCTCGCTGCACAAGATTCTCGAACAACGCCGTCAGGCTGATGATGCCTCCCCCGGCAAAAGGCTCGACGAGAATAACGGGTTTGATCGGCTTTTGGGCAAACCAGTTCCTGAACACAGGAACGAACCATGTTTTACCTCCGGGATACCGGAATGGGCTGCGTTGAGGTATGGATGCAACATTGACCGGTTTCGGGTGTGCAACAACGGCATCCTGCATATTCGGGAATAAACTCTCCTGTCGGGTAAGGGTCATATTTAAAAGGGTTTATCCAGAGTTTTATTGCTCGGAGGAGTTTCAAGCTGATCGTCGAGCCTTTCCTGCAACAATTTCACAAAATCATCGACACTGCCCGGTACTGCCGTCGTTATCGAAAGCAATGCAGACTGAAACTCCGTGTATACCACATCGAGTTTTTTAAGCTGATAACGTTCATTTTCTCCATCAATTACCAGCTCAAGGTCATAAATAAACCAGGCAATATCGGCATCTTGCTTCTTGACCGGTTTCAGGGCAGGAAGCGTATCAAAAAAGCTCTTGTTGATGGCCACGGCCATTTTCTTACACCATGAATGCAGAATGCCTCCCTTAAACAACAGCTGCGGAGCAAGCCGTTTCCTCGATGACGAAAGAAAATCCGGACGAGGATAGTTCGGCTGCGCTGTCCAGTCCATTAAGGCATTGGCGTCCGGGTCTTTCATGTAGTATTCGAAAGGCTCCCGAACGTTTCCGGAAATATAGACAGCCTGAATCTCAAGAGCACCGAAGTCTGTCACCTTACCCTGCTTATCGTATGCGACAAGAACCACATCGATATTGCCTGCCGACTTTCCATTGGCATCGTTCAGGCGAACTTCCGTCAACGAACTCCATGACACGCCTTCCCCAAAAAAGAAAGATGCCGCATCATCGGTAATGATCCATTCGTCGCGAAAACGCACCGGACAGGTGATGACCGGTTTGCCGCTTTGCAGAATGCTGCAAACACCGAGAGGATTTTTTGCCTTGTCCTTGGTACAGTTTGGCACCTTGTTGTTGAAAGGGCAAAGGCGGTGTGAACGATACCGCCGCGCCCTGGCTGAACGGTCATCGACCCTGAAACCAAAAACCTCGGCAAGAGGGTGCAGAAATGTTTTCATGCTGTAAGTAACGTGATTGTTTTCTCTTGCAATATAGAAGCATCAAGCCTATAGATGCCACTTCTTTTTATTCCGAAAGCAGCGAGAAAAGTTTGCTCACTCCAATACTTTCGCAAGGTTGCAACCAGCGCAACCTGCATGCCGTCCCTCTGCGGAACTAAAAAAAGTAATTGCTGAATATGCCCGTCAGTAAACTATATCGAGGTTCTCTGCCGCCCGACTCTTCCGACGGCGAAAAAGGAAATTCACGAGGGCAAGCGCACCGGCGGCAAGAACGGGCGGCAAAAGCAGCAGTGGAAAACGTCGTATCGTGGTCATCGTATCGTATCGTTGGGTTCAGGTCAATTCCCGTAGATGGACTTTCAATTTGTTTTTTATATTACGGAAAAGGTACGGGATTATTGCGGGAAGCTGAAAAAGGATGGGCTTTATCCGCAAAGGGAAGGGCTTTGAGTTGACATACCGTGCCGGAAGATTAAATATTCAGTCTAATTGTCGTTTTTCTGAAACACGAGAATAAAGAGATTGTTATATTACAACAAAATCTAACCATACAATCCTTTAAACTCCTGACGAAATATGGCAGCAGAAGAACTGAACAAACCGGCAGCGGTAAAACCCGCTCCGCAAGAGAACCCGGCAAGCAACGCCGGCAATGGCGACATGGCAAGTCTTATAGGAAACATGGGAGTTCTCATAGACTCGACCATCGAATCGGTACAGGGCATGATAAGTTCGGTGAGCTCTGCTACCGGACAGATCATCGAGGGTGTTACCTCGACCATCAACTCGGAACCGGTCAAGGAGATCATCAACAACGTGAACTCGGTTTCCGGCCAGCTTATCGAAGGTGTAACGGCAACCCTGAAGTCCGAACAGGTACAGTCGTCGGTTCAGGAGATCGGAAAGCTCTGGAAGAACCTGCTTGAAAATCTCAACGCAACAGTAAGTTCCCTGAACGCCACGGTCAGTTCGGGCCAGGTGCAGCACCTGTTCGATAATGTAAGCGCGGGTCTCGGCCAGCTCGTCAATACGGTTTTTTCGCCGGGAATGTTCCCTGGTGCGATTTCGGACGAACGGCATAAGAAAGAGATCAAGCAGATTCCCTTCTCGCAGAAACCGGCAGCTCCGGCAGAAACTGCGCCTGCACCGGTAAAGGATATGCCGAAAGCCTGAGTACGCGGCTGATGTTCGAACCATTTGAAATCCCTGGTTGTTATAAATCTATCAGGGATTTCTCTGTCAGGAAATCGTTATCTCCCCACCCCTAAAGATTAAAAAGGATTTTTTGTGCAGACCGCAGAGAAAAGCAGCCGATACCCCGGTATAAAAGCGACCGGAACGAAAAAGTACCATGTACTTATTGCCGATGACGACGAAACGTCGAGAAGGGTAATAAGCCATTTTGTCAGCAAAATGGGTTATACCCCCCATGTGGTTTCGGACGGTGAAGAGTGTATCAAAAAAGCGGAAGAACAGGAGATGCATGTACTCCTGCTCGATATCACCATGCCGAAAAAAGACGGCTTCGATGTCACCATGCCGAAAAAAGACGGCTTCGATGTCATGAACCACCTGAAGGAGAACAATATCACCCTTCCGGTCATCATGGTAACCTCATCCCACGAAATTCCTCTTGCGGTCAAATGCATCAAGATGGGTGCGTTTGAATATCTCACCAAACCGGTCAGCATAGAACGTCTTGAAATCGTCCTGAGAAATGCCCTTTCAGGATCGCAGCTTCAGCATCAGGTGATCAAGCTGCAGAAAGAGCTGAAAAGCAAGGAGGTGTTCGGCCATATCATCGGAAAAAGCCAGACTATCCGCGATACCATGGAAGAAGCCATGCAGGTTATGGAAACCGACCTCAACGTGCTGATTCTCGGAGAAAGCGGAACCGGAAAGGAGCTGTTCGCCCAGGCGCTGCACAAGGGAAGCAAGAGAAAAAACGGCCCGTTCATATCGGTCAACTGCGCGGCTATATCCAACGATCTTGCCGACAGTCTTCTCTTCGGCCATGTGAAGGGATCGTTCACCGGGGCCAACAACGATCATACGGGATTTTTCGAACAGGCCGACAAAGGCACCATTTTTCTTGACGAAATCGGTGACATGAATTCCGATATCCAGGCAAAGGTGCTTCGTGCGCTGCAGGAGCATAAAATCCGGAAGGTCGGCGAAAAAACCGAAAGAACAGTCGATTTCAGGGTCATATCGGCTACCAACCGGGACTTTTCGGAAGCGATCATGAACAACCAGTTCCGGGAAGATCTCTATTTCCGTCTCGAAGAGTTCCCGCTCTTCATCCCTCCGCTCCGCGACAGGGGTGAGGATATCAAGCAGCTGGCGAAACACTTTCTCGACGAATTCGCAAGCGCCAACAACCTCGAACAGTTGCAGTTCAGCGAAGAAGCCCTTGCAAGCCTCATGGAATACAGTTGGCCCGGAAATATCCGGGAGCTGAAAAATGCCGTTCAGCGGGCCGCGGTAACCAGAAAAAGCAACATAATCGAGCTGCTCCAGACCCCCCGCATTCACGGGAAATCACCTTCCCAGCATGCCATCCTGCAGAAAAAGACGGAAGAGTGCCCCGCTCCTGTCGAATCCGCGCCGCTGCTCTCCCTTGAAGACCATGAGCGGGAAGCGATTCTGAAAGCCTGCGACGCATCGAAGGGAAATCTTACAAGAACCGCAAAGATGCTCGGTATCGGAAGGGCCACGCTGTACAGGAAGCTCGACAAGTTCCATCTGCAGCACCTGAAAAACGGATAGACGCCCTATACGGTTGAAATACCGGTATGGCCAAATCCTCCCTCGCCCCGCTGCGAACCCGAGAGCGAGTGAACTTCATCGAAGTCCACTCTTTCAACCCGTGCAACAACCATCTGGGCAATGCGGTCGCCATGACCGACACGGAAAGGCTCCTTGCCGTAATTGACGAGAATCACCTTTACCTCCCCGCGATAATCGGCATCGATGGTCGCCGGACTGTTCGGAAGCGATATCAGATGCTTCAGCGCCAGTCCGCTTCTCGGCCTGAGCTGGGCTTCATACCCTTCGGGCAGCTCGATGGCGAGTCCTGTCGGGACAAGCGCCGTCGAAAAGGGATCGACACAGAGCGGTTCGTCGAGACATGCCGAGATATCCATTCCGGCGGCATGTTCCGTAGCATAGACCGGCAGCACCGCGTTTTTGTTTACCCTGACAATTTTTACTTTCAGCATCGATACGGATTATTTTTATTGCTATACAATAGTCACTCTTGAGCCTGAATATAACATCCTGACGGAAGGAGTTTTGGAACAATCATCTGAAAAAGTCTATGCACTGGCATTCGGCGCGCATCCTGACGATGTCGAACTTGCCTGCGGAGCCACCCTGCTGAAAATCATGAACGAAGGGCGGCGTGTTGCGGTCTGCGACCTCACAAAAGGAGAGCTCGGCACACTCGGCAGCGTGGAAACCCGCAAAACCGAAGCGGAAAAGGCACGGCGTATCATGGGGTACACCGACCGCATGGGGCTCGATCTCGGTGACGGAAAACTGTTCTACAACGAGGAAAATCTCCATGCCGTCATCAGAATCATCCGCCATTTCAGGCCCGAGGCGGTTTTCGCCAATCCTCCCGACGAGCGGCACCCCGACCATATGAAGGCCTCGAAGCTGGTTGCCGATGCAGTCTACTACGCCGGCCTCAGGCAGCTCGTCACGGAACATAACGGCAGAAAACAGGATGCGCACCGCCCGCCACACCTCTTCTACTATCTGCAGTTCAAGCACGTGAACCCCGATATCATCGTCGATGTCAGCGAAACCTTCGCCCGGTCGAGAGCCGGCGTGCTTGCCTTCGGCTCCCAGTTCCACCGGGAAGGAGCCGAGCCGGAAACCCTGATCAACCGGAAGGAGTTCCTGACCGGGCTTGAAGCCCGTGCGCGCTATTTCGGCGAACAGATCGGCACCCTTTACGGCGAGGGGCTGTTGACCACAAAAATTCCGGGTGTGGGAAACTTCAGCGCCCTGTTCCCTTAGCCGGGCCTCCCTGCCCTAATTGTAGTCGGACTTCGGTTTCAGGGTTCCGCGAAGAAACCTGCCGGCATAGAGGGCAGCATGGCAACCTTCGGCAGCCACGATTACCGCCTGCTTGATCTCCTTGCAGAGCATGTCGCCCGCGGCGAAAACTCCCGGAGCGGACGTCGCGAACTCCCGGTCTACCTTCAGGCAACCGCACCCCGAAATCTCAAGAAGACCGCCGATAAAATCGAGAACCGGGGAGGAACCGCTGAGATAGATGAAAAATCCCTCAACCGGAAGCGGATCGGCAACGCCTTCAAGAGTGAGCGACTCGACCCCCCTCTCTCCGTTGACGGAAAGCACCTTGCTGTGATAGCGGATCTCCACGTTTTCCGCCTTATTGAGCAGTTCAGCCTCATCCTCCCTCACGGCAAGTTTCCCGCCCGGACAGAGCAGCATAACCTTCGAGGCGAAGCGGCAGAGGACGAGAGCTTCTTCGACAGCCTCCCGGTTTTTTCCGTAAACCGCAACAACCCTCCCCTTGTAGAATGCGGCGTCACAGGTTGCACAGTAACTTACCCCAAGACCCACAAGTTTTTTTTCTCCGGGAATCTCGCTGCTTTTGCCCATGGCGCCGGTCGCCAGAATCAGGGATTTCGCCCGGTAGAATTTTCCCGAAACCGTAAAAACCGTTTTTTCAGGCCCCTCGGGATCGATGCCGGTAACCTTGTCGCGCAGATAGAGGGCTCCGAACGATACCGCCTGACGCTTCATCAGCTCGAGAAGCTGCATTCCCGTCAGGGCATCGGGAACTCCCGGATAGTTGGCGATAGAGTGAGCCATGCCGAGCGCACCGGCATGCGGGTCCTTGTCGATAACCAGCGTCCTGAGTGCAGCCCTTGACGTATAGAGCGCAGCCGAAGAGCCTGCCGGTCCGCCGCCGACTATGATCACATCGTAGAGTTCGGTTTGCATAAGGCTTTTGGTTTTTCAATGAAGGATAGATTCTCTACATTTATTTTTCTGTTGAGAACACCCTTGGGCGACAACTTATTCCCGGTATGATAATCATGCGTAAAATACTTTTTTCAGCGCTTTTCCTGCTGCTCATCGTTACAGGAATTTCAGGCTGCCGGCAGGAGGGCAAAAATCTCCGCAGCGACCATATCGTTACGGGAATCTCCGCCGATTTCGATTACCTCAACCCCCTGCTGATCCAGCTTTCGCTCTCCCGGGAAGTCTGCACCCTTATCTATCCGTCGCTGGTCAAGCCGGAATACAATGAAGAAAACGGTTCGATAGCATACAAGCCATGGGCGGCAAAAAGCTGGGAGTTCTCCCCTGACGGGAAACGTGCGCTCTTTCACCTGCGTTCCGATGCGGTATGGGAAGACGGCAAAAAAGTGACCTCCGGCGATTTCAAGTTCTCCTACGGCCTCTATAAAAACCCGAAAATCGCCAGTTCACGCCAGCACTATCTCAACGACCTGCTCCTGCTTCCCGACGGCACCCCCGACATCGAACGCGCAGTCGAAACACCCGACGACTCGACCCTTGTCCTGCATTTCAACAAACCGCTGTCGAAGGATATCGTACTCGACCATTTCAATGACCTCATGCCTGTGGCCCGCCACATCTTTTCCGCAATACCTGCAGACGAAATCCGAAGCCGGGCGTCGGAACTTCCGGTAGTCGGCGCAGGACCTTTCAGGGTCAGGGAGTGGCGCCGTCAGGAAAAACTGGTGCTTGTCGCGAACCCCTCATCGGTGCTGCCCCACCCGGCCGCAACAGGAACCCTGACCTTTCTTGTGGTGCCGGAATACACCACGAGACTTGCCATGCTGAAATCGGGGCAGATCGATGCCCTGATCTCTGCCGGAGGCATTACCCCGAAGGACGCCGGGGAGCTGAAAACAACCAACCCGGATATTTCCGTCAAACCCGTCCATAACCGTTATTTCGACAGCATAGTCTGGCTGAATATCGACGGCGACCGCTACCGGAACTCCAGGGCAATCGCTCCCAACCGGTTTTTCGGCGACAGGATGGTGCGCCGCGCCATGACCTACGCCATCGACCGCCAGTCCATCATCGACGGATTCATGGGTCCCGACCATGCCGTTATCGTCAACACCTCACTCTCTCCGGCCTACAAGACCATCGCAAACACATCGATGGAGCCGTACGATTTCAACCCCGAAAAAGCACGGGAACTGCTCAGGGCTGCGGGCTGGGCGCCGGGACCGGACGGCATCCTGCAGAAAAACGGCCTGCGATTCTCCTTCGAGCTGGCGGCTCCCGTCGGAAACCCCCGCCGCAACTATGCCGCAACCATCGTACAGCAGAACCTGCGGGATATCGGCATCGACTGCCGACTGCGGTTCGACGAAAGCCTGATATTCCTGAAAAACCAGAACGAGTTCCGCTACGAGGCCGCGCTCTCGGGCCTGGCAGCCGAAACCCTCCCCTTCCAGCTCATCATCTGGGGAAGCGACTTCGCCAACCGGCCGTTCAACTCTTCTGCCTTCAGGAATCCCGAACTCGACCGTGTTATCGATGAGCTCAGCCGCCCGCTTGAAAGCGCCAGACAGGCGACTCTCTGGAAAAGCTATCAGCAGATACTCAATGACGAACAGCCGAGAACCTTTCTCTACTATTACGACGAACTCGAAGGTTTCGGCAAACGGCTCGACAATGTGAAGGTCAACCTGCTCTCGACCCTCTACAATGCCTACGACTGGAAACTGAAATAACTGCACTTCCGGCGTGGTGCGGCGGTTTGCCGCACCACTCTATTTTGCTATATTCGACTACTTTTTTACAAGGAACCTGGAACGAACCTGACCAGCAAAAGCTAAATCACTGTTTTATGCCCCGTTATACTCCGGAACAGCTTGCCAGAAGAAACGCTTCGCCCTGGACGAAATCCCAGGCAATTCTCGCCCCGATACAGTTCCTCATTTTCCTTGCCGGCCTTACGGTCACCTACCTCTACTCCCAGGGGCTATGGATCACCGACTTCTGGTGGGTGACCTTCTTCGTCGCGCTCAAGACCTTCATGCTCGTGCTGATCTTCGTGACCGGCGGTTTTTTCGAGCTTGAGGTGTTCGGCCACTTCGCCTTCGCCCCGGAGTTTTTTTGGGAGGATTTCGGCAGCGCCATCGCCATGATCGTGCACCTCTCCTACTTTATCCTGTTCTTCTGGGTCAAACCGGCCGAACATATTCTCATTCTGACAGCCTACCTGGCCTACCTCAGCTATCTTATCAATGCCGCACAGTTCGTGATCCGCCTGCTGCTCGAAAAACACAACGAGAAAAAACTCAAACAGCAGAAAATCGCCTGAAGCGGCGGCAACAGCAGCAATACACTATGAAATCAAAAGCCATTGTTTTCAGCGGCGTGCGCCAGGTCTCCCTTTCGGAGGTAACCCTGAAACCGCTCTCCTCAACCGATGTGCTTGTCGAAACCTACTGGTCGTCGATCAGTACCGGTACGGAAAAAATGGCCTACAACGGCCTGATTCCATCACCACCGTTCATCTATCCCTTCGTTCCCGGCTATGAAACCGTCGGCAGGATCATCGAGGCCGGAGAGCACGTCAACCAGAGCCTGATCGGCAAATTCGCCTATGTCGCCGGCTCGTTCGGATACACCGATGTCAACGCGGCGTTCGGCGGAGCTTCGCAGTACATCGTCTGTCCGGTCGACAGCCTCACCGTTCTCGATGCAATCGCAAATCCCCAGTGCGGCATTGCGCTGCCACTCGGAGCGACCGCCCTGCACATCGTCGATCTGGCGAAGGTCAAAGACAGCAAGGTGCTGGTGCTCGGCCAGGGAGCCGTCGGCATTCTGGCCACGGAACTGGCCCGCCATATGGGCGCAAAACTTGTTGCCGCCACCGAGCCTCACCAGAACCGCCTCCAGCTCTCCTCCGCCCACCTGAAAGTCAATCCCGACACCGAGGACGTTTCGGCCGCGCTTGCCGGTCACGAATTCGACGTCCTGATCGACAGCACCGGCATCATGAGCGCCATCGACACAGGCCTGCGATTCCTGAAATTCCACGGCGTGGTGATTTTCGGCGGCTACTACCAGCGGATGAACATCGACTACTCCCAGGCATTCCAGAAGGAGCTCTCCTTCATTGCGGCCCGTCAGTGGGCACAGGGCGATCTGGAAAGGGTACGCGACCTCATTGCCGGAAAAAAGCTCAACGCCGAAAAAATATTTACCCACCAGTGCCAGGTCGATGAAAACATCACCTCGGTTTACCTGCAGGCATTCAGCGACCCCGACTGCCTGAAAATGATTCTGCACTGGAAACCGGAGGCCGAAGAACAGGAAAACGCCTGTTATCTGGCCGGCAATACCTGAGGAAGTACCATCATGGCTGCAAGAACCATTGCGATCTACGGCAAGGGCGGAATCGGAAAAAGCTTTACCACCACCAATCTCAGCGCAACCTTTGCGCTGATGAACAAAAAAGTCCTTCAGCTCGGCTGCGACCCCAAGCATGATTCGACGACCTCCCTTTTCGGAGGCATTTCACTGCCCACCGTTACCGATGTATTTGCCGAAAAGAATGCCCGTAACCAGCCTGTAGCCGTCAGCGATATTGTATTCAGACGCAATATTGCAGGATTCAGCCAGCCCATCTACGGCATCGAACTCGGAGGCCCGCAGGTCGGGCGCGGCTGTGGAGGCAGAGGGATCATTTCCGGGTTCGACGTGCTCGAAAAACTCGGCATCTTCAAATGGGATATCGACATCATTCTCATGGACTTTCTCGGCGACGTGGTCTGCGGCGGCTTTGCCACGCCGCTTGCCCGTTCGCTCAGCGAGGAGGTCATCCTGGTCACCAGCAACGACCGGCAGTCGATTTTCACGGCCAACAACATCTGCCAGGCCAACAACTACTTTAAAACCGTGGGGGGCGAGTCGCGCCTGCTCGGCCTGATCGTCAACCGTGACGACGGCAGCGGCATGGCTGAAAAATATGCCGAGGCTGCAGGCATTACCGTACTGATGAAAATCCCCTACAACAGTGACGCCCGCGACCGGGACGACAGCTTCAATTTTGCCGTGGAACTGCCTGAAATCCGCGAAAAGTTCGACCGGCTGGCCACCCAGATCCTTGAAAACAGCATCACGCCATGCGAAGCCGCCGGGCTCGATTTCGAACAGTTCATCCGGCTTTTCGGAGACGTAAGCGAGGATGACCCGCTCCCGGCCACAGAGGACGAGCTGTTCGGACGGATCGGAGACGCGGCGACAGAAAAACAGGCTGTGGAGGAAAAACCGGGCAATGAAGACCTTCTCCTGACAGCCTGCATCGAGAGGCTTCCTGAAGCCGAGCGACAGGTCTACCGGATGACGGAGCTTGAACAGCGGAGTACCGCAGAGATCGCCGCCTTGAGCGGAATCGATGAAAGCGAGGTACTCGAACGGCTTTCACGTGCCCGGACTCTCCTGAAAAAACTCTTCTTCGAGCATTAAAAAACCATCAGGAAACTTCCTTTACAAGCGGAAGGGCTGCCTTTTCGGGGCAGCCCTTCCGCTTGTTTTCCATTTTCAGGGCGGCATGCTCACCGCGCCAGGAAAAGACCATCGAAAGGCTCGGCCGATCAGGCGTTTGCCTTTTTGGTCGCCTTCGCCCTCAGGTTCGAATCGAGGATTTTCTTTCTGAGCCTGATGCTCTGCGGCGTCACTTCAAGAAGTTCGTCATCGTTGATGAACTCGAGCGCCTGTTCCAGCGAAAGTATTTTCGGCGGAGTGAGACGAAGCGATTCATCCGTTCCGGAAGAACGCATATTGGAGAGCTTTTTCGTCTTGCAGACATTGAGCGTGATATCCAGACCCCTTGTGGACTCGCCCACAACCATGCCTTCGTAGACCCTGGTGTTGGGTGAAATGAAAAAAGTACCCCGATCCTCGAGATTGCTGAGCGCATAGGCAACGCAGGTACCGGCTTCGGAGACCACCAGCGCACCCGTCTCGCGTGAAGGCAGCTTGCCCTTGAAGGGCTGGTAGTTGTAGAACACGTGGGAAAGAATACCCTCTCCCTTGGTATCGGTGGTAAACTCGAGGTTGTAGCCGATCAGGCCCCTGGTGGGAATTTCAAACTCGAGGCGCACCATACCGCCGCGAAGGGTGCCCATGTGCGTCATCTCGGCCTTTCTGCGCCCCATTTTTTCGATGATCACGCCGGTATACTCGTCGGGAATATCGATGGTGACATGCTCGATCGGTTCGAGCAGCGTGCCGTCCTCGTCATGATGCATGATCACTTCAGGCCTTGCGATGGCAAGCTCATACCCTTCGCGTCTCATGGTTTCGATCAGTACCGAAAGGTGAAGTTCACCCCTGCCCGAAACGCGGAAGGTATCGGCACTGTCCGTCTCCTCGACGTCGAGGGCCACATTGGTCATAACCTCCTTCATCAACCGCTCGCGAATCTTGCGGCTTGTAACCTCCTTGCCCTCCTGACCGGCAAAAGGAGAGTCATTCACCGAAAAGAGCATGGAGAGCGTCGGCTTGCTGATTTCAAACGACTCGAGCAGTTCGGGAGCGTCAACTGCGGCAAGCGTCATGCCGACCGTGGCATCGGCTATGCCTGCAAGGGCTACAATGTCGCCCGAAGCGGCTTCCTTGACCTCGAATTTCTGCAGCTTGTCGAACAGGAACGCCTTGGTCACCGAACCCTTGCCGACAACCCCTTCCGGGCTGACGACGGCAAGCTGGTTGCCGGGGCTGACCTTGCCCCTGCGAATGCGGCCAATCGCTATCTTGCCGATATACTCGCTGTAGTCGAGACTGGTCACCAGCATCTGGAACGGGCCATCGTCATCCGCCAGCGGCGGAGGAATTTCCCTGATGATGGTATCGAGCAGAATGCTCATATCATGATCCTCGTCATCCATGCTGTACTTGGCCACACCGTTTTTGGCGGAGGTGTAGAGATAGGCGAAATCAAGCTGATCCTCCTCGGCGCCAAGGGCGATGAACAGATCGAGCACCTGATCGTGCACCTTCACGGGGTCGGACTGCGGGCGATCTATCTTGTTGATCACCACAATCGGCTTAAGGTGCAGCTCGAGCGCCTTGCGCAGCACGAACTTGGTCTGCGGCATAGGGCCTTCAAAAGCATCGACAAGCAGGAGAACGCCATCCACCATCTTCAGAATGCGTTCAACCTCGCCGCCGAAATCGGCATGACCGGGAGTATCGACAATATTGATCTTGTGGTCTTTGTATATTGCAGCAGCATTTTTCGAGAAAATGGTGATTCCCCTCTCCCTTTCCTGGGGATTTGAATCAAGCACGCGTACGTTTACCTGCTGGTTATCCCTGAATGCTCCCGTCTTCTGAAAAATCGCATCGACAAGCGTCGTTTTTCCATGGTCAACGTGAGCTATAATGGCTATATTCCTGATATTCTTTTTCCTGCTCATCTTTTTTCCTTGTAAATAAGTATATTTATCCCCCGAAGCGGCCCGAATATACAATTTTTTCTTTGTTTTTCTTCCATATTCTTCAGCCTCCGGCATGGGCCGGTGCGGGTTATCTCAAAACGAAGTTATCCCGCATTTTAACCGGAAATAAATTTCGATCGCAACCCAAGTACATGGACAGTATCGTTCTCAACAATATACCGCTGTTTATCCTTATACAGCTTGTATCCCTGCTCTATATCGTCACCACAGTCCTGTATGGTGCGCATTTCTTCAGGGACACCAAACTGGCCACGCGCTTCAAACAGCCCGCCCTGGCCCTGACCGTTCTGTCGCATGTGGTCTATCTCGGCCTGCTTACCTCTCTGGAAGGTTACAAGCTGAGCTATTCGACCTTCAACATCATGAGCATGGTAGCCCTGACCCTCGCTATCACCTATATCTTTATCGAGTTCACCACCAAAAGCGATAAAACAGGATTTTTCGTGCTCTCCTTCTCGGCGGGAGCCCAGCTCATCTCCTCGATCTTCACCGCGCAATCCTCGGGAGAGGGGCCTGCGTTCACCGGCCTCGGCATCGGAGTACACCTCATTGCGGCCATCTTCGGCTTCAGCGCCATCGCCATCGCAGGACTCTACAGCTTTCTCTACCTTCTGCTCTTCCGTCAGATACAGAAAAACCGTTTCGAGCTGCTTTTTCAGCGCCTGCCGAACCTTGAAGTGCTCGAGCGCCTTACCATGCACGCCGTCGCTTTCGGATTCATCTTTCTCTCGATCACCCTGTTTGCCGGCATCCTGGAGCAGAAAGCCTCAGGCGAAGCCATTACCCTTTTCGAGCCGCGTCTTTTCTCGCTGGTAATCATCTGGCTTATCTACGGAACCAGCATCTTTATCCGGCCTATCACAGGATGGGATCTGAAGCATATGGCTTATCTCTTTATCGCGCTCTTTGTCTTCATTACGGCGCTTATCCTGTTGATGACCTTTTTTTCGCCCTCATTCCATGGACTGACCCTGCAGAACGACCTGCAATATTTGCCGGAGCTTCACTTCATTTGACAATTATCGGCGTTTACGGTATATTAAAGTTTTACAGGTTCTTACTGCGACACAGATTTTCTTGCTTTACCACTTAATCTGCTCATTTAAACAAGCCTGCTATGAACATCATTTCAGTCGGTGTCAACCACAAAACTGCACCCATTGAAATTCGCGAAAGAATTGCTCTTTCAGAAGTTCAGAACAAGGAGTTCATTACCGACCTCATTTCAAGCGGTCTTGCTCACGAAGCGATGGTGCTGTCCACCTGCAACCGTACGGAAATTTATGTCGTACCGGCAATGTCGGAAGTGACCGGAGAGTACCTCAAGGATTACCTGATTTCCTACAAGGATGCCCGCAAGGAAGTCCGTCCCGAACACTTCTTCAGCCGTTTCTACTGCGGCACCGCCCGTCACCTCTTCGAGGTTTCCAGCGCTATCGACTCCCTGGTTCTCGGTGAAGGCCAGATTCTCGGCCAGGTGAAGGATGCCTATCGGATCGCCGCCGAAGTGCAGGCTGCCGGTATTCTCATCACCCGCCTCTGCCATACGGCTTTCAGTGTAGCCAAGAAGGTGAAAACCAAGACCAAGATCATGGAGGGGGCCGTGTCGGTCAGCTATGCGGCCGTCGAACTTGCCCAGAAGATCTTCTCGAACCTGTCGATGAAGAAGATCCTCCTCATCGGCGCAGGTGAAACCGGAGAGCTCGCCGCAAAGCACATGTGCCAGAAAAACGCACGCAACATCGTCATCACCAACCGGACCCTCTCCAAGGCCGAAGCGCTCGCCGAAGAGCTCGGAACCGGAAAAGTGCTGCCTTTCGAAAGCTACAAGGAGTACCTGCACGAATTCGATATCATCATAACCGCGGTCAGTACAAAGGATTACGTTCTCAGGGAAGCGGAAATGCACCAGAGCATGCAGAAACGCCGTCTCAAACCGGTCATTATCCTTGACCTCGGCCTCCCCCGCAACGTCGATCCCGATATTTCAAGACTGCAGAACATGTTCCTCAAGGACATCGACGCACTCAAGCACATCATCGACAAGAACCTCGAGCGGCGCAGGGCCGAACTGCCGAAAGTGCAAAGCATCATCGAGGAGGAACTGGTTTCGTTCGGACAGTGGATCAATACCCTGAAAGTCCGTCCAACCATTGTGGATCTCCAGTCGAAATTCATTGAAATCAAGGAGAAGGAGCTCGAACGGTACCGTTACAAGGTTAGCGAAGAGGAGCTGCGACGCATGGAGCACCTGACCGACCGTATCCTGAAGAAGATCCTCCACCATCCGATCAAGATGCTCAAGGCCCCGATCGATACCTCCGACTCCATTCCGAGCCGCGTCAATCTTGTCCGCAATATTTTCGATCTCGAAGAACCAAATCAATAACTTTCAATACAAATCTGTAACTGCTTTGAAAAAACAGCTTATTATCGGTACCAGATCCAGCCCTCTTGCCCTGTGGCAGGCAGAATTCACCAAAGCCGAGCTTTCGAGGCATTTTCCGGAACTTGACATTACCCTGAAGCTGGTCAAGACCACCGGCGATGTACTCCTCGATTCACCGCTCTCCAAAATCGGTGATATGGGTCTGTTCACCAAGGACATTGAAAAACATCTGATTGCCAAAGAGATCGATCTTGCCGTCCACAGCCTGAAAGATGTCCCGACCAGCACTCCCGAAGGACTCATCATCACCTCGTTTACCGATCGTGAGGATACAAGGGATGTCATTATCTCCAAAAACGGCGTCAAGCTTCTCGATCTGCCTCAAAATGCAAAAGTTGCAACAAGCAGCCTCCGCCGTATGTCGCAGCTGAAAAGCATGCGGCCCGATTTTGAAATCTGTGATATCCGGGGCAACCTCAACACAAGGTTCAAGAAATTCGACGAAGGCGAATTCGATGCCATGATGCTTGCCTATGCGGGAGTCTTCCGTCTGAATTTCAGCGACCGCATCTCGGAAATCCTGCCGCACGAAATCATGCTTCCGGCTGTAGGCCAGGGCGCGCTGGGTATCGAAACCCGTGTCGACGACGAACAGACAAGGGAGATCGTACGAATTCTCAACCATTCTACCACGGAGTACTGCTGCAGGGCGGAACGTGCGCTGCTGCGCCATCTGCAGGGCGGCTGCCAGATCCCTATCGGTGCGTATGCATCGTTCAAGAACGGCACGCTCAAACTCCTTGCCTTCGTCGGTTCGGTAGACGGCACCATCGGCCTTCGCGACGAGATCACCCGCACCGGCCTCACCTCTCCCGAACAGGCGGAGGATGCCGGTATTGCACTTGCCGAAGAGCTGCTCAAACAGGGTGCTGACAAAATCCTCTCGGAAATCCGTAAAACCTGCTGATGAAGAGTGTTCTCGTAACCCGACCCAAACATCAGGCGAAGTCGTTTGTCGAAGAGCTGGAACAGTATGGTCTGAACTCGGTTGTCTTTCCGGCAATCGAGATCAGGCCGGTTCCCGGCTGGCAGGTTCCCGATCCTGCATCTTTCAGCGGTGCCTTTTTCACCAGCCCGAACAGTGTTCAGTTTTTCATGGAACGCCTGCTTGCCGAAGCACCTGAGCAGCTTGAAAAGCTGCGGCATATACGGGTCTGGGCCGTAGGCAAAACCACCGCAAAGGATCTTGCCGTTCACGGTATCGAAACGGAACCGGTCCCGAAAATCGCCGATGCCGTCAACCTGATGGCCGAAATCGACGGCGAAGTGATCGAAAACCACTCGTTTCTTTTTCTCAGAGGCACCCTTTCGCTGGGCACTATCCCTGCCGTCATCAGGGAGCGGGGAGGAAAGTGCACGGAAATAACGGTTTACGAAAACATCAAGCCTTCAACAGAAGACACCGAAACCGTAAAACAGCTGCTCAAAGAGGGAAAACTCGACTGTCTGTCGTTTACCAGCCCCTCCACAGCCATTAACTTCTTCGAAGCCATCGGCTCCACCGCACTTCCCCAGGGAGTGCTTGTTGCCGCCATCGGAACAACAACGGCAGCAGCACTGGAAAAACTTGGCGTCAGGGTGGATGTCATCCCTCCCTATTTCGACGGCCCGAGCTTTGCGAAAGCCATTGCCGAAGCGCTTGCCGGGCACGCTGAACAGCCCTGAGAGCCTCAAATCCGCGCCTTCTTCAAAAAAAACCTCTTCCTGTCCGTACCCTTTTTTTCGGCGACCTGCTGCACTTCAAAAAAAAGATGCCACGCCAACCCGCTCAGGGGCGCCTTTGCGAAGGGCTCCCGGCCTGAACATCAGGGTCGTAGGGCGGATCGAGATCGGGATCGAAATCGGCGGCAGGAACGGAAAGATATTCCACAGCGTCGGACCTATCGGCCGACGGGATGCAGGCTGCGATTCCGGAGGACTCATCAGGAGAGAACAGCGCAAACTGGCGCTGGAAAAGCAGAGGATTTCTTCCTGCGACAACCCTTTCTGTCTGCCCGTAACCCCCCTCTTCAGGATCGCTCCCCTCACCCCGCCATTCGTCCGTGCCCTGCTTCAGGTTTCTTTTGCGTGCACCGGCAGCAATGGCATGAAGAAGCGTTATGGCCTGCTCAACACGATTGAGCAGCAAAACGGCTTTCTCATCGGCGCCATCGCGTAACAGCGATTCGAGTTCGACCTTCAGCTCATGCAGGCCACGGGCCGACTCGGCTCGCTGCCCTGCCAGTTCGCGAAGGAGCTCCCGCCTGAGCCGATCGGCATCGTTCGGGCGGACGGCCGGCCATCCGGTCGCCTGCATGACGATCACGAGAACCAGCAGCACGACTATGAGAAAAAGCAAAAGGAGATTCAGCATGGCTCTACACCCCTCCCCCTGAGGGTCTCCAGCAAAACGCTGCCGAGCGCTCCATTGCTGCTTACAAGTCCCTCGCCGTCGATAACGGTATCCCCCCGGTAATCGAAACAGCAGCCACCGGCTTCGGTAACGACAGGAATCACCGCAGCGCAGTCCCAGGGGCTCATGATTTTATCGACAGCGACTTCCGCCCTGCCGGAAGCGACCATCATGTGTCCGTAACAGTCTCCCCAGCCACGGACAAGCCCTGCCTGCAGGCGGAGCCGATCGACCGGATGATCTCCGGGAGGGTCGAGAAGGTACTCTTTTTCCGTAAAGACAACCGTAGCCTCCCCGATCGACGCAATTGAAGACACCGACACCGCCGAACCGTTCATCAATGCGCCGCACCCCCTTTCAGCATAAAAAAGCTGACCGAGAGCGGGAAAATTGATCACTCCGATTCTCATGGCCCCCTCCTCTTCAAGGGCGATCATAACCCCGTAAAGCGGAACACCATGAATGAATGAGCGCGTGCCGTCGATCGGATCGATAATCCATCGGCGACGGTTTGCCGAAGGCTTTTCTTCAAGCTCCTCTCCAAGCAGGCCGTCCTGGGGAAAACGGGATGCGATAGCTGAACGGATGAGCGCTTCGGCTGAGCGGTCGGCCTCCGTAACCGGGGTTGCATCTCTCTTTGAAAACACCTGAAGCGATTTCCGATTGAAAAAGCCGAGGGTTAACGTACCGGCGCGCTCGGCGGTCTCAAGCGCAAGCTGAAGCTCTGGAGTCATCGTTGAGGGTTCCTGTGGGGTAACATGTTTGAAAAAATAAAAATACATTCCTTGCCGGAGGACTGCAAAACTATCACAACTTATTTTCTATCTTGCGCATTGTTCGGTTGCCCTGCCGCAGGCGGAGTGACCCTGAAAAAAAATTCCGGTCCATTCACTATCCCGTTTTAAGCAGCACATGAAACGATTACTTGCCGAGCGAGAGCACGCTCGACTCGGAGGAGGAGAAAAGCGGATCACCGCGCAGCACAAGAAAGGCAAGATGACTGCCAGAGAACGCGTCGACCTCCTGCTCGACGAAGGCAGCTTCGAAGAGTACGATATGTTTGTCACCCATCGGACAACCGATTTCGGACTTGGAGACGAACACTATCTTTCCGACGGGGTCATCACCGGACACGGCACCATTGCCGGACGCCTTGTCTATGTCTTTTCCCAGGACTTCACCGTATTCGGAGGGTCGCTTTCGGAAACCAATGCAAAAAAGATCTGCAAGGTGATGGATCAGGCCATGAAGGTCGGCGCTCCTCTGATCGGCATCAACGACAGCGGCGGTGCGAGAATCCAGGAGGGCGTGCGCAGTCTGGCCGGTTACGCCAGCATTTTTCAGCGCAACATCATGGCCTCCGGCGTTATCCCGCAGATTTCGGCAATCTTCGGCCCCTGTGCAGGAGGCGCGGTCTACTCGCCCGCATTGACCGATTTCGTGGTCATGGCTGAAAAAACGAGCTATATGTTCGTAACCGGGCCAAAAGTCGTCAAAACCGTTACAGGGGAGACCATTTCCGAAGAGGATCTCGGAGGAGCTTCGGTGCACGCCACCAAATCCGGTGTCACCCATTTTGTCGGCGCCGATGAGCAGGAAGGCATCCTGCTCATCAAGAAACTGCTCAGCTACCTGCCGCAGAACAACCTCGAGGAAGCGCCCCTCTCCTTCTGCGACGATCCTCCCGACAGACTGGTCGATGAACTCAACACCATCATTCCTGAAAAACCATCCATTCCCTATGATGTCAAGGACGTCATTCACGCCATTGCCGACAATGGGGAATTTCTCGAAGTACAGCGACAGTACGCCCGAAACATCGTAACCGGCTTCGTCACCTTCAACGGCATATCAACCGGCATCGTCGCCAATCAGCCCAACTATCTTGCCGGCTGCCTGGACAACGACGCATCACGCAAGGCGGCACGGTTCGTCCGGTTCTGCGATGCATTCAACATACCGATAGTCACGCTGGTCGACGTTCCGGGATTTCTGCCCGGAAGCGCCCAGGAGTTCAACGGCATCATTACCAACGGAGCGAAACTGCTGTTTGCCTACGGCGAGGCGACCGTACCGAAAATCACGGTCATCCTCCGCAAGGCATACGGCGGCGCCTACTGTGTCATGAGTTCCCGTCACCTCAGGGGCGACATCAACTATGCATGGCCGAGTGCGGAAATCGCGGTTATGGGGCCGACAGGAGCCATAGAGGTGCTCTACAACAGGGATCTGAAAGCCTCGACGTCCGACGAACAGAGAGCGGCTTTCGTTGCCGAAAAGGAGACCGAGTACCGCGATAAATTCGCCAATCCCTATGAAGCCGCCCGATACGGGTATATCGACGACATCATCGAACCCAGAAACACGCGTTTCCGGATTATCAGAGCCCTGCAGACACTGGCCACAAAAAAGGACAGCAACCCTCTGAAAAAACATTCAACGCTGCCACTCTAAAACAGCTTTGCACCATGAATCTTTTTCTCTGGATAAACCTTGACCCCGGAGCGATCAGTACCGATCACCTGATGCTTGCCGTTATCGGGTACTCGGTTGTATTTCTCGCCCTGCTGCTGCTTTATCTGTTCTTCAGGCAGCTTCCGAAGCTGCTGGCCTTCAACCTGCGCAGAAAACTGCGCAAGGAGGGGGAACCCGAAAAGGCGGCAATGGCCGGAAGCGCCATACCGGGAGAGGTCAATGCGGCCATCGCCACGGCGATCTATCTCTATCTCAGTGAACTCCACGACCACGAAACGGCGGTATTGACCATTACAAAAGCCGCCAAAACCTATTCGCCGTGGAATTCAAAAATCTATAACGTTACTCATTTCAGACGTTTTTAACGATGAAGCACTACTCCTTCACCATCAGCGGGAACACCTACAGTGTTGACATAAAATCACTTGAAGAGAATCTTGCCGAAATAGAGGTTAACGGAACCCTCTACGAGGTAAAGCTCGGCAAGGAGATTCAAACGCCGAAAACCCCGAAACTGGTACGGTACACACCGCCCAAAGTGAAAGCCCCTGAACCGCTCACCACTCCGGGACTCAGCCTCATCAAGGCTCCTCTGCCGGGAACCATCATTGCTGTTTACGTACAGCCGGGCGCACCCATCAAACGCGACGCGCCGGTTCTCGTACTCGAAGCCATGAAAATGGAAAACAACATTTATGCGGAAAAAGACGGAATCGTGAAAACCGTTAAAGTCACAACCGGCGATACCGTCATGCAGGGCGACGTCCTGATCGAAATAGAATAAACATTATGGAAGGAATTCTCAGGTTTCTCAGTTATTCCGGCTTTGCAAATGTCACCGCCGGCCATGTCATCATGATTCTTGTCGGACTGGTTTTTATCTACCTTGCCATCCGTTACGAATATGAACCGTTGCTGCTTGTCCCTATCGGTTTCGGAATCCTGATAGGCAATACCCCTTTTCTGGAACATGCCGGACTGCAGCTTGGCATCTACGAGGACGGGAGCGTCCTGAACTATCTCTATCAGGGTGTGCTCAAGGGCATTTATCCTCCCCTGATCTTTCTGGGAATCGGCGCGATGACGGATTTTTCGACCCTTATATCCAATCCGAAACTCATTCTTCTCGGAGCCGCCGCCCAGCTCGGCATTTTCACCACCTACCTCGGAGCGCTGCTTCTCGGCTTTTCCAATCCCGAATCCGCATCCATCGGAATTATCGGGGGAGCCGACGGCCCGACGGCCATTTTCCTCTCTTCGAGGCTGGCTCCTCACCTTATCGGTTCGATAGCCATCGCCGCCTACTCCTACATGGCGCTGGTACCGATTATCCAGCCGCCGATCATGCGGCTGCTGACAACCGAAGATGAACGGAAAATAAAAATGAAGCCGCCGAGATCGGTTACGAAACAGGAAAAAGTCCTGTTCCCTATTTTCGGGCTCCTGCTGACCGGCTTTCTTGCCCCCGGCTCGCTTCCCCTGCTCGGCATGCTGTTTTTCGGCAACCTGCTCAAGGAGTCGCTGGTAACGAAACGGCTTGCCGATACGGCAAAAAACGCCATGATCGACATCGTCACCATAATCCTCGGCCTGACCGTCGGAGCCTCTACGCAAGCCACGACATTTCTCACCGGGCAGTCGATGCTTATCTTCGTTCTCGGTGCGCTCTCCTTCATGGCCTCCACGGCCGGAGGCGTGCTTTTCGCCAAAGTCATGAACGTTTTTCTTTCCGAAGAGAACAGGATCAACCCGCTTATCGGAGCCGCAGGCGTTTCGGCTGTCCCGGACAGCGCGAGGGTCGCCCAGATGGAGGGACTTAAAGCCGATCCTTCGAACCATCTCCTGATGCACGCCATGGCGCCCAACGTCGCCGGAGTTATCGGCTCGGCGGTGGCAGCCGGCATCATGATGAGCTTTCTGATGTAACACGGCGAGGCGCTGCAGGGAAAAAAGAAGCGCTCAGACGAACTGCATGATTTTCTGCCGGATGAGCAGGCGATCGACAGGCTTGACGAGATAGGCGTTCATACCGCGCTGAATCGCCTCCTCGATAATGGCGCTGTCCGACTCACCGCTCATGGCTATAATAGGAACCGAACGATTGATCGAACTGCCAGTCCGGATACGCTTGGCGACCTCGAGGCCGTCAAGCACGGGCATCTGGATATCGAGCAGGATCAGGTCCATCGGCATTTTTTCAAGAATTTCCAGCGCATCGATTCCGTTGGAAGCCTCGACCACACTGGTGATGCCGAGATGCCGCAGCATGCCTCTGACCGCGGTACGATTGACCGACGAGTCGTCCACCAGCAGGACGCTCTTGTCGGAAAGGTCCTTCTTCTCGAATCGATTGTTCTTTAAAGAGAGTGCGGCTGAAAGAGCGGAAACCAGCGGCTGGAGCATTAAAGGAAGGGAAAGCAGCTCCGCTATACCTGATTTTTCAGCCCTCCCGAAATACAGATAGGAGGGTTCACCCGAATAGGCGACAACAGGCAGGGAGGCATTGACCCCGTTGTAGCCGTTCAGAAGGTTGATCAGCCCGGAGCCGTCGTTAAGGGATAAATCCATCTCGCAAAGCAGCAGATCATAGTGCACGGCCGATATTTTTCCGAGCACCTCCCCTCCGTCTTCAGCTTCTTCCGTCTCTACGCCAAGCGGTTCGAGCAGAGTCGTAACCCTCTTTCTGTGTTCGGCGTCATGATCGGCCAGAAGAATGCGCTTACCCTTGAAATCCGGCCTGTTGTCGCTGTAGAGCTGCCCTTCGAACCGGGCCAGTTCGTCCTCGTTGATAACCGGAAAGCTCAGGGTGAACTCCGTATACTCGCCCTGAACCGATTCGCAGGCAATATCACCCCTGAACAGGCGCATGACCCTCCTGCAGTAGGCAAGCCCAAGCCCGGTGCCCCCCTTTTTACCGGAAGTAAAGAACGGATCGAAAATCCTTGTGAGATTATCCTTTGAAATACCGGGGCCGGTATCCTTGACGATAACGCTGTTCATGCGTTCACCCCTGCGGGTTTTAATGAAAATCCCCCCTTTGGGATCGAGCCGCAAAAAATAGAGGGCATTCATGACAAGGTTGAAGATCACAAACACATACATCGCGTCAACTCCCCTGAACATGAAATCCTCCTCGCTTGAAAAATGCACCTTGCGACGCTCTTCATCGGATTCATACCCATACTCATCAAGTGCCTTGCGGGTGACTGTCGCAGCCGAAAGGTAGGTGCTTCCGCTCCTGAACGGGTCTTCATTTCTGACCTCTTCGAGAATCATATCGATGACCTGCACACCCCTGTTCACCGCCATCTGCCCCTGCGCTATACCCGCATAGATCTTTCCAAGAACCTCTTCGCTGATCTCGCCGGCAGCTCTGCCGGAATAGCATGCCGGCAGCTCGTCCTGTATTGCATCGAGGTTATAGCGCACCTGCCCCAGCGGGTTGCGCATTTCGTGCGCAATGCCGACGGCAAGAGCCTGAAGCGCAGCATTTTTCTCCTGTGCAAGCTGTCCCTTGCGGTTACTGTAACTGAACATATAACCTGCTACGATGGTAAAAAAGATGACGATGGCGTATAAGGGAATATTGAACTCGGGAGCCAGCTCAAATCCGGGAGAGGCCAGAACAAAGAAAAGCAACGCCGCAGCAACACCGATGAACAGATCGATAGCGAAAATGAGCCAGTTCGGCACGAAGGTAATGAGAACGAACAGCATGAATATTTCCCAGTACAACCACAACTCATGAAAATTATTCATGAACAGGTAGACCGTAAAAATAAACGGGAGCACAAAGATGATAGTGAAATGCCAGTAATAGGGGAACAGTGGTTTTACCTTTGTCGGCAGCCGGTTACGGAAAACCACCGAAAGGGAGAGCAGGGTTGCCGCCATGCGCAGATAAAAATTCTCATAGGGGAGATGAAATCCGTACTTGAACAGAAAAAAAAACAAAAAATGGGCAGGAGCACCGAGAAGCGCCGCAGAACGAAGATTGAAATCGGATATCATCGTCCCCTCTTCGAATGCATTTCTGAGGTAAGAGCGGATCATCAGAACAACTCTCCTGTCATGAGGTGTTTTACGCTTTCTTCAGCTGCGGCGAAACACGCCTCGATGGAGGCACCCCTCCGAAAATCACCAGTAACATAAAGACCGGAAAAAGAGGCGAGCTTGTCCTGCAATTCGGAAAACAGCCTGAAATGGAACGGCGAATAAGCGCATAAACCGGGCGAAAGATACTTGTAAATCATGGATGTACGGATATTCTCCGCAATAGAAAAGAATGGCAATACTTTTTTTTCCGCCTGAAATATAACATCTTCGGCTTTCGATTCAGGATTTATTTGCGCTCTTGCCGCTTTTCCGCTGAAGGTATAGCGGACAAGATCGAGGTCCAGGATGCCGTAGGCCCCGGCATTGCTCAGGGGGGAGGTGCCGTCAAAAACCATGGCTCGCTGCTCTTTGCGGAAAACATTATCGCGATATGCCGCAATGGCAACCGAGACCGGATAGTATCTGACACGATCGAGAATCTCCGCCGCCTCCGGAAGAGAGCCGCCGAGCAGTGCCGACAGCTGCACCGCCGGAAGCGCCGTGATCACCCGGTCGTAGGAAACCGATCCGCCCGAACCGTTGCATGTATAGGCGACATCAACTCCTCCCCCTCTATCGCAGCGGGAGAGCCGCTCCACCCGGTGGCCGGTACGGATGGCGAGAAGTCCCGACCGGTCGGCGGCAAAAGCCTCCAGAAGCTGATGCATTCCGCCCTTGAGCTGCTCGTAGCTGTCGAGGACAAGAGCAAGATTCGACCCGAAATTACCCGGATAGCACTCATCGGGTTCGGCACCGTTCATTCTCACCGTTACGGGGCGTATAAGATGATTGGCACATCGAGGCGGAAAACAATCCGCAAGCGAAAGGTGATCGAGCTTCTGCGAAACATCGTTGAAAAAAGGGGTTCGAAGCATCCCCTGCGAATTATCCTTCATCACCGCCCTCACCCAGGGATAGAGCACGGATACACCCCTCAGACCGGCCAGTTTCAGGAATCCGAAAAGATTCGAAAGCTGCCGGCTTTCCTTGGTCATGCTCACCACCTTTCCGTCGATGACCTGCGAGGTGTTGAATCCGAAATACTCGAAGGGGAAATCGCCGGTATCTCGAACAAACCCGCGAAACCGGCGGTATTTCCTTCCGATATTCTTGCCGCCGAAATCAACCCATCTGCCATCCATGCGTTCACTGCCGATTCTGCCGCCAATTGCAGGCGCCGCCTCGTAAAGATCAACAGGAATACCGGCCTTATTGAGATAGTAAGCCGTTGCGATACCTGAAATACCGCCCCCGATAACAGCAACCCTGCTCATTGACGTACACCCTGAATGAGATCGACTTTCGCATCGAACTGCCTTTTGATTCTTGTCCCTATTCTGCCGGACCTTATGCGGTGAGTCGCATAACCCTCCTTGCTCATGAATACACAGGCTTTCAAGGAAGCTTCGGCACAGAGTTTTCCCCACTGATAAATCTGGCAGATGGCGTACGATGACTGTTCATCGCTCTGGCCGGTCCAGGCGAAATCGCTGTATGCCCTCAAAATAACCGGAGAGGTCGATTCGATATAATTGTAGAAACGGGTATCGTAGGAGAGCAGCGTCATGCCGCCGTCAAGAGGCAGTTTCCCGGCGATATGCGTCGTTGCAATGGCAGCCTGCCGCATCGCTTCAAGAATCAGCATCCCCTGAACATGATCGGATTCATGGTCGAACCTGAACTCATCGATA
Organism: Chlorobium sp.; assembly: GCF_021740465.1. Taxonomy (GTDB): domain Bacteria; phylum Bacteroidota; class Chlorobiia; order Chlorobiales; family Chlorobiaceae; genus Chlorobium. The sequence goes on along the minus strand of NZ_JAIOZR010000006.1, from coordinate 9,625 downwards.
CCTTCAAACATATTGAAATAGAGAAATCTTCCATCCTCCCAGGGTATTGAGAGCAGGGAGTTTTTTTCGGTTTTCTTGTGGATGCAGCGGATATCGAGAGATCCGGGAAGATGATCGCCGTCCGATACGGCAAGCGGACTCTGGAGAAGCCCCCGCAGGTTCATGGGCAGTTTTCTGATCAGCGCCGCCGCTGTCTCCATGTCCGGCAGCGAAGAGTGCCTTCTGGAATTGAGGGTGCCCATCAGTTGCAGTTTACCTGCAATATCCGGGTGAACACCTGCATAGGCACCCGAAAGATACATTTCACAGGAGCGACCGAGAAGAAAGTGATAACCCGCAACCTCCTCCAGCGAAGAGACCCTGACGGCCTGCACCGAGGCAGTGTCGGGTGGAAGCTCGTCGTCTTCAAAAACAAGCGTATATGGTTTAAGTCCCGGTCTGTCGGTTAAAAACGACTGCCGTCTGTTTTTGCGTTCGATATTGAGCAGTGAAGGACGACCCTTCAACAAAGGCCTGAACGGGAGCATCTGGCCTTTCCCGGAAAACGATTCGATAACTGGCTTGTTCATGGGGTATTAATTATTATTTATTTGTTGCTGTTTGTTGCTTTTGAGTGAAAAAAAAAGAATACTCAATCTTCTTTACAGAAGAATAAAGAATATATAAGTCCGAAAAAAAACGGTTCCTTTATTAACAATGGTTTAATAAAATATAACGATTCATGAAGCCGGGAACAGCGGAGTTACCCAGGAATTTACCTTGCGACCTTTCCTGAAGTTCACGGTTTTTCGTATTTTAAGGCTTTTTCAAACCAAACCTGACACAGACCATGAGCCAGCTCGATCTCCTCAATATTGTCCACCGCCCCAGAAGGCTTCGCAAATCCGCGGCAATCAGAAACATCGTACAGGAGTGTACCCTGTCGGTAAACGATCTTGTTTTCCCGCTGTTCGTCTGCCCCGGCACCAATGTTGTGGAAGAGGTGGCGTCCATGCCCGGAAGCTTCCGTTACTCGATCGACAATGCAGTCAAGGAGTGCCAGGAACTCTGGGATCTCGGCATCCAGTGCATAGACCTCTTCGGCATTCCGGAAAAGAAAACCGAAGACGGCAGTGAATCCTACAACGATAAGGGAATCATCCAGGAAGCCATCAGGGCCATCAAGGCAAAGCTGCCCGACCTCTGCATCATGACGGATGTCGCACTCGACCCGTTCACTCCGTTCGGGCACGACGGTCTGGTCAGGGACGGCATCATTCTCAACGACGAAACCGTGGAAGTACTCTGCAAAATGGCTGCATCGCACGCCAATGCCGGAGCTGACTTCGTTTCGCCCAGCGACATGATGGACGGTCGTATCGGAGCTATCCGCGAATCTCTCGACGATGCCGGATTTTCCGATGTCGGCATCCTTTCCTATGCAGCCAAATACGCATCGAGCTTTTACGGCCCGTTCCGCGATGCCCTGCATTCCGCACCGCAGTTCGGCGACAAGACCACCTACCAGATGAATCCCGGCAATACCGACGAAGCCATGAAAGAGATAGAACTCGACATCATGGAAGGCGCCGATATCGTCATGGTGAAACCGGGCCTTGCCTATCTTGACATCGTTTACCGCACCAAGGAACGTTTCGATGTGCCGGTCGCAATATACCATGTTTCAGGAGAGTACGCCATGGTGAAGGCTGCCGCGGAACGCGGATGGATCGACGAGGAAAGGGTGATGATGGAATCACTGCTCTGCATGAAACGGGCAGGCGGCGACATGATTTTCACCTACTACGCCAAAGAGGCCGCAAAAAGACTGCGCTGAAACCTCCCGGGCGGGAAGATTGCCCGCATCTCTATCAGGAAGCCCGGCTGTCCAGTATAGCCGGGCCTTTTTACTACCTACACACTCATGATACGATACCTTACAGCAGGAGAATCTCACGGACCCGCCCTTGCGGCAATTGTCGAAGGACTTCCGGCAGGCATACCCGTTACGCAGCACGATATCGACAGTCAGTTACTGCGCAGGCAGCAGGGGTACGGCCGGGGAGGAAGAATGAAAATCGAGAGCGACAAGGCCGAAGTGCTTTCCGGCATCAGGTTCGGCAAAACCATCGGTTCACCGGTAACCCTGCTCGTCAGAAACCGTGACTGGCAGAACTGGACCGTCACCATGGCACAGTTCGAAAAACCTGAGCAAGATGTGGCCAAAATAACCGTACCAAGACCCGGCCATGCCGATCTTGCAGGAAGAATAAAATACGGTTTTGACGATATCCGTCCGGTTATCGAGCGTTCATCGGCACGGGAAACCGCAGCCAGGGTTGCAGCAGGAAGCCTCTCCCGCGTTTTTCTCAGAGCACTCGGCATAGAAATCGGCAGCTATGTATCGGCAATAGGCCCCGCCAGCGAAGCGGCCTGCACCCCTGCCGTCGAAGAACTCCTCGCCAACGGAGCAGAATCACTCTCCATCGAAGCCGACCTCTCGCCCGTGCGCATGCTCGACAAGAGAGCGGAAACCGGCGCAATGGCCGCAATTGACGAAGTCAGCAATCAGGGCGACACACTCGGAGGCATTATAGAGCTGTTCATTACTGGGGTTCCGATGGGTTTCGGCAGCTATGTGCAGCACGACCGGCGTCTCGATGCGGCGCTCATTGGCGCACTTCTGTCCATTCAGGCCATAAAGGGTGCCGAAATCGGCCACGCTTTCGATAATGCCCGAAAACCGGGATCACAGGTTCATGACGAATTTACGCTTTCAGCCAGGGACGGGCTTGCAAGGAGAAGCAACAGGGCTGGCGGCCTCGAAGGAAGCATGTCGAGCGGCCTGACCATTCATCTCAGGGCCGCCATGAAACCGATCTCTTCGCTTGTATCACCCCTGCAATCATTCGATCTCGAAACCCTGCAGCCGACCCTGTCCCGCTTTGAACGAAGCGACACCTGTGCGGTGCCCGCGGCCGGAGTGGTTGCCGAAGCGGCCCTGGCGCCGGTAATCGCCAACGCGCTGCTTGAAAAACTCGGTGGCGACCATCTGGATGAGATCAAAAACAGGCTTGAAGCCTGGCGCCGGCATGTAGCGGAGACCTTTCAGGCCTGAACTCCGTTCGGGCCTTTTTTTTCGCGGCTTGTCAGCTTCTGGTCCATTTCACGGGAAGGCTCGGCAACCTCTGTCCTGCCTACAATTTGAGCCGGAACTCCAGCCACGGTGTAATGAGGCGGCACATCATCAAGCACAACGCTCCCCGCCCCGACTTTCGAGCCTTCGCCGATCACGACATTGCCGAGTATCTTCGCTCCGGCCCCGATCAGCACCGATTTATGAACCTTCGGATGCCGGTCGCCGCTCTCCTTGCCGGTACCGCCAAGGGTCACCTCGTGCAGGAGAGAAACATTGTCATCGACAACAGCGGTTTCACCGATCACCAGACTGGTCGCGTGGTCGAGCAGAATCCCCTTGCCGATAACGGCCGCAGGATGAATATCGACGGCAAACACCTCCGACATCCGGTTCTGAATGAAATACGCCATGGTCTTTCGACCCTTCATCCAGAGCCAGTGAGCAAGACGGTATGCCTGCAGCGCCTGATACCCTTTCAGAAAGAGCATGATCTCGAAGTAGTGTACCGCAGCCGGATCGCGCTGCTGGGTCGCCACAAGGTCATAGATCGCATTCTCCACCTGCTCGGGGCTCTGGCGGTAAAAATCCTCGAACAGCCCCTGCAGCACAAGCGGAGGAAAATGCTTTGAACCGAGCTTTACCGAAAGCAGCATGGCAAGCGATGAACCGAAATCATCGAACCTCAGGATATGCTGTTCGAGAAATATGCTGATTTCAGGATCACGGCCGCACTCGTTGGCCGCCTCGGCGACAATCGCCTTCCAGATATTGGTGAACTCCATGCCCATACGTTTATTCCATATTTCCTGTCTGAACCCTGAACCTGATTACCTGTTACCGGAGAGCGCGGCAAAAGCTCCCGCTCAACTCTTCTTCCCCGGCGCCGCTTTACAGACATGAAAAGGTAATCGGCATGTAAAAGGTTCATTTTGCCGATACTTACGGCTCACAAACTAAAAAAAAATCCGCAATGATAACGAATAATAACGTTCATGGAGTGCAAACGAAAACTGCCCGTTAGGAAGCCCTCCGGATAAAGCCGGCATGACTGGTTCCATCCGGAAAAACTGTCGGGATTTTTTTATATTCAGGGTTAATTACCGGAAGAACAAGACCCCATCAAACCAGGCCCCATGGTATTTCAGGAAAACAAAAAATCCGGGAGCGCCGCTTCCGGCAAACGAAAAAAAACAGCGGTCAACAACGGGCTGCAGCGCCTGAAAAGCGAATTCCTCAACAATGTTTCCCACGAAATCCGTACCCCCCTCAACGGGATAATCGGCATGACCCAGTGCCTGCTCGACACCCCGCTCGATGAAAAACAACGCTATTTTGCTGAAACAATCCGCTCAAGCACCTCCACCCTGCTCAAGCTCACCGATACCATTCTCACTTTTTCAAAAGCAGTATCGGGCACCATGCAACCCGAAAAGCGAGCATTCAGGCTCTCCTGGCTCCTCTCCTGTATTGCCGAACCGATCTCCCTTTCGAGCCTCGGAAAAGGTCTTGACTACTCCTGGAATATTCAGGAAGATGTGCCGGATTCCCTTTACGGCGATCCGGAAATCCTTCGGCAAGTCCTGACGATCCTTGCAGAGAATGCCGTAAAATTCACACAACAGGGAAGCATAAAACTATCTGCGGCTGTGGAAAAAAAGCTTGCCGATACCGTTGTTCTGCGCTTTTCGATAACCGATACAGGAATCGGCATTCCAGCGGAAAAGGCCGCCGGAATATTCGACACCTTCACCCAGGCCGACACATCATCTACCCGGCGTTATGAAGGGATTGGCCTCGGATTGACCCTCTCCAGAGAACTCGTAAAGCTCCTTGGCGGTGAAATCGGGGTTGAAAGCAAGGAAAAGGAGGGCTCCTGCTTCCGCTTTACGGCATCTTTCGGCATACCGGAAGAGAACGCATACAATTCCTGCCGAAAAACAGAACGGGCTGATCCGGCCATGAACTGCGCAACACCTCCGGCCCGAAATCCGGAAAACAGGAAATCCTCCGGCGATATTCCCTCCTCCGCGGCAGACGATCCCCGGATTCTTGTCGTCGAGGACAACCTGATCAATCAGCAGGTAACGCTCATGATGCTCAAAAAGCTTGGATTGAGGGCCGATGTGGCAATCAACGGCACGCAAGCCGTAAAAGCTGCCGCACAGAAAACCTATGGGCTGATTTTTATGGACATTCAGATGCCTGAGATGGACGGTCTTGAAGCAACCCGGTTGATACGCGCCAGCGCAACCGGAAAGGATATTCCTGTTGTTGCGCTGACCGCACATGCCATGCCTGATGACCAGGCGGGCTGCTTTGAAGCGGGAATGAATGATTTTCTCTCCAAACCCCTTCATCACGAAGCTTTGGTCCGGGTCCTGAAGCAATGGCTGCCGGCATTTTCTCCTTAATCGGTGTTTTCATTTTTCTATCTCTCCCTTTTTCCATGACGTCACCAGAAAACCATCCACAGCCGATGAATGCACGCTATAGCATCAACTCCGGATTTCCCGACCGGTTGAGAACTTACATTCTGAAAAAACACGGCTCCATCAACGCGTTCTGCAGGGCCGCCGGAATAAAATATCCCGCCCAGATGACGCCATATCTTTCGGGCAAATGCTTTCCCGGAAAAAAAATGATCGCGAGGCTGGAAAAAGACGGCGCCGATATACACTGGCTCATGGATGGTCATGAAAGCAATCATGCGACGCCGGATCTGAGTAATGCTCTGTCGTTATCGCAGTACCGTATGGACATCGACAGCCTGTTCAGGCAGGTACGGATGCACATCAGCAGATTCTCGGCTTTCTATAAACCGGTTATCGATGCATATGCCGTCCTCGATCATAATGAAAACATCGTTGATCTGAGCGGCTCACTCGAACAGTACCTGGGATACAAAAAAAATGCACTGACAGGAACCTGTCTTCAAAACATCATTCACCCGGAAGATTACCCCTGTGTAAAAAGAACTCTCGGAGGCGAAAAACCGGACGAATCCATAGTTGAATTCAAATCGAAATTCAGGACTGGCGAAGGCACCTATATCGATGCCGAATGGTGTCTTGCAATAAGCACAAAACCAATGAGTGATCTCTACGAATATGCCATGATCATGAAAGGCTCCGATAGATGACAACTCCGGCATATCACTGCAAAATACCCGCACCGGAGCACGGAACGGCTTCAGAAAACAATGCTCATCGCAAACCCGTAAACGAAAGCGGCTACAAGTGGAAAACCATTAAATAAACTGCTGGTCGATGACGAAGAAGCCATCCTCAACATCACAAGAAAAATGCTGGAAAGTTTCGGTTACAGGGTGCTCACAGCAAAAAACGGAGAGGAGGGCTCTGCGTCTGGAGGCGACGCATAAGGAAAATATCCACATGCTCCTCACCGACATACTTATTCCCGGCATGAATGACACTGAACTGGCTGAATCGCTTTCATAAAAACGGAATGATCTGAAAATCCTCATTCATGTCTGGATTTACATCGGGATTAACGGTACATGACGAAAAACTGAAGGGAAACACGCAGGTCCTCGAAAAACCTTTTTCCATGACCACAGTAGCAAACAAAGTGCGTGAGGGACTTGACCTTCCGTAACCAACCAGACAATCCTCTCCTTCAAAACAGGTGGACATACCCTGCAAAACCTTGGCCATCGTAATATTTCAAATACACTAAAGCCCATCTCCTGCCTGAACGAATATGCCATGATCATCAATACACCAATACAGCCTTATGGAAACCCGAAAAAAAATGGATATTCAAGCCACAGAAATAACGTCAAAACCCTTGGAAGAAACAGCATTTATACGTAAAGTATCGGTACGACCAAGCAGCTCAACAGCAACAAAAAAACAATCCCCTTATAAACAAAAAACACTCTGTTCAAACGCAGGCCGCGATAATACAAAGATGCCTGAAAAAACCCGATCATGCTTATCCGGGCGCTCCTCATGCCGGTATATCTGAAACGGGAAAACATAGAAAGAAACCCATCGATGACCTCATGCCCTGATTGATTCGGTTACTCTTAAACACATTTTCCAATGACAAAACTGCCCTCCCTCCATGAGCAGCTGCAACCTGTCAATAAAACAGCCACGAACAACGTCCGGCTGCAACAGGATGAACATGCGCACCAAGAAAACGGAAATCAGTACAAAATCATTTTTGACACGATCAGGGATGGGATTTTTGTCCATAAAATTTCCAAAAACGGCCAGACGTACCCGTTTGAACTGGTGAATCCCGCAGCATGCAGCATGACCGGTTATACCGAGGCGGAATTACTGCAGATGAACCCGGGTGACCTGCTTGAAAATGAGGATTCGAAAACCCTTTGTATCGAGGAGTATCCGGATGATTTACATAAACATAACTCACGTTTGCTCGAAGCGGTAATGCTGCGCAAAAACGGGAGCCGTTTTTTTACGGAAATCAGTGTCACCAAAGTCATCCTTGGCGGAGCCCCATGCCTTGTTTGCTCTGTACAGGATATCACCCTTAGCAAGGCAACGAACCGGAATCTGGCAGAAAGCAATAGCAGACTGCAACTCATCATGGATGCCGCCCATGCCAGCATCTGGGAGTGGAATATGCAAAACAACGTCAATATATGGACGGACGAGTTATTCCGACTGTACGGCCTTGAACCCGATTGTTACGAGGCATCCTACGATGTTTGGCGGCAATCGATCGTACCTGAAGACAGGGATGAAACGGAGCGAAACATCGTCGAAGCGTCGAAAAAGGGTGTTGAATTCACAGCCGAATGGCGTGTCCGTCCTACTGACGGAACCGAACGCTGGCTCATGTCAAAAGGCACGCCTTTCAGAAACACAGAGGGCAAGGTAAACCGCTACGTAGGAATCGTTATTGACGTAACGCAACTCAAGCTGGCTCAGATGGCGGAAATAAAAGAACAGTCGTTCCGCAAAGCCATTATTGAAAGTATTCCCGGAACGTTCTACATGCTTGACGCAAACGGGCGATATGCAGGCTGGAACGCTTATCAGCGTGATGAAATCATCGGCAAACCGGAACACGAGATGCCCGAAGCCGTGGCGATTGAAAGCATCCATCCTGAAGATCGAACGCTGACGCAGGAAAAAATTACAAACGTGCTGAAAAACGGAAGCGTTGAAATCGTGGAAGGGAGAGTACTTCTTCGCGGCGGACCTGCATTCCGCTGGTTTCTGATGACCGGCCGGCGTATTGTTTTCGACGGTAATCCCTACCTGATCGGTATCGGTATCGACATCACTGATCGTAAAAAAATCGAGGATGTGCAGACATTTCTTGCCCGAACCAGCTCGGTAAGAACATCCGAATCGTTCTTTAAGGCTCTGGCAGGATACCTTGCTGATTGCCTCGGCATGGACTTTGTGTGCATCGGACAACTCGATAGCGACAAATTACGCATAACAACACTTGCGGTTTGGCAGGATGGCCATTTCAAGGAGAACCTGTCCTATGCCTTGAAAGATACGCCCTCCGAAAATATCCCGGAAAAAGAGATCTGCATCCACACTCACGGCGTCTGCGGTTTATTCCCGCATGACCCGCTGCTCCAGGATCTCAAGGCGGAGAGTTACATCGCGACAACCCTCTTTGATCACCAGGGATGCCCGATCGGCATAATCAAGGTCATAGGAAAAAATCCGCTTGAAAACAGTCATCTGGCCAAAACTCTCATGAAACTGGTTGCCATGCGCTCTTCAGGAGAACTGGAACGCCTTAAAGCAGAAAATTCCTTACTGAAAAGTGAAAAAAAATACCGTGAACTGTTTGAAAGCGTACCTATAGGTTTATATCAAAGCGATCTGGAGGGACACATCATAACCTCCAACCAGAACTGCCTCGATATAGCCCGCTGCGCGATAGAGAATCGTGATGCATTCTTTTCCCAGAATACCCGGGCAAGCTATATTGACGCGGAAGATTCCGAACGGTTCAGAAACCTGCTCCTGACACAGGGATATGTCAACGGCTTCGAGGCAAGATTCAGGCGCTATGACGGCACCATCGCCTGGCTCAGCAACACGGCTAAACTCATACATAACGAAACGGAGAGAGTGGATGTCATCAGCGGCTCTTTCATCGATATTACCGAGCGAAAGCAGGCTGAGGAAGAAAAAACCAAACTTGAAACCCAGCTTCAGCAGTCACAGAAAATGGAGATTGTCGGACGCCTGGCAGGAGGCATCGCTCACGATTTCAACAACATGCTTGGGGTCATTCTCGGCAATGCGGAACTGGCCCTGACATGTGAAACCCTTGATAAAACGGTAATAAACAATCTTCAGGAAATCGTTAACGCAGCCAATCGCTCCTCAAATCTCACCGGACAACTTATAGTGGACCCTGATTTTCAGACAAAGGTTTAAGGTGGTAACTTGCCCAAAAAAGGGACAAGATATGAGCGAAAAGCACCGCAAAAGTTTTACGGCACAATTCAAGGCCAAAGTGGCGCTTGAGGCGATCAGAGGA
>NZ_JAIOZR010000026.1 GCF_021740465.1 Chlorobium sp. | reverse complement strand
TTGACAAGTTCTCTCAAAAAAGTGCCTCCGAAGGGTCATCGGAGACTACAGGGCAGCAACAAGAAGCTGCATAACCAACCGGTGGGTTACCACCTTAAACTTGACCTTTTTTTGTCTGCTCAATGGGGTCCACTTCAGGGTATATTCCGAAAAAGCCGGTTCACAGTGCCAGAACCGGCTTTTTTATTTCAAAAAAATCAAACCACCGTCATAGCCATGTCAGTAAAATCATATGAAGAAAAGACCGCCTCGATTCCGGAGCCCATTGTCAGACTTAACCGCATTGTCCTGCTCGCCGGAGTGGTTGCGGCACTTGTTCTTCAGCAGCCACTGCTGATAACCTTGCTGTTTGTCATAATTTTGCCTGCCGTCATCTTTGGAAAAAGCGCAAGCCCGATCTTTCTGATCAGCTCACGGATGCTCTCCCGGCAGATTGAAGGCTCTGCGGCCGAGAGCCCTCGACTGATGCGCTTCAACAATGCCATTGCGGCTGTCCTGCTCGGATCCTCGCAGCTCGCGTTCCTTCTGGGAGTGCCCGCGGCCGGATGGATTCTTGCCGGCATGGTCGGAGCTGCCGCCGCTGTGGCACTCGGAGGATTCTGTTTCGGCTGCTTCCTCTACTACCAGTTCAATCTGCAGCGCTACAGGCTCTTTGGAAAATGACCGCCTGCTGCTAACTAAACTCTTCCGGGCAGGCTAAATGAGATAAAAAACCGCAACCCGGCAACTAAACAACAATACCGATGATCTCAAACAACTACCGCTTCGAAACGCTTGCCCTGCATGCAGGGCAGCCCGTCGACCAGACACAGTCCCGCGGCGTACCGGTATACCGCACCAGCTCCTACCTTTTCAAAAACACGGAACATGCGGCCAATCTGTTTGCCCTCAGGGAGCTGGGCAACATCTATACCCGCCTGATGAATCCGACCACCGACATCCTCGAACAGCGGATAACCGAACTTGAAGGCGGTGCGGCTTCCGTTGCGCTCGCATCGGGCACGGCGGCGATATTCTATGCCGTCATCACGCTTGCCGAAGCAGGCGACAACATCGTTGCTGCCAGCAACCTCTACGGCGGCACCTATACCCAGTTCGACGCCATTCTGCCGAAACTCGGCATCAACGTGACCTTCGTCAATCCCGACAAACCCGAAAACTTCGAGCGAGCGATAACGGAAAATACAAGGGCGATCTTCATCGAAACCATCGGCAATCCCGCTCTGGATTACACCGGGGTGCAGGCCATCGCAGATGTCGCCCACCGCAACGACCTCCCCCTGATCGTTGACGCGACGTTCACGACACCCTACCTGCTCAAAACCATAGAGCTAGGGGCCGATATCGTGGTCAACTCCCTGACAAAATGGATAGGAGGACACGGCGCTGCGCTGGGAGGGAGCATTACCGATGCCGGACGTTTTGACTGGAAAAAAGGCCGCCATCCGCTCTTTACCGAACCCGACGGCAACTATCACGGGCTGAGGTGGGCGCTCGACCTTCCCGAGCCGCTCGCTCCGATCGCGTTCGCCCTTAGGGTGCGCACGGTGCCGCTGAGAAACCTCGGATCGTGCATTTCACCCGACAACTCCTGGATCCTGCTGCAGGGCCTGGAAACCCTGCCGGTGCGCATGGCGCGGCATTGCGAAAACGCGCTCAGGGTTGCTGAATATCTGGAGCGTCATCCCAAAGTTGCATGGGTTCGCTATCCAGGCCTGAAAAACGATCCTTCTCATGCGAGTGCATCGAAAGACCTGAAAAAAGGGTTCGGAGGCATGGTGGTGTTCGGGGTAAAAGGAGGATACGATGCCGCCGTAAGCCTTATCGATTCCATCAGACTCTTTTCGCACCTTGCCAACGTGGGTGACGCCAAAAGCCTCATCCTGCATCCGGCAAGCACATCGCACAGCCAGTTGTCGGAGGAGCAGCAGCAACAGGGCGGACTATCCCGGGAACTGATCCGGCTTTCCATAGGGCTCGAACATCCCGACGACCTGATCGAGGCGCTCGGGGAAGCGCTTCATCCCTTGTAAATAAATCCGGCTGTATTACCTTGTAGCAGTATACGGGTAAGGCAACATAACAAAAGGCGCCATGCAGTTCGAAACCCTCTCAATCCATGACGGACAAACCCCCGATCCGCACACGGGCTCGGTAACCGTTCCGGTTTTTCAGACCTCGACGTTCGAGCGGGAAGATCTCTATCAGCGTCGGGAGTTCTTTTATTCAAGAATAGGAAACCCGACACGCCAGGCGCTCGAATCGACTCTGGCACTGCTCGAAAAAGGAAAATTCGGTCTCGCGTTCGCCTCGGGCGCCGCGGCCACCATGGCCGCCCTGCAGGTGCTCAGACCCGGCGACCATATCGTCTCCGGTCTGGACATCTACGGCGGAACCTACCGGATTTTCGAACAGCTCCTGCGCCCCTGGGGGGTCACTGTCTCCTACGCCGAAAATGAGGACACCGAGAGTTATGTCCGGTGCATCCGTCCTGAAACAAGGCTCATCTGGCTGGAAAGCCCCAGCAATCCGCTGCTCAGGCTTTCGGACATCCGGGAGCTGGCCTTGATTGCCCGGGAGCGCGACATTCTGGTTGCCGTCGACAACACCTTTGCAAGCCCTTACTTTCAGCGCCCGCTCGAACTCGGTGCCGACATTGTGGTGCACAGCACTACCAAGTACCTCGGAGGACACAGCGATGTGATCGGCGGTGCCGTGGTGCTCAACGACGAGACCCTGCACAAGACCATAAAAAACTATCAGGCCGCAGCAGGAGCCATACCCGGCCCATGGGACTGCTGGCTGATCATGCGCGGACTGAAAACCCTTAAAATCCGGATGAAGGAGCATGAGGCCAACGCCCTCCATCTTGCGAAGCTGCTTGAACGGCACCCGGCGATCGAGCGGGTCTGGTACCCCGGTCTCCCCTCGCACCCCCAGCACGAACTGGCCAGGCGACAGATGAGCGGTTTCAGCGGGATGCTGACCATTGCGCTCAAAGGCGGCCTGCCTGCCGTCGAGCGGCTGGTTGCCGGACTCTCGCTCTTCGCTCTTGCCGACAGTCTCGGCGGAGTCGAATCGCTCGTAGCATCTCCCGCGAAAATGACGCTTGGAGCGCTTTCGGCCGAAGAACGCCGGAAACGCGGCTGCAGCGACAATCTTGTGCGTATGTCGATAGGACTGGAACATGCCGGGGATCTCGAAGCCGACCTGCTTGCGGCACTCTCCGATCTGCCGCAGGCAGGCACCCTCGCTCCTTCGGGAGCCTGAAAAGCAGGAATGCCGCGGGCGACGACCAGCGGAACCGCCGGCTCGCGTTCAAAAAAAAGAGTCCCGAAGAAAGCCCGCCCCCAAGAGAATAGGGCAATTGTTCTTTCATCGTTATATTCAGCCGGACAGAAACCGCATATGCATGAAATGCCGCAAATAGTTACTATTCAGCTCAACGGGGAACCGTTCACGCTGCCCCGATGTTCCTCAGTCAGCGATCTGCTGACAACTATCGCTTCAGAGGGGAAAACCGTGGCAACCGTACTCAATGATCAAATCGTCCGTCCCGAAAACCGTTCGGCCGCCCGGCTTGAAGAGGGCGACCGGGTTGAAATTCTGATATTTGCCGGAGGAGGCTAACCCTCTCAACAACTCTTATGGATTCACTGCACTTAGGTAGCTATACATTCTCTTCCCGCCTGATTCTCGGAACAGGCAAGTTCAGCAGCTCAAGCGTGATGCTTGAAGCGATAAAAGCTTCCGGAACCGGTCTTGTCACCGTCGCGCTCCGGCGGTTCAACCGCGAACAACCTGAAGACGATCTTTTCACTCCGCTCAGCGCAATACCAGGCATCACGCTCATGCCCAACACTTCGGGAGCCTCGACGGCCGCCGAAGCTGTCCAGGCAGCCCGTATATCGAGAGAACTCTCAGGCAGCCCGTTCATCAAGGTCGAGATCCATCCCAACCCGCAGCATCTCATGCCGGACCCCATCGAAACCTACGAGGCATCGAAAATTCTCGCAAAGGAGGGATTTCTCGTCATGCCCTACATACCGGCAGACCCTGTGCTTGCCAAACGGCTCGAAGAGGCCGGATGCGCCTCCGTCATGCCGCTCGGCTCGGCGATCGGCAGCGGCCAGGGGCTGGCAACCGCGGAAATGCTCCGCATCATTATCCGTGAAAGCAACATACCCGTCATTGTCGATGCGGGATTGCGCTCTCCCTCGGAAGCGGCGCTTGCCATGGAAATGGGATGCGGTGCCGTACTCGTCAACAGCGCCGTAGCCGTAGCCGGCGATCCACCCGCCATGGCCGAAGCCTTTGCCGAAGCCGTTGCCGCCGGACGCAAGGCCTTCAGGGCCGGTATCATGCAAAAAAGCGGTATGGCAGTCGCCACAAGCCCGCTCACCGCATTCCTTGGGCCGGCATCATGAACGCCCTGCTGCCCGAATGGCTGAACCCCGGCCCCGATGAAGCCAGCTTCAGGGAGATGCTCGCACCCGATTCGCGATGGACGCTTGAACTTCTTGCCGCGCAGTCCAGAGCCATAACCCTGCGCCGGTTCGGTCGCACCATGACGCTCTACGCGCCGCTCTACCTTTCGAACCACTGTTCGAGCGGCTGCGCCTACTGCGGCTTCGCCTCCGACAGGACAACCCCGCGACGGCGCCTTGAACAGGAAGAAATCCGAAAAGAACTCGCAGCCATGAAACGCCTCGGCATCAGCGACGTGCTGCTGCTCACCGGAGAGCGCACCAAAGCCGCGGATTTCGACTATCTCAGAACCTCCGTTGCCACGGCCGCAGCAGACATGCAGCGCGTAACGGTGGAAGCCTTTCCCATGAGCGTCGCTGAATACCGTGAACTGGCGGAGGCGGGCTGCACCGGCATCACCATCTACCAGGAAACCTACGACCGGGCCCGTTACGCCGAACTCCACCGGTGGGGCCCCAAAAAAGATTTCCTCGAACGTCTCGACACCCCGTCGCGCGCACTGGAAGGAGGCATCAAAACCGCAGGGCTCGGCGTGCTCCTCGGCCTGGCAGATCCGCAGGAAGACGCGCTCATGCTCTACCGCCATCTCCGTCATCTCGGAAAAACGTACTGGCGGGCAGGCCTTTCGCTCTCGTTCCCCCGCATACGGCCGCAGACCGGCAGCTACCAGCCGCCTTTCACGATAAGCGATCACCTGCTGGCACGCATGATCTTTGCCTTCCGCATTGCGCTGCCCGATGTGGAACTTGTGCTCTCTACCCGTGAAAGCCCGGCTTTCCGCGACGGCATGGCCGGACTCGGCATTACCCGAATGAGCATTGCAAGCCGAACCACGGTCGGAGGCTACTCCGATACGGAGTCAGGCGACCGTGGGCAGTTCGACATTTTCGACGACCGCTCCGCCGAAGCCTTCTGCAAGGCTTTGCGCGAAAAAAACATCGAACCGGTCTTCAAGAACTGGGAGCATGCCTATAACGGCCCCTCATCGGCGGAAAAGAGCTGAAAGAGCGCCTGAAAACATGAAGAAATGGAACTGAACGAAAGGCAGCGCGAGCGGTACGGGCGCCATCTCTCCCTGTCGGAAATAGGAGAAGAGGGGCAGATAAAACTGCTTCGGGCAAAAGTTCTGGTGGTCGGAGCCGGAGGGCTCGGTTCCCCTGCGGCGTTCTATCTCGCCGCGGCAGGCATCGGCACCATCGGAATCGTCGACGGCGACAGGGTGGAACTCGGCAACCTGCAGCGCCAAATCCTGCATACAACACCCTCCGTCGGAACCCTTAAGGTATCATCGGCAGCGGAACGGCTCAGGGCGCTCAATCCCGATACCAGGCTCACGCTCCATCCCTTCCGGCTCAGTGCGGCAAATGCAGCGGAAATCATCGCAAGATATGATTTCGTGATTGATGCGACCGACAACTTCAGGGCGAAACTCCTGATAGCCGAAACCTGCCATATGGAAGCGAAGCCCTACTCTCATGCCGGCATAAGCGAGTTCTCGGGACAGACCATGACCGTCAATCCGGGTGAAAGCGCATGCCTCCGGTGCGTATTTCATGAAGGGAAAATCCATGAAAAACAGATTCCGACGGGGCCGCTCGGCACCCTTCCGGGAGTCATGGGTGCCATACAGGCCACCGAGACGATCAAGTATCTGCTCTCGATCGGCACGCCCCTGTGCAACACGATTCTTACCTATAACTGTCTTTCAATGACCATGCGCAGGGTTCCGGTAAGCCGCGACCCTCAATGCCCTCTCTGCGGAAAAGCATAACGGACAGAGCAGGAAAACCCTGTCCCGTCAGGCCCCCGGAAGCGCTACCCAGGGCTCGACAATAAAAAAAAGACCTGCAGAAACATGTTTTCTGCAGGTCTTTTCGTTCTGAAAAAGTCTTTTTGGAACCCCGTTTCGGGAAGTTCCTGCTACGCAAGGTTACTTGCGCTTCTTTTTATGTCCGGTGAAATACGAGGGTTCACTGCGAAAATCCGATTTCGGTTTCGGCTTTCTGGCGGAACCGTATGACGGTTTGGCACGCTCCTCCATTTTCGTCGGCCGCAGCTGCCGCCCGCAAACCCGCACCTTGCGCAGTTCGTGAAAAACATCGTTCGGCATTCCTTCGGGAAGCTCGACGGTACTGAACGAATCGTTTATGGAAATTCTTCCGATAGATTCGGGATCGAGGCCGATCTCATTGATGATGGCGCCGAGAATATTTCCGGCTTTGACGCCATGCTCGCTGCCGACCTCGAGACGATAGCACTCGCGGCCCTCATCGGCACTGTATCCGTCTTTCTTCTGCTTTCTGACTGGGCCCCGGTCTCTTTCCTGACGGTCATGACCCTCCTGTCGCGGTGCCCGTTCAGGCTTGGCTGAAAGCAGCAGCGGTGTTTCGCCCTGAAACATCGAAGCGAGGGCGGCTGCTGCCTCGAGTTCGGAAACGTCGTGCTCGCGGCAGTACTGTTCGATCAGGCGTGTGTAGAATTCCAGGTCTTCGGCAGCGATGGTATCGGTAATGCGCTGCTTGAACTTCGCTATGCGTTTGTCGTTGATGATTTCCGTCGAGGGAAGCTCCATCAGCTCGATCCGTTTCCGGGTAGCCTTCTCGATGGCGTAGAGCATGTTTTTTTCTCTCGGAGAAACAAACAGAATCGCTTCACCGCTTCTTCCCGCACGTCCGGTCCGACCTATCCGGTGAACGTACGACTCCGTATCGGAGGGAATATCGTAATTGATAACATGGCTGATGCGATCGACATCGAGTCCCCTTGCCGCGACGTCGGTGGCAATAACGATGCTAATCGTGCCGTCCTTGAGCTGATCGACCGTCCGCTCCCTCTGGTTCTGAGCCATATCCCCGTTCAGTGCCGAAGCGGCATATCCCCTGGCCTGCAGCTTTTCGGCAAGTTCGAGCGTCATGGTTTTGGTGCGAACGAAAATAAGTATCCCGTCGAACGGCTCGAATTCGAGAATACGGGTCAGCACATCGAGCTTGTGGCTGCCGCCGACAATCCAGTATCGCTGGCGGATGGTCTCGACGGTAGTCGTTTTGTTCTGGATGATTACTTCGGCAGGGCTCTTGAGATGTTTCTGGGCGATACGGCGGATCGGCACCGGCATGGTCGCCGAAAAAAGAGCCACCTGACGGCTTTCGGGTGTCTGATCGAGAATCCATTCGACATCGTCGATAAAACCCATACGCAGCATCTCGTCGGCCTCATCGAGCACCAGGCACTGGAGCGCATCAAGCGAGAGCGAACCGCGGCGCATATGGTCCATTACCCGTCCGGGTGTACCGACAACCACATGTACCCCTCTTTTGAGCATGCGCAGCTGTGTTCCGTAATCCTGGCCGCCGTAGATCGGCACCACATGAAAACCTTTCAGATACTCGGCATACCGGTGAAAAGCCTCGGCAACCTGAATGGCGAGCTCCCTGGTCGGAGTCAGCACCAGCGCCTGGGGTTCCGCTTTCGAAAGCACGATATTGGAAAGCACCGGCAGCGCGAAGGCTGCGGTTTTTCCGGTACCGGTCTGCGCCTGACCGAGAACATCACGACCCTCGAGAAGCAGGGGAATGGTCTGCGCCTGAATGGGAGTAGGCTTCTCGTAGCCGACCTCTTCAAGCGCCCTGAGCAACGGTTCAGCCAATTCCAGACTGCTGAACTTCAAAACGGATGCATTTTCTTCAATCATACTGTCCTTTTCCTGTAATAAAATTATTAACAATGCTTAAAAGCATTCACTGGAGTGGCAGCCATGCAGGAAAGGAATAATCTGAAGGAGAGTTTTGCCCGTCAGGAAAAAAATCCTTGCAAACAGGTAGACAGTAACGATCTGTAGAAAAGCAGAAATATGGACACCTGATCTTTCTTAGCATCTTCACCACGCGGTCAAATGCGAATTTATAGATACGAATTTATCCGGTCAATTACGAATATTATTTCCCAAGGCCTCCGGACACGGAGCCGGGAGGCAACACTGCGGAGGGTAAAGCAGGAAAACGTATTTTCAGTTTCCGGAAATAATCCGGACTGTCGAGGCATTCGGGATTATCCAGCTCCGAACAGGCCAGTTCCGCAATACGCCAGACACCCCCTGATTTTCTCAGCAAAGCCGAAACTCCTTCATACCGGTTGCGCCCGTCAGGCGACTGAGGTCGCGTTTCCGCCCATGCCCAGCCTTCCTGCACCTTGAGATAACTGACCACAAAAACTACATCGAGCCGGTGCAGGCGGGAAATTTCATGCCTCATCGCACCAAGTATCTGCCGCCGCTCAGTACTGCCCGGCGGAGGCTTAAATGCCGATTGCGGTTTTCCCTCCGCAATTCCGGTAAACAGCAGCAGGAAAACAAACATGCCTGTTATGCGTTGTACCGAAGCAAACGGCTTCATTTGAAACTGTTTTACCATAGTTCAAAAAGAACGACATGCAGCAACAATAGATTCCCGTCCCGATTTCACAACGGCTCGCTGCCTCCGAAACGGGCGTCGCACAGAACACGGTAGAGTGCCCCTGAAGGCCGCAGCTCCGACTCGTAGAGTCGTACCCTGTCGAACATGCCCCTCCATGCAACCGTGAGGGTTTTCCGGTAACCATCCAAAGCGGTTTCAGGCCATGAACGTGCGGCAGGCGAAAGACGGGCAATGGTCATATGCAGAAAAAAGGGGCGCGTAATTGACTGTTCCGGAACAAAATGGGCTGCAAGCACGTCATGAAGCTGCAGAAGCGGTTCGGGAGCTCTGCCTGCAGCCCAGAAGAGACGTGGATGCCGCTCGTCGGGACCGGGAGAGATTGCGTGAAAATCCAGCGTAAAAGGGGAATATCCCGAAGCTGTTTCGGAAATCATCCGGCAAACCGGATCGATATCCCGGCACTGCCACGGGGGCACGAGAGTAACGTGCAAGTGTTCCGGAGCGATCCACCGAACGGCTCTGTCAGAAAAACCGCGGCTGTATCGCTTAACCTCCCGCCGCAGCTCTGCGGAAGCCGGCATACCGATAAATACCCTTCGGAAATCGTTCATCAATCAGGAAAAGAGAACGGTACTCAACACTCGGCATCCTGCCCTTTCGGCTGCATTCGTGCAGGCACATTAAAAAGCAGACTGCTGAGGACAGGAATAAAAAATACGGCTACCGTCACGGCCGAAGTCAGAGCATCGGCTTCATGACCGCCGAGAAACCTGCTCAGGTAAGCCCCTGGATAGAAATGTTCGAACACCGACAGCGAAAGCTTCACGCCGAGAATACCAAGAACGATGAATGCACAGGTCTCCAGAAACGGATACTGCTCCATCAGGAAGACGAACCCCTGGGCAACGAAACGCATGGCGAGAATTCCGATAAACACACCCAGCCATATGAGCAGAATATTGTCGCTGAAGGCTACCGCTGCAAATACATTGTCGATGGAAAAAGCCAGATCCATCAGCTCGATAAGAATGATCGTTGACCAGAAAGCGCCCAGAGAGCCGACGGTGACCCGGTAAAACCAGTTATCCTGCTTGTCGAAATAATCGTCCTGCAAGCTGGCGGTTTTGCGCCCCTTCCACCAGTCGGCAACCAGATAGAGCAGATAAAGGCCTCCGAACGGCTTCAGCCACCATATCTTTACCAGCACTGCCGCAAACAGCAGGCAGACGCCCCTGAACAGATAGGCTCCGAGAATGCCGTAGCGCAATGCGGCCGAACGCTGCTTCGGCGGCAGATCCATAACCATGGTTGCCAGTACGGCGGCATTATCGACCGAGAGCAGACTCTCGATCAGAATCAGGTTCAGCACGACAAGAAGCGAGGGAACCGGATTATCGATTATCTGGCGAAGCAGATCGTGAAGAACGGAAAAATCCATAAGCAATCAGATTTGAACCTGCATACCGATTTCAATCACCTGACCTGAAGGCAGATCGTAGTAACCTGTGGCACTGATGGCGTTGCGCATCATCAGGGCATAGAGCTTCTTTCGCCACAGGCCCATTTTCGACTTCAGACCCGTGACGATTTTCTCGCGGCTCAGGAAAAAGCTTGTCGCCTCGAGACGGAAATGAAACCCTTTGTGATGGGCAAGCGAAAAGACCTGCTGGATGCTTGGCGACTCCATGAAGCCGTAACGGGCGACCACCTTGTATATTCCGTCCCCGCACTTGACCACCTCGACCTTGCGGCTGTTGGGAACCCTCGGCACCCGTTCGGTGCTGAAATGAAACAGGGCGACCTCCGAATGCAGGATCTTGTTATGGCGCATATTGTGCAGCAGCGCTACCGGAATCACATCGGGATTGGCAGTAAGATAGACTGCCTGGCCGCTCACCCGCTGGGGCTGCTGCAGGGCAAGACTCTGTATGAACTCCTCGACGGTCAGGGTGCGGTCCTTGAGCTGTTTCAGCATAAGACTCCTGCCCTGCTTCCAGGTATAGAGCAGCGTAAAGATAAACAGACCTATCACCAGGGGAAACCATGCCCCATGCAGCAACTTGCTTGCGCTTGCCCCGAAAAACGACAGATCGATGATGAAAAAGAATGTTATCATCACGTCGATCGCAAGCTTGTTCCATTTCCATATATCACGGGCCACATAGTAGAACAGCACCGTGGAAATCAGCATGGTCGCCGTCACGGCAACACCGTATGCCGCAGCAAGCCTGCTTGAAGAACCGAATCCGATAACCAGACTGATGGTTGAAACCATCAGTCCCCAGTTGGCTGCCGGAACATAAATCTGCCCGTAATGACCGGCAGAGGTGTGACGAATGGTGAGGCGGGGAAAATATCCCAGCTGGATCGCCTGTTGGGTCAGCGAAAACACCCCGGTAATGAGCGCCTGGGAAGCGATGATAGTAGCCGTGGTCGAAAGAATCACCATGGGAATGAGGCCCCAGGAGGGAACAAGCGCATAGAAGGGATGGTGCGATTCCTGTGGCGAAGCGAGCAGGAGAGCACCCTGCCCGAAATAGTTGAGCAGCAGCGAAGGCAGCACGAATAAAACCCAGGTAAGGCGAATCGGGGTTTTTCCGAAATGGCCCATATCGGCATAGAGCGCCTCGGCACCGGTTACGGAAAGAAATACCGCACCGAGTACCAGAAATCCCTGAATATTGTTTTCAAGGAGAAACCGGAAACCGTACCAGGGGAAAACCGCCCTGAGAATCTCGGGATACCTGACAATCTCGATCAAACCGAGAATCGCGATGACGGCAAACCAGACCATGATGACCGGTCCGAAAAATGCCCCAACCTTGGCCGTGCCGTGATGCTGCATGAAGAACAGGCCGGTAAGAATCACCACGGTTACCGGTATGACCAGATTCTTGAACGTCGGTGCTATGATCTGCAGCCCCTCGACCGCGCTGAGCACGGAAATGGCCGGAGTGATCATGCCGTCACCGTAAAGCAGGGAAGCACCGAACAGTCCGATCGCGACAAGGAACCACCGCTCATGCCTGTTCTTTCGGCTATGGCCGATAATGAGCGCGGTCAGCGCCAGAATTCCACCCTCTCCCTCGTTATCTGCCTTCATGATGAAGGTCAGGTACTTCAACGAAACAATAAGAATCAGTGCCCAGAAGAGCAGCGAAAGCACTCCCAACACGTTATCGTGAGAGACCGCAATACCGTAATCACCATGAAAACACTCCCGGATAGCATAGAGTGGACTGGTGCCGATATCGCCGAACACCACACCGAGAGCTACAAGAGAAAGCGAAGCAAGGCCTTTGAAACCAGGGCTGCCGGATAAATGAGGTAACTCAGCGCCTTCTTGTGAAGTTGCCATGAACGAAAAAGCTTCTTGAAAAAATAGGCCCCGTAACTTGAAAAGCAGAGCCCGAAACCATTTGAAAAAAGCGGACGGAGCACGGACTCACACACAGGGAAACAAAAACGAATTTACGGAAAAAGAATCCGGTTAATCAAACAATCAGCCATAAAAGAACCTGAATGCGCTCCAGGGACGTCACCAACACAACAAAAATACCGTAACCCTGCAAAAGAAAGCACTGAAGGTCGCCTGATCACACAGAACGTCGGGATACTCCGGCATCAGCAGACCGCCCGGTTCGTCGGAATGCAGCTCGACCCCGGTGGAAGAGGCAGCATAAGTGGCAATTTCGCAAGGGTTGTACAGGAAACCTGCTCCCCTCCTGGTCAACGCAATAATTTCATGCGCTTTCACCTGCCGAGAGGCATTGCAGGATTCAACACTTAATGCGCAAGATCGTATATTACTTTTCAGCTGAATCACAAACCAAACCGACCCGGCTATGACCAACATCATCTCGGAGCATCTCGACGAATCCATAAAGCTTGAACACAATCTTGCCAAACTCTACACGGTGCTCAACGACCTGTTTCCCGATGACGAGGATTTCTGGTGGCAGCTGGCAATGGAGGAACGGGGACACGCTGCACTGCTCCAGCAGGAGAAAAAACAGCCGCAGCCTCTCGAGTTTTTCCCTGAAAACCTGCTGGCCGGCGATCTGGAAGCCCTCATGCAAACCAACTTGCGGATTGCGGACCTGATCGAGCAGTATACCAGAAAAACTCCGTCACGTAAAGAGGCTTTTTCAACGGCGCTTGAACTCGAACTGGCCGCGGGAGAGTCGCATTTTCAGAATTTTCTCGACACACCTTCACCTTCACCGTCGGTCGAGATTTTCAAACAGCTCAATCAGGAAGATCGTGACCATGCCGAAAGAATCAGGACCTACATGAGGGAAAACAATATCGACCGATAAAAAAAGAAACCGGGAAACTATCTGGAAGCGGCTTGCGTTGATTCTTACAACTGCATATTATTTAATATTTTACATAAATATATAATTGATAAAACGGAGAGATCGCATGCTCAGTAAAAAACTTGAAAAAGCCTTTAACGAACAGATCAACCACGAATTCGCATCATCCTACCTCTATCTGTCGATGGCTGCATATGCCGAATCGGAAAACCTGCCTGGTTTTGCAAGCTGGCTCAAACTTCAGACAAAAGAAGAGATGGGCCATGCCATGAAGCTCTACAAATTTGTGAACGAGCGGGGTGGTCGCGTTCAGCTGCAGGCTATCGAACAGCCTAAAACCGAATTCAAGTCACCCGCAGGACTTTTTGAAGAGGTACTCGGCCATGAGAGAAAAATAACCTCGCTCATCAACAAGCTCTACGAAATCGCGCTCGAAGAGAAGGACTATGCCGCACAGGTCATGCTTCACTGGTTCATTGAGGAACAGGTAGAGGAAGAAGCGGCTGCGTCGGAAATTCTTGAAACCCTGAAAATAGCCGGTGAAAAAGGCCATGCGCTGATCATGATGGACCGCCAGCTTGCCCGTCGCGGTCAGGGCTGAAAGGTTTTTGCCGATCGGAACATCGATAGACCGGTATTCCAACCATAAAAAAAGCTGCCTTTTCCGGCAGCTTTTTTTATGGTTGGCGTCCCTGATTTCCGATTCACGGCAGACTGAGAAATTGCTGTGCGCAGCTTCCGTCGGCACCGATAACCATCTCGCTGTAACGGTCGGGAGCGTAACGGAAACTCCCCCCGTTAACGATCTGCATACCCTCCAGCGCGTAGGTCTGAAAGCGGTGAAAATGGCCGTGCAGTATCACTCTTGCCCGAAGAGCCTTCATCGCGGAGATATATTCGCTGCGGTTGATCAGCTCCATGGTCCAGTCAAAAGCCTGATCGATCGGTGAAAGCGTGCCGTATACCCTGAGTGCATGGTGGCAAAGCCCCACGACAAAACTTTCCCTCAAAGCCCCGGCTACTTCTGGCAGGGAAAATGCGCGAAGTTCCGAAGTCTCGATAAACCCTCTCGCCCCGAGAGGGTTATCCGAACGGTGCCAGGGCCAGACCGAATTGACTGCGGCAAAACCCAGAGAGAGTGCGGGAAAATTCATCACCTTTACAAAAGGAAACCCGGCTGGCACACCCTCGCCTCCGGCCATCAGATCGCCGAAGAGAGCACAAAACGCCGCAAGGCGCTCCTGCAGGGCTCGCCGGCGGCTTCCGGGAAAAGGGTTCAGCGCATTGTAGATCCGCATCTCCTCCTCGATATTTATCAGATCGTGATTTCCCGGAATCAGCGTTGTCCGCTCCCAGGAGAAAAACCCGTGCTCGGCAAGTTTCTCGCGCATAACGAACCATCCTGCCGGAGTTCCGGGATCGCAAAGATCACCCGTAATAACGAGATGATCGATCCCTCTCAGGTTGAAATAGTGCAGCATCCTGTCAAGTCCGGCAAGGCCTTTGCGGTCGTTTCGGCCCCCGAGATGGATGTCGGAAATATGCGCTAAAGTTACCGTATTGTGAATCACTTGCAGCAGATTGCGGTTTTAAAGACTAAAAGAGTAAATTAAGCAATACTTTTTCAATGCAGCTTCTGCAGTCGAGAGTGATAAGATACACTCTTTCTTCGAATAAGCTCCTGCAAGCGCATGTTAACTATTCCTGCAAACCTATGCGTAAAACCGTATCGTCCTGTAAAGAACTCACAAGAAATCTCTGGTGGTCATGGGACACTGAAGCCAAAGAAATTTTCAAGGAACTCTCCCCTATTCTCTGGGAGAGGGTCAATCATAACCCTGTCGAACTGCTGCGGCATATATCCAACGAAGAGCTCCAGTCCCGCTGTCAGTGCGAACTGGGCGAAAAGATCGAACGGGTAGCCGAACGTTTCAGAACCTACATGAAACAGCCCGACACCTGGGCAGCGGCAAATGTTCCGGAACTCGTAAAAAATCCGGTAGCTTATTTCTGCGCCGAATTCGGCATCCACGAAAGTGTCAGGATCTATTCGGGAGGCCTCGGCGTGCTTGCCGGCGACCATATCAAATCCGCAAGCGACCTCGGCATCAACTTTGTAGGCATTACACTTTTCTACAAGGAAGGATACTTCCGCCAGTACCTCAACCACGATGGGTGGCAGCTTGAAGATTATCCGCTGCAATACGCCGAAAGCCTCCCGATTGAAAAAGTCACCGGACCCGACGGCAAGGATCTCATCATTTCGGTCAACATCGCACAGGGAGAGGTCTTCGCACAGGCATGGAGTCTCAAGGTCGGAAGGGCAACCCTCTACCTGCTCGATACCAACATTCCGGCCAACGAATCTCATTACCGCGACATCTGCTGCCGCGTATACGGCGGCGACCAGAACATGCGCATCAATCAGGAGATCGTGCTTGGCATCGGCGGCGTAAAGCTGATCAATGCGCTCGGCATCAAGCCGGCAGTCTACCATATGAATGAAGGCCACTCAGCCTTCCTCACCCTTGAACTGCTTGCACAGGAACTCGCTGCAGGTAAGCCGATGGAAGAAGCAAAGAAATCCGTCAAGAACCATTGCGTCTTCACGACGCATACTCCGGTACCCGCAGGTCACGACCGCTTCTCGCGCGACATGATGCACTACACCTTCGACCGTTACCTCCAGCAGTCCGGCATCGATTTTGATGACCTGATGCTGCTTGGCTCCGAAGACCGCAGCAACATCTACGGACTCTTTACCATGACCGTGCTTGCCCTCAACTTCTCAAGAGCGGCCAATGGAGTTTCGAAACTGCACGGCGAAGTATCCCGACAGATGTGGCAAAACCTCTTTGAAGTCGGCTCGCCCGATCTGGTGCCCATCGGCCATATCACAAACGGAATCCACTCGCAGAGCTGGGCCAGCGGAGCGACCGAACGCTTCTGGTGCAAATTCACCGACAGCCTCGACACCCTCACCGCATCGCGTGAAGCCGCCGAAGCCGTACTTGAAAACGTCAGCGACGAAGCGCTCTGGTGCCTCCGGTACCGCCTCAAACGCAATCTGATCGACTTTATCTACCGGTACCTGGCAAACCAGCTCTTCCACCAGCACACGCACTCGATGTATCCCGAATACGATTCATCACGGATGGCGAAAAATACGCTTTCTCCGGACGTGCTTACCATAGGATTTGCCCGCAGGTTTGCAACCTACAAACGCGCTCCGCTGGTATTCAGGGATCTTGAGCGCCTCAACCGGATCATCAACCATCCCACCATGCCGGTGCAGATCGTATTTGCAGGCAAGGCCCATCCGCATGATGACGCAGGCAAGGATTACATCCGCCAGATTGTCGAACACTCCCGGAGACCCCAGTTTTCGGGAAAAGTGATCTTCCTTGAAAACTACAACCTCGGCGTAGCCAAACGGATGGTGTCAGGTGTGGACGTATGGCTGAACAATCCGGTCAGACCTATGGAGGCAAGCGGAACTTCCGGCGAAAAAACCGTGCTGCACGGCGGCCTGAACTTCAGCGTACTCGACGGCTGGTGGCCCGAAGCCTATAACGGCGAAAACGGGTGGTCGATCGGCAACGGAGAGATGTTCGACGACTACCAGGAACAGGACCGTTTCGACGCCGAAAAGCTCTACGATGTGCTTGAAAACCAGATCATCCCGACCTATTACGAGCACGATGAAAACAACCTGCCATTCAAATGGCTCAAGAAAATCCGTAACGCCATCGCAACCATAGCGCCGGAATACAACACGCACCGGATGGTCAGGGATTATGCTGAAAAGTACTACCTGAACCGGGACTGAGAACCAAACGGCTTTCATCTGAACACGAACCGGAACCATGGGTAACGAAGCCGCCATACGCACCCTCAAGCCCGCCGCAGCCGTATCGCTCGGCCGCGGGCTTGACCTCAAATCCCCGGTCATGCTCGCTTCCGGCACCGCATCCTACGGAGAGGAACTGAGCAGGCTTTGCAATCTCGCAAAAATCGGAGGGATCGTCACCAAGGCGATCTCTCTTGAGCCCCGTGCAGGCAACCCTCCGCAGCGCATTGCCGAAACCCCTTCCGGCATGGTCAACGCCATCGGGCTGGCAAACGTGGGGGTGGAACGGTTCATTTCCGAAAAAGTACCCTTCCTGCGAAAACTCGACACAGCGGTCGTCGTCAACATAGCCGGCCGTTCGATAGACGATTATGTCGAGGTGGTTTCCCGGCTCGATGGTGTTGAAGGTCTCGACGGATATGAGATCAACCTTTCATGCCCCAACGTCAAGGGCGAATGCATGATCATGGGCGTAAGCCGCGACGCAACCTTTGAAATCGTTTCGGAGCTCCGCAAGGTGACCCGGCGTCACCTCATGATCAAGCTGACCCCGAACGTCACCTCCATCAGCTCCATCGCACTTGCTGCGGAGGAGGCCGGAGCCGACTCGGTCTCGCTGATCAACACGCTTGTCGGCATGGCCGTCAACTACAAAACCCGTAAACCGCTTATTAGAAACATCACCGGAGGCCTCTCCGGTCCTGCCATTAAGCCCGTAGCACTCGCAAAGGTCTGGGAGGTTTACAACGCTGTAAAGATACCTGTGGTCGGAATGGGCGGCATCGGCAGTTTCGAAGACGCCATGGAGTTCCTGCTGGTTGGCGCGAGCGCCATTCAGATCGGCACCATGAACTTCGTCTACCCCGACATCAGCCAGCGCGTCGCCGAAGCCGTTGAAGCCCACTTCTCGACTCCAGGAGCCCCGGCATACCGGGATTATGTAGGAAGCCTGATTGTTTAAATGCCGTTGGCTGTTCGCTGTATGTCGTGAGCCGAAAAAAAGTGAGTGTTAGGCAGTAGGCTGTAGGCTGTAGGCTGTAGGCTGTAGGCTGTAGGCTGTAGGCTGTAGGCTGTAGGCTGTAGGCTGTAAGGAGAAAATATCAGGATAAACGGTAACGGCACTAACTATCCAAAAATAAAAGCGTAAGCATGCTGCCAGGCAATTAAATCGTGAAAAGTTTTCGCTGCATCTCTCCTCTCCATTCCATCTTCTCCTGGCTAACTACCGACTCTTTCCTTCTTCCCCACTCCTCGACTACTGACTACCGGCTACTGCTTTAATAAGCCCCGTCAGGAGCTTGCTTATCATCTCCACCTGCTCATTCAAATTCATTCCGATCGGAAGAAAAATAACAAAGATCGGCAGCAAGCAGACTATAGTAGCGACACTCTTCGAGTGAACCTTGAGCTATGTTGAAAAAACGGACCTTATCAGCATTTGAGTTTTTCACAAAACCTTCCGCAATATTTGCCGGAATTGAAACCGCAGCTCGCCGAAATTGTGATGTCAATCCATATATTTCCTCTTTTGGAAACGACCGGGTAACCCTGTAAACATCCAAAACAAAAGCGTGGGCATGCTGCCAGGCAATTAAATCGCGAAAAGTTTTCGCTGCATCTCTTCTCTCCATTCAGTCTTCTCCTGGCTAACTACCGATTCTTTTCCTCCTCCCCACTCCTCGACTACTGACTACTGACTACTGACTACAATCTTCACCTTTTCTGCCCCATATACCGGCGGGCATGCCGACGGCCTGGTTTGGCCCCCATAAACCGGTACTGGCGGACAACCCTGTTACGGTTCAGGAACGCAGTATTGGTAAGCTGGGCAATGATCCGGCGCTCGGTTTCACTCCCTTCGACATCCGAAGGACCGGCATCGGAGAGCAGTTTCACAATAAGAGGAGCACACTCGAAGGCGATAAAGAGCAGCGTTATGAACTGAACCGCAGCAGCCGATGAGCGACTCACATCGCCACTGTCGCGCGTCAGTGCACCAAGAGCCCAGTTCCTGTCGGCAAAACCTGCATGAACGGCTTTTCGGTCGAGCAGCTCTTCGGTGAGCATCATCTGGTTGTTGATCCCCTCAGCCGCTTTCTGTGCATTCATGTAAGCCTGAAGTTCGGCAAGCTGTGCGGCAAGAAACACCAGTCGCTGATGTTTGGCATCAACCACCAGTTCCTTGTTTTTCGCATAGGTGCCGTATCCGGGCACACCCGACGTCGTTGCCGTTTTCGAACCGAACACCTCCTCCTTGAGTTCCTCGCGAAGCCGATTGACATCGCTGCTCAACAGGTCGTACTCTGCCTGATACTTTTTGATCTGCGACAGTTCCAGCGCATACTTCTCAGTGAACGAAGCCTGAACCTTTCTGATCTGCTCCTTCTGATCGCCAAGATAACGCTCCTTGAGACGTTCATGTATCTCCTTGTCGAAAATCTTCAGCTCCAGCGGACGAGCGATGACAATAGCGATCAGCACCGCAAAGACAAGCCGGGGCGAAGCCTGCCAGAACTGCCTGAGCCCTTTCGAGGTTTTATTGATGCTCGATACGATATAGCGATCGAGATTGAAAATGGCGAGCCCCCAGAGCAGGCCGAACAAAACCGACCAGATCGGAGCGAAGGGGTTTCCGGCGAAGACGAAATAAAGCGCATAGCCACCCGAAAGGCCGGCAAAAAGAGCCGTGAACACGATGGTCGCGCCGATACCAAGATATTTGCTGTGTTCTGTGGAATACTTTTCAATAAAATGAACCGGCGTTCCGGAACATATCCAGAAGAATCGCTGCATTTGCAAAAAACTCATCCCAGGGGTTCCCCCTGCCCCCTCGGTAATGTTGAGGAAAAGTATTATAACGCAATTTAAGACTTTATCGCCGGCAGGACAAATCGGGAGCAGCGGGCGCCTGAGAAAGTCAAGAAAAGCACAATAGTGATCCCCACACCTTGCTCCTTGCTCCCTACTCCTTTATATTTATTGCCCGACAAAACAGTTTCATCCTTTAAACCATTACAGCACCATGCGCATTGGAATCGGAATAGACGTTCACCCTTTCGCCGAAGGCCGCAAGCTGGTCATCGGCGGTGTAGATATACCCTCAACAAAAGGCCTTGACGGCCACAGCGATGCCGATGTGCTGCTCCACGCCGTCAGTGACGCCCTGCTCGGCGCCGCAGCGCTCGGCGACATCGGCCTGCATTTTCCGAACACCAGCCAGGAATTCAAGGACATCGACAGCATGATACTGCTCCGCCACGTTGGAAAACTGCTGAAAAAAGAGGGATTCGAAACCATTAACGTCGACGCCATGCTGCTGCTCGAAGCGCCTAAAATCGCCCCCTACATAGACGAAATGCGCCGTAATATCGCCCGCTGCCTCGGGATGGAGATCAATGCAGTATCGGTAAAGGCCACCACCAACGAAAAACTCGGTTACATAGGACGCGAAGAGGGTGCTGCGGCTCACGCCGTCTGCATTATCCGTCAGCAGTGAAAGCCTCCCTCCGGGAGGCCGGGAAGAACTAAACGCCCACCTGGCCTCTGAGGATGCTCACCGGAGGGTATCTGGTGGCCTTCCTGGCCGGCGTTATGGAAGAGAGCACGGCAATGAGAATACCGAAGGCAATGACCATAAGATGAGCTTCGGGGGTTTCAAAAATGTTGATGCGGTCACTGCGCAGCACTCCCGCCGTGCTCGCCTCGAAACGAATAAGCGAAATGAAATGGCAGATCACATGTCCGGCCGGACTGCCGATCAGAACGCCAAAAATGCCCATGATCAGCCCTTCGAGCATAAAAATAAGGGTAATGCTCCCGCGCTGCACCCCCATCGAACGAAGTATGGCGATATCGCGAACCTTCTGCAGCACCACGGTGGTCATCACCGAAGAAACACCAAGCCCGGCCACGACAAACACGAAACCCACAAGCACCAGCGTGATGGCGGCATTGCGGTTGTAGAACTCGATGACGTTCCGGTTGGTTTCATCCCAGCTTTCGCTGCGGTAGCCGGTCAGGCGCTGGACGGTTGACGCAACGGCGCCTGCACGATCGACATCCGCCGTTCTCAGACCGATACCGGTTGCAGAATTTTCGGCTATGCCCTCCATTCTCTGGGCGAGCGGAAGGTTCACATAGGCCTCGCGTTCATCCTTTGCATTAAACCCGCTGCTGAACATGCCGACAATCGTTACCGGATACTGCTCGCTGTTTTTCGTCACCAGCACAATCCGGTCGCGATACTCCGCATTGAGCTTTCTGGCCAGAAGATTGCCGACAATAATGCCGTTCGGCGTCCAGGCAAGCTCATCGAGCGCATTTTTTTCGACAAGATTTTTCTTCAGTCCGGCAATATCGGCCTCCAGAATGGGAACCACCCCTCGAGCGGCACAGGCCGTAAACCGGCTCTTGTTGCGGGCGATCACCCTTGTGATCACGAACGGGGAGATACGCTCCACTCCGGGAACCCTGCCTATCCGCTCAACCACATCCGGATAGCTCTTGATCAGCTCCTTTGCCTCGGTTGTTACATTCTTCTCGACCATGGAGATTGTTCCGGGAATATTTCCGATAACATTATCCGGCACGAGCGGATCGATCCTCTCGGCGCTCACCAGCACGTGAGGTGCCGTATCGATCACCTTGGCCACAACATTCGACGACGATCCGTTGGCGACCGAAATGGTGGTTACCAGCATGGCCGAACCCACGGCCACACCGAGAGCTGTCAGGAGGGTCTGGCGCTTGCGCTCCCTGAGGTGAACCCAGGCGATTTTCAGGTGATCGAAAAAGGTCATGCAGCGAAGGGAATCATCGTAACGTCAACGAATACGGCAGGGTAAAATGCCCCTGTCGTGATGAAAAATCACACAAAACATCTATCTTGACTGCCATAGGCAGGAGATACTCCTCAAATGTATAAAAATTAGGCCGTTAAAATCTAACCCGAGCAATCAAGGAGAAAGGAACCGTGAAAAAAATAGGAATCCTGACCAGCGGCGGAGACTGCGGGGGGCTGAACGCCGTCCTGAAAGGCGCCGCCCTGATGGCAGAAGCCCGTGATCTTGAACTGTATGTCATTCCGAACGGCTATGCCGGTTTGTATAACCTTGTCGACAGCGAAAAGATAGTCAGACTCGACAAAGAGCGCCTCGACCAGTTCGATGCGATGTTTGCCGGCTCCGAAGCCGGTCATTCAAGGGTTAAAATCAAGGCAATCCGCAATCCCGACAAATACAACCGCATCAAGGAAGGCATGAAAAAGTTCAACCTTGACGGTCTTATCATAAGCGGCGGCGACGACTCCGGAAGCGTTATGGTCGACCTCAGCCAGCAGGGCGTGCACTGCATCCATGCGCCGAAAACCATGGATCTCGACCTGCAGACCTACTCTGTAGGGGGCGACTCCACCATCAACCGCATTGCCCAGTTCGTCCACGACCTTAAAACCACCGGCAAGACCCACAACAGGGTGCTGGTCACAGAAGTGTTCGGCAGGTACGCAGGCCACACTGCTTTCAGAAGCGGCATTGCAGCCGAAGCCGACTGTATTCTCATTCCCGAAATTCCGGTCAACTGGGAGGTCGTCTACGAACACCTCGCCAAACGGTTCACCCGCAGGATCCGTCAGAGCGACGTGCACAGCGGCACCTACACCATCGTCGTAGCCGAAGGCATGAAAAACGCCGACGGCACCGAAATTGTCGACGAATCAGCAGGTATCGACGCTTTCGGCCATAAAAAACTCGCCGGCGCGGGCAAATACACCTGCCAGGAAATCCAGAAACGCATGAAAGCCGATCCGGCGATGCCCATCTTCATGAAAGAGACCGGCATGTTCGTCGAAGGCGTTTACGAAATCCCCGAAGTTCGTGAAATTCACCCCGGTCATCTCGTCCGTGCAGGCAACTCTTCGGCATACGACGTCAATTTCGGTTACGAAGCCGGAGCCGCGGCCATCCTTCTTCTGCTCGACGGAAAAAGCGGCGTCACGGTATCGAAAGTCAAGGGACGCAAGGTCGAATACATCGAGTCGTCGAAAGCCATCACCCAGCGTCACGTCGATCTCGATCAGGTAGCCCTTTACGAATCGCTCGGAATCTGCTTCGGACGCACGTCGAGCAGCTACGAGCCGATCCTCCGCGAAGTGGAAGGCGTCTACGAAAGGATATACTGAGCAAGTAGGCAGTAGGCAGTAGGCAGTAGGCAGTAGGCAGTAGGCAGTAGGCAGAAAAAAATTGATTCTGCCTGCTATCTGCTGTTTTTTTTATCGCCAGAACTTTCAGTCCGCCCCGTGATCCATCTTCTCCCGCTCACCGCGCCCACTCTTCTCCGCCCACTCTCTTCCCCACTCACCACACACAGCTCACTCTCTTCTCCGCCCACACTCTTCTCCCCTCTACCTGATACCGACTACCGACTACCGACTACCGACTACCGACTACCGACTACTGACTACCAACTACCAACTACTGACTACCAACTACCAACTACTGACTACCGACTACTGACTACTGACTACCGACTACCGACTACTGACTACCGACTACTGACTACCAACTACCAACTACTGACTACTGACTACCGACTACTGACTACTGACTACTGACTACCGACTACTGACTACTGACTACTGACTACTGACTACTGACTACTGACTACTGACTACTGACTACCGACTACCGACTACTGACTACCGACTACCGACTACCGACTACCGACTACCGGCTACCGACTACCGACTACTGACTACCGACTACTGCCAAACCCACATTCTTCTTTTAAAAAAGGCAAAACCGTATATCTTTCAGGTTTGTACCGGTAATGCTAAACACCCAACGACTTCACCATGAACAAGTCCGAAAAAATCTGGATGAACGGCGAGCTGATCGACTGGAATGATGCGAAAATCCACATTCTGTCGCATGTCGTTCATTACGGATCGTCAATATTCGAAGGCATCCGCTGCTATGAAACGGCAAAAGGTTCGGCGGTACTTTTCCTCGACGAACACATCAAAAGGCTCAGAGACTCGGCAAAAATATACCGTATCGAAATACCCTATTCCGAACAGGAACTCAAGGATGCCATCACAGGCACCATCAAGGCCAACGGCCATAAATCTTGCTATATCAGGCCGCTCGTCTACCGCGGCCAGGGGGCGCTCGGCGTCAACCCCTATCTGGCGGCTATCGAGGTTGCCATCGCCACCTGGGAGTGGGGCACCTATCTCGGCGAGGATGTGCTTGAAACCGGCGTTGACGTCCGTGTCTCTTCGTGGAACCGTCTGGCTCCGAACACCCTTCCCTCATGGGCAAAAGCCGGAGGCAACTACCTGAACTCCCAGCTTATCAAGATGGAAGCTCTCATGGACAACTATGCCGAAGGGCTTGCGCTCGACACGAACGGCTACGTTTCCGAAGGAAGCGGCGAAAACATTTTCGTCATCCGCGACGGCGTTATCCATACCCCGATGTCGGCACAATCGATTCTTCCGGGTTTCACCCGTTACGCGGTCATGCATATCGCCAGCGAGCTCGGTTACGAAGTCCGTGAAACCATGATACCCCGTGAGGCGCTCTATGTCGCCGACGAGGTCTTCCTTACCGGCACCGCGGCGGAAATCACGCCGGTCAGAAGCATCGACAAATACCCGATCGGCAACGAAAAACGCGGTCCGATCACAGAAGCCCTGCAGCATCACTACCTGAAAATCGTCAAGACCGGTGAAGATCCCTACAACTGGCTGACCTTTATCTGAACCCTCAAGAGGATGGCATGAGCTGGAAAAACATTATCGGCCAGAAACAGCAGATCCGGGTTCTGCAGAAAGCAATCGAAACCGGACGTCTCGCTCATGCCTACCTCTTCACAGGTCCTGAAGCGTCAGGAAAGGAGAGCATCGCCTTCGAGCTGGCACGGATGCTCAACTGCCGCAACAGCCGGGAAAACCCCGAAAACGGTTCATGCGGAACCTGCCCCGACTGCATGCAGATAGCGGCCTTCATGCACCCGAACATCGAATACATCTTTCCGGTAGAGGCCGCGCTGCTCGACGCCGGAGAAAGCGTAAAAAAAGAGAACAAAAAATTCACCGAGGCCAGGGAGCGCTACGAAGCGCTCGTCGAAGAAAAAAAGCTGAATCCCTACCTTACGCCGTCGATGGACCGTTCCATGGGGATTCTCAGCGAGCAGATCGTCGCGCTGCAGCAGAAAGCGCTCTACATGCCCTCCGAAGGCAGCCGGAAAATATTCATCATCTCGCAGGCCGACCGGATGAACCCCGCGGCTGCAAACAAGCTGCTCAAGCTGCTCGAAGAACCGCCCGGCCACGTCATGTTCATCCTTGTTTCGTCGCGCCCCGATGCGCTCCTTCCCACCATCCGTTCCCGCTGCCAGCAGATCCGCTTCCAGCGTACCTCTCCCCAGGAGCTTCGCCTGTGGCTTGAGGAAAACCGTCCCGATATAACGGAACCCGAACTCGGCTTTACCGTAAACTTCTCGCGAGGCAACCTGGCCCTTGCCTGGGAGCTCATGAGCCGGAGCGGCAGCAGCGAGGGGATTCCTGCCGTCCTGCTGCGCAACCAGGCAATCGACTACCTCCGCCTCGTGCTCACCCCGAACCGCTTCCACGAAGCACTCATCGCCTGTGAAAACCATGCGAAAAACCTTTCGAAACCGGAGGTCGTCCTCTTTCTCGGCTCCCTCCTGCTCTTCTTCCAGGATGTCAACCACCGCCTGATCATCCCTGGCTTCAAGGGACTCAACAACCCGGATATCACCCCGGCAATAGACCGCTTCACCAAAAGCTTCCCCAATCCGGACTTCTTCGCAATCTCCACCCTAACCGAAGAAGCCATCCGCGCCATCGACCGTAACGCGAACCCGCTGCTCGTCCTCTCCGCCTGGACCGCAGAAATCAGAACCCATATCCGGAAGTAGCCCCATCGGGCAAAACCCGTTTTTTTTCCCAGCACCGACAGTCCCGAAGTACGGCAATCGATTATTCAGCCCGCTCCATGTCCAGCGTATACCGACCCTCGCGGGCCAGCCCGTTCAATCGGCACCGTTTCGACAATGCCTGTTGAGCGGCGGCAAGATTGCGCTCCAGGCCCATCCAGGCGGCAAGCACCGGCGCCTGCAGGGCCCTCCCGTAAGAGAAGCTGACCTGCCAGGGATGCGGCCCCACGGTATTCATGGCGTTCAGATGTTCCGTAGCCTCTTCTGCGCTCTGCCCGCCAGAAAGAAATACTATCCCCGGCACTGCAGCCGGAACGTAACGCTTCATGCAGCGGATTGTGGCCTCGGCAACCTGTTCGACGCTGCTCCGGCGTACGCTCAGCTTTCCGGCGATCACCATATTCGGCTTCAGCAGCATACCCTCGAACAGCACGCGGTGAAGATCAAGTTCGGCGAACACCGCTTCGAGCACCATGGATGTCACCGCTTCGCAGCGTTCAATGCTGTGGGCGCCGTCCATGAGCACTTCCGGCTCCACGATCGGAACGATATCGAGTTCCTGACACAGTGCGGCGTAACGCGCCAAAGCATGCGCATTGGCACGGATTCCGAACGGCGAAGGGATATCGTGCCCGTCGATCTCGATAACCGCCCTCCACTTGGCGAACTCCGCCCCGAGTTGCCGATATTCTGCAAGCCGCTCACCGAGGCCGTCCAGACCCTGGGTGACCTTTTCGCCGGAGAAGAGAGGCAGCGCCCTGGCCCCTTTATCCACCTTGATCCCCGGAATGATTCCCCGGCCAGAGAGGTGCCTGGCGAAGGGAGTCCCATCGCGGGTTGATTGGCGCAGCGTTTCGTCGAAAAGTATGACGCCGCCGATATGGCGCTCGATACCCTCGGTCGTAAAAAGGATTTCGCGGTAACGCCTGCGATTCTCTTCGGTTGACTCCACTCTGATCGAATCGAACCGCTTCCGGATGGTGGGTGTGCTTTCGTCCGCCGCAAGTACGCCCTTCCCTCCCGATACGATGGCTTTCGCTACAGACTTGAGTTTGTCGCTATCCATTCGCAGCTCCTGTTTTCGTTTCGCGTTCCGCAGTATAGCGATCCAACCATAAACTTTGTTTTTCAAAGAAAAAATACACAAAAACCAACAGAAACCGGAAACCGTTCTCACGTTCAGGAGTCTTTCCGGCACTGCAATCGCCCGAAAAAGAAAAAAAAGAGTGGAAATACCTTATTTTTCGATATAAACCGGACAGGGCACATGAGAGGATTCCGGGCATATCCGTGTAATGGCTGACAGATAACATCTCACAAGGGAGAACAGCATGAAATTCGAATTCCTGAACCCGACGCATCTTGTTTTCGGAGCAGGGTCGCTCTCCAGACTGGGCGAAGTGGTGCGCGCATACGGAAAAAAGGCACTGCTCGTAACCGGAGGAGGCAGCGTCAGGCGCAACGACACGTTCGACCGGGCGGTTTCGAGCCTGAAAGCCGCAGGCGTCGCGGTAGCGGAGTGCTCCGGCATCGAGCCCAATCCACGGCTCTCGACGGTATTGAGAGGCGCTGGAATCGCAAGGAGCGAAGGGTGCGACGTGGTGGTCGCCCTCGGCGGCGGCAGCGTGATGGACGCCGCCAAGGCTATGGCTGCAACGCTCTTTTACGAAGGCGACCCGTGGAACATGATGACCGGTCAGAAAAACCGGAGGCTCCCGGAAAAAGCCCTCCCCGTCGTCACCGTGCCGACCCTTGCGGCCACCGGTTCCGAAATGAACGGCGGTGCGGTCATCACCAATGAAAAAACGACCCTGAAGTCTTTCGTCACAGCCGGATGCCTCTATCCCCGCGCCGCCGTCGTCGATCCCGAGCTGACCCTTAGCGTGCCGCCGGATCAGACCGCTTTCGGCATCTGCGACCTCATGACCCACGTAACCGAATCGTACTTCAACGGCGTGGACGGCACGCCGCTTCAGGACCGCTTCGCCGAAGGAGTGATTCACACCGCCATGGAGTGGGGGCCAAGGGCAGTCTCCGACGGACGAGACATCAAGGCACGGGCCCAGGTACAGTGGGCCTCGGTGGTGGCCCTGAACGGCTGGGTGCAGATCGGCACCCTGGCGCCCTACCCGGTGCATATGATCGAGCACTCCCTCTCCGCCCATCACGACATTGCGCACGGTGCGGGACTCGCTGTGGTAAACCCGGCATGGATGCGGTTCGCAGCCAGAACCCGCCCCGAACGCTTCGCGCAGTTCGCGGAGCGCATTTTCGGACTGTCGCCGCAGCGTCCCGACGATTCGGAAGCCGCAGCACAGGGCATCGACCGGTTCGAGGCGTTCCTGCGCTCTATCGGCTGCCCGACCTGTCTTTCGGAGGTCGGCATAGGAAAAGCACTGCTCGAGCGCTATGCAAAGGATACGCTTCTTGTCGCCCACGACGCCGACGGCCGCCTTCCCGGCCGGCCGTCCATGAGCGAAGCGGACATCGTCGAGGTACTGCGTTCTGCGCTGTAAAAGCGGCAAAGGTAATCCGGCAGGAATCACATGAGGCATCGTCGCAGCTTCAGCATATAGCTAACGGCATTTGACGTCACTCCGGGATGCCGACCCGTTCCGGCCAGAGAGAGACCGTACTCGAACACGGCTTTTCTTGCAAGCTGCTTTCTGAGGAAAGGGATCTTGCCACACCTGTTTACGGAGCGCAGGAATAGTGCGGTTATTCCCGCAGCCTTGCAGGCCAGCACGTTCGACCAGCCACCCTGCTAACGCACGAGGGGGGCCCCTGACAGCACCTTTTCGCGCTCGACGGCCAGTTCCTCTTCGAGAAACCGGAGATGAGCTTTCTTTGCCGATCCCATCCTGACGTAAAAAAACGCAGCACGTAGTTCCGATCCATTTCGTAGTATTTGAACGTGCCGAGAAACTCCACATGGCTGCACCAGAAATACGATGCAGGCAGCTTCAGCGTTTCGACCAGCCCTGCCGCAGATTGGACTTGATTGTAGGCCACCAGTTTGCCGAAGTATACCTCCTCCTCGCAGATGATGGATTTGTAGCGGTTCTGAAAGAGATGACCGACCCTCTGGTGACGCCGGTTGAAGTACTGCGCATAACCGGTGAGCAGACGACGCATGCAGGTGGAGATGTCGAGCAGGATTTGCGCATGGTTCGTCATGAGGAAGAAAGCGTAGATGCTCGTCCCCGATCCCTTGGCCTGCAATCCCATGCGATCGAAAACCGCCTTCCTGCCGGTATCGTCCCGAACGATTCTCCCCCCTCTCTGCCCCCGGATGATTACATGGTGCAGGGTTCATGGTGCGTCAAGTCACGCTCCTCGAGGAATAGAGTGTTATCGTTTAAGTTTCAATCGATACATCTCAGTACAGTAGTGTCCGGTAAAAAATAAAGAAGGTCTGAAAGCTCAGAGGAAACGGCGATATTAAAAGTGACGAAACTTTTGGTATCAGCTCTATTCACAAGGAGTTCCAGACCATGAAACAAGTTACAACGATTCTGGGAGAG
>NZ_JAIOZR010000025.1 GCF_021740465.1 Chlorobium sp. | reverse complement strand
TGCTGGCATGGAGGCTTTCGAATTCCCTGGATAGCAGCTTCTGTGTTGATTGTCTGGAAGAAGCTATCCGCAAGTACGGAATGCCGGAAATCTTCAACACCGATCAGGGTACCCAGTACACCAGCGAAGCGTTTACCGGTGTGCTCAAGAACCATGGTATCCGCATCAGTATGGCTGGCCGGGGTCGGGCGCTGGACAATATCTTCGTCGAACGGCTATGGCGGAACGTCAAACAAGAAGAGCTGTATCTGAAAGGCTATGAGACGGCGGTCGAATTGATGCGGGGATTAACGGAATATTTTCGTTTTTAACAATACCCGGCAGCCCCATCAGTCGCTGGGGTAGAAAACCCCGGCCAAGGTATATGAAAGTGCAACAGGTGGCGGTGCTCGCATTGTTGAAAGGTTCTCTCAAAAAAAGTGCCTCCGAAGGGTCATCGGAGACTACAGAGCAGCAGAGGAATCTGCATAAGTAACCGGTGGATTGCCACCTTAAACTTGACCTCTTTTTGTCTGCTCAATGGGCTCCACTTCATACCCATGTAGAAAGCTTTTCAAAAAAAGAGTTCCGAAAAGCTCGTTCACAGCTGCTTCGAACGCTCCTTCGACGGAACGGCTGAAGCAAAAGCGGAAGGCCGTCCGACGGAGGCTAAAACTGCCTCTGCCCCCCCGATCGAAGCGAGCAGCTCCAGGGCGATGCGTTCGACATTCTTCGGGCTCTGCGGCCAGGGATATCGCTCTCCGGAACCGGGAAAAACGATATAGAGAATCTCGCCGAGCGGCTCCTTCGGGCCGGTACGCGCAGATACTTCGCGGCCGCCAAGGCGCTCTGCCAGACGGATTGAGACCTCCCCGAGCGGATGGTTGCGCGGCCCGAGATCGCCGACCACGAAGGGAGAACTCTCTCCGGTGGAAAGATTGACGGCGATACCGATATCACCAAGCGAACCTACCCCATTCAGAGCACTGAAGGTGACAGGAAAAACCACATAAGGTACACGCGAGGCATCGACGTAACGCGCCGGATCGGTAACCGGTCGGGCGGGGTCTTTCAGGGCTGTCATGGAAAGGTAGTAGCCCGAATAACGTCCCGAGGCCATGACGAAGGGACGGTCGGGATTTCCGGGATCGGTGACCAGCACGGTTTTCCACCATGAGGTGCCGGGATAGCCTGCATGGCGGAGATGGTCGAGACCGGTATTTTCGGGATGATAGGCGTTTGGAGCGCCATCGGCATCAATGCTCATAAAATCCGTGACGTAGCAATACGCACGGCTTTCGGCAATACTGAACAGCCTGGTTTTACCGTATTTTTTCCAGACTTTCATCCGTAACTCCTCCGCAATCCCCTCACGTTGAAAAGGCATATGGCAGAAAAAAACGGCCAGCGCCGCGACAACGGCAATCCTGACATTGGCAACAAGAAAATTGAGCTGCATGGTGTTTCGGAAAGGTTCTTGCGGCTTGCCCCGGAAAGAGAGCTGTTTTGAACCGGTAATAAAGCCTTTTTCAGGAAAAACAACACCAATATAGGAAATTCAGCAGACCCAAAAAAAAGGGGAAGAGGGCGAATGCCTCTTCCCCTGAAGGAATTATTGCATAAAACGTTCAGTAAAAGTCGATGCTGCCGGTATAGGTGCTACTCTCCTCTGCATCCCTGACGAAGATATGATGAACGTGACCCATCTGCACCTTCTTCCCGCAGCCGCTGCACTCGAAGGAGTTCCAGAAGAAATGGGTCAAATTTTCCGAGCCGCAATGCGGACACTGGAGGGCAACGGTTTCATGCAGACGCTTCTCGACGAAGATCCACTGTTCTCTCTCAAATCCCCCCTCTATGGCCCTGGAAAGCATGGCCTGTCCCGACGGCGTAAGCCTTACGACATGTTCTTCGATATCTGCATAGCCGAGCAGGCAAACTTCGTGAAAATACTTGAGCGCCAGCGCCTTCCATTCTTGCGAATGATTCAGGACACGGTAAAGCTCCGGAACAGGGTCATTTGAACGACTGATCGCATCAAGCACCAGAGCGATCCTGTTCTGCTGAACCTTTCGGGCGTCGTACTGGTGAAGTATGCCCGAAAGCCTTTCGGCGGCGGGACCGTCGAGCGACCCGTTCACGATTGCGGCATCGATCTCCTGCCACGTTTTTTCTGAAACCGGAGCCGAGATACTCAACTCCCGAGTGTGAGCGTGAGCATGCCTGCCGAATACCGGTATAGCCACGAAATTCATGACGAAAAGCAGCACCAGCATGAAAATAGCCGACATCATGGGCAACTGGGGCACAACAATACTGCCGAGAGAGGCCCTGGGCTCTATGGATGAGAGCTGACGGCCGCCGAATACCTTTCTGAGCAGTTCAAGGCTTTCGTCCGTCATTTTCGAACCGCCCGCTTCGGTCAGCAGGCGATAGTCTGCAATTCCGATACCATCACTTCCTGACGCTGCACCTGCAAGAGCCTTCGAAAAGCGTTCATCGCTCCATTTGCCGCTGGCGTCAAACTGGAGTTTGGTCATGACCGGCCGCTCTCCGGCCCGGTTGCGGATCGAGAGTGCGATGTGGGATATCCTGTCTTCGTCGTACGCCTCCCGGGCGTAGATAGCGACCGGAACGAGCAGGTCGAGATGACGAGAAAGCACGGCTATATCCTGTCCCGAAAGTTCAGCCTCACGGTACGAAACCGAAGCGCTGCCGGAAAGAGCTGCGGAAAACTCGACGTTTCCGCCCTCTTTTTTTACGACATCCCTGATCTTTGAGGCAAATGCTGCTATCTCTCCGGCTCTCCAGTTGGTCCAGGCCGTGTAACGGCTGCTGATCAGCTCCGCAACGCCGGGAAGGCTCGACAGCTTGTTATCCGCTGCAAAATCCCTGACGGCAGTCTGCGAGTAATCGTGATTGATGTCCGGATAGCGAAGATCATCGAGATGGATGCCGTCAAGCCGGTAGCTTTTCAGAAGCTCTCTGACGGTTTCGGCCGTATGGGCGGCAACTTCCGGATGGGAGGGCGAAAGCCAGATTGCCGAACGGGTTCCATTCTGCGATATCATTGCCCACTCCGGATGACTGCGCAAGGCTGATGCATCGGCAAGCGCAGGAATCCATGCATGTACCCGCATCCCCCTGCTTTTGAGCAATGCAAGGGTTTTTCCGAAAAGGTCATCGCCAACGCCTTCCGGCCCAAAGTAGCTGTTGCCTTTAGTGTCCCTGGCCATGAGAAAAACGTCGGTAGCCCCAAGTCCTGAAAGATTGCGGGCAATGGCCTCGGCATTGTGGCTTCCGGAAGAGAAATCGACCCATACCGAATAGCGTTTCGGTTTGTGGGCATCGACCGATGACATCCAGGTATCGGCGGAGACGAACGAGCCGCCCTCTTTGGTGACAAATGTCACAAATGACCGCAGGACTTCAGGGTACTTGACGGCCATTCTCGGATGCAGGAGAATCATAACAGGCTGACCGAGCCCGGCTTTTTCGCGGTAAAGAGCCTTGAGCCATCCTTCGAATTCAGCTGCCGTTGCATTGTGCCTGTAAAGCATATCGTAATCAGAAGCGATCATGGTGCCGTTCATGAAACTGGAAATCGGAACCTCGTAGAGCACGTCCTGACGTTGCCAGCGGTCCTGATCGGAACTGTCGTAAACAAAGCCCATCTTCTTCAGGCTCTTCATGACCTGTTCGTTGTACTCCATATAGGGAGCACGGAACCAGAGCGCAGGCTTGCCGGTAATCGATTCCAGCGCCTGTTTTGCCTTTCGCATTTCATATTCGAGCGCTTGCGCGTCGAGCTGGGTGAGGTGCGGATGCGAATGGGAGTGCGAGCCGATGGTGTTGCCGCCCCGTGAAAGCTCTGCGACAAACTCCCGGTTCTGTTCGGCAAACTGCCCGGTAATGAAATAGGTTGCCGGGACACGCAGGTCAAGCCTTCTGAGTGCCGAAACATCCTCATTACGTT
This sequence comes from Chlorobium sp., assembly GCF_021740465.1. Taxonomy (GTDB): domain Bacteria; phylum Bacteroidota; class Chlorobiia; order Chlorobiales; family Chlorobiaceae; genus Chlorobium. The sequence goes on along the minus strand of NZ_JAIOZR010000025.1, from coordinate 26,736 downwards.
CCGTATCGAAAGAGAGCATGACCGGCACCGGCCGGGCCTCCGCAGGTGCCGTTGGAAAGCATACCGCCATGAGGATTGCTATGGTTATTATGATGGTTTTCATGATTCCGCTCCGGAATAGGGGTTACCAGACATTTTTTCGATTCTGCATTTCATGCGAAAAAGCCAGGATGCGCGTATAGCTTAAAAACACGCGGTATGGCTGAGTCATGAACGATGAAAGAACAAGCGAGACAGAGAGCTTCCCTGACTGAATCAGGGGAACGATTCCCTGCAGGGCGTTGATGACTTCCATGACGATGATATAGGTCAGACCAAGCTTGAGAAAAGTCAGCGGCATTGGCGAGAGCATGACGATAAACGGATAGATCGCAAGAAAAATCATTTCCAGAAATGCACCGCCATACCCGATAAAAAGCGAATAGGGAAGCCAGAACATGCTGATGGAACCGGTCGCCCCGGTGAACAGGGTCGCATGGTGTTCGCGATAAACCTGCAGGTGACCTCTCGACCAGCGGATACGCTGCTTTTTAAGGCCGTTCCATGTGGTCATGGCTGTTGTATAGGAGATAGCCCGGGGCTCGTAAACCGCCTTGTAGCCAAGTTCGAGAAGGTCGATGGTAATATCGAAATCCTCGGCAAGGGTCCTGTTCCGGTAACCACCGGTTTCGAGCAGCACACTGCGACGGAATGCCGTTGCGGGTCCAGGACAGATGCTGACCGAATCACCCGAACGCACCTGGGCTTCCTTGATGACCGCCTGTCCGTAGAGATACTCGAGGGTCTGCATCCTTTTGAGATAACTGTTATTACGTTTGAGTACAACCTTTCCTGCAACGGCCGCGATTGAAGGATCGCTGAAATTACCGACAAGGTAACGCAACGCCATGGAATCAAGAGCCGAGTCGGAATCAGTGAAAAAAATAATCTCGCCTTTTGCCTTTTCAATTCCCTTGTTCAGGGCGGCAACCTTCCCTCTGTTGTGACGCAACCTGATCAGGGAAACATCGTAGTTTTCGATGATCGGCAGGGTCAGATCACGAGACCCGTCATCAACGATAATGACCTCGTAAGCGGGATAATCGAGCTTGAGCACCGATTCGATGCACTGCGCTATATTGGATTCCTCATTGAATGCGGGAATAATGACTGAAACGAAAGGAAGTCCGGCATTAACCTTTTTCTCCCCCTGGGGCAGCATGGAAAGTCCAGTGAAAAAGAGAAAGGGAAAAAGCGAACCGAAAACATAGATCGAAAGGAACATCTGCTGGAGCTGACGCATCCAATGCAGAACATAATGCTGTTCATTGCCAAACAGCATGGTGTTGAGAGTGTCGATGAACACGGGCAACGTATACCAGAGCATCAGGGACATTGCAGCCGACAGAATCAGCACCACGGCCACGCCTGATGGATTTTTCACTTTCAGGCACCCTCTGCTGCCAAGACAGCGGACGCTGGAGATAAGTGTTGCCTGGTTCATCGTTCCTGTATTTTGGTGTTTCAATGGTTGCGGTCAAGAGCGCGCGAATAGTCTTTGCCGTTCAGAGAATCGGAATCCAGAAATTCACGCCGAAGCGTATATCGTTCGAGACATCCTGCTTCTTGTCCAGATAATCGACATGCAGATACTCGGCATACACGGAAAAACTGCCTGGAAGAAACTTGTCCAGTGCAATTCTCACGCCCGGCCCGTACTGCAGGTAGTTGATCCAGGGCTCCCGGTTCCACTCCTCTTCGAGAAAATCATTGACCAGTTCAGCTTTCACGTAAGGCTCTATGGCCACATCACCGACATCGAAGCTCAGACCCGCCTTGGGAGCTATGGTGCCGATGATATAGTTGTTGGCTCCCTCTTCGCTGAAATAGGTCGAATGGTAAGCCAGCTCTCCCCATACTTCCGTCCAGAGCCTAATCCCTTCAGCTATCGGCTTCTTTCGGGCATACCAGAGGCTGACACCTGTCTTGAAATTTTCAGTCGAAATACCTTCGGGAACCTCATTTTTCGCCTGGTCGACGGATGAAGTCATAAACTGGTACTCTGAGAAAAGCGCTGTATAGAGCCCTCCCGTGTATTCGCCCTTTTCGTCCGCATAAGAGTGTTCCCTGCTGACCTTCACACCAAGACCGACAATCTGGTTGTTATTCCAGTAATGCCTGTTCCATGACTCGCCTCCAAAATCGTGCGTCATGGTAAAATTCAGGTACGGAGCCAAAAAGGTCTTCTCATCCAGGTAGTGCTTCCAGCTAAGACTGACAGGCATCGAAAGGATGTAGTAACCTTCACGCTCCTCTCCGTCGGACTCATCGCGATCCCTGTCGAAATTGTACTTCGAGTAATAGGCGTTTCCGCCAAGAACAAGACTTGGGCCATCGGCAGGTTTTTCAGCTTCTTCGGCATGGAGAGGAGTACCGTATGAGGCCAGTCCCATAACCAGGAAAGCACCCGCAATCACGTTATTTATTCGAATGTGTTCCATAACCAACCTCTTGTTTTCAGCTTGACTTTGATTGTCCCCGCCGGCGGATTTTCCCTTTTTCAGCCCTTCGCCGCCAGTGAGGCTTTACTTGCAGATATACAATTATCGTGCCAACAGTTTTTTTTAGTCCAAACCGTTATTTTATAACGTCTTGATAATTTAAATCAAGTACATTCAAGCCTGAATGAGGCATAAAAAAAGTATTAGAATTGTATCGCGATGGTACGAAGCGCCTCAAAAGCCGAATCGACTGATACAGGAAAGAGTTACAAAAACGGGGACTGCCGTGAGATGACAGGAGTATGGGGAAAGGAGTCTGGATATTGGGGTCTGGAGCCAGGAAAAAGTAGTGATGAAGAAAGGAACAGGAAATCGGAAGTCAGATTCGCTGACTCCCGACTCCTGAATTCTGAATCGAGACTACTCTCTGTCCAGAATCGCCCTGACGCCAAGATGGTAGCTCCGGGCGCCAAATCCGCTGATGACACCGAGGCAGACTTCGGAGATCACCGAGGTGCGGCGAAACGCCTCGCGAGCGTAGATGTTGGAAAGGTGCACTTCCACAACCGGCAACTTCACGGCGCTGATAGCGTCGCGCAGGGCTATGGAGTAGTGGGTGAGCGCCCCGGCATTGAGCACAACTCCCCTGCAGTCGCCGCCATCCTCCGTCCGGAAGATCTTTTCGATAAGGGCGCCTTCGTCTTCCGACTGGCAGAAGTCGAAGGCCACCCCGGGAAAGCTTTCGGCGAGTTCCCGGTTGATGTCGTCGAGCGTACGGGAACCGTACACCTCGGGTTCCCGCTTGCCGAGCCGCGACAGGTTCGGACCGTTGAGTACAAGAATCGCACTGGTGCTCATAGACGTATCGGCTGAATTGAGTGAAAATCAGGGCTGTCCGGGAACGCGGACGGGGTTCCCCTTAAAGAATATACTGGCTCAGATCACGATCCGATGCAACAGCCGAAAGCTTCTCGAGCACCATGACCTTGTCGATCACCACTTTTTCGTCCGTGACGCTTTCTGGGATATTGAACATCAGCTCTTCAAGCAGGTTGGTCATGATGGTATGCAGCCTTCGGGCTCCGATGTTTTCAACGCTTTCGTTCACCTTGGCTGCGGTTTTGGCGATTTCAAGAATCGCTCCGTCGGTAAACTCCAGCTCCACACCTTCTGTGCTGAGCAGCGCCCTGTACTGCTTGATGAGCGCATTCTTCGGCTGTGTGAGGATCTTGTAAAAATCGTCCTCGGTAAGGCTCTTCAGTTCGACCCTGATGGGAAAACGGCCCTGCAACTCGGGAATGAGGTCGGAGGGTTTGGCCACGTGGAACGCGCCGGAGGCGATGAAAAGCACATGGTCGGTCTTGACGATACCATACTTGGTAGTGACGTTCGAACCTTCGACGATGGGCAGAAGATCACGCTGTACCCCTTCCCTGCTGACGTCGGGGCCCTTACCGCTGCCGGACCCTGTCGAAGGGGCTGCGATCTTGTCGATTTCGTCAATGAAGACGATGCCCGACTGTTCGACCTTGTTGATGGCATCCTTGACCACCGCGTCCATGTCGATGAGCTTCTGCACCTCCTCCTGTTCGAGAATCCTGCGAGCTTCGGCTATCGAAAGGCGGCGTTTCTTGCGCTTGCGGGGCAGGCCGCTCATGAGGTCCTGCATGATGTTGCCGATCTCCTCCATCTGTCCGAGCGGGCCGAATATCTGCATCATGCCGCCGGGATTCTCGCTGGCCGTATCCATTTCGATCTGCCGGTCTTCCATCCGGCCGCTGCGCAGCCGTTCCAGCATCTTCTCGCGGCTGCGCCGGTTTAGTGCCTCTGAAACGTCGTTCTCGTCGGCCTGCGAAATGGCGGTTCCCGGTTCGTCCTGCTCGGCCTCATCCTCGTCCTGGGAGCGAGAAGATGGCGCCGGAGGCAGCAGGATATCAAGCAGACGCTCCTCGACGAGCGCGGCGGCCTTTTCTTTCACCTCTTCGGATTTTTCACTGCGCACCATGGCCACCGACTGGTCGACCAGGTCGCGGATCATCGACTCCACGTCGCGCCCCACATAGCCGACCTCGGTGAATTTGGAGGCCTCGACCTTCACGAAGGGGGCTTTGGCGAGCTTTGCTAGCCTTCGTGCAATTTCGGTCTTGCCGACACCCGTTGGCCCGATCATGATGATGTTGTTCGGCATGATCTCCTCGCGGAGGTCGTCACCGACATGCTGGCGACGCAGCCGGTTGCGCAGAGCTATGGCCACGCTCTTCTTGGCATCTTTCTGTCCGATGATATATTTGTCGAGAAGTTCTACAATCTGGTTGGGGGTCAGGTTGTGTGCGGCAATAGCACTCTTCCCCGCTGTGATTACAGCAGCTTCGGTGTCGCTGTGAATGGTCATTGCTGATGGTTGTAAATTCTAAGGAAACGGCAAGAAACTCGGGCCGGGGCTCAGAGTTCCTCTATAACAATATGATCGTTCGTATAGATACAGATATCGGCAGCAATCTTCAAACTTTCCTCGACGATATCGCGTGCCGGAAGCGAGGTGTGCTTGAGGAGCGAGCGGGCAGCGGCAAGCGCGTACATGCTGCCGCTGCCGATAGCCACGATGCTGTCTTCCGGTTCGATGACATCACCCGTTCCTGAAATGATGAGCGCCTTGTCCTGGCTCACCACGGCGAGCATGGCTTCGAGCCTGCGGAGATACTTGTCGGTTCGCCAGTCGCGGGCCAGCTCGACGGCTGCCCGTTCGAGCCTGCCGCCGTATGCGTCGAGTTTTTCCTCGAAACGGTCGAGCAGCGTTACGGCATCGGCAGTGGCGCCGGCGAAACCGGTTATGATCCTGCCCTGGTAAAGGCTCCGTATCTTGCGTGTTGAGTGCTTGAGTACTGTATTGCCGAGCGTCATCTGCCCGTCGCTGCCGAGAGCCGCCTTGCCGTCCCGGATAACACCAAGTACCGTCGTTGAGCGTATCAAGGGTTTTGTTTGCTGACCCATAGTTGAAAACACCTGTTAAAATATTTTTTTTCTTAGCCTTGCAACTGGAATTTGCATTTGTTCACGATATTTTGCAACCGTTCTGCGGGCAATGTTGATGCCCTTTTCCGTGAGTATCCGGGTTATGACGTCGTCGCTCAGCGGCTGAAGGGACTCCTCGCCCTTCACAAGTTCGGCAATGTGCTGCCGGATGATTTTGCTCGACATGTCGTCACCCTCGTCGGTGGAAATCGAGCTGCTGAAAAAGTATTTAAGTTCGAAAACCCCGAAGCGGGTCTGTACGTATTTGCCGTTTACCGCACGGCTGATGGTGGATATGTCCAGGCCTGTATCGCCGGCGATAGCTTTCATGCCGAGCGGCAGAAGACGTTCCGGACCGGAAACAAAAAAAGCATACTGCGCCTTCATGAGCGATTCGATAACCTTCAGGAGCGTCTGACGGCGGATGGCAAGAGCCGCTGCGAAATCGTTTGCCCGCATGAGATTGAAACGAATGAACTGTTTTTCGTCCTTCGGCGCTTTGCGGTTTTTCAGAATGCCCTGATACTGCTCCGTTACCTTTATGGAGAGCGAGCTGCGGTCGTTGAGTACGGCGGTAAGCTCACCGTTTTCGTAGGTCACGATGAAATCGGGAGTAATATAGTGCCCCCCATCGTCGTGAAATACTTCAACGGGATGAGGATCGAGCGAAGTGATGAGCTGTATGGCCCCGTCGAGCTGTGTTCTGGAAATATCGAGTTTTTTCAGCAGACGGTCGTAGCGCTTATGGAGAAAATCATCGTAAAATCCGGCAAGAATCCTGCCGGCCAGAATGTAGCATGCCTGTTCGCATGAGGATTCCCTGAGCTTCAATTGCACCTGCAGCCGTTCCCTGAGGTCCCGCACACCGATCCCGGGGGGATCGAGAAGCTGAATTTTATGGAGGATTCTCTCCACCTCTTCCTCTTCGACCTCCATACCGTTCCGCTCGAGGCCGGAAAGAATAGTATCGATTTCCTCGGTAAGGTAGCCGTCCGGATCGAGATTACCGAGAATTTCGATGGCGATAAGCACCTCCCGTTCGCCGACGCCCTCATGCAGGGCGAGTTGATGGAGAAGCTGCTCATCGAAACTGTCGTGCTGAACCGCCTGAAAAAAACGCTCCTGCGGCGCATTCTCATAGGTGAAGTTCAGGCGCCCGTCGGAACTCTCCTTTGCCGGAGAAACCTGCAGCGGTTCCTTGAGGGAGCTTTTGCTGAATCGCCCGAGAGTATCGAACATGTCGTCATCCGAGATGCCGTCGTCGTCGGTCGTGATGTCCCCCGCCGTATCCTTCTGCTCACCGGAAAGCTCGAGCATGGGATTTTCCTGAAGCTCTTCGTATATCCTCTGTTCAAGGTTGATAAGCGGAAGCTGGAGTAATTGACTGCTCAGTATCTGCTGTGCGGACAGAAGGGCCTTCTGTCGCTGTTGTAGCTTGATTTCGGGCATCAGGATTTGGGAGAAGAATCAACAAATGCTTTGAGGCTGCTTACCCACCGGGTACCATAAGCCGTTTCAAGTGCCTTACTGATATAATCCACAAGTCTTGTCCGGCGTTCCCTGCCGAGCTTTCTTGCCGGACGGCACATCTGGTGCTGCTCGTAAACCAGGTGATCGAGTCCGAATTTTCTGCGTACCCTCACCGGAAAAAGCCTGCAGGAAACCGGCTTGTCGAAACCGGTAAAACCTGCGCGAAAAGCCTCCTCGACGGCACAGAGGGTAATGCCGTCACGCATGAACGTATAGACGCACTCCCTCCCCTCGATGGTTCGGGTATACTGCGTACCCTTGTAGACCTCCACTGCACCATGACGGCGGAGATAGCGGACATTCCTTTCAGGCAGCATCCGTACCAGCACTTCTGGCGCCGTCTCAAGCAATGTAGCCTCCTCGGGAGCGAGCGGCGCGCCAAGTTCACCTTCGACACAGCAGGCTCCCCTGCACTGCTGCAGGTCACAGGCAAACTCAGCCTGCAGAACCTCATGGTCGATGAGCACATTACCGATGGAAACAAGCGACATACCTGAATTGAAAGTTAGTGACCGGAAAAGAAACCGCCTGCCTTCAAAAGATATGAATATCAGGGGAAGCAAATCTAAGAAACTTTAGGCGAGTTCTAAAACCCGCAACCAGGGAAAGCCGTTCTCATGCAATGCAAAATTCATCTTTCCCCTGAAATGCCCTCAGCTCTTCGAGCTTCCGTAACGACCCTCCGGACGCAAGTGCCTGGCGCTCCATATCGGCAATGCAGGGTGAGGCGGCGGCGTTCATGCAGAAAAAGTCCGCAGCGTAGGGTTATTTTTCGTGCAGGTTGGAAAAACGGGCCGCCAACACAGATCCGCCCTGTTCTGCAAACTTCCGGCACAAGGGAAAAACAGGTTTCAGCAAAAGCCGAAGAAAGCATATCTTTCTTTCTTTGCACTCTCGATACGTTTTTTTTCAACCCTATCTTACCAGGCCAGAGCATCATGCTGATTATTGACGGAAAAAAGGTCTCCAGCGACCTGAAAAACGAACTGAAAGTCCGCGTCGACCTGCACCGTGCGGCAACAGGAAAGGTTCCGGGACTGACCGTTATCATTGTCGGAGAGGACCCGGCATCGCAGGTCTATGTGCGCAACAAGGCAAAGTCGTGCATGGAGACAGGCATGCATTCAACGGTGATAGAGATGCCGGCGTCAACCACCCAGGAAGTGCTGCTCGGTGCCATAAAAGAGCTGAACGACAACCCCGACGTGCACGGCATTCTCGTACAACAGCCCCTTCCGAAGCAGATCGACGAGTTCGCCGTAACGCTTGCCATCGATCCGGCAAAGGATGTGGACGGCTTCCATCCGGAAAATCTCGGCCGACTGGTCATGGGCCATCTCGACAAATGTTTCGTGAGCTGTACCCCCTATGGCATACTTGAGTTGCTTGGCCGCTACAACATCGAAACGAAAGGCAAGCACTGCGTCGTGGTAGGCCGCAGCAACATTGTCGGAAAACCGATGGCCAATCTCATGCTGCAGAAACTCGACGCAACAAACTGCACCGTTACCATCTGCCATTCAGCCACCAGGGACATCCCCTCCTACACCCGGCAGGCCGACATCCTCATCGCTGCCATCGGCAAGGCTGGTTTCATTACCGCCGATATGATCAAGCCCGGAGCGGTGGTGATCGATGTAGGCATCAACCGGATCGACGACCCGACAACAAAGAGCGGCAGCCGTCTGGTGGGCGATGTGGATTACGACGGCGTTTCGGCATTAGCTTCGGCCATAACTCCCGTACCGGGAGGTGTCGGCCCCATGACCATCGCCATGCTGCTGAAAAACACCCTGCAGTCGTTCGAGCGGACCAACAACCTGCAGTAGAAACACCATGGCAAAAAGCGCCGTCCGATATATCTGTACCAACTGCGGTGCGGTTTCGCTGAAATACCAGGGGAAGTGCTTCGAATGCCAGAGCTGGGGTACCCTGCAGGAATCGAGAGTGGAGCCCGAAGATAGCTGCCACGGAAGGCGCCCTTCAAAAGCTGCGGCTCCACGAACTCAGAAACTTCTCGATGTCGAACCCTCGGAATTCCGGAGGCACATGACCGGCATAGGCGAGCTCGACCGGGTGCTCGGCGGCGGGCTCATGCAGGCTTCGGCAGTGCTGGTGGGAGGAGAACCGGGCATCGGCAAATCGACCCTCATGCTGCAGCTTGCACCCCGCATGGCTCCTGCAAAGGTACTCTACATTTCCGGAGAGGAGTCGCCGAACCAGATCCGCGAACGGGCCAAACGCCTCTCCATCGCGGCGGAAAACCTCCTGCTGCTTCCCGAAGTGAATCTGGAGCGCATCATTGCCGCCATAGAGCATGAGAAGCCGGCCCTGGTGATCGTCGATTCCATCCAGACCGTCCATACGGAGGAGTACCAGAGCTCCGCCGGCACCATCACCCAGATCAGGGAGTGTGCGGCCATGCTTATCCGCAAGGCCAAGCAACTGAATGTGATCCTCATGATCATCGGCCACATCACCAAGGAGGGCGCGCTTGCCGGCCCGAAGGCGCTCGAGCATATGGTCGATACGGTGCTGCAGTTCGAAGGGGAGGGCTATCAGCGATACCGGATCATCCGGTCGGTGAAGAACCGCTTCGGCTCGACCAACGAGATCGGGGTTTTCCGTATGGAGGAGAACGGTCTGGAGGAGGTTGCCAACCCTTCCGAATTCTTTATTTCCGGACGGATGAGCGACGTTCCGGGCAACTCCATTCTGGCAGGCATCGAGGGATCGAGAGCGCTCTTGGTGGAGGTGCAGGCGCTGGTGTCGAAAACCGGCTACGCCATGCCGCAGCGCATCAGCACCGGCTTCGACCTGAAGCGCATGTCGATCATTCTTGCCGTGCTTGAAAAACGGCTCGGCATGCAGACCTGGGGACAGGATGTGTTCGTCAAGATCACCGGAGGCCTGAAGCTCGTCGAGCCGGCGGCCGATCTGGCCGTTGCCGCGGCTATAGCCTCGGGGCTTGCCAACCTGCCGGTAGAGGCTTCGACAGTCTGCTGCGGTGAAATCGGCCTGTCCGGAGAACTCAGGGCTGTCAGCGACAGCGAACGCCGCATCCGCGAAGCCGCGCATCTCGGGTTCCGGCGCATAGTGCTGCCCGAAGCCAACACCCGCGAACTGAAGCCCTCTCTGAAAAAGCTGCACATCGCCATATCCGGCAGCAGGAACCTTCAGGATGCGCTCTCCCATCTCGGCATAGGGTGAGCCTCCCTTCGAGGGTTTTCGTTTTCGGCACCTTCTTTCTTAAATTGAAAGACATGAAAACCTTAATCCGGAGAATACCATGATCAGGATCGCACTGCTGTGGCTCATCAACGCTCTTGCCGTCTATGCTACGGCGCACCTTCTCGTCGGCATTCATGTCAGAAATTTCGGTGCTGCCATTGTGGTAGCACTGGTGCTCGGCTTCGTCAATGCCGTGCTGAAACCGGTCATGATATTTCTTTCCATTCCGTTCATCATCGTAACACTGGGACTCTTTCTCCTGGTCATCAATGCCCTGATGCTGCAGCTTTCCGCAGCTCTTGTCGACGGTTTTTCCGTTGACGGGTTCTGGTGGGCGGTTGCCGGATCGCTGGTAATCAGCTTTATCTCCTGGTCGCTGAGCTCCCTTTTGACACTCTGAACACCCATTTTTTCCTGAAGTAACCACCCGGAACATCCATGAAGGGCGAAGCAAAAGCCATCGTGCTGCCGAAAGCAAGCAAACTGAAACTGCAGAACGCACCCTACAATGCCGGAAATCCCGGCGATGTGCTGATAAGAACCATTGCCAGCACCATCACTCCCGGCCTCGACCGGCTGCTCCTGACCAACAAACCGGTATCCCACAGGGTGCTCGAATATCCGCTCATTCCGGGAAGCGAATCGATAGGCCAGGTCATTGAAGCCGGACCGGAAGCCCGCGATGTAAAACCGGGCGATTTCGTCTATGTCTTCAAGGGCGACCGGTGGACCGGCATGGAATGCTACTACGGGTGCCATGCTGAGCTTATCCCGACCTCTTCGGAAAACGTTCTGCCACTGGGCCGTCCACCCATTCACCGCGATCTCCTTACCGGTCTGCTCGCCTATGTCATCAGCGCGATCGGGAAGGTGCCACTCGACCCGTCGATGCGAGTGCTCGTTCTCGGCCTTGGTTCGGTCGGACTGATGATTTCCGAGTACCTTCACCATAAAGGGTGCCGGCATGTCGATGCCGTCGAAACCTTCGGCATCAGGGGGCAGCTCTCCCGCGCCGAACATATAGCGCTGGACATCGGCGACTTTACCGCCAGCTTCAACGACCGGTACGACCTGGTGATCGAGACCACCGGCCGCATCCTCATGATCGAGAAGGCCATACGCCTCATGAAAGCCCAGGCCAGGGTGCTGCTCATGGGCAACTATGAAGTGATGGCATACGACTACCGGCTGATCCAGCACAAGGAACCCGTAATCGTCTCCTCCTGCATCACGACCATCAGCCATATCCGCTCGGCCTCGGCGCTGCTCGACAGCGAGGCGCTCGATACGGAAAAGTTTTTCACCAATGTCTTTCCTGTCAGCCAGTACGAACTCGCCTACCGGATCGCCCTCGACAGCAAGGAGGCTATCAAGACGGTAATCAGCTGGGTATAACAGACCATGCAAAACGCTATCCGCCTGACGGCCATCTCGAAAAATTTCGGCACCGTCAAAGCCTGCAGCAACGTGTCGCTCTCGATCCGGAGCGGCGCCATTTATGCCGTGGTGGGCGAGAACGGTGCCGGTAAGAGCACTCTGGCCAGACTCATCTACGGCATGCACCAGCCTGACGGCGGCAGCATGGAGATAAACGGTTCCCCGGTCACCTTCGCCTCTCCGGGGGATGCCATTGCGGCCGGAGTCGGCATGGTTCATCAGCACTTCATGCTTGTACCGACGCTCACCGTAACGGAAAACGTCATGCTCGGCCTTGAAAAACAGAGCCTCTTCTCTACCCTCGACCCGAAAAACAGTGCCGAAAACATCCGGCAGCTCTCCCTGAAATACGGTATGGCCGTCGATCCCCTGGCTCCGGTCTCGACCCTTTCGGTCGGCCAGGAACAGCGGGTGGAGATCCTCAAGGTGCTCTACCGGAACGCCCGGATACTCATTCTCGACGAGCCCACCGCCGTGCTTACCCCGCTGGAGACCGACCAGCTGTTCGCGGTGCTGCGCTCGCTGGCCAAAGAGGGTAAAACCATCCTGATCATCACCCACAAGCTCGACGAGGTACTTGCCCTGGCCGATACGGTCACGGTGATGAGCCGGGGTTCGGTTACAGGAACCCTGCCCTGCCAGGAGACCTCAAAAGAGGAGCTCGCCCGGATGATGGTTGGACGCAGCGTGCTGCTCAGGGTTGAAAATCCGCCGCCTTCTCCAAAAAAAACCATGCTCACGGTAGAAAACCTCGGCTACCGGACAGCCACCGGCATCGAAAAACTGGAGGGAGTAAGCTTCAGCGTCCGCGAGGGAGAGATATTCGGCATTGCCGGCGTCGAGGGCAACGGTCAGAGCGAACTGCTTTCGCTCTTGTGGGGACTCCACGATCGCAATGGACGCGTGTCGGGAAAAATCATCTTCGAGGGTTCCGACATAACCGGCAAAAACCCGGCACAAATTGCCGGTCTCGGCGTATCGCACATTCCCGAAAACCGCCTGAAACACGCCGTCATTTCGGGCTTCAGTGTTGCCGACAACATGATATTCGGACGACACCGGGAAAAGCGGTTTCACCAGGGGTTCGGATTCGACCGCCAGGCGGTGACCCGATACGCCTTGGAGCTGGGCAAAACCTACGACATCCGGTGCACCGACCTCGAAAACACTCCCCTCGGTGCCCTTTCGGGCGGCAACCAGCAGAAGGTCGTCGTGGCCAGGGAACTCGACCGACCGGGGATGAAACTCCTCATCCTCGCACAGCCTACACGGGGTGTCGATATCGGCGCAATCGAGCAGATTCACCGGAGCATCATCGGTGCCAGGGATCGCGGCGCGGCCATTCTCCTGGTATCTTCGGAACTCGATGAACTCATCGCACTCTCGACCCGGATAGGAGCTCTCTACCAGGGCTCCATCCGCCGCATCTTCACCAGGGAGGAGGTATCGGAAGGACGGAAGCGGGGACGACCATTTGAAGAGGAGCTTGGTCTCTCCATCACCTGAAACCATTCCTGCAGATAATGACAGCCAGAACTTTCCGTTATTTCATCCCGCTCCTTGCCGTTGCAGCGGCCGCCCTGTGCAGCATGGCTCTTATTGCCCTCAGTGGGCGCGACCCGTTCATGATTTTCGAAAAGCTCTTCCGGGCTACTTTCGCTTCAGGTTATGGTACCGGCCAGGTGCTTTTCAAGACAACAACGCTGATCTTCACCGGGCTTGCCGTCGCGTTGCCGTTCAAGGCCCGCCTGTTCAACATCGGCGGCGAGGGGCAACTGCAACTTGCCGCACTGGCTGCAGCAATAACCGGCGCGCTCCTGCCCTCCTCGGTTCCTCCGATCGCCGCGGTGCCGCTTGCGGCCCTTGCAGCCATGGCGGCAGGGGCCATTTGGGGCGCTTCAGCCGGCCTCCTGAAGGTACGCTTCGGGGTGAACGAGGTGATATCGACCATCATGCTGAACTTCATTGCGCAGGCAGCAGCCGGTTATCTGCTGACCCGGCGATTTGCCGAACCATCAACCGAGCACACCACCGAAATCGGCCGTGCGTCCATGCTGCCAAAGATCGACGAGCTGTCCGGCCTATTTACCGGTTCGCCGGCCAACATCACCCTGCTCCTCGCACTCGGCGCCGCACTCTGTGCAGCACTCTTCCTTTTCCGTTCACGAGGGGGCTACGAGCTGCGGGCAGTCGGGCTGCAACCTGAGGCCGCGGCCTGGGCGGGTATCAGGAGCGGTCATCATGTGACGGCCGTCATGACCGTAGCCGGTGCCGTCGCCGGACTCGGGGCGCTCAATCTCGTTTCAGGCTACAAACACTACTATGAAGCGGGACTGACCGGAGGATTCGGATTCAGCGGTATAGCCGTGGCGCTCCTGGCAGGCGCCCATCCCCTCTGGATCGTGCCTGCTGCCCTGTTTTTCGGCCTTCTCGAGTACGGCGGCCTTGCAGTCGGAGCCTATGTACCGAAGGATATTTTCATGATCATTCAGGCCCTGACCATCCTCATCGTGATTGTACTCAACGCCAGAAAGCTGTAAGCATTAGCCGGAAGAGGATTCCGTACGGTCGGCGCTGTAGATGTTCATCTGCTTGCGGTAGTAGGAAAAAGCCTCATCCTGCTTGACGATACCCAGAAGACGCCCGCTCCCGGGCTCGACTACCGCCAGAACGGTATAATCCGACAGCTCGAAGAGCTTGAGCGCCTCGTCGAGCCTTGATGAATCGTAGAGCACGGGCACGTCCTTCTTGACGACATCATCGGCGATCAGCCCGGTAAAGGGACCGTCGCCAAGCAGGATGCTCATCTCCTCGAGCCGGATCATTCCTACAAAGCGCCCGTCTTCGGTGATGACAAAAAAATTGGATTCCGGCGTATTGTGAAAAACGTCGAGAATCCTCTCGACCCTGGTGACGTCGGTAAAGCGGATGAAGTTTTTCCGCATGACGTCACGTATGCCGATGCTTCCGGCAATCGAGAGCGCAATACCGAAGCCGACCTTGACGCCCTCCTTTTCAAGCACATAGGTTTCCATGGTGTGCCGGTAGGCAAGACGCGCCACGATCGACGAAGTCACGGCGGCAAACATGATGGGCAGCACGATCTCGTATTGACCGGTAATTTCGAAAAGAATGAGAATGACGGTGATCGGTGCGCGCATGATGCCAGCTGTCAGTGCGCCCATGCCGACAAGCGCGTAAGCCCCCGAAGCGGCCGTCATGCCGGGAAAGAGCGCATTGACCACCTCTCCGAACATGCCACCGAGCATGGCGCCCATCTTCATGGCCGGAGCGAACATCCCTCCAGAACCGCCGGAACCGACGGTAAATGCTGCCACAACCGGCTTCAGGATATAGACGGCAGCCATGGTCGGCCAGGAAACGGTGCCGTTGAGAGCCCTCTCGATAACCTCGTAACTAAAACCGTAGAGTGCAGGCAGCCACATGCAGACGAGACCGCAAAGCAGTCCTCCGAGGGCGGGCATGGCCCAGACCGGAATTCTGAACTGTTTTTCGAGACGGTGGAACCACTCTTCGACTGTATAGAAAACCTTGATAAAGAGCACCGCGGACAGACCGGAAAGCACGCCGAGCACAAAATAGAGAATGAGTTCGGAGTTCGAAATCAGGCTGTACTCGCTCACCTGAAAGGTGGGAGAGGCGCCGAGATAACTTCTGGAAAGCACGGTGCCGACAACGGCGGCAATGACAATAGGGCTGAAGGTGTGCACACTGAAATCACCGAGAATGACCTCGACAGCGAACATCACCCCGCCAAGTGGAGCGTTGAACACCGAAGCTATTCCGGCAGCAGCTCCGCAACCGAGCAGCGAGCGTGTCCTGCCAGCGGTGAACTTCAGCTTCTGGGCCAACGAAGAGCCGAGCGCCGCTCCTACCTGGGCGATCGGCGCCTCCCTTCCGCCACCGCCACCGGTACCGATGCTGATAACCGAGGTGACACTCTTGTGAATCCAGTGATGGCGACCGATAATGCCGTTTTTCTGAGCCACAGCCTTGATCACCGATGCCAGACCGTGCTGCGGCCGTTCCTTGACGATAAAAGCATTGTAGAGGCCGACGAAAAGCCCGCCGACTGCCGGCAGCAGTGGCAGAAACACCATATCGTTCATGCTGGTGAAATCGGGAGCCTTTGTAAGAGCGCGGCCGGAAAACAGGAACGAGCTGAGGAACTGGATCGATTCGTGAAACACAACGGCGACGTAACCGGTAAGCAGCCCTACAAACACGGCAACAAAAAGAAAAGGGATATCCTGATTGAGATTGAGCTGTGCCTGAAAGGAGTCGAGGGTCATGCGTAAAAACTGCTGGGGGCTCCCCTTGAAAAAGCGGGTCTTGCGCAGCAGCAGATAAAGCAGAATTTTTAGGCGGCGACCCTGATCGTTATCTTTGAAGGGTTTCATAAAAGGCATTCCGATACCGGAGTGGTTCTCGTGAAGGGGGTGAAAAAGAGAAGACGCGCTTCGTCCTTACAGAAAATTATTTTGTATCTTGAAGAAAAGTTAAACCTATTGCATACTTATTTTATTTCACTCTAACAACTGGTCATCAGGACAATACGATCATGGCAAAAAAAGCAGTTGAAAAAGAAACCCCGGTCAAGCCTGCAGCTAAGAAAAGCACCGCCAAAGTAGCAAAAAATAGCGAGGAAAAGACAGCAAAACCAGCAAAAACAGAAACTCCGGAGAAAAAAGCTCCCGCCAGGAAGAAAAAAGCCTCCGAAGCGCTCGCCCCATCCCCTGTTGTCGCCGTCATCTCCAGGGAAGAGGAGGTGCGTCTTGCGGCTTACTTCAAATGGGAACAGAAAGGATGCCCGGAAGGTTCGGATCTCCAGGACTGGCTTGAAGCGGAAGATCTGATGACCGACTGAACCCGCTTATACGTTTTAAGGCAATACAGGCCATTCGGAGGAATGGCCTGTTTCTGTATCGGAAAAAACCATGAAAAACTTCATCAGTAACCTTGCCGGTTCGATCCAAATTCTATTTGCAGGACTTTGGCTGGTTATTCGCATAATACTCGAATATTTCGGATTTATCAGCGACGGCAACGACCGGACAACCGGCATCAAGGATCTTCGGGAGGAGTATAAAAAAGCCAACTACCGTTAGGGGCGCCCGGGGAACTCTCACTCTGCAACCGTAACGACCGTAAGGTCAACCGGCATGCCGGGAGAGACAAAAGCATTGGCCCCGGGTTTCTGGCTGATAACCGTGTTGGGTACAAGAATCGCTGAATATTCATAACTGATCCTGCCGGCTACCAGGCCGTTGCTCCGCATAATCTGCTGCGCTTCCGAGAGTGACATGCCAAGAACATCGGGAACCGCTATCTTGCGCAGCCCTTCAGGCGCAATCTCGAGCTTCCCCACGATGACCGAAACCGACGTACCGGCTTTCACTAACGTAAGGGCGGGAATGGACTGGCTGATAACCCTGCCGTCTTCCTCAGGATTGGCGACGGCACTAAGCTGAACATCATCGAGCACGAGATCGAGACGGGCGAGAGTCTGACGGACATCGAACTCCGGACGGCCGTAAAGATCGGGCATCTGGAAGCTGGGCTTTTCCTGGCGATTCACCACCAGGTAAACCGTTCTGCCCGGTTTTACCCGAGAGCCCGCTATGGGGGTCTGCGAGAGTACGACGTTTGAATCAATCCTGCTGAGATACTTCACGTGATAGCTTTTCCTGGCATCGAGCCCGGCTCTCCTGAGCTCCCGTTCAGCATCTTCGTAAGCCATTCGGGTCACGTCGGGAACGGTTTTCTCTTGCCCCTGCGCAATATAGAGGGGCATGAGTATCCTGTCAAAAACAACAAGAAAAGCAAGCACTGCAAGAACAATCAATCCGGCTTTCTTCATCGCACTATATAAACTATGGTTGTTTTCGGGTCTCGACTGATTATACGGAAAAAAGAGGGCATTAATGCTGCCGCCTCATGACAAAATCGACAAGATTGACAAGCGATGCTTTGGCTTCACTGTCAGGAAAGTTAGCGATCGACTCGACAGCTTTCGCAGCAAATCCCTCGGCAACCTCAGCCGCATACTCCAGACCGCCCTTCCTGGTAACAAAGGCAATTACCTCATCGCTTTTTACTGCTCTTTTTTTGGAGCTTTTCAGGATCGAACGGATCATTTTCTGTTCTCCCGCAGGTGAGTGTCGAAGGGCATAGATGAGCGGAAGGGTTATTTTCTTATCCTTGATATCGATTCCCATCTGCTTGCCGGTTTTTTTTGAGTCACCGGTATAATCCAGAAGATCATCGCGAATCTGAAAGGCAAGACCGAGATATTCTCCGTAATGCTTCATACTGTCTATCGAAGATTCGTCTTCAGTAGCACTCGTCGCCCCCATGGCACAGGATGATGCTATCAGCGATGCGGTCTTGTCGGAAATGACACTGAGATAGTCCTCTTCGGAAATGTCGAGACTGCGGGTTTTCTGAATCTGCAGAATCTCGCCTTCACTCATCCGGCGTACGGCATCCGACACCGTATGCAACGAGCTGTAGTCCTTGTGATCGAGCGAATAAAGGAGCCCTTTCGAAAGCAGGTAATCACCGATCAGCACGGAAATCTTGTTTTTCCAGATCGCGTTGATCGAGGCCAGGCCTCGCCGCATCTCCGCACCATCGACAACATCATCGTGAATAAGGGTGGCCGAATGGAGCAGTTCCACCATGATAGCCGCCCGGTAGGTAGCCTCGGTGATTCCACCGCACATTTTTGCAGAAAGCAGCACAAGGGCAGGACGAATCTGCTTGCCCTGCTGACGCAGGACATAACGGGTTACCTTGTCGACAAGCGTGTTGCTCGAATGCAGAACAGTTCTGTATTTCTGCTTGAAAATAGCGATTTCACCGGCTACGGATGCTGTAACATTCTGGATATTCACTCAGTACACAAATAATAAAAGCTTGATGGAACCAGTTACTTTGCTGCGACGGCAAAGGTATGGATAATTCCGTTGTACCGGAAACAATACCTTCTGCTCAAGAGAAGTATAACCGTACCATTTGAAATAACCAATCGTGAAGCCCTGAAAAACTTGCCTCCGGGGAACCCCGGATCCCTGGCAGTGGTGTCGGGTCGAAACCCTGGAACTGCGCCTTTTATGCACAGGGGGAAAAAAGAACTTTCTCTTGGCTACTTGCTCCTTTGTTGCTATGTTTTGTGGTTATTGAGCCCCGCCACTTGCAGGGGCATCAACATTTATAGTCATGCGCACTGCAATCATGAGCCAGGAAATCGAATCAACAAAACATCCCGAACCGGATCCGCTACCCTCCGGGGAGGGGGCCATAGGGGTTCCGGCGGAAACGACGGAAACAGAAAGCGTCGAGCTGCCGCCGGAAACGGCTCATGAACCCGACAGCGACCCCTATGCCGAGATGCCTGACGGGCTGGAGAGCACTCCTGAAGAGTCCGCAGAACAGAGCGAATCACCTGAGGCCGAAGCCGGGATGAATTTCATCGACCATCTCGAGGAGATCCGCGCGCGCCTCATCAAGGCAGGCATCGCCTTTCTTGTGATAACCTCGCTTGCCGGCATTTTCGCCGACACGCTGGTAAATGAGGTGCTTATCGGCCCACTCAAACGCAGCAGCGAAGCGATAACCCTGCAGAACCTTGTCCCCTATGGCCAGGTCTCCTTGTACCTGCAGGTGGTGTTTTTTTCCGGATTCGTGCTCTCGTTTCCCGTTATAGCCTATCAGATCTGGAAATTCGTCGAACCCGGCCTGCACGAAAAGGAGCGGAGCGCGTCGCGCTTCATCATCCTCTTCATCTCGCTCTGTTTTTTTGCGGGCATCGCATTCGGGTACTTTGTCTTTCTGCCGATCTCCCTGACATTTTTCGCCGGATTCGGAAGCTCGCTGATCAAGAACAATATCGCCGTCCAGGACTACATCAGCTTTGTGATGGGAACCCTTCTGACCACAGGACTCGTTTTCGAACTTCCCTTCATTTCCTACATCCTCTCGAAAATCGGCCTGCTGACTCCGGCGTTCATGCGATTCTATCGAAAACATGCCATCGTTACGCTCATGATCGTGGCGGCCATCGTTACCCCTTCAACCGATCTGGTAACGCAGCTCGTCATAGGCCTCCCCATGATTCTCCTTTATGAGATCAGCATCTGGATATCGACCTATGTAAACCGGAAAAACAACGAGCTGAAATACTCATGAAAACGGAAATCCCCAGACGGCCGAGGGTTGCCACAGCGATGGTGCCCGGCCTGATGCTTGCAGGAAATCCGCTCGGCGACCCGGAGGAAAGGGCCGTTCCGGTCTATCTGCCCCCCTCTTACGACGGTTCCCGACGATTTCCGGTCATCTACCTGCTCTCCGGATTCGCTTCCACGGGAGCAAGTTTCATGAACTACCGCTTCGGCAGACCGACCGTTCCGGAAATGGCCGAAAGGCTCATCGCCGAAAGCCATATGCCGGAGTGCATGATCGTCATGCCCGACTGCATGACCCGGTTCGGCGGCTCCCAGTATGTGGATTCACCGGCTACCGGCCGCTATGAGAGCTATCTCGTCAAAGAGCTTATACCCTTTATCGACAGCACCTTCGCGACACTGCCCCTGAGGGAACACCGTGCCGTAGCAGGCAAATCATCCGGGGGGTTCGGGGCGCTCCGCCTTGCCATGAAGCATCCCGGCTTTTTTTCTGCCGTGGCCTGCCACAGCGGCGACATGCACTTCGAGCTCTGCTACAAACCCAACTTCCCTCTCGCAGCCCGTATTCTGGAACGATACAAAGGAAGCATCTCCGCCTTCATCGAAGCCTACGAGTCCGCGCTGAAAAAACCGGGAAACGAATTTGCGCTGCTCGACATCATCGCCATGGCCGCCGCCTATTCGCCTGCAGGAGACAAACCCGCTCCGGAAAACATGCGGCTTCCGTTCGATCCCTACAGCTGCGAGGTCATCGAAGAGGTATGGAGGGAGTGGCTGGAATTCGACCCGCTCCGGATGATCGAACACGACGAGTGCCGAAACGGCCTCGACGCGCTCAGCCTGCTCTACCTCGACTGCGGAAGTTACGACGAATACAACCTTCAGTTCGGCCACCGGATGTTTTCGGCGAAAGCGAAACGATGCGGAATAGCCCACAGCTACGAGGAGTTCCCTGATTCGCATGGCGATACGTCATACCGTTACGAGGTTTCACTGCCCAGGCTTGCCGGAGCCATCTCGGCATGATGCGGCCTCCTGGAGAATGAATTCGTAGAGCTTTTCGGTCTGGTGCCGCAGCTCTTCCTTCGTACCCTCGTTCGGGACGACATACCCGGCTTTCTCCACGAGCTTTTCCTGCGGCCACTGCGAAGCCATCCGTTCGAGCACCTCTTCACGGCTTCCAAGCCCCTTCTCGACAGCCCGCTGCAGTCTGAGCTGCCTGTCGGCAACCACAACCACTATCAGGTCGAGATCTGCAGTTCTGCCCGTCTCGAAAAGAATAGCCGCCTCCTTTACCAGAACCCCTCTTCCCTGCCGGCGGGCCTCCTCGACCGCTGCATGAAAGGCTTCATAAACTGCGGGATGAACCAGGTTGTTCAATGCCCGAAGTTTTTCGGGACTTGAAAAAACTTCGGCGGCAACACGGCGGCGATCAAGCAACAGCGAACCACCGGATCCGGAAGAATACACATCCTGGCCGAACAGATTCCTGATACCTGCAATAATGCCGGGATCGGAGCACTGCAGATCTTTGGCCACCCTGTCGGCTTCGAACAGAGCACACCCCAGTTCCGCAAGAAAGCGGCAGACCGTCGACTTGCCGCTTCCAATCCCGCCGGTTACCCCGACCAGAAAAGGTCTTTTCAACTCTCTTTTCATGGTCTTTTCTTCCGTATATCCGTCCTGACCAGCGCAACAACCTTTTTCCACCGCTCAGGTTGCGCACGGTAGAGCTTCATGCGACGCTGAAACTCATCTCCGGTAAGGGAGTGGCGGCCGAGCATCTCGTCGAGTTCCCGTGCGGAGGGAGGAGTGAGGGCCACATCATCACTTTGGGCACTCACACCGGAACCGACGAGATAATCGCTGTAAAAGGCCGCAAACCGCCGATCGACGCCGTCGAGCGGCACGTCACGGCCAGTGCCGCAGCCGACAAGCAGGAGCAGCGGCAGCAGCAGGGAAACACAGGCATGAAGCAGGCGGAACTTCATGCCCCGGTCCATTCGTTGAACATCCATCAGAAGTCGGGATATGGCTTTTCAGATTATTTACTGCCGGCAAGAAACTATAACAGTTGATAAACAGTTTAAGCATTTTTATCGATTCCTTTATCTACTTTGCAACTCGCCTGAAACCTTAAAACAACCTCTACCCATGGCCTACCAGCAACCAGCACTTCCTTACGCAGATAACGCCCTCGAACCGCATATTTCAGCCAACACGATCGGGTTCCATTACGGCAAACATCATGCGGCCTACGTAACCAACTACAACAACCTTGTAGCCGGCACGCCATTTGACTCCATGAGCATCGAGGAGGTTATCCTCGCAACTGCCGGCGATGCCGCGAAAGCCGGCGTTTTCAATAACGGCGCACAGGCATGGAACCACTCCTTCTACTGGAACTGCCTCTCTCCGAACGGCGGCGGAAAGCCGACGGGAGAGCTTGCCGCAAAGATCGACGCGGATTTCGGAAGTTTCGAAAAGTTTGTCGAGGAGCTGAAAGCCGCCGCGGCAACCCAGTTCGGCAGCGGATGGGCCTGGCTGGTGCTCGACGCAGGAACCCTTAAAGTCGTAAAAACCGCCAATGCCCAGACTCCGCTTGCGACCGGGCAAACGCCGCTCCTCTGCGTGGACGTCTGGGAACACGCCTACTATCTCGATTACCAGAACCGGAGGCCCGATTATGTGGCGGCCACCATCCAGCACCTCCTGAACTGGGAGTTTGCAGAAGCAAACCTTCAGGCAGCGAAATAACCCGAAGCGATCATGCCATTCAGGCAAAAGGCCCGGAACACCGGGCCTTTTGCCTGAATGCTTCTCAGGACTGCATCAGATCGTTTCCCTTTTCCGGCAAACGAACAACATACACACACCGGCCCAACCTTTTTCAGTACCGGACACCGCCCACTGACTACTGACTACTGACTACTGATTCCCCACTTACATCCAGGGAAGGGAGCCCATCTCGTCGAGACTGATCACTCTTGCTTTTTCAGGTCGGACAAACCGGATCGAGAGTTTCTCGGGATTGAATGTCCGCTTGTCGTAATCGATCAGCAGCCGGTAGGTATCCCCAGCCCCGTTTCCGTCCGGGGAAAGCACCATCTCGATCTGCCGGGGGATGAGCGTCGTGCGGCTGTCGAGCCGGTATGGCTGAAAATCCCTGAAGTGGATCGACGTGGTGAGTTCACCGGGAGCGTTCCTTATGAAAAGGGCCGTCAATGTCCTGTTTTCAGGATCGATGACAACTTCCTTGCGTCCCCGATGATTGTCGAAAACGTACATCACCCTGCCGGCACCTTTTTTCACGCTACTGACCTTTTCAACGGGATCATCGATATTCACCAGCCCGAGCAACGATTCCGAAAGGAGACGGTAGCCCGAAGGCACGCCGAGAATCTTTTCAAGGTTTTCCTCGCTGTTGCGCCCGGCAAGAAGCCTGTTGCCCATCATATCGTGAACGTAGAGCGAGTCCTTTCCAAAGTAAAGGTCGGCAACCGGCCATCCGAGCAGACCGGCCGAGACGATCATTCTCGATTCGCGGTGCCGCATCAGCTGGATGTTGCAGTAGACCCGCTCTTTTTTCTTTGGAGTCCTGATGGTGACGTCGGCATAACCGTCAAGCGAACGCACGACCGGTGAGGCCTCGGCAACCTCCCGGTAGAGATCGGCAAGTTCACGGGTAAGTTCCGATGGGGTACCGGGGCGTTCGTCCCGGGTGACGGTATCCAGATCGGCGCAACCATACTGGAGCGAAACGACGCACAGGGCAAGCAAAACCGTAATAACTCTCTTCATCATGATGCAATACCTCTTTAAATGTTCACTTTTTCCATTTCCTCAGCAGGAGCAATTTCCCGTTTTGAGAATCAGCTCTTTTATCCCACATTGTTCCCGTTGTGACCGTTTCCCCCGCAACTATGGCAGAAACTGCATGCCAAACGGTTTGTAATACCGTAAATTTTTGACTTAAATGTAACAACGAGTGCCTTCAAAACCATAAGCCGTTTTTCACCCATGCATGTCATCCATCTCAAACCCAAAGAACAACGGCGTTTGCTCAAGGGACACCTCTGGGTGTTCAGCAATGAGCTGCAGAACGTTCCCGGCGATATTGCAGCCGGCGAGACCGTTCAGCTCCTCACCCACGACAAACAGCTTGTCGGCACCGGTTTTTACAATCCGCACTCCCTTATCTCGTTCCGATTGCTCTCCCGAAGCGGAGAACTGCCGGACAGGAATTTTTTCAAGAGGAAACTCACTGAAGCGCTCAGGCTGCGCGAAAAGATCTACCAGTTGGACGATACCAATGCATGGCGTCTTGTGCATGGCGAATCGGACGGCCTTCCTGGCCTTGTCGTTGAACGGTTCAACCGGGTTGTCGTCCTGCAGGCGTTCTCTTCCGGAATGGACCGTCATTTGCCTCTGATCTGTGAGGTCATCGAGGAGTTGCTTCAGCCGGAAGCGATCGTGGTACGCAACGAATCTGTGCTTCGGGAACTTGAAGGGCTGCCGCTCTACAAGGATATCGTCAAGGGCGAACGCTCCTCCACCCTGCAGACCATTCATGACGCAGGCATAAGGTATGAAGTCGATCTTTTCGAAGGACAGAAAACAGGATTTTTCCTCGATCAACGGGAAAACCGTAAAATCATCAGGTCTTTTTCCGCCGGAGCCGAAGTACTCGACGTCTTTACCAACGACGGGGGATTTGCCCTCAATGCGCTCTACGGAGGCGCTCGTTCGGCCATTATGGTAGATGTTTCGGAAGAAACCCTGAAGCGGGCAGAAAAAAATGCTGTGCTTAACGGGTTCGATAATTTCAGCCTGATCGCTGCAGACGCCTTTTCCCTGATGGGCAAAATGGTTGAGGAGAAAGAGCGCTTCGATGTTGTGATACTTGACCCTCCAAGCTTCACAAAGAGCCGGAAAAATCTGCCGACAGCCCTCAAGGCCTACAAGAGGCTCAACAAGCTCGGGCTGCAGCTGGTCAAACCAGGAGGATTTCTTGCAACCGCCTCATGTTCACACCATGTCCCGGAAGAGGATTTTCTGGCAGCCATCCATCAGGCAGCGCTTTCAGCCGGCAGGCAGCTAAGGATGATTTATAAAAACGCACAGCCGCCCGATCATCCGGTTTTGCTCTCGATGCCTGAAACCGGCTATCTCAAATTCGCCTGCTTCTATGTGACAGGATAATTGCAAAAAAACCATAAGAAAACGTTCTTTCCGAGAGCTAAACCCCATGAAAAGAGCTTCTTTGTCAACATGGGTATTACGACTCCCCCGGTTAGAATATGAGCTGCAATCAGTTGTTATTATCCGTACTGACAGCAAGTATGGGTCTCATACCTTTACTTAAAGGAACATCCATTGATCCGGCTTTGCTGAAAAACAGGAAATGCAATATCCTGTAAAAAGATGTAAGAAGCGATTATAATATGGTTTTGTTGGTAACGATGCTTGATCATCCAAGGCATGATTGAAGCGGTAAAACCATGCGTCGATGACACTTCCCTGAACAAGGTCTTGACGGAACTTCCTGATCGTTTTGCTGTCCGGAACACGATCACTGCTCTGCAATTCCAAAAATCGTTTGTAACTTGACCGGTATCAGTGAGCCTGTATTACATTGCAGCATCATGGAGGCTCTACAGGCTCCGGAGAATAAGAATTTTAAACAGCATCACCCGTTCAAACGGTGCTCTGTCCTGATTGCTCCTGTTTTGATGTTTATTGAAGACCACATTAAGGATAGGAAAAAATGTCCCGGCAGGTACGCTCTTCGAGCATGATCAGGGTATTTGAGTCTTCTGAACCGTTTAAAAATATACTGCTCGTCGAAAAAACCGGGCGGATTGATGTTTTTCAAAACTTCAGAAGCAGGATGATGGGTACTACTGCAAAACATCGGTTTCTGAAGTTTTAATAAAAAATATATCTCTCAGGAACAAATAGAGGCCCGCTTCTTAACATGACTCAAACGGAGAACGCCCATGAGAAAGCACGTTTTGCTTGCAACGCTGGCCGCTGGATTACTGATATTCCAACCCTCCGGTCAAGTTCGTGCCGAAGTTAATGTAAACATCAACGTAGGTGCACCGGGTTTTGTCATCGGTTACAATCCGGATTTCTTTTACGTGCCCAATCTGGGTTACTCCATATCATATGGAGGGCCATACGATATTATCAGCTATGGCGGATTCTACTATTTGTATTACAACGGTCTCTGGTATCGCTCAAGCCATTATCGCCACGGCAGATGGGTGATAATCGATAATCACAGGATTCCCTATAAAATCAGAAGGCATCATTGGCATGACATCAGGAGATACCGGGACGTTCATTACAGAAAGCTCCATCCACAACGGTTTAAGGATCACCGCGACAGAAATGACCGTCGTGACTGGGATCGCCGTGACAGAAATGACCGTCGTGACTGGAGAGACGACAGAAACCGCTTCAATAATCGAAATGACAGAAAATTCGATCGGCAAGATTTCAAAGGAAATCGGAAAAAGAACGATGGACGCAAAGAAGAAGAAAATCGATATGAAAACAGGGGGGGATTCGGAGTAGAAAGATAAATTAACCTGAAAAAACCGATCTTGAAATCTGCAGCGAAAAACGAAGTATCACAACAGCTGTAAAACAACAAAAGGGCTATCTGAAAAGTTAGCCCTTTCTGTTCTTCACCCAGTAGTGTCCGGTTAAAATAAGGCCATTTGCATGACGGGATCCCTCACCTTTTTGAGCGATTGTTCTTTGAGAGACAAAATATCGATCAACAGGCGATGCTCCATGAGTACAGCAGCGATCATTCGAGTCAGTTCCTG
>NZ_JAIOZR010000024.1 GCF_021740465.1 Chlorobium sp. | reverse complement strand
GGTTTCCACCTTCCCGCCTATCCCCTTAACGCCAGCGCGGTTCGGGAGCTGAGGAAGCGGAAGGGGCGGGAAGAGAAGCCGTTCGCCGTGATGATGCGCGATCTGGCCTGCGTTCGCCGGTTCTGCCTGGTCAGCGAGGCTGAAGCGGCGGCACTCTCCTCTCCGGAGGCACCGGTGATGCTGCTTGTACGGCATTCCGCAGGCACTCTTCCCGAAGCTCTGGCCCCCGGCAATGCGCGGCTTGGAGTGATGCTGCCCTATTCGCCACTGCATGCGCTTCTCTTCGAAGATGGCCCCGATCTCCTGGTGATGACCAGCGCGAATTTCAGCGACGAGCCTGTGCTTCACGACGATTGCGAGGCGCTCCGGAGGCTTCGGGGTATCGCGGATTTTTTTCTCATGCATAACCGGCCGATACTGCAGCGGTGCGATGATTCGGTTGCCGTGCATCTTTCGGGTTCGCTGCGTCTCATCAGAAGAAGCCGGGGGTATGTGCCCGCTCCGGTCATACTCGCCCGTGGGGGGCCGTCGGTACTCGCCACGGGGGGGGAACTGAAAAACGCGCTCTGCCTGATGCACGCTCGTCACGCCATTCTCAGCCAGCATCTTGGCGATATGAAGAATTTCGAAACCTGGAGCTTTTTCGGTGATACCGTCCGGCATATGAAGGCGTTGTTCAGAGCCGATCCTCAGCTTCTTGTGCACGATCTCCATCCCGGCTACCTGACCACGCGCTGGGCTTCGATGCAGGATATCGCACTGCTCGGGGTACAGCATCACCATGCACATCTTGCCGCATGCCTTGCCGAAAACATGGAGTCCGGTCCGGCGATCGGTCTTCTCTTCGACGGTACCGGTTACGGGCCTGACGGTAAAATCTGGGGAGGTGAAGTGCTCGTCGGCGATGCCTGCGGTGCGGACCGCTTCGCACGGCTCGAGTATATGCCGCTGCCGGGGGGCGATTCGGCCGTTCTTCAGCCGTGGAGGGCGGCACTTGGTTACCTGTTCAGAAGCTGTTCCGCCGTTCCGGATCTGCCTTTTCTTCAGGGAAAGGCGCAGGAGGAGGTGATTGAACTACTCGAAAAAAACCTTTTCTGCCCCGAAACGTCAAGCTGCGGAAGACTGTTCGATGTCGTGGCCTCGATTGCCGGAGTGTGCAGCACTGTTTCCTACGAAGGGCAGGCGGCTGTCGAACTGATGTTTGCCGCGCAAGGCACAATCGGCAAAGAAGGATTCCGGTACAGTATTGCCGAAGAGGGAGGTTGCCGGGTCATGCAGATATCCCCCCTTATCCGCGATATTGCAGTCGCGGCAGGAGAGGGGATGGCGTCGGGTGAAATCAGCCGTCGCTTTCACCGCACGCTCTGCGACATGCTGCTCGATATAGCCGGAATGGCCGCACGGGCGACAGGCATAAAGCAGGTTGTGCTGAGCGGGGGTGTTTTCCAGAACATGCTGCTTTTCGAAACGCTTGTCGCAGAACTGCAGGGCGCAGGATACAGGGTGCTGACCCATACCGGAGTTCCCTGCAACGACGGCGGCCTCTCGCTCGGGCAGGCGGCAATCGGCAGGGAGTATCTGGGGGGGAACTATCATGGAGTCCGCTATTAGGCCATCTCGATCTTTGTCGCTGAACTTCCTGCCGTGCCTTTTCTCCTTTTTCTTATCTTTCAGTTACGATTTCTTTAAAACAAACCAGTCTGCCCATGTGCCTTGCCATACCCGGAAAGCTTATCGAGATAACCGATGAAAATGGCCTGAAAATGGGTATCGTCGATGTGAACGGCATCAGAACAAGGGCGTGTCTCGAATACGTGCCGGATATCGTGCCTGGCCAGTATACGATTGTCCATGCCGGTTTCGCCCTGAAAGTGATCGACGAGCAGGAGGCTGCCGAAAGTCTCAAGCTATGGCAGGAGCTGATCGAAAGCGGCGCGCTGGACCCTGAAGAGGGGGAGCCTTTACCTGACGATCTTTAAGCGGGCTGCCGTATGAAGTACCTTGACGAGTACCGGGATCCGAAACTTGCCCTCCGGCTTCTCGATGAAATCAGGCGGAAAGCCACCCGTCGGTGGACAATCATGGAGATCTGCGGAGGCCAGACCCATTCGATCATGCGCAACGGCATCGATCAGCTTCTGCCAGACAGCGTCGAACTGGTTCACGGGCCCGGCTGTCCGGTCTGCGTTACTCCTCTTGAAACGATCGAACGTGCGCTCTGCATCGCCGCCATACCGGGGGTGATTCTTGCCAGTTTCGGCGATATGCTTCGCGTGCCCGGCAGTGAAAAAGATCTGTTCATGGCGCGGAGCGAGGGGGCGGACGTGCGCATTGTCTTTTCGCCGCTCGACGCGTTGCAGATCGCGCGCGACAATCCCGGCAAAGAGGTGGTGTTTCTTGCCGTCGGCTTCGAGACCACGGCTCCTGCCAACGCCATGGCCGTGCGTCAGGCTGCGCGTGAAGGGGTCGCCAACTTCAGCGAGCTGGTCAGCCAGGTAATGGTCCCACCGGCCATGCGGGCCATTCTCTCCTCGCCCGGCAATCGGGTGCAGGGGTTCCTCGCCGCAGGGCACGTCTGCGCCATCATGGGGTGGGAGGAGTATGAACCGTTCGCCGAAGAGTTCGGCGTGCCGATTGTGCCCACCGGATTCGAGCCGGTCGATCTGCTCGACGGCATTCTCAAAGTGGTGGAAATGCTCGAAGAGGGGCGCAGCGGAGTCCTCAACGCTTACGGGCGGGTGGTCAGCCGCGAGGGGAACCGCGAGGCGCGGAAGGTGATGCAGGAGGTGTTCGAGGTGGCCGACCGTCCGTGGCGCGGCATCGGCGTCATTCCGGCAAGCGGCCTCGTGCTGCGCAAGGAGTACGCCCGCTTCGACGCCGAAAAGCGCTTCGACGTGGGCCACATCGTCCCGCAGGAGTCCCCTCTCTGCCGGAGCGGGGATGTGCTGCAGGGGCACCTGAAGCCCGATGCCTGTCCGGCCTTCGGTCGCGAATGCACTCCGCAAAGCCCCCTCGGCGCCACCATGGTCTCTTCGGAAGGGGCATGCTCGGCGTATTACCGATATCATCGCAATCCCGATTCTTTATGAGTGAACCATTCGCCTGCCCGCTTCCGCTTTTGCACCACCAGACCGTCCAGATGGCTCACGGGGCGGGAGGAAGATTTTCGCAGGAGCTCACGAAACAGGTGTTCATGCCGCATCTCGGCAATGCCTTTCTCGATCTTATGGACGACCAGGCCAAGCTTTCCCTGCCTTCCGGCCGGACGGCGTTTACCACCGATACCTATGTGGTCACGCCATGTGTTTTTCCCGGAGGAACCATCGGCTCGCTCGCCGTCAACGGAACGGTCAACGACCTTGCCGTCGGAGGGGCGCGTCCGCTCTATCTGAGTGCCGGTTTTGTGCTTGAGGAGGGATTTCCGCTTGTCGAACTCGAACGGATTGTACGGAGCATGGCCGAAGCCGCCAGCAAAGCCGGAGTGCTGATCGTGACGGGTGATACCAAAGTTGTGCAGAGAGGGTTGTGCGACGGCATTTTTATCAACACCTCGGGTATCGGGGTACTGCGCCAGGACGTCACACTCTCCTGCCGAAATCTGAAGCCGGGGGATGCTATCCTGCTTTCCGGCACGGTGGGCGATCACGGGATGTCGATCATGACGGCAAGGGAAGGGCTTTCCTTTCAATCCGCTCTCACAAGCGATTGTGCTTCGCTCAATCATATGATAGAGGCTCTGCTCGACGCCGTGCCGGATGTTCACGCCATGCGCGATCCGACCAGGGGCGGTGTTGCCGCCGTACTCAACGAACTTGCGGTTTCCTCCTCGGTCGGTGTGGAGATTCTCGAAGATGCGATTCCCGTCAAAGCTGAAGTCAGAGGTGCCTGTGAGCTGCTCGGTATCGATCCGCTGCATGTAGCCAACGAGGGGAAACTTATCGCCGCAGTTCCTGCCGGTGAGGCTGCAAGGGCAATCGAGGTGCTGCGCTCTTTCGAAGAGGGCCGCAATGCGGCCGTTATCGGATCGGTAAATGAGGGCCATTCCGGTATGGTCGTCATGAAAACCCTATTCGGAAGCCTACGCATTGTCGATCTTCCGGCCGGGGAGCAACTGCCCAGAATCTGCTGAGAGCAGCTCGAAAAAAAGAGAATTATTTTGCATTCACGTTCCGGTTGCATTATTCTTCAGGCGTATTATCATTAAAAAATACATCTTGAGCCTGGTCTGGGTGCAAGTTCTCCATGCAGGTCTTTTTCCGGTCACTTTTTTTTGATATGAACATTATTGAAACCCCCATCCCTGATGTCCTGATCTTTGAGCCCAAAGTGTTTGGAGACGACCGGGGTTATTTTCTGGAGACCTATCGGCACGATATTTTCGTGAGACATGCAGGTACGGTCGACTTTGTGCAGGACAATGAATCGAAGTCGTCATACGGCGTGTTGCGCGGCCTGCATTTCCAGAAACCTCCCTACACCCAGTCGAAACTGGTCAGGGTTGTATCGGGGCGGGTGCTCGATGTTGCTGTAGATCTTCGCAAAGGTTCTCCATGGTACGGTATGCATGTGGCCGTTGAACTGAATTCGGACAGTAAGAACATGCTGTGGGTCCCGAAAGGATTCGCTCATGGTTTCGTCGTGCTGTCCGATGAGGCGGTTTTCGCCTATAAATGTGATAATTATTATTCGCCAGCCCATGATGCCGGAGTCGTCTGGAATGACCCGGCTCTTGGAATAGACTGGCGGATTCCGGAAGGCGATATCGCGCTTTCAGCAAAAGATGCAGCCCTTCCTCCATTTGCCGAAGCGGACGCGTTTACCTTTGAACAAAAAGCATGATAAAACCCTGAGAGCCAGTCATGAATATTCTCGTTACCGGAAGCAATGGCCAGCTTGGCACGGAGATCAAGGCACTTGCGGCAGGCGCACACGGATCGGATTTTTTTTTCTTCGACCTTCCTGAACTCGATATCACCAGTCCCGCCCAGGTAGCTGGTGCCATGCAGCGTTGCGGGTGCAATGTCGTGATCAACTGTGCGGCCTATACGGCGGTTGATCGGGCGGAAAGCGAGCCGGAACTGGCCTCCAGGGTGAATTGCGACGGTGCCGGAGTGCTTGCCCGGTGTGCCAGGGAGCAGGGGGCACTTCTCCTGCATGTTTCCACCGATTATGTTTTTGACGGCCACTCATGCCGTCCCTACCGGGAGTCAGATCATCCGGCTCCGCTCGGAGTGTACGGGCAGTCGAAACTTGCAGGGGAAAAGCTGATACAGGAGATCGCGCCTTCGTACCTGATCATTCGCACTTCCTGGCTTTATTCGCTTCACGGACAGAATTTTCTGAAAACCATGCTCAGGCTCGGCCGTGAAAGGGATCGGATCGATGTTGTCTTCGACCAGATCGGGACGCCGACCTGTGCGGCCGATCTTGCCGGAGCGATTCTCGACCTGCTCGGCAGAGTCCGGCCGGAAAAGAGGTATGCAGGCCTCTATCACTATTCCAATGAAGGGGTCTGTTCCTGGTACGATTTCGCGTTGGCCATCATGCGCATGAAACACCTTCCCTGCAGGGTTTTTCCCATCGAGAGCAGCGGCTATCCCACTCCTGCGCCCCGCCCGTTCTACAGCGTGCTGAACAAAGGCGCCATAAAAAAGGAGTGGGGGCTCGATATCCCCCACTGGCATGATTCGCTCGAGGTGCTCCTTGCCCGTTCAGACAACCCCTAACCAATCAATTACCGATCATGTCAGCCATGCATATTCTCATTACTGGTGGAGCGGGATTCATAGGTTCCCACGTAGTAAGGCATTTTGTCAATGCATATCCCTCCTATACGATCACCAACCTCGACAACCTGACCTACGCCGGTAATCTTGGAAACCTCAGGGACGTGGAACACCTCGGGAATTACCGGTTCGTGAAAGGGGATATCACCGATGCTTCGTTTGTCGAAAAACTCTTCAGGGACAACCGTTTTGACGGGGTGATCCATCTGGCGGCTGAGTCGCATGTGGACCGTTCCATAGCAAGCCCGCTCGAATTCGTGACCACCAACGTCATCGGCACCGTGAACCTGCTCGATGCCGCCCGGCGCTGCTGGGCGGAAGATTTCGGAGGAAAGCGATTCTATCACATCTCGACCGACGAGGTGTACGGCTCGCTTGGCCGTGAGGGCATTTTCACCGAACGGACCCCGTACGATCCGCATAGCCCCTATTCAGCCTCAAAAGCATCGTCGGATCATTTCGTAAGGGCATGGCACGATACCTACGGATTGCCTGTGGTCATAAGCAACTGCTCGAACAATTACGGGCCCTTCCAGTTTCCTGAAAAACTGATTCCGCTTTTCATCAACAATATCCGTCTGAAAAAGCCTCTTCCGGTTTACGGCCAGGGAGAAAACATCCGCGATTGGCTGTGGGTGATCGACCATGCCTTGGCAATCGACGTGATCTTTCACAGGGGATGCAACGGAGAGACCTACAATATCGGTGGCCATAACGAATGGACCAATATCGATCTCATCCGGCTGTTGTGCGCCATCATGGACCGGAAACTGGGCAGGGAGTCCGGGGAATCCGCAAAACTGATAACCTATGTTACCGACAGGGCAGGCCACGACCTGCGTTATGCCATTGATTCCTCCAAGCTTCAGAGGGAACTTGGATGGGGGCCTTCCATTCGCTTCGAAGAGGGTCTGGAACGCACGGTTGATTGGTATCTCGATAACCAGGATTGGCTCGAGCAGGTTACGTCGGGCGCATATCGGGATTATTACGATAGGATGTACAGCACTTCGTCCTCCGGGAGCTGAAGGGGAGATCCGGGAGTATGGAGAGTTCCTGGAGCAATTGCTATATTTTACAAACAGTAAACAGTCCGGCTCCCGACGGCGGAGGAGCCGGACTGTCCTGGTGATAAACCGGGATTTCCGAAGTCAATTCATGGAGGTTCAATCATGAAAGTCCGCAACGATATTGCATACCGTTTCCTGCTTGCTGAAGGGTTTCTCTGTGAGGCCGAAGAGGATCTTCGGCTGAAGCGTTGGCGTTCATGTGTTTCGGGTTCCAACCTGTGTATCGATAATTGTGGTATTGCCGTGCTCATGCTCTTCGGAGTGTCTCGCACGACCCATCATCCGGAAAAACACCTTCCCCAGCTTCTTGCCGAAGGAACGGTTTCGGAAGAGGTGGGTGAGCTCATCAGGGAGCTGCTTCCCGAGCTGGAACTACACGATTCACATGAAAAAATGCTGGCCAAATATGGACGGGAGACAGCTTATCAGTCGCCCTGGGATATTTTCACGGAAGAGCAGGCGGCCAAGGCCTGTGAAGGAGCCCGAAAAAGTCTCGCCCTTTGCCGTAAACTCAGGGCTCTGCTTGAAGATGGTCTTGAAGGATAAGGATTCTGGCCTTTCCGCTGTCCGTTTTTTTGAACTCTTACCACAATCTGCATGCATATTCTTGTTATCGGTGGTGCCGGGTATATCGGAAGTCATGTCGTGAGGGCTTTTCTCGACGGTGGTTTCCGGGTCACGGTTTTCGACAATCTTTCGACCGGCACAAGAGAGAACCTCTTTGAAGACGCCGGATTTGTACATGGCGATATCATGCGGCCCGCACAGCTTGCCGGGGTTATGGCGGAAGGGTTCGACGGGTGCGTACATCTCGCGGCACTGAAAGCAGCCGGGCAGTCGATGCTCTGTCCGGAGCAGTATGCCGAGGCGAATCTTGTCGGGACCATCAATATCCTCAATGCCGCGACGGCAGCTTCAGTCGGCACCCTTATTTTTTCTTCTTCCGCGGCAGTTTTCGGTAATCCGGTCTATCTGCCGATCGATGAAGCGCATCCGAAGGAACCTGAAAATTTCTATGGTTTTACCAAACTTGAAATAGAACGACTGCTTGGCTGGTATGACCGGCTGAAAGGGCTCAGATATGCCGCCATCCGTTATTTCAATGCTGCGGGTTACGATGTGGCCGGACGGGTAAAGGGGCTGGAGCGCAATCCCGAAAATCTGCTGCCGGTCGTCATGGAAGTCGCAGCAGGCCTCCGGCCACGGCTTTCAGTTTTCGGAGACGACTACCCGACAAGGGACGGTTCCTGTATCAGGGACTATGTCCATGTCAGCGATCTTGCGGCGGCTCACGTCAGCGCATTCGACTATATCAGGAAAAACGGCCAGAGCCTCTCGGTCAATCTCGGCAGTGAAACCGGCATCAGTGTGCTCGAAATGCTTGAACGGGCGCGCATGGTTACCGGTCGGCCGATTCCTGCTGACATAACCGGCAGGCGTGAAGGTGATCCTTCCGAACTGGTGGCGTCGTCGAAGAGTGCCAGAAAGTTGCTGCAGTGGCAGCCGAAATATAGCGATGCCGATACTCTTATCGCCTCCACCTGGAGGCTTTACGAGGAGAGATACCTCCGGCGGTAATGTTTCGTCGGCGGTACCCTTCGCCTTTACTTTAACACTCAATAAAGTTCCTCAAATGATCATTCCGGTAATTTTAAGCGGCGGATCGGGGACGCGCCTCTGGCCCCTTTCGCGGGCTCTCTACCCGAAACAGCTGCTCCCTCTCGTGTCGGACAAAACCATGCTTCAGGAAACCGTTCTCAGGCTTGCCGACATCGAAGACCTCGGGCCGGTTTGCTGCATCTGTAACGAGCAACACCGTTTTCTCGTTGCCGAACAGCTTCGCGAG
Source organism: Chlorobium sp. (assembly GCF_021740465.1). Lineage (GTDB taxonomy): Bacteria > Bacteroidota > Chlorobiia > Chlorobiales > Chlorobiaceae > Chlorobium. The sequence continues at coordinate 24,097 of NZ_JAIOZR010000024.1, read as the reverse complement.
GTTACCGGAAGTCTGGGAGGGATCATTCTCGAACCCACCGGTCGCAATACAGCGCCCGCTGCGGCGGTAGCCGCCATGTATGCTCTTTCGAAGTATCAGGACCCTGTGCTGCTGCTGCTTCCCGCCGATCATGTCATCAGCGATACGGAGGCGCTTTCCGGAGCTGTTGCCGAGGGTTATTCGGCTGCCGCATCCGGTGCACTGGTGACCTTCGGAATTGTTCCCTCGGGGCCGGAGACCGGATACGGATACATCAGGGCCGAGACCGGCGGTGCCAACATGCACTCCTGTCGTCCGGTTGTCGAGTTTGTCGAAAAGCCAGATCTTGCGACTGCCGAGCAGTATGTGCAGTCCGGTGGATATTTCTGGAACAGCGGAATGTTTCTGTTTCGGGCAGATGCTTTTCTTGAAGAACTCGAACATTCCAACCCCGAAATGCTCGAGTCGTGCCGTACTGCTTATGAAAAGGCTACTACCGACCTCGATTTTCTCCGGCTCGATCGCGGGGCATTCAGTGCATGTCCATCCGATTCCATCGATTACGCGGTTATGGAGAAAACATCCCGTGCGGTTGTCGTTCCGCTCGATGCCGGCTGGAACGATGTCGGTGCATGGTCGGCCCTCTGGGAACTCAACGAGCATGACGCATCCGACAATGTCCTCAAAGGCGATGTGCTCGTGCACGATGTGCACAACAGCTATATTCATGCGACAAGCCGCCTTGTAGCGGCAGTCGGACTCGAAGACCAGATCATCGTTGAAACGCCTGACGCCGTGCTCGTGGCTTCGCGCGACAGGGTTCAGGAGGTCAAGGCCATCGTCCGGCAGCTTGACGTGTCGAAAAGAAGCGAAGCCGAGATCCACCTCAGGGTGTACCGGCCCTGGGGCACCTATGAGACCGTAGATATCGCAGACCGTTTTCAGGTGAAAAGGATTGTCGTAAAACCCGGGGCAGCTCTTTCCCTGCAGAAACATTACCACCGTGCCGAACACTGGATAGTCGTGAAGGGAACTGCACTTATTACGGTCGGCGGAAAGGAGATCACCCTCTGCGAGGACCAATCTACCTATATCCCTCTCGGTACTTTCCACCGGCTTGAAAATCCCGGAAAAATACCGCTCGAGCTCATCGAGGTGCAGACCGGCAGTTATCTCGGGGAGGATGACATTGTAAGGGTTGACGATCGTTACGGCAGGCTTGCCGACCGTCAGGACGTCACCCATCCATCCTGAATCCTGCATCCTGCATGCGTAGAAGGAGGAGTGCCTTCCTGCTTTTTTCCCTTGCATGCCGGGAACGCGGATAAACCTTCGTATGGCTTTGATAGCTTTCTGAAAAATATTACATTGAAGACAGTGTCCAGAAATAACGCGATAATTTAAACCGAGTGTACCATGGCTGAAGAAATGAAAACATCTGCACAGGGTCAGCAGAGCCGCGGCGGTGATGTGGTTAAAGGTGATTTTTCAACCATACTTGTGGGTGTCGGCACTCTTCTCGACAATACCATTACCCCGCTCAGCAAGATGGTTGCCCAGGCTCTCGATTCCCTGACGGTTGTGGCAAAACAGATTCTCGAAGGCGTCAGTTCTTCCCTTGGCGACAAGAAATAATGTAGTAACACTCCTTAGCGGTTGTTTTTCTTATCCTTTCTGTCGCATAGACATTACAGGCAGGCTTTTCCAGTGTTGAAGGGTCTGCCTGTTCTGTTTTACCCCTGTTTCTTGTATATTACATGTTTTCCTGTTTTCGACTCTTTGTTTCGTTTATCAATAAATTATGCCCGAAAAATTTCCCGAATATTTCACCGGTATTCCCTACAGTACGGTTGAAAAAGAGGTGTTGGCCTACTGGAACGATCACCGTATTTTCAGAAAAAGTCTCGAAGAGCGTTCTTCAGCAAAGGTTTTTTCATTTTATGAAGGTCCCCCGACCGTTAACGGCAAGCCGGGAGTGCACCATGTTTTCAGCCGTACCATCAAGGATGTCGTCTGCCGGTACAAGACCATGCAGGGGTACCAGGTTCCCCGGAAAGCAGGGTGGGATACCCACGGGCTTCCCGTTGAAATTGCCGTTGAAAAAAAACTTGGGCTGAAGAACAAATCTCAGGTGGTGGAGTACGGAGAAGGGGAGTTCAATACCGAAGCGAGGGCGCTGGTCTATCACCATATCGACGACAACCGCGAAGGGTGGGGAAAATTGACGGAGCAGATGGGATACTGGGTGGATATGGATCAACCCTATATCACCTGTACAAACAGCTATATGGAGTCGGTCTGGTGGGCGCTGAAAACCATTTTCGACAAGGGCCTCATCTACAAGGACTACAAGATCGTTCCGCAGGATCCGAAGTCGGAGACGGTACTGAGTTCCCATGAGCTCGCCCTCGGCTATAAAGAGGTGAGCGATCCGAGCATCTACGTAAAATTTCGTATCAGAGACTCCCGGGAAAGTTTCCTGGTCTGGACAACCACGCCCTGGACACTTATTTCCAATGTCGCACTCTGTACCGGGGCGGATATCGATTATGTGAAAGTCCGTCACACAGTGACTGGCGAAGTGCTCATTCTTGCCCGGTCGCGTCTTCAGGTGCTGACGGAAAAGGACGAGAACGGTGAGTCGCTCTGGCAGGTTACCGGAACGGTGAAGGGCCGGGAGTTGGAGGGGATCGAGTACGAACCGCTTTTTACCTATCAGCAGCCGGCCAAACGGTGCTGGTACGTCACCACGGGCACGTTCGTCTCTACCGAAGATGGCACCGGTATCGTGCATATCGCACCGGCATTCGGCGCTGACGACTACGAGCTTGCCAGGCTGTACGACCTGCCGATGCTGCAGCCGGTTGCGCGGAACGGATGTTTCACAGCCGAGATTCCGGATTACGACGGTATGTTTTTCAAGGATGCCGATCCTCTGATCATACGGCAGCTCAAGGACGGCGGCAAACTTTACCGTCGCGAGACCATCACGCACACCTATCCTTTTTCCTGGCGTTACGATGTACCCGTTATCTACTATGCAAGGGAGTCGTGGTATATCAGAACCACCGCGCTTGCCGGACGGATGGTGGAGCTGAACAAAAGCATCAACTGGTGTCCACCGGAAATCGGTTCGGGCCGTTTCGGCAACTGGCTCGAGGAGAACAAGGACTGGGCTCTTTCGCGGGAGCGATTCTGGGGCACTCCGCTGCCGGTATGGGTGGCCGAGGATTTCGCCATCGGAGACGACATCTCCTCGGGCAGGATGTTCGCCATCGGTTCGGTTGCCGAGCTTCGCGAGGGGTTCATCGACATCGGCACCGAGCGCCACCTGCTCGGCGACGCACTCGATCGCGGTCTTGTGGAGCTCGACCTGCACAAGCCCTTTGTTGACCGGATCTATTTTATCAGGGACGGCAAACGGTTCAACCGCACCCCCGAACTTGTCGATGTCTGGTTCGACAGTGGTTCCATGCCTTTTGCGCAGCTGCACTACCCTTTCGAGAACAAGGACGTTTTCGGAAAAACCTTTCCGGCGGATTTCATCGCCGAAGGGGTCGATCAGACAAGGGGCTGGTTCTACACCATGCATGCCATCGCCACCCTGATTTTCGACACGGTGGCTTATAAAAATCTGATCGTTAACGGTCACATTCTCGATCGAGAGGGACAGAAAATGTCGAAATCGAAAGGCAATGTGGTCGATCCGTTCGAAACCATGCAGCGCTATGGGGCCGACTCGCTCCGCTGGTACCTTCTGGTTTCCAGCCCTCCCTGGAGGCCGAAATCGTTCAATACCGCCGAGATCGAGGAGGAGCAGCGCCGCTTTTTCAGGGCCTTCATCAACAGCTACAACTTTTTTGTGCTTTACGCCAACGTCGATGGGTTTACCTATGCCGAGCCCGACATTCCGACCGGCGAGCGTTCGGAGCTCGATCGCTGGGTGCTTTCCTGCCTCAACACCCTTGTGGCCGGCGTAACCCGGCGCATGGAGCAGTACGACCTGACCGGCGCCGTCAGGCTGATCGGCGATTTTACCGTAGGTGATCTTTCCAACTGGTACATCAGGCGGTCGCGCAAGCGGTTCTGGAAAAGCGAGATGGGCCCGGACAAGCTCGCAGCCTACCAGACGCTCTATACCTGTCTTGTGACGACCGCGAAGCTGCTGGCTCCGTTCACGCCGTTCATTGCCGAAAAAATATACCTGAACCTGAACGCCGTCAGCAATCGTGACACGTGGGAGTCGGTGCATCTTGCGGCTTTTCCCTCCGTGGATGAGTCCCTGACCGATACGCCGCTCGAACGTCGGATGAAAAAGGCCCAGACGGTGACCTCCCTGGTGCGCACCATGCGCGAAAAAGCCTCCATCAAGGTGCGTCAGCCGCTCAAACGCATCATGCTTGCCGTGGACGATGCGGCCATGCGCGGGGAGTACGAGCTTGTGGCCGGCATTATAGTCGACGAGGTCAACGTGCAGAAAATCGAATATATCGAGGACGAGGGGACGGTAATCAGCAAGAAGGTGAAGCCGAACTTCAAAACGCTCGGCCCCCGGTATGGAAAGGATATGAAAATGCTTGCCGACGCCATCAGGCTTATGACCCATCGGCAGATTGCGCTTATCGAAAAAGAGGGCCGGCTTACGCTCGATTTCGACGGCCGGGTGTTCGAGCTCGATCGGCAGGATGTCGAGATCATGCACGAGGATATCGAAGGCTGGCTGGTCGCTTCGGACGAAGCGCAGGGCATCATGGTGGCGCTCGATACCGAAATGAACGAGGAGCTTGTCATGCTCGGGCTTGCCCGTGAGCTGGTCAGCAGGATTCAGTCGCTTCGCAAGGAGAGTGGGCTGGAGATTACCGACAGGATCCGGCTGAAAGTCTCGGGCAGCGAAAAACTTCTCGATGCAGTCAAGAGGAATGATGCGTATATTAAGGACGAGACCCTTGCATCCTCTCTTGAAACCGCATGGTACGACGCGGAGGACGAAAACGGCGCAGAGGATTCGGTTAACGGTGAAATGTGCCGGTTATCACTTGAAAAATCCTGTGGTTAGTAGTATACTAACAAATCTTTTTTTACGGTTTACCGTTAGAACTTGTAAATCAGAGGTATCATGGCGAAAAAAAGCAGCAGCATGGCAGGAAAGGAGAATGATGCGGTAGATGAGCCGATCCTGACGAAAACCTATCTGAGCGATGAGGAGCTTGAGCATTTCAGGCAGTTACTTCTCAAAAGAAGGGAGGAGGTGCTTCGCGATCTGGAAATTCTGCGTTCTTCCCTTTCGGATGAAAATGTCGAGGATTCCATAAACTCGAACTACTCCATGCATATGGCCGATCACGGAACGGAGACGATGGATCGTGAACAGCGCTTCATGTTCATCGCCCGTGACGAAAAGTACATTGGCTATATCGACCAGGCTCTCGACAGAATCCGGAACAGGACTTACGGCATCTGCATCAAATCGGGCAAGCCGATTCCCAAGAAACGTCTCGAGGCGGTTCCGCATACTTCCGTGAGAATCGAGTTCAAGCAGGGCAAGAAATAACCCTCAACCGGTTTGTTTTTCATAGAAACTGCAGCGGGAGCATCTCTCTTGAAGGGAGATGCTCCCGCTTTTTTTATATATCCCCGGCAAGGGCGAGGTATCGGTTGCCCGCACGGATCAGTCGTTTTCTTCCTTGTCGGTGGTGGCATCGTTGACCTGGATAGGGTAGTCGCCACTGAAACATGCCGTACAATAGCTGCAGGTTTCATTCTCGAAGGACGGAACGCTGTTGAGCAGCCCCTGCATGGAGAGGTACTTCAGGGAATCGACGCCGATATACTCACGGATCTTTTCGATCTCATCATTTTCGTTGCCGGTGGTTTCGAACATATGCGTGAGCAGCTGGCGCTTGGTCGGGAAGTCCATGCCGTAAAAACAGGGATTGGTGATGGGCGGCGAGCTGATGTGCAGATGGATGGCTTTCGGATCGGCCTCCCGTATCAGCTTGATCAGCATTTTTGCCGTGGTGCCCCGCACGATGGAGTCGTCGATCAGGATGATCGGACGGTCCACCAGCACGCCTCGCACGATGTTGTATTTCGAACGCACCTTGATATCCCTGCTGTGGATGCCGGGCTGAATGAATGTTCTGCCCACATAGTGGTTCCTGATGAGTCCGTGCTCGAACCGTGCCGGCTTGTTCAGCTTGTTGCTCTCCCTGACAAAGCCCAGAGCAGCTGTATTCGAGGAGTCGGGCACACTGACCACCGTAATGAGCTTTTCGTCCGGGAGCGGCTCGATTTCCGATTCGCGGGCGAGATTCTTGCCGAGGTTTCTGCGTACCTTGTCGACGGAGTGCTTGAAGATAAAGCTGTCGGGACGGGCGAAATATACGTACTCGAAAATGCAGCGGGCCTTGCGTTTCGAAGGCGGCAGGTAGATCGACGTGGGATTTTCGTTGGCTACAGCCAGATGGTCAATCATAAGTATTTCTCCCGGTTCGATATCGCGAATGTACTCCGCCTGTATGATGTCGAACGCGCAGGTTTCGCTGGCTACGATGTAGGAGAGTTCGCCGGTCAGCGGATCGACTTTCTTGCCGAGTGCGAGAGGTCGGAATCCGTAAGGGTCTCGTGCAGCGATCATCTGGTTGTTGGCCAGAATGACCATGGAATAGGCACCCTGCACCTGACGCAGGGCTTCGTATATCTGCTGCAGCGGCTCTTTTTCACGGCTTCTTGCCGCCAGGTGAGGAATGATTTCCGTATCCGACGACGCCTGGAAGATCACGCCGAGTTCTGTCAGTTCGCGCCGGAGCGCTCTCGAGTTGGTGAGATTGCCATTATGAGCGATAGCGAGGCTTCCGGAACGGTAGGTCAGCGAAAACGGCTGGACATTGTTGGAGGACTTCGATGAACCGGTGGTGGAGTAGCGGTTGTGACCTATTGCTGCATAGCCGCTGAGTGTTTCAAAGATGGCTTCGTCCCTGAATACCTCCGAAACCAGTCCCATCCCCTTGTGCTGCTTGAAGAGGGTTTTTTTCTTTGCCTTGTTGTATTCGGCAACAACGATACCTGCAGCCTCCTGCCCTCTGTGCTGCAGCGAGTATAAACCGTAAAAGGTATCTTCAGCGGGAGTTTTTGAGTTGAAAATGCCGAAAACTCCACACATAAGCGCCCCAATGTTAAGATTGTGTAAACTTTCCCGTTGCCAAATTCGGCAAATGAACCTAATGATCCAAACGGAAAATGGAAAATAATCGTTGCAACGCCGGGTCGGGCTTTTCAGGGTTCTCTTTCGCGGCGTATTTGCGGGAACAATACCGGAAACGGAGGAATTGTCAGCAGGGGAGCGGGGTTTATATCTGCTGCGTCCGGAAAGCTTTTTCCGGCTTTCAATGCTTTTTCAATTCAATTGTTAATGGATTATGGCAGCACTGCTTAAAAAAGCTCCGGCAAAACCGGGCCCGGCTATCTGGATTTCGGTCACCCTGTTGTGGGGAACGGTTTTCTTTTTCACCTCGTCCTGGATGCTCACCGCAGCTTCCCGCCAGCTCGACCAGGGGTTTTTCGGGCTGTCGGGTGGAGAGCTCTTCAGGGTTTACGGTTTTCATGTTCCCGTGCTTCTGGTGTTCGCCCTTCTTGCCATGACGGTTAAAAATATGCTCGATCCGGACGGCAGCAAACAGGTAAACCGTCAGCAGTCCGTCGTTGCCGGAAAACGTGAAAAGCTTTTCGTCTCTTTTGCCGGCAGCCTGGCGACCAGTTTTTTCTTTACCGGCCTGACCGCTTCGACCTTTCTGTGGAGTTCGCGATTTACCGGTTCATATGTCGAACTCACCCCGATGGTTGTCGCTACCGCGGCGGTATACAACATTGCCGCAGGGCTTGCAGCCTCGCTTCTTGTGGGTGTCGTTTTTATGATAGCCAAGGTAGGAAGGAAGTGAGCGAAACCGCTCACGACGATAACAAGCGGTTGGTTATATGAATTTTACATCCATAAACGAAAAAAGCGCAACTTGCTGAGAGTTGCGCTTTTTCTGTGGAGCTAAGGAGACTCGAACTCCTGACCCTTTGCATGCCATGCAAATGCTCTACCAACTGAGCTATAGCCCCGTTCCGACGTTCTAATTAAAAGAAAAAAAAATTGTTTTTGCAACTTGTTTTCTACATTCTTTTACATGATTATGCTGATAATCCCGCAACGGGAACCCCTGTCAATTGTTGCAAACGGTATCTTCAGCTACCACAAGAGCGATCTTTCGGTAAAGAAGCGCTTCATCGCGGGGGGAAACCGGCAAGGCAATCGGAACGCGGAACACCCGAACGGATTGTTCCCCTAAATAACGTGTTATGTCTTTATCCTTTATCGTCAGGGAGGGTTTTTCGGGTTTTGGACGAGCAAAGATGCCTTCGGCCATTACCGTAACGATCAGCTTTTTTGCGCTCGTGTTGCTCGGTCTGTTCAGCACCGTTTCGCTGAGCTTTTTCGATATCATACAGGAGCTGCGCAGCAGGGTGGAGCTGGAAGTGTTTCTCGGCGACTCGCTTACCGAGGCGCAGGCGGCAGGGGTTACCGGAAAAATCAGGGAACTCGACGGCGTCAGGGAGGCAGTCTATGTTACCCGTGAAGAGGCGGCATCGATATTTTCCCGCGATTTCGGAGAGGATGTGGTCAGGATTCTCGGTTCAAACCCGCTTCCCCGTTCCATCCGTCTGAAGTTTCAGCCGGAGTACGCCCAGCCGGACAGCATCGCCAAAGTGGTACCTCTCATCACCGCATTCGCCCCTGACCTCGAGGTGCGCTATAACCAGAAGTATCTTGGCCAGATAGAACAGAACGGCAAACTTTTCACCCTGCTTACCGGTGGCCTGGGCCTCCTCATAGCCGTGGCCACCGTTGTGCTGATCGGCTATACCATCAGGCTTGCTCTTTACTCGCGTCAGGAGAAGATCAGAACCATGCGCCTCGTCGGCGCCACTGCATGGTTTATCGGCGCTCCCTATGTCATTGAAGGCGCCCTGCAGGGGATTCTGTCGGGCCTTCTTGCCGCCGGAGCGGTCTATCTGGTTTTCGAACAGCTTCTTTACACCTATGAGCCGGCGATGTACCAGATTCTGCATCCGTCGGCACTTCTGATCTACCCCTCACTCGTTCTGCTCGGTCTTGGGCTCGGCGTATTCGGCAGCACGCTTTCGGTCGGCAAATATCTGCGCGCGGCTTCAAAACGATGACAGCACAGAGGAGCGCTATCCGGCAATCCGGTAGAGCATCCTGATCTCCTCCTCCCATCCGTCCGAATCGGGCGTCTCCAGAATAAGCGGCATCTCGTCAAAGAGGGGATTCCGCATGATGCAGGCAAACCCCCCCATGCCTATCTCGCCTTTTCCGATGCATGCATGCCGGTCGACCCGGCTGCCGAGCGGCTGTTTCGCATCGTTCAGGTGCATGGCTTTCAGGTACCGCAAACCCACGATGCGGTCGAACTCTCCGAGGGTGCATTCGAGCGCTTCTGTATTCCTGATATCGTACCCTCCGGCAAAGAGGTGGCAGGTGTCGAGGCAGACGCCCACCCTCGACTTGTCATCCACGAGGTCTATCAGCATGGCGAGATCCTCGAAGCGGCTGCCGAGGTTCGATCCCTGGCCGGCGGTGTTCTCGATCACGGCTGTAACGCCGGAGGAGCGTTCGAGAGCCATGTTTATCGATTCGGCGATAAGGCGGAGGCAGCTTTCGGGCGCTATCTGGTTGAGATGGCTTCCGGGGTGGAAGTTCAGCATCCGGAGTCCCATCCGTTCGGCCCGCTGCATCTCGTCGAAAAATGCGTTGCGCGACCGGTCGAGCTTTTCGGGTTCCGGGCTGCCGAGATTGATGAGATAGCTGTCGTGCGGCAGGATGTGTTCCGGACGGAATCCACCGTCGCTGCAGTTTTTCCGGAACGCCTCAAGGGAGGCGGCCGGCAGTTCCGGAACCCGCCACTGCCGCTGGTTTTTCGTGAAGAGAGCGAACGCCTTCGCCCCTATTCTTGTGGCCTGCAAAGGCGCATTCTCGATGCCGCCCGCAATGCTGACGTGGGCTCCGACTCGTTTCATGGAAAAATTTGTTACGTGCTGAATAATGTGGGTGGTAGATAATCGTGAAGAAAGCATTTCTTCCGGCTACCGGCTACCGGCTACCGGCTACCGGCTACCGGCTACCGGCTACCGGCTACTGGCTACCGATTTTCTTTTCCTGCTCCTCTGTCAGGTTCATGGTTTCACGTATGGTAAAGCCGTTGCCTTCGGGAGCGGAGGTCGAAAGCATCTCGCCGAGCAGGCCGGTAGAGAAGAGCTGGGCGCCGAGAATGATGAGCAGGATTCCGAGAAAAAGGATCGGGCGGTTGCTTGCCGGTTTATGGTTCAGCACCTTGTCGAGCGTGACGTAAAGACTGATGGAGAATCCCGAGAGAAAGCTCGCCAGACCCGCCATGCCGAAAAAGTGCATGGGACGGCGGAAGTATCGGGTGATGAAGAGTACGGCCAGAAAATCGAACAGGCCGGCAAAGAACCGCCCGGTGCCGAACTTCGTGGAGCCGTGAATTCTTGGGCGGTGGTTGATCGGCAGTTCGGCAATTCTGAAGCCGTTCCATCCGGCCAGCACGGGAATGTAGCGGTGCATTTCGCCGTGCAGCTCGATGCGGTCGGTGACCTCCCGTCGGTAGACCTTGAGGCCGCAGTTGAAATCGTGGATGCGGATGCCGGTGAAGAGCCGCGTAACCATGTTGAAAAAGAGGGAGGGCACGGTTTTTCCGAGCGGATCCCTGCGCTGTTTTTTCCATCCGCTCACCAGATCGTATCCTTCAAAGAGTTTCGCCACGAGAGGGCGTATAGAGGCCGGATCGTCCTGCAGGTCGGCGTCGAGCGTCACCACCACGCCGCCTTCCGCTGCACGGAACCCTGCCGAAAGTGCCGCGGTCTTGCCGAAGTTCCGCTGGAAGGAGATCAGGGCAACCTCCGGCCTGTCGGCAATCATGGAGCGCACCAGCTCCGCCGATCCGTCGGTGGAGCCGTCGTCGACGAGAATGATCTCATGGCTGAACGCTCCGTCGAACAGTCGGTGAAGCTCTTCATCCTGAAGCGCGGAGGAGAGCTGGTAGAGCAGTTCCGGAAGGGACTCCTTTTCATTGAAGAACGGAACGATGACAGAGAGTGACTTCAAATTCAGGGTGTGAAATGATGTATGGCAATACTTTTCGCTACGATAACACAACAAAGTATGAAATCCGCCGGGATTTACATTCCCTTCTTCTTTCCCGGCCTCACAGCGGCCTCATATCGGTAGAACAAGGAATCCACTCCTTTTTCCCAGCCCCGCAGGGGCGACATCTCGGTAGAACAAAGAATCCCGTTCCATTCTTCTGCCCCGTAGGGGCGGTATATCGGTAGACTTGCGCCCTCCCCCCCGAAACCGGGTTTTCCTCCAGCCCTGTAGGGGCGACATCTCGGTAGAGCAAAAAATCCGTTTCATTTTTCAGCTCCGTAGGAGCGGCATATCGGTAGCCCGGGGTGCAACCCCGGGAAAATGAGGGGGTACCGATTCATAGGGCCCCCCTCATTTTCCCCTCATATCCGGCGGCCATATATACTTGTGCATCTGCAGCTGCATGCGCACCCGGAGCCGGTCTTCGAGAATCCACTCCGCAAGGCTGCGGGGTTCGAGTCGGCCGAACACCGTGCCCATCATCACCGTGCAGGCGTCGGCGAGGCCGGTCCGGGTAAGCAGCTCCCGCGCCCAGAGGTAGTCGGGGCGGTCGGCAACCACAATCTTGAATTCGAACGAGCCTGACTCATCCTTGCCGCTTTGCAAGGCAAGGTCGATGTTTTCCTGATGGTTTTTTTCGGATACTCCGGACGACGGCGGCTTGATATCGATAATTTTATGCACGCGCGGATCGACCCCTGCCACGGAAAGGAACCCTCCGGTTTCAAGCAGCACAATCTCCCTGCGGCGGTTGCAGAGCTTTTCCATGAGCGTGTAAACATCCTCCTGCAGGAGCGGTTCTCCGCCGGTGATCTCCACGAGCGGAGCGCCGATTGCGTCAACCCTCCCGATGATCCCCTCTATCGTCATTTCCGTGCCGGGCGCTTCGGCGTAGGCGGTGTCGCAATGCAGGCAGCCGTGGCCGCACCCGGCAAGCCGTACGAAGGCGCAGGGCCAGCCGGCAAATGAGGATTCCCCCTGGATGGAGTGAAAGATTTCCGAGACGGAAAGCTTCATCGAATTTCTGCGGTTTTCATTTCGCCGAGCAGCTTTTCGAGCGCGGCGGGGTAGAGGCGGTGTTCGCATTCGAGCACACGCCCGGCAAGGGTCTCGGGCGTGTCGCCCGGAAGCACCGGTACACGTTCCTGCAGCACGATGCGCCCCTTGTCGTACTCCTCGCTGACGATGTGCACCGTGGCCCCGCTTTCGGCCTCACCCGAGGCGAGCACGGCGGTGTGGACGTGGATGCCGTACATGCCCTCGCCGCCGAATTTCGGAAGCAGGGCGGGGTGGATGTTGAGCATCCGCTCGGGATATGCCGCCACCACGGCCTGTGGCACCTTGCGCATGTACCCTGCAAGCGCGATGGCCTCCACGCCGTACTCGCCGAGCGCGGCGAGCATGGCCTCGACGAACTCTGCGTACGTCGCGAACTGCTTTTCCGAGATGTGGCGGGCTGCAATCCCGTTCTCGCGCGCGAACTCCATCGCGCCGCACTGCGAGCGGTTGGAGATACAGAGCACGATTTCGGCATCGAGCGGCCTTTTGGCTATGGCCTCGTGCAGGGATTTGAAGTTGCTGCCGGTTCCGGAGCAGAACACGGCAAGGCGGGTTTTATGGTTGGGCATGCGGTTGTTCGGTGTTTCGGCGTAGCTGATAGTTTTTCTGCCTTAATATGCATACGTGGAGCGCTTTTTTCAAACGGCACGGTTTGTCGCTCTGCCATTGCATGATTTCGGAGGGGTTTTCCGGCAAGCTGCCGGAAGCGGTATATTTAACCTCATGAAAAGAGGGAACGATAATTCTCCGCAAAGCAACATGGATACTTTCTGGAAAGGCAAAAGCGCCATCGTGACGGGTGCGGCTTCCGGCATCGGGCTTGCACTTGCTGCCGGACTCATTGAACGCGGTTCGAGGGTATGGATGGCAGACATCGACGGCGTAAGGGCGCAGAAAGCTGCGGCATCGCTCGGTTCCGGCGTGCATCCCGTGACGCTTGACGTGTGCGACGCCGTTGCGTTCCGCAAGCTTGTCGAAGGTGTCGCGCGCGATGCGGGCGCCGTCGATTTTCTCTTCAACAACGCAGGCATGCTGTTTTCGGGCGAGGTTCTCGACTCCGACGAGGCGCAGTGCGACAGGATCATCGATGTCAACATCCGGGGAATGGTGAACGGAACGCTGGCAGCCTATCCCCTGATGGTCGGCCGGGGGCGCGGCCATATCGTCAATATGGCTTCGCTTGCGGGGCTTGCTCCCGCTCCGCTGCTTTCCATGTACTCCATGACCAAGCACGCCGTGGTGGGGTTCAGTTCGAGCCTCCGTTACGAAGCCGAACGGCATGGTGTGCGCATCAGCGCCATCTGTCCTGCGGGCGTCGATACACCGCTGCTTGACGAAGGTCCGCTTTCGGGAGCCGAATCGGAGAGGTGGCGGCCAGATGTGCGGAACTACCTGACCCTTGCTGCCGGTCGGCTCTGCACCCCGCAGCAGGTTGCCCGCGAAGCCCTGCGGGGAGTGGAACGCAACCGGGAGCTGATCATCATCCCCGCCCGTGCGCGCCTGACGGCGCTGGCATACCGTTTCGCCCCCGACCTCGTCGCCGCATTCGGCAGGCAGGTCGTTGCGACGGTGATCGGGAAGGGAAGGGGATGAGGTGTTACTCTACCGGTATGCCGCTCCTCTGGAGCTTTAAACAGAGGAGGGCAGGGACAGAGCCGAGAACCTGCAGGGTGGAAGCAGGATGTCGGGGAATCAAGGTTATGCAATTTTCAAGTTGAACTTGAAAATTGCAAAATTTTGGCATGGGCATGCGAGAAGCAGAAAGCGTCGGGTATCGTGCCCAGGCGCTTGCCCTGCTTTACTTTGTGCCGGAAATTTCCGTACCTTTACCGTAATGCTGTTCCAGCCGCACAACGGCGCAGCGAAGGCATTACGACATGTGTACGCTACGATACGACTGCTCCCGAGTGACTGATGTGCCCCGATGATCGACGTTTTCCGCCCGATGCAACAGGCTGTTCATGCTTTATTTTCGTGGTATCAACTACAACGCAGTACCCATGTGGCAGATCGTTTTCATGCTTCTGGTTTCGCTGGTACTCTCCTCCTGCTCGAAAAAACCGGAAGATCCTCAGGCGCTGTACGAGAAATACCGCAGCAGCGTGGTGCTGGTCAAGAACCAGTACTACTACTCCCTTACCTTCGACAACGGCATGCGCCTTTTCTTTACGCTGAACGAAAAGGGAGCGCCGCCCGAGATTTACGATACCGAGGGCGAAGCCGTCGAGCATGCGAGCATCGCATTCGGCTCCGGGTTCTTTGTGGGTCGGGACGGCAGGATCGCCACGAACCGCCATGTGGTGAACCCGCTGAACCAGGGGAAGGAAGCCGCCGGCTACATAGCACGGATAATCGTCGAGATCAAGCGGATGCTGGGCGAAAAGATCGAGGAGAAGACCGCCGAACAGAACAAATTGCGAAACTACTTCGATACCAACTTCGACAGTCTCGATGAGAACTCGATCAGCGAACTGAAGCAGGCCTATGCGAATCTCGAATCGCAGATCACCGAGATGAAAGGTTTGCTCGGCAGAATCTCCTACAACCCCGACAATACGACGATACAGGTGCACGTGGTGGATATCGGCGTCGCATACGACAACACCTACGTCACTTCGCTTCAGGACTTCAAAAGCTGCGTGGTGGTAAAGCAGTCGGGCGACGAGGTTGTGGATCTGGCCCTTATCCAGCTCAAGGACAAGCGCACTCCCGGGCATATAACGTCGTTCATTCCGATGGAGGACGAGGGCGGAAAGCAGGAAACGCCGCCTGCCATCAACGACGACGTTTTCATGATCGGCTACAATTACGGACTCGAGCTTGCGGTAACGAAGGAGGGCATAAAGTCGCAGTTCACGGCGGGCAAGATCACCCAGGAGCCCGACGACAACCGCATGCTGTACTCCATACCCACCCTGCCGGGATCGAGCGGCAGCCCCATCATCGACAAGTGGGGGAGGCTCGTGGCGGTGAACTTCGCCAAGATCTCCGATACGCAGAGTTTCAGCTTCGGCATACCGAAAGATCGGCTCGTGGAGCTGCTCGGCACCACGGCTTCAGGTGCGGACGCGGGAGCTTATGCCGAGCGGGTTGCATCGGACAGTCCACCTGCAGCGGCCCCGGCTCCTGCCCCTTCACCTGCGCCAGCCACGGCCCCGGTTTCTCCGGCCCTGCAGGCCAACCGGGACGAGGTGTACCGGAGTGCCATCCGCGGATTCGTGGCCGCCGAGGACAGCAGGAATTTCGAGCGGATGTACAGCTACTTTTCGGATAATCTCATCCGCTACTGGGACCTTTCGAACCCCACCCATAACGACCTGCTGAACCGGTACCGGTACGTATGGGGCAAAACCAGCCAGTCGCGCAACATCATCACGGATATCCGCAAAATCACCGACCGCACCTTCGATCTGTATACCGAGTACGAATATTACGACCGGCGCAGGGAGAGGACCATATCGAAAAGCAGCCGAGTCCGCTACCATTTCGACGGATCGGGGAAGATTGATGAAGTGTATGGGGTTGAGTGAGTGTGTGATGAGTTTTTTGACGATATACGACGAGTCATGTTGTAAGCGTTGTCGTTATACCGATTCGTATAAGACGCGGATATAAAAACAAGCAATTCTGATAAGTGTTTAATATTGAGATAATTAAGAGGCTTTTGCACTCTTCGGAATTAGTGCATTATATGGGTTGTAATTCACATATCCGCGGTTTAGACGGATCAATCTAATTATTGTTAGGTTTCTCCAAAGGCATTATTCCCTTAACCATTGAAAAAATAGACAATGCCGTTCGCAAACTTAATGAATGACACGATCGACTTACTAAAGTCGGATGGTACCAAAAAGACAGGACTGAAAGCGGGGGGAGTGAAATTAGGGGACGATATTTATTTTAAGTTCTTATGGGAAATCAGGCAATGCTATAGCTGCAGCAGCTGTAGGATGGGTGTCGTATGCTGTTGTCGAATGGTTGGGCATGAAAAGCATGGGTGTGCCGGGTTGCACCCGGTGTTACCGGTATGCCGTTCCTCTGGAGCTTTAAACACGGTAGGATGATGCTTTTCTACCGCTATTGCATCCCTATGGGATTTGAAATTTCCGGAAAAACCTGAATTCTTGCTTTGCGTCATTTCAACTGCTGAGAGAACGGATAGCAAGCACCTCTACAGATAATCGTCTTCGCGCTGGTGGCAGGATTTTTCGGAGTATCCGGATTGAAACTGAAGGCATTGTGTTTTCGGGTGCGGTGACGGAATTTTTCTGTACCCGGTATGAGGTTTGAGAATTATGATTTATTTTGTCCTTTTTTTCGACATCCGGAACAACTCCCCGATACCATCATGGCTTCTTCCCGATTTTCTTTTTTGCTCATTCCTGTTTTTCTTTTTGCGCTTTCCATGTCGGCAGTTGCCGCCGAGCGTGACAGCGTCAGGGTATACTATCACGACGGCATAACCGTGCATGCAAAAAAGCAGAGCATCAGCCGTGCTGAATTTTCCGCCGAAAAAGGAACCCTTGGCGATGTGCTTGAAAAGAACGGTTTCTCGGTGATCCGGAAAGGGGTTTTTCTTGCGCAGGACGTCTACGCCGACGGCATGAAAAAATCGGATATTCCGGTTGTCGTCGATGACGAGCGCTACCAGTGCGCCTGTCCGAACAGGATGGATGCGCCGATATCAAGAATTTCGCCGCTCGACATCGAGTTGGTCGAACTCGATAAATCGGCTTCGAACCTGCAGGCCGGTCTCGGCGGCGTGGTTCTGGTGCGACGTTCCGAACCGCAGGATTCCTTGCGCTACAGGGGCAGCCTGACGCAGTACATGGGGAGTTTCGATGGTACGGATGCGGCTTTCCAGATCGAAAAAAACAGCCACAGGATATCGTTGCGGTACGTCGAGGGGGAGCCGTATGAAAACGGTGACGGAAAATCCTTCAGGGATCTCTACAACTACACGGAGAACACCCCGTACCGCTTCGGAGAAGCATCCTTTATGGGAAAATCCGGCCCTTGGAAATACACAGCATCTTTCATGTACTCCGAAGACATCTCGTTCCCCTATCTCCTGATGGACGAGCGCAACAGCCTGGTCTACAATGCATCGCTGTCCTATGATGATTACAAGCTCTATGTGAATTACACCGACCATACGATGGACAACGGGCTCAGGACCGGATACAGCACCATGCAGATGCGTACCGATGCCACAAATCTCACAGTGGGCCTGAAGTCTGATTTATTCGAGGCTTTCTACAGGCGATGGAACGCCGACAACTCGATCCGCAACAGAATGGCCTCGATACAGAACAACATGATTCCCGACGTCAATCTCTATGCGTTCTCGGTGCGGAAAAAAACCGATTTCAATGGCATTTCGGTTGCAGGAAAGGCGGGGCTGTCCTGGTATCATATCGGAAACGGGGATGTCCTTCCGTATCTCCGGACGGTTCATCCCGGAGCCGATGACGATCGCCTTTTTCCGACGTTCGGCCTGAGCCTTTCGCATTCCGCATCGCTTTCGAAAAGCCTCTCGCTCGGCGCCATGCTTGATGTTGCTTCCGAAGCTCCCGAAGCAGAAGCGCTTTTCATCAACGTGAGAAAAATGCCGAATACCGTCTGGACCAGCGGCAATCCCGAACTCGACCAGCCGCTCCGGGCAACACTCAGGACCTCGCTTTCCTCCGACTGGGCAAAGCTCGAACTGTTCGGATCCTACATTTTCAATTACGTCACCATCGACAACGCAACGGTCGGTGCGCAGCGATACCTTACCTATTCCAATATCGATGCGTTGCTGGCCGGTGCAACGCTCGAACTGAAGTACAGGTGGCTCGATGTCAACGCATCGTATACCTACGGAAACAATGAAACCGACAATCGTCCGCTCATCGAAATTCTTCCCCTGAGAATCACGACGACCCTGACGACTCCTGAATTTTCGGGTTTGAAGCTGTATGTCCGCCATAAATACGAACATTCGCAGAACAGGGTGGACCCGGAACTGATGGAGACCCCTACCGGATCGTGGAATACCTTCGATGCCGGTATCATGGGCTGCTATAAAGGGCTGTCCTGCTCTCTCGATGTCGAGAATATCGGGGATGCCGGCTACTACAGGCATCTTTCCTATCTTCGCGATCCCTTTGCAAGCGGTTACCGGGTTTATGAGCCAGGCATAAGCGCAAGCCTGAATATCAGATACGCTTTCAACTGATCGCCAGCTTACCGAAGCCGGAAAAGGTGACCCAAAGCAAACAGGGGGGTATCAGTCAAATGCTGAAAAAGTGCCTTACATTGTCCCGATGGCAGGCATGGATTTCTGTCTTCCCCTGCTTCTGAATTCCCATGGTGCAATGGCGTCCGGATCGACCCAGAGGCCTCTTTTGTTCAGCCGGGCTTCGTTTTCCAGCGAATCGAGCAGCCTGCTCGACGAGAATTTTCTGAAGTGCCAGGCATACCCTGAGCGGACGAGCGCCTGATCGAGATATTGCCCATCCACTTCGATAACACCGAGAGTGCGGCCGTACTGGTCGGTTTCCTTTCTCGTGAGCGAAACGGTTTTATGGAACACCATACGGCTCGTGAACTTTTTTGCCTTCCGGCCAAAAGCCTGGTGCAGCTCCGGGCAGTCGATGCCGAAGAGTCTTACTTTTTCTTTCCGGCCGTCGACGAGGAGGGTTATGGTGTCGCCGTCCGAAACGCCGACAACTTTTCCTTTTTCGGGCGCTTTCGTGACGTCACAGCTGCCGAGAAAGAGCAGCATGGCGACAAACAGGTGAATGCTCGCAATACGGAAGACGATGCCGAAGGGGAGTTTTCTGTTCATGAGAAAAAAAGGCGGTTTGTGGCAGAATGCACAAATCACCTGTTGTTGTTCGCTATACAAAACGGCAATTCAGGGAAGATACGCAAGTGTGGCCCCATATCTTCCCTCTAACAGGCGGATCGGACGGCAAGCCGTGTTACTTGCCGTAGAGATGGTAGGTGTTGACCGGCTTGCCCTGCATTTTCAGGTAGTAGAAAAGCTGTGCCTTGTGCTGGTTCAGATGGTCGATCATCTGCAGCATGCGCAGACCGAGGTTGACGGGGGTTGCATCCCAGGGCGCCGGAGCCGGTTTTGATTCGAGATCTTCCTCGCTGCAGTTGCTGAGTGCATCGAGTGCGAGAGCCTTGTCCAGAGAGAGAAGCTTCAGGGCTTCGTCGATGGAACCGACAGCATGAAGTTGTCCGGCTGGAGGCGGCATTTTCTTTTCCGTTTTCTTATCATTCATGTCGCTATGGGCTGGCATATCCCAATCTCCCGTAGCGAACCCTTTCATCGGAATGCCGCACGATTTTCCCATATGCAGCAGAAGTTGCCCCGTCGTCATCCAGTTGTCGCCTTCGGAGGGTTTCCACGGAAGATCCTTTTCGTCGAGAAGCCTGACCAGCCTTTCAGCCACCCTGAAGGTGTCGTCGAGCTGTTGTTCGAGAAGCTGTTTCCAGTTCATAATCGTGTTGGTGATTTGCGGAGTAACGTTCATTCGCTACGACCTATAACAGCAAACCCGGCCCCGGGGTTCATTTTTCAGGGGATTCTCCGGGATGTCGATCGGGTAAGAAGGGGGTGGGGAGCGACAGTCCCTATCCATGCCATTCTATGCTTTCGGGTTTGTGCTGCAGGTTATCTTAACTCCCATCACCTGCAGATCGAGCCAGAACCGCTCAGGCTCTACATACAGTGCCTGATGCCAGAGTCCCGGCCTGCGGGGCGTGTCGGCATATTGCTTTAGACAGGCAATCACGGGCAGGGCGGTAAAGGCATAAGGGTCCGGATACGATGCAGCAATCTCTATGGAGCCGGTGTCGCCCTGTGCCGTGCAATGCAGTATTGCCCATTCGGTATCCGGCCCGAACCTCTCCAGTCCCCACCGGAAGAACCTCGCGACATGCCGCTCTGTTTTGGGAAAGAGGTGCAGGGCAGCAAGAGAGAGTGGCATGAAGGCCCAGTCGATCGGACGGCCGAACCCGGCAATATAAAATCCGGCATTTTTCAGGGTCGGGATGACGCCGGTGAGGAGCTGTATCTCGTCCATGCCCATTGCGGCACAATCCTGTTTCCCCCTGCCGTCCCGGAAATCGAACCGCTTTACATGTTTCCAGCTCGATAGCCATTCCCTGTCCTGCAGTACCGACATGTCCATGGCTTTCAGTTCACGCATGAAATCAAGCAAGGTTTCATGCGTGACGCTATTTTTCTGCCACTTCAGACCGAAAGAACCGAAAATGTCCACGGAGCGCAGACCGGGGCAAAGGGTTTCCGCCCAGCGGGCCATCGCTGCGGGAACGCCGGGATGATAGCCGCCATCGGTGATGTAGCAGAGGCCCAGTTTCTCGAACATCGTGCGCATGGAGGCAAGGAAGTCCCGTTTGGCCTTGCTGCACAGCAGAATGTCCAGACAGTCGGTTTTCGTGTCCAGTGCCGCGCGGACCACTGCAGGAAGGTGTTCGGCGGAACTGACCGCGATCACCAGAATGTCGATTTTTTCAAAGGCCCGTTTGAGGCTTTCCTGTTTTTTCAGGTCGATGACGGCAATGTCGGGGAGCGATGCGGCCTCTGGCAGCAGCTCTTCACGAAGCAATTCGAGCCTGGCCCTGTTTCTGCCGAGAAGCATGGCTTTTCCTGTTTTTCCCGCAACCACCTGTCGGGTAATCGACTTTCCGGCAAGTCCTGTCGCCCCGAGAATTCCGATTTTCATCGCAGCGTTTCTTACATTGCTTCAACAGCCAACCTTCAGAATGCGGGTATCTCCATGGGTGCAAAGCGGAAAGAGCCTCTTTCAGATAAAATATGATATTTCGTAAAATTCTCTGTTTTCGGTTCCTGCTCCGAAGACATGGTTGTCGTCTGGATACGGGTGTGTAAGCCATTTCCCGGGCGGTCTGCCTGGACTTGATCATTTTCGCGAAAAAGGAGGGTGAACTCATGAAAACCATTATCGTCCAACTGATGACCATGGTGCTGGTTTCTGCCGGGTTTACGACTGCACGGGGGGCGACCGGAGCGGAAAAGCTTGCGGCTTCCGCCGCCATGGACTGGTTTTTCCTGATAGACAGCGGGAGGTATGCCGAAAGCCGGAATGAAGCGTCGATCTTGTTTCGGGGAGCCGTATCCGAACCGGGCTGGGTAGCCTCTCTGGACGGGATGCGCAAGCCTTTGGGCAGAGCGCTCCGGCGCGAGTTGGCCGGGACTCGGCAGTCGGGCAGCCTTCCCGGCGCGCCGGATGGCCGGTATGTCGTCATGACCATGCAAACGGCATTCGAACACAAACAGTCCGCTACCGAGACCGTAACGTTCATGCTCGAAAAAGATGGTGTGTGGCGGGCCGCTGGGTATTTCATCAAATGAAAGGTCTGGATCCGGAAGTAAGGAGTAATGGCAATAGTGATTGCGGAGGAAAAGATGAAAGCTGATAATTTCGATCTACAGGCATATTTTTCCCGAATAAGCTTCAGGGGGGAGCCCGTTGAGGACTTTCCCACCTTGAAAGGCATGATGCGCTGCCAGCTTTTTACGGTGCCGTTCGAAAACCTCGACGTGCAGGAGGGTAAAGTCGTCTCGCTCATACCTGAAGAGATTTATTCGAAAATCGTCGAGCATGGTCGGGGCGGGTACTGCTACGAGGTGAATGGCCTGTTTGCCATGGCACTCGATGCGCTGGGTATTCCGTACCGGTTCGTGGCCGCCCGACCGATGACCTACCCTGTCCGCCGTCCAAAAACGCATATGGCGGTCGTGGCGGCGGTAGATGGCGGGCAGTGGCTCTGCGATCTGGGATTCTGCAGTTACGGTATACGCGAGCCGCTCGACCTGAACGGTCTTGACCGGGAGATCAGGCAGGATTCCGATATCTTCAGACTCTCGAAGGGCGAGGATGGGGAGTATCTCCTGCAGTCACTTTCCGACGGTAGATGGATGAACCTGTACGAGTTCAACCTGTCGCCGCAGGAGTGGGTCGATTTCGAACCGGCCAACTATCTGAATTCCACTCATCCGGATTCTATTTTCGTGCGCTCGCTCATGGCGGTGCTGCAGACCCCCTCGGGGAAAAAGGTACTCCATGGAGACCGGTTCAGGGAGGTGTCGGAAAACGGCACCCGGGAGTTGACGCCAAGTCCGGACGAGCTTCCGGCATTGCTCGATCGGGAGTTCTCATTACGGTGATTTTTTATGAGCGCAACATACGCTATTCACAGGGCGAGTGCGGACGATGTGCCGGCGGTTGCGGCAATGGTCGGCGAGTTGCTTGAGGAGATCATGCTGGTCATAGGCGAGCAGGCCTTCAATTTCGATGTAGCCGATACCGTATCGAGGCTCGGGGATTTCATTGAGAGCGAGCGTTATTTCGTGTTCGTCGCACACAGTGGGGAGGGGAAGCCAGCCGGCTTCATCGCCCTGTGCGAAAGCTGCGCACTCTATGCAGAGGGGGTGTTCGGGACGATTCCGGAGCTTTATGTACGTCCTGAATTCCGCAATTGCGGTTTGGGGCGCAGTTTGGTTTCGGAGGCGAAAGCGTTCGGCTTTTCAAACGGTTGGAAGCGGCTCGAAGTGACCACGCCTCCGCTTCCGCAGTTCCAGAGTACCCTCGTGTTCTATGAACGGGAAGGGTTTGCCGTAACCGGCGGTCGCAAGCTGAAGGTTCTTCTGTAGGCCTCGTATTTGAACTCGATACCCCGTTTCCGGTTGGCGTTTTTTTTGCCTGTTCAGGCCTGGAGATATTGATGATCAGAAAGCGTTTATTTATATATTTCAAATAGAAAATGTTTTCCCGATGATGCGTGCACTGGGTAATAACCCGGTTTTTTTCGCTCTCCAGGTCTTCATGAATATTGAGGTATTCTCCCTGACCCCGTCAACCCGGACATAATGATTTTGGTACATCGGTGATGTGCACGCACGATTGCAACACGATAGCGCTCCGGTAACCGTTCGCGTTTTTTTTCGGATCAAATAAACCTGTTGAATAAACGTTAACAGAAAAGGAGGCGCAATTTGAACAAGCAATCAAATCGTCCTGAAAAAGCCGGGAAAAAGTGGTTTTTACTGGCGCTGTCGGCCTTGTGTATCACTCCGGCAAGTGTTTGCCGGGCCGCAGAATCATCCGCCGATCTCAAGGTTACCGTAGAGGCTTGGGTGGCGAACAACTCGGAATACACTGAAGACGCTGTTCCGCGGATCGCCATCGGCCCCCACGGCGAACTCAGCACCAATTTCTACAAGCTGTCGCTGGAGAAAGGGTTCGGCAACTTTTTTCTGGTGGGCACCCTGAGCCTGGGAAGCATCCAGGAGCAGAGAATGTATCTGGATTACGCTGAAACGGACTGGGTGGAAATTGACGGCGATATCATCAGCGGCGAGATCAGCGGCTATTACAGGATAGGAGAACCGTCCCGGTACATTGACTTCGGAGCAGGATACCTGTTTTCACATACAACCAAGGAGTTCTACGACCATACTGTTGCCGGGGTTCCCGATCCTGCAAGGCAGGGCAATTTCGGAAGGTTCAAGATGGATCACCAGATTCTCTCGGCAAAGGTGCGCGGGCGGTTAATGAAAGGGGATTTCGGCGTTGAAGGCCGAGCATCCTACGGTTTGGCTTGGAACGACACGACGGTGGAAGGATGGGAAGGCGGAACCACGTATGATGGCTCCTCGCTGTTTCAAGTGGGTGATGATATCAGAAGCGTATATTGTGGTGTAACCAACTAAGCCAGTAACCAGTACGCTCATGAACGACCTTACCCTTTTTCAGATGGCCTTGGGACTTGAGTCCCCATGGTATG
>NZ_JAIOZR010000023.1 GCF_021740465.1 Chlorobium sp. | reverse complement strand
CTCCTCTGATCGCCTCAAGCGCCACTTTGGCCTTGAATTGTGCCGTAAAACTTTTGCGGTGCTTTTCGCTCATATCTTGTCCCTTTTTTGGGCAAGTTACCACCTTAAACCTTTGTTTGAAAATCCGGGTCCACTATAGAGTATCCCCCAGAGAACTGGACGTTTTGAGTTCACAACCTGTTTTTTCATTTCCTTTGAGACCTCCTTTTCGATAATCCATCCTGAAAGATAGCCATATTCTCCACTATAAGGGTCAGCCAGCGAGAGCCACCGAAACAGCGGGCAAACAGTCAACCGCCCCATCGAAACCCTGAAAACAGATATCAATACCCAATTTCGCCAGGTATTCAGGCATGAGAACATAAACTGAAGCGATTTCATCAGGTGTTGAGGCCTGAATTATGCGTACCGTAAGCGCGTAACTGAAGGTGAAAACAATCTTTCCCGCGCTCGCAGTAACGTCAGGGCAAAGGTTGCTCTGTTCGATAAAATACTCAGCCTATTGAGTAAAATTACTCAATAGGCTGAGTAAAATCGCACCGACGAAATCAACCTGTATTACTGGCGTCATGGAAATTATGAGGTTAATTTCGTTCTGGAGCACAAGGTGTTGCTGATCGGAAATTCGGGTATTCCATGGCAGGAATTTCTTGAACTGAAGGGCACCTCTATAAAGTGTGATGAGCGATCAAAGTGCAAGGCGGACGGAGCGGAGAAACCGGAGTGTACACATAGTACATGAGGATTTCGAGCACCGACCAACGCAGCAATTTGGGTGCGCAATAACTTTATAGAGGTGCCCTGGAACCTTTGGATCTGTTTTTGTGAGTGGGAAATAGAATCGATCTGTATGGGTTCCGAAAAAAATTACCTTGACGTCTTGCGCAGGAAAACTTGATCCGGCAAAAAAAAAACGGAAATCGAGGAAATCCGGCGACGGTCGGCGCAAATAAGTGAAGCGTTCGTTAGCTTGTATGTATGGCAGAGACGACCCCACTGCCGATCCCTTTCCCCCAACAGAAAAACAAAGGAGGCTCAGCATGAAAAAACTTATTCCCGCTCTCGCGGTTTCCGCTCTTCTGGCCGCCGGAACGGCCCTTCCTGCCTATGGATCGGGGCTCGACGGGTTCTTTGCCGGTATTACGGGCGTAATTCTGAACGGAGGTCAGGAGGAAGAATCCGCGCCTGCGGCAGGAGTCGGCGATACCTCGCAGTCCGAAGGCCCGGCACCGAACTCCGGTGATGGCGTTTCCGACGGTAGTGGCCAGACCTCTCCATACGGCCCGAAAAAGAAACCTTGATGCCTCGGCTGGTTGTGATGCGTCCGCCGGGCGGCATGCGCGGTCTGTCACGCCGTCGTGCTTATCGTGGCGGTGTCATCGACAAAAAGCCGCCCAGCGACAATGTGATAGATGGTGTCGAATCCTTCGATCATACGGATGTCGTGGGTAACGGTGATGATGGTGTTCTGCTGTTCTCCGCCGGAAAGGATTTTCGGCAGCGCTGAAGAGCGGTTGGACAGGTACAGATAATCGAGCAGTTCAAGGGCTCGCTTGCGGGCGGCTTTCCAGTGCACGCCGTTGATCTCCATGGCGATGGCGGTGTTGTCGCGGGCGTTGAGGAACGGAATGAGGTTATGGGCCTGAAAGATGAAGCCTATGTTTTCGCGACGGGACCGCCGCACGTCGATTCCGGTCCAGCCGTTGTCGTAAAGGCATCGTTTCCGGAGGAATCGTATAAGGCGAGATCGGATCCTGCCGTCGATGCCGGAACTGCCGCTACCATGTTCATCGGTACGCTTCAGGGACAGGTGATGCAGGCGATGATTGCCGGCGACAATTCCGCACTGCCCGAACAAGCCGGTAAATCGTTCCGGCTGCTTCGTCGCGCACTGGAGTGCCGAAAGGATCGGGAGAGGTAACTATTTCTATCCCTGGAGGATATCTGCCTTCTGATCCGACTGGCCGGAATCGATGGGGTCGTGCGCGTTCCCTCTGTTTGCCGAGGCTCCGGCCCCGGCAGCGGGCAATCTGTTCAATTACCGGGAAGATATCGAGAGAGGTGGTCAATGAACGGCTTCGCCTCGATGAATCCCACTACCCTGCCGCCCTGAATCTCCTGTCCCGAAGCGTCGAAAAAGATTATGGCCGGAGGGCCGAAAATGGAGAACCGCTTCATCAGCACCTTGTCTTCGGCACTGTTCGACGTAACGTCAACCTGCAGAAGAGTCATGCTTTCCATGCGTTTGCGCACCTCCGGGTCGCTGAAGGTGAAGTGCTCGAGCTCCTTGCAGGAGACGCACCAGTCGGCGTAGAAGTCAAGCATGACCGGCTTTTCGGCTGACGCGAGCGCACGGTCGAGCTCGGCTTCGCTCCTGATCCTGGCAAACCGCACCCCCTCAACTGCACCGTTCGAGCCCTTGCCGGCAAGCGCACGGAACCTCGAAAGAGGCTGAAGCGGGTTGTCCCCTCCGGATGCCGCTCCGGCAAGCTCCAGAATGCCGATGAGAAGCAGCAGAATGCCGAGCGCCTTGCCGAAACGCAGCGCGATGGAGGACTTTTCGGGCAGCTTGTCGAATACGTGCAGGAACACCGCCGAGAGAATGGCCAGGGCGCCCCAAAGCAGAAGCGCCGCAGGACCTGGAATGACCGGCGAAACCATCCAGATGGCTACGGCGATCAGCAGCAGGCCGAACAGGTATTTCACGCCGTTCATCCACGCTCCGGCTTTCGGAAGCAGGGTTCCGGCCGAGAGCCCCACCAGCAGCAGCGGAACGCTCATGCCCATGGCCATGGAGAAGAGCGCCACCCCCCCGATAACCACGTCGCGGGTCTGGCTGATGTAGAGCAGCGTGCCGGCAAGCGGCGCGGCCACGCAGGGGCCTACGATCAGCGCCGAGAGCGAGCCCATAAGGAACACGCCGGCAATCTGGCCGCCTTTGAGCCTGCCGCATGTCTTTGCTATGCCGCTCTGCATGATGCCTGGTATCTGCAGCTGGTAGACATCGAACATCGAGAGGGCGAGCACCACCAGCAGAACAGCGAAAAGTGCAAGCACCCAGGGCTGCTGAAGCGCACCGGCAAGGCCCTCTCCGGCAAGGCCGGCGGCAATTCCAAGCAGGGTGTAGACAAGCGCCATGCCGAGGCTGTAGGCCACGGCCAGCAAGAAACTGCGCCCCCTTTTGAAGCAGCCGTCGCCCACGATGATGGACGAGAGAATGGGTATCATCGGCAGAATGCACGGGGTAAAAGAGAGCAGCAGCCCGAACAGCAGAAATGCCAGGCTGATTTTCCAGAGGCTGCGGCTTTCGAGTGTCGTTTGCGCCAGGGAGAAATCATCATCCTTTGCGGCTGCCGAGGCGGTATCGACAGCGGCATCTTCAGTAACGGAAAAACCGCCGAAACCGCCCGATTCAGGATCCCCGACAACCTCCAGTACACCCGGTTTTGCCGGATCGACAGTGACCATGCGGATAAAGGGGGGGTAACAGAGCCCCGCATCGGAGCACCCCTGATACACAACCTTAACAGTAAAAATGCCGGGAGCACCGGAAACCGGCACCTCGACATGCAGCTGTTTGTGATAAACCACCGACTCGTCGCCGGTTGAGGGATCCTTCACCCTCTCTCCTGCCGGCAGGGCCGGAACGCGCAGATCCGCCTTGCCGCTTTTCAGGATCACCTTCACCTGATCACGGTAGAGCTTGTACCCTTCGGCTATCTCCCAGTCGAGCACAAGGGAACGCGACGAGGTATACTCCGCCTTCAGCCTGAACGCATCTTCAGGATCGAGAAAACCTGCAGCAAAACCGGAGCTCAGGGAGAAAAACATGGAAAGCAGAACTGCGACAAGGGATAACACACGATGAAACATAGGTATCGGGTACATAGAGATTATTGGATCATTGAGCGAGCGGCGTCGGGAGTGCTGCCATGGCGGCACTCATTGCCTGCGGCACGGAAGGCCGGAGTAGAGCGAATCGGTTTCTCCTCATTCTACAAAAAAAAGCCTTCCCAAAAATCCGAAAAACATGGGGAACATCCAATAAGTCGGCATCACGGCAGAGCGGGAACTGCTGCCTGCTGCTCCTTGACCACGTTCGGCACACCGACCGCACCGGTGTAGAACACCACGAGGCTTGCCTTTTCCCTTCCGGGATTGTAGCCGTTGTGCCCGGTGTTGACCACCTCTATAATGGCGTCTCCCTTGCGAAACTCGAAGGTTTTTCCGTTCTCCATCTCGACGGCGAGCACGCCCTCGAGCATGTAGGCATAAACCGGAACCGGATGACTGTGCCACCCTGTCGATCCTCCCGGAGGCACATCGACAACGAGCACGGTCACTTCAGGATCGTCGGCACGAAGGTACCGTATCCTGCTTCCGTCGCTCACGGTGGTCGAGGTCAGCACCTTCCTGGCCGACACGTTCCGATACTCTTCCGCAAGCAGAATGCCTGCCTGCAGCTGCATGAAAACAAGCAAAACAAAAATAATTTCGACAGAGGCAAACAGGAATGCCTGGCTGGTACGGTTTCCGCTCACCGCACGCTTGTGCTTTTTCATCATGGGGAATTGATGGTTACATGCATGGACAAACAACCCGTTAATACCGGCTGCATCAAGGATTAATGTACTCTTTTTCTTTCAATTGCATGAATTTGTGAAGATCGGCAGTTGCTTTTCGGAAAGCTTGGGAGCAGTTCCGTTTTTTGCATTTTCCTGCGAAAACGCACTCGCTTTATCTTTTGAAGTACTATATTGCCGATGGAAGAGAAAAACGGAACACTCTTTTTCTGTACCTCTGTATTGCCCCGAATCCGCACTCTGTTTTTTCCAGTAACAGCAGTTCAAAAGGGTCCCGCCCGAAGGAGGTATTATCCAGTATGAACAGTATCAGACTGCATCTCAAATTTGATCCAAGCGTTGTCATGTATCTTGTCATCGTCGACAAGCTGCTGCAGCGGCAATCGGATCTGCTCAAGGTCAAACCGTCCGAAAAATTTTTCGACATGGTACGCGAACAGGTGATTTCCCATCTGATCGACGGAAAGGAACCTCCGGAGCAGATTGCAGGACCTATCCTGAACATTGCCGACGACATGCTTGCCGGTCGTGAGGTCGTGATGCGTAGCGGCGACTATATCACGCTCATGAATTACGCCAAGTCAAAGAAGATGCTTTAACGCGGCCGTAGTCGAAAACGTGCAGGCGGGACGCTGATTGTCCTGCCTGCATTCATGTCATCAGCATCCTCCAGCAAAAGAACAACCACCTTTGCCATGTCTTTTGAAGGCTTCCCTATCGTTATGGGGCTGGAGCTTACTCTGGCCTGCAATCTCCGATGCATGCACTGCGCCTCTTCGGCAACCGGCATAACAAGGAGGGACGAGCTCTCACTCGGCGAGCTCCTCGGCATCTGCGACCAGTTTCCGGATCTTTTCGTCCGGGAAGTCGACCTTACCGGAGGCGAACCGCTTTTGCGCCCGGAATGGCAGCAGGTAACCGAACACCTCCGACGCATGAATATTCCTGTCAGAATGGTCACCAACGGATTTCTGCTCGAAGAAAACGCACAGCGGCTGGCCGATTCAGGCATAGCGACCGTCGGAGTCAGCCTCGATGGTCTGGAAAAGACGCATGACCATATCCGTCAGAAACCAGGCCTTTTCAGGCGGATCATTTCCGGTATCGAAGCCGCACTCGACAAAAACGTTCCTGTCGCAGTCATAACTGCCGTCAATGATATGAACATCGACCAGCTCCCTGCATTGGAAACGATCCTGCAGGACCTCGGCATACGGCACTGGCAGCTCCAACCGCTTTTCTCTCTCGGCCGTGCAAGAAGCGACGGGCTCAAACTCTCCTGCAGCACTTATCTCGAACTTGGAAAATACGTGCATCGGCAAGCCCCGCGCTGTCATGCTGAAGGTATAACTCTCATGCCTGCTGACGGAGTGGGATATTTCACGGATCTTGACACACGCGATCGCCTTTGGGCTGGATGTTCGGCAGGCATATCCTCATGCGGAATCACCAGCGACGGAAACGTCAAGGGATGCCTCTCACTGCCGGAACAGTTCAATGAGGGGAGTCTCAGAGAGCGTGACTTGTGGAGCATCTGGTTCGACGAAAAATCGTTTTCCTGGAACCGGAAGTTCAGCACAGGCGATCTCGGGGAAAACTGCAGGCAGTGCGTCCATGGGCCCCAATGCAAGGGTGGGTGCTCGGTCATGTCGTTTGCCTCGGGCGGTCTGCTGCACAACGACCCCTACTGTTTCCACCGGCTGTCGAGCCGGAATCATCCCCTGTAAGCTGCTCTCCCCGACAGATAAACACGATCCGGCAGGCTGGCGGGAATGCGGTTTCCGGCTCCAGGAGCCAGTACTTGCAGGTCGTTCAGTCGCGGACGCAGCGCACCGACATGCCGTCGATTTTTTCCTCGCCGCTTCTAACGACCGTGGCGGTATGATAGTTGAGCACCCTGTACCACCCGAGCGAGGGGGAGTGTTCCGCAGAAGTCCAGAAATACGCGCTCTGTGCGCCAAACGCGAAAACGCCGTCGATGCCCCTCAGACCCCCGGGAAGCGCACTGAAGCCGCTCGAGTTTGTTGCCGCTTCGTTAGGGGTGCTCCAGAGTGAGCGCCCGGCCTCTTTCATTTTACCGCCGGAGACAGCTTCGCCTCCGAGAAAAGCGGTCAATGCCGACCACTCCCTGTCGGTCGGCACATGCCAGCCTTTTGGGGCCAGGCCCCGAGGATCGTTGACGGCATACCAGTTGTACAGACGCCCGAATTTTTTCCCGTTTGCAGGATCGTTGTCGAAGTAGCACCAGGCCCCTTCGCTTTTGGCGGCAGCGTCGAGCCACTCCTCCCTGGTTGCGGCATGCCTGATGGCCTCTCCGTTGCGGTAGCGACTCACCCTCAGATTTTCCGCCGTCCAGACCTGCTTTCCGACAGTTATGGTATGGTAGCCGTTTCCGTCGATATCCCTCATGCTGTCCTCCGAAGCGTGCAATGGCACTGAAAAGAGGGTGAATACGCTCATGAGAAGCAACATGAGCATTTGCCTGGTAATGTTCCGATGTTTCATCCTTTTCCTCCGTTTACTGTTGCAGTTGTTCAGTACGGCCGTCCTGAACACGACGATCATGACGACCGGAAGAAAAGTAACGGAGGAAAGCTTAAACGGACTTTAAGCGACACTTAAAAGAGGCTTAATTTTATCGGGATGGAGAATCCCTGCAGGTATGGCAGTCCGATATTCCTGCGGGGACTGAAAAGCTCCTTGACAAGCCTCCGCCACCGCAGGAAAAACCGGAGTATAACAACCGGGGCTTATCTGCCGGAACGGGTAGCCTGGCCTTTCGGGCCGGTACCGTCGCAGACACCTGCTCCCGTAGCGGAAACGACTCGGCCGCCGTTGCCCGATCCATCGAGAGGGCGTACATAATCCGGGTCCTGACCATTGGGTATGCCGTCGCCATCGGCATCGGGAGCGTTCTCGTTGATGCCGTCGCAATCGCCTCCGCCTATCAGCTGCATGAGAGGATTGTCAAAGTAACCTCCGGCAACGGCCGGAACTGCGGGTGAAAGCGCCAATACGGCAACGGCAAGGGCAAACATGCGAACGATTCTTTTCATGAGGGAGTCTCCTTTGTTCTGGTTGTTGCGGGGAGAGAGTCTTCGCATACAGCTCCCCTTATTACGATTAGCAATTCACATACCAGAAAAGGAAAAAAAATCCATCATATTATTATTCAATCGCTTATGGAGAAAAAGAAAATGAGAACAACCTGCAGCAAAAGCGTTGACGACGACCGGCTCGTCGCTGTTTCGACGGTATGGGCGAAAAGAGTGATTGTTTCATGAAAACCGGCGCCTGGCTGGAGCATGTCCCGTCATTTCATGCCATATTTCTTCAACTTGTATCGCAGATGGCGCTCGCTGATGCCAAGCATTTCTGCGGCACGCGTCTGCACCTGACCTGATTCCCTCAGCGCTTCGGTAATCATTTCCTGCTCGAAGGCTTCCACCTTTTCGGTAAAACCGCCTTCAGCAACCTTTGCGCCGGAAGATTCCGGACGGTATTCGAATACCCGCATCGGAAGATCCTCGGTGGTGATGGTCGAGGCCCGCGAGAGAACGACGGATTGCTGCACGATGTTTTCAAGTTCACGGACGTTGCCGGGATAGGAATATTTCATCAGGGCATCCATCGCCTCCCTTGAAATTCCGGTAATCTGTTTCCCGTTTTCTTCGCTGAATCGGTGAAGAAAGGCATCGACAAGGGGAAGTATGTCGTCACGACGCTCCCGCAGGGAGGGAATCCTGATGGAGACGACATTGAGACGGTAGTAGAGATCCGCCCGAAGCATCCCCTGGCGAACCATCGATTCGGGATCGCGGTTTGTCGCAGCTACGATCCGTACATCGGCCTCGAGGGGTGTCGAGCTGCCTACTCGTTCGAACGTTTTTTCCTGCAGCACCCTGAGCAGCTTGACCTGCAGGGAAAGCGGTATTTCGCCTACTTCGTCAATGAACAGAGTGCCGCCCTCCGCCATTTCGAAGCGCCCCTTGCGCAGCCTGTCAGCACCGGTAAATGCACCTTTTTCGTGACCGAAAAGCTCGCTTTCAAGCAGGGTTTCAGGCAGTGCCGCGCAATTGACGGCAACAAAGGGCTTTTCCCTCCGGCTGCCTGAAAAATGAACAGCCCTGGCGATCAGCTCCTTGCCGGTACCCGTCTCGCCGGTAACGAGCACCGATGCATTGCTGGAGGCCACCCTGCCGGCAATGTTCATCACCTGAGCCATCGCGGAAGATTGCGATATGATGCCCTGAAAACCGAAACGCTCCGAAAGCTGTGTTCGAAGAAGGCTGTTTTCGCTGATAAGCTGCTTCCGTTCCAGCGTATTGCGGATCATGATCCTGAGCTGGTGAAGGTCAACCGGTTTGGTGATGTAGTCGATTGCACCGAGTTTCATGGCCTCGATAGCCGAATCCACGCTTCCGTAGGCGGTCATGATGACAACCTCGATGCCGGGATTCCGGTGCTTCAGTGCTGAAAGCAGTTCGACTCCGCTCATTTCAGGCATTCTGAAATCGGAAAGCACGATATCGACAGCCTCCTCGGCGGCGATTTCAAGAGCTCTCCGGGGATGCGAAGACTTCAGCACCCGATACCCCTGTTTGGAAAGAAAACCGGCGATGCTCTCAAGCTGGACGCTTTCGTCCTCAACCACAAGTATGGTATGATCCATTATTGTCAGCCACCCGTTTCATGAATGATTGCCGAAAAACCGCCGTTCACACAGCCGGCAGCACAACCCTGAAGACACTTCCCTCTCCCTCCCTGCTCGAAACCTCGATCATCCCTCCGTGGACGTGAACAATCTGGTTGGCGATACTCAGCCCCATACCGGTGCCGTCGTCTTTGGTGGTATAATAGAGGTTGAATATTTCCGGGAGTTTCGCGGCAGGAATTCCCGCACCGGTATCGGCAACCTCGATAACCGCCTGGCTCCCACGGCAGAACACCCTTAGCGCAATGTGTCCCCCCTCGGCTGTGGCTTCAACGCTGTTTCGAACGATGTTGAGCAGCACCTGCTGCATCTGCTCCCTGTCGAGCTGTACCGTTTTCCGGCACCCGGCATCAAGCGTAAAGCGGACACCTTTCTTTTCGGCCTCACTCTGCAGTACGGTACTGTAGCTTCCGACAAAGTCGTCAAGATTGACCGGCACCGGCATAAGCTGGGGCGGACGGCCGAATTTGAGAAAGCGCTGGATAATGGCGTTGACGCGGTGCACCTCGGACACCACGGTTCGAACGAGATGGCGGTACTCGGGTTCGTCGGCAGCCGGCGAGAACTCGATATCGAGGCGTTGAGCCAGAATACCGATGGCGTTCAGAGGATTCCTGATCTCATGGGCAACTCCGGAAGCCAGCTCTCCTATTGCGCTGAGCTTCTCCTGCCGGTCGATAACCTGCTGCATGGCACGCTCTTCCGTCAGGTCGCGAAGAACGGCGACAGCCCCCAGGATACTCTCTCCGCTACCGGTTATTCGGCTGAAATTTCCTGCCAGCAGCCTTTCCTGATCGCCTGCATGGCAGAGAAATTCGCGATTGAAGGCAGCCTCGCTCCCTTCATCCATGATACCGGAAAGAAATTGAGCACATTCAGGAAAAACCGCCTGTACGGGTTTGCCTGTCGCTTCGCCCGAAGAGACCCGAAGCAGCTTCTCGGCCGGTCTGTTGACCAGGGTTACGCTCCCGGCGCCGTCTACCGTAAGAACGGCGTCTGCCATGCTTTCAAGAATGGTGGATGAAAATGTCTGCACCCGCTGGTAGGCGTCTTTTATAACCGTTTCGTTTCTGCGGCTTATAACGAGGTTGAACATGACAAGCCCTCCTATGGCAACAAGAGCGAACAGCATGAAAAAACGGTTTCGCAGCTTATCGAGGGCCGCGCTGAAATGATCGTTTTTCAGACCTATGCGCAAAAGCCCCACATTGGCAGAACCGTAATAAAAGGAATTCACGACTTCAAAAACCGTTCTGCCTTCGAATGTGGTCATCCGGGTCAGCGGCTTACGGGTCAGCATGGCCGATTCGAGAAAAGCGTCAGACCGGACGGATGCGGTTTTCGAAACATTGGGCGTGGCGGCCAGAATCCCGGTCGAGTCCTGCCAGATAATGTAGTCTATACCGGTACTGTCGGCTCCTATACGCTCAATGAGCTGGCCGACGCCAAGTTTCCGGCGCAGATCGAGAAGCCTTGTCGCATCGACATTGCCGGCAATCACACCACCCCTGCTCCGTTTGACGGCGGCAATCAGACGTGGCCCCCTGTCCGAGGAGCTTTGGCGGATTCCAAGCAGCAGGGAATCCTTTTGACCGGAAAATATCGGCTGCAGATAGAGCCGGGAGTCACACTGACGTAAGAGAGGGGTATGATCGGGTGGCGAATTGAAAGCGATGCGCTTTCCCTTGCTATCGAAAATGTTGACGCGGTAGATTCCGCTCGATCCGGCAATTGCTGAAAGCTCCTTCGAAGTCAGCTCGTGCTGTTTATCCAGGCGGTCCAGAAGGCGGAGCTGATCGATAAGGCTGCCTGTCAGGAGGGAGCTGTTTTCGGTATAGCCGGTGATGGCATTTTCAGCGCCCTCAGACAGCGCGTGCATGAGCAGTGCAGCCTCCTCCCGCATGATGTGCTCGATCTCGGATTTCCGGTAGTGGTATTCAAAAAGAGCCGTTCCGAGAAACAGGAGCACAAAAAGGGCAAACGCTCCGCCAAGATACTTCGGCGAAAGCATCATTACCCGTTTTTCCGGAAGCCTGTACTGTTCCATCTTTTTCAGTCATGCTCCTGAAAGGTGTACGCCGCAATCATGAGCACCCTCAAGGGCTGATCATGGTTTCAAGCATCTGCCTCAGTGCGTTCATTTCGATGCCGTTCTTTTCGGCTATCGATTTCAGGGTCATATCCGGCTCGGCCTCGACGCCTTTCTGCTTCAGGGCAAGCTGCAGCGAGGAGACCGATATTCCTGCATCGTCGGCTACCTCCTGCAGGGTTTTCCGTCCGAGTCCCTCTGCCGGAAGTTTCCTGGCTCCGCTTTTTTCGGGAGCAAGAGGAACGTAAACCTTTTCGGCCGTCGTATGGTTCTTCAGGGCTATCTCCCCAAGGGTCTGCTGAACCGAATCCACCCTGAATCCAGCTTTTTCGAGCTTCGCCTTCAGTATCTCCGCATCACCGCCAAGCCCCGGCTGAAGCGCAAGCTCGACAAGCGTCATGGTTTCGGCGTGAGGCACCGGTGGCTGCATCTCCCTTTTTTCCCACGACGCCGATACGCTGTTGCCGAAATCGACAATCGCTGCAAAAGGCTGCAGGGAAAAGTAGGTCCCGACTCCAAAAAGAAGCGCAAGCAGCACACTGCCGGACAGCTCCAGCGGACTTTTCAGGCCGGCGCTCGTCTTTGCTTTCAGATACGAGAAGAACGCCTTCCAGTTGATGACGAAAAGATGGAATATCGAGAGCAGGGCGAAGGCGAAACCGAAAATCGCATGCTGGTTTTCCCACCCGGTTTTCGTCAGGCCGAGCATGCGCCAGTCCGTCCAGTTCGCCACCCGTCCGGGGGGAGAGATATAGAGAATGACGCCCGACACCAGCAGCATCAGAAACGAGAGGAGGAGCCCGAAGCTGATGAATATGCGCCAGCTGAAAGATTTTTTCATGGCTGTGTCCTCGTTCACTGGTTCATAAGTCGTCTCTGACCGCCACCCATACCTCTTCCACGACCCATTGCCGGGTTGTACTGATCCCAGAACCATCCGGTCACGGCCTTCAGCTCAGCATCGGTAAGCTTGATGAGCGGCATGAGCCCGAAGCGCGTTACCGCCTGCTGATCGACAGCTTTGTTTTTATCGGGTTTTTTCAGAAATGCTGCCATATGAGCGACACCCTCTGCTTTTGTAGCAAACTTCTCGTGGTAGCGGTTGGCAAGCGGGATAACCGGCGGAGCGGATTTGGGTGGCGGATTGATGGAGTGGCAGACGCTGCAGCTGCGATCGAATACCGCCCTGCCGTCAGGCGTTACGGCCGTTGCCGCCGAAGGATGAACCCCCGATACGATTCCGGATAACATAAACACATACAAGATTTTTTTCATGACAACACTCCTTTGATAACAACCATTGCTGAACCTACAGACATTAACTTTGCCCTGTAAAGTATAACGCAGCAGCCTCACCCGCCGTTCTGGCTCGAATCGCCCCGACGGTTACTCGCGATACTTTCATGGCAATCAGTAAGGGTCAAAAAACATGCCAATAAGAGAGAATACCACGCAACCTCTTTTTTCAGAAGGCATTACGCATCGCTCAACGTTAACGGCCGCAACACTGCAGTATAAGGATTCCGACCGAAAGGTCGAAATATCGACCATACGGTCGGAGCCGCAACCTTTCGAAAAGGGAACCCATCCGTAATTATAAGCGAATTTTAAGCTTCTCATGAGAATCCTTTAAGGAAAGGGGGGCTACCTTGTTCATGTTTTAAACCGTTGTCAGGCGATGGCCTTCAGGAGCCTGACGCAACATTACCACAATTCTTGTAAAGGAGATAGCATGACATTGAAATCATGGGCAACCCCTCTTGCCATCGGAGCTTTTATCATTTCAGGCGTTACGGGTCTGCTGTTATTTTTCGATATTGAAATCGGGCTGGTCGAACCGGTGCACAAATGGCTCAGCTGGCTGTTTCTGGGAGGCATCCTGCTCCACACCGCTTCCAACTGGAAAGTCTTTACCGGTTATTTCTCGAAAAAAGCCGGCCTTGGAATAATCGGCACGGCGGCTCTTGTCACGATGCTCTCGCTGCTGCCGATGTTCGGCGAGGACGAAGAGGAGCACGGAAAGGAGAGCACCGGAAAAGCCGCCGTGCAGGCGCTCGAATCCTCTTCGCTCGAAACCGTCGCACTGGTTCTGAAAGCGACACCGGAAGAGCTTGCCGCAAGACTTGAAAAAGAGGGCATCGATGCCGCCAATGCGTCCATGACCATCGCCGAGATTGCCCAAAAAAGCGGAAAAGATGAACGGATGGTACTCGGCGCTCTCTTCGGGAAACCCGGAAAGGGTGGAGAGGAGCGGATGGAGGGTGACGACGACGATCATTAACGAACAACAACTGCCATGCGGATTCTTGTCATCGAGGATGAACCCGGAATAGCCCGCTTTCTCAAGGACGGACTTGAAGAGGAGTATTTTGCCGTCGATCTGGCGTTCGACGGCAAAAGCGGCCTTGATATGGCTATCCTGAACGAATATGATCTCCTGATAGTTGACTGGATGATTCCCGGCATCAGCGGCATAGAGGTGTGCCGACAGGTTCGCAAGGCCGGCATCGATGTGCCGTTGATTTTCCTGACCGCCAAAGACGCCATCGAGGATATCGTATTCGGCCTCGACGCCGGTGCCAGTGACTACATCAGAAAACCGTTCGCCTTCGAGGAGCTGCTTGCCCGCATACGGGTTCAGCTCCGCAGAAACAGCCCTGCCGGCGACCAGCTTACGGCCGGAAAACTCAGCGTGAATCCCGTTACCCATCAGGTATTCTGCGGAACCGGCGAAATCATGCTGACCCCGAAGGAGTTTTCCCTGCTGGAGTATCTGGTGCGCAACAAGGAAAAGGTCTGCACCAGAAGCCGCATCATCGAACACGTCTGGGACATTCATTTCGATTCCGATACCTCGGTAATCGACGTTTATATCAATTTTCTCCGGAAAAAACTCGACCATGCAGGGTGCGGAAACATCATTCAGACCATCCGGGGCGTCGGCTACATCATCCGCGAATCCTGAATGCCGGACATGAAAAAAAACAGCGGGTTCGTCCGGGAGCATGCCGGTTCCGTTCAGGAAAAACTTTCCCTGAGCCTGCGCAGCCGCATTGCACTCTATTACACCATTGCGACGGCCATCCTGCTCGCCCTTGTCTTTACGCTCGTATTTTTCACGGTCGAACGGGTGGTCTACAGCCACTTCGACGACGAGCTCGACCGGGAAGTGTCGGAAATCATCAGAGCGCAACCGCCGGGAACGCCCGGTTTACGGCATTTCAACCTCTCCGACGACGATCATCGCACTGATGAAGCAGACGATCATGAACACAGAAAACCGCATGACGGAAAAGTGAAGGGTGAGGACGATGACGAAGAGTTCCTCCAGCTTGTCGGAAGCGAGGGAAAGATAATCGCCAGATCGGCCAACCTCGCCGGCAACACCCTCGCCTTCCAGTCAGGCCGGAAGGAAAAACGCTACCACCTTGCAGCCGCCGGGCGGATTGCCGTCCGTCAGGTTCAGGTTCCGCTGACCGGTACCGACGGAAAAATCGAAGGATACCTCCTTGCGGCGGTTCCCGTCCGCGATGCCGTAACCATTCTGG
Source organism: Chlorobium sp. (assembly GCF_021740465.1). Taxonomy (GTDB): domain Bacteria; phylum Bacteroidota; class Chlorobiia; order Chlorobiales; family Chlorobiaceae; genus Chlorobium. Next base: position 19,913 of record NZ_JAIOZR010000023.1, on the reverse strand, counting down.
GCGATCTGAAGCAGGTGCTTCTGGTATCGTATCCGGCCATTATACTCACCCTCTTCATCCTTACCAGGGTCATTGCAGGCAGAAGCATTCGTCCGGTTGAAGAGGTTATTGCCGCCGCCGAGAAAATCACCAGGGAAAATCTCGACAGTCGCATTCCCCTTCCCCGCAACCATGACGAGCTCCGTCGGCTCTCGGTTACCATCAATTCGCTTCTCGAGCGTCTTCAGGACGCGTTCCAGCGGGAAAAGCAGTTTACATCCGATGCTTCCCACGAACTGAAAACGCCGCTCGCATCCCTGAAAGGCACACTCGAAGTCCTGGTGCGGAAACCAAGGGAGCGCGAACATTATGAAGAACGGATCCTCTTCTGCCTGAAAGAGCTGGACCGGATGACGAGACTGATCGACCAGCTCCTTATGCTGACCCGCTTCGAAAGCAGCGGCATGACGGCTCTTATGGAACCCGTGGATATCGCCCTCCATATCAGGGAAGCGATCGCCCGCATGCACTCCGATGCAGGGCGGAAAAACATCCCGATCAGCTTCGAGGGGCCGCAATCCTGCATGGTTTCGGCGGATCCCGCAATGCTCGATATGATTTTCGAAAATATCCTTTCGAACGCCCTCAAGTACTCCCCTCCGGAATCGACGGTTGCGGTGACCCTTTCAGGCGGTTCCGGCTCCCTGCTCTGCACCTTCGCCGACAACGGCATGGGAATTCCGGAAGAAAAGCTTTCAAGGATCTTCGAGCGATTTTACCGGGTGGACGAATCGAGAAGCTCCGGGACCGGAGGATCCGGACTCGGGCTGGCCATCGTAAAAAAACTCGCCGACCTGCAGCATATAACGGTGTCGGTAAGAAGCCGCACGGACTGCGGCACCATGGTCGAGCTGCGATTCCCCGTAACCTGACACTGCAACTGTCCGAATGCTATCCGATGCCATCTGGACGAAAATTGGAACCGCGACCAAACATGAATACAGTAAAGGTCCGGGGTCAGTTTATGGGTTCATTCACGTCCGATAGCCCCGAAGCCGCAAGAATCGCCGCGACACCCGTCACGGCGAGCTGAAAAAGCGGCAGCAGCCCGACCCCGAAAACCGTCGGCATGGAGGGCAGATAGAACCATGCGTGCAGAACGTGCTGTGCTGCGTACTCGGTCGAGAAAGCCGCAAAGAGGGCTGCGACTGAGAACACCGTAACGTTGTGCATGGTGATCTTCCACAGAAGGGTACGGCACAGCAGCGAAACGAGCAGATAGAGGCCGGAAACCGCAAAGGCATCATAAACGGCCATTTCAACCATCATGGGCACATAGCCGGATGCGGCCATTGCCGGATGATCACGATATAGAAGGCCGTGCAGGGACTCCCAGAAAAAATTCAGGAAAAACGCCGTTGTCCAAAGCGCCGCAAAAAATGATATTTGCCGTTTTCTTTTCGTCTCCATTGCTCACCTCCCGGTTAATAAACGTCCGGTACCCCCTACTCGATCCCGCCGCTTACGCCGGGACCGGAAAGGCGGCTTCGACCGCCCGAAACCCGATGCACGCGTATTCGGGCGGCTATACGCTCCTTCAGGGCCGGAACATGGGAGATGATTCCGATGACCTTGCCGTTCTGACGGAGGCCCGCCAGGGTCTGCAGGGCGGTATCGAGCGCCTCCTCGTCGAGCGTGCCGAACCCTTCGTCGAGAAAAAGCGAATCAACCCGCACGTTCCGGCTCGACATCTGCGAAAGCCCGAGCGCAAGCGCCAGACTCACGATGAAACTCTCCCCTCCGGAAAGGTTTTTGGTGGAACGCACCTCCCCTGCCTGCCAGGTATCGATCACGTCAAGCCCGAGCGGCTCCTGGCTTTGCACCAGAAGGTAGCGGTCGGTCATGGCTGCAAGCTGTCGGTTGGCGTGGCCGATCATGATTTCGAAAGTAAGTCCCTGTGCGAAGTTCCGGAACTTCTTGCCGTCCGAGGAACCGACAAGCTCGTGCAGTGTCGACCACCGGCCGCACTCGATCTCCTGAGCGGCAAGCGCGGCGGTTTTTTCGCGCAGAAGGAGTGCCGCCCGCTCATGCTCCTGCAGGCGTAGCTTCAGGCCTGCAATATCGGAACGTAGCGAACCGAGAGTGCCGGAAAGCCTTTCGAGCTCTTCCTGCAGCTCTTTCGGAGAGCTCTCCGAAAGAGCCCGGTCTTCCTCCTGCCGGAGCTTCTTCTGCCGTTCGACCTGAAGGGTTTCGAGTTCGAGACGTCTTGCGGCAAGCAGAGAGGCCTCTTTTTCAAGCTCGTCGAGCTGAGGTCTGTCGAGCCGTGCCGAAAGAAAACTTTCGAGGCTTTCGAAGCTGCTGCCTGAAAGCTCACCCTCGAGCCCGGCCAGCTTCCGGAAAATCGTCGTTTCCCGCTCTCCTGAAGTGGCGGCAAGCATGGCCACCCTTTCCGAAAGGGTCACGATCTGCTGCGAGGCTTCCTCACGCGCGGCTCTCGCCTCTTCGAACGCTTCTTCGGCACTTTTCAGAGCCGCTGCCGTACGGCGCTCCTCCTCATCGGGATTTTTTGCTCCGAACAACAGGGCGCGCTCCCCCTGCAGGGCTGAAAAAGCCTCCCGTTCGGCGGCATGGCCCGATTCCTTCTGCCGGCAATCTTCACGGATTGTTTTCAGCAGCTCCTCCTGGACACTCCGGTTCCCCTCCAGAACGGTGATCCGCTGCCCGGAATCGACTTTTCGCTCATGGGCCTCCTGCCAGCGTTCGAGTCGGGACTGCAGCAGCAGGAGCGCTTCGGCATACGACAACGCATCGGCGGCGGCAATAGCGTAAGCCGCAAGCTCCCGGTTCAGAACCTCCTCGACGCTTCTTTGTTTCAGCAGGGCAACTGATGCGCTTTCAGTTGCTCTGGCTACGTCCGCTTCGGCCGTTTTCAGCACGTAGTCCGCACCCTCCTTCCGCCGCAAAGCCCCCGTCAGTCGCTGCTGCAGAATTTTTTCCTCCCCGGCCGCCCCGGCATGAGCCGCATCGATCCGCTCGGCTTCGGCAAGCACACCGCTCCGCCTTGCGGCAATGAGCCGAAGGTTTGAAAGCTCCTCCCCGACGCCATCCTGGGTGGGGGCACCTCCGATCGAAAGCGTTCCGGCAAACTTCCTGCACCACTGCGTCTCCTCTTCAATGGTTTTGTGCAGTTCGTCCCGCTGCGCCAAAAGCTGACGGCGCTCGCTCTCCGCCCCTGCCGCCGCAATACGCAGCAGGGTGATTTCCTGTCCCCTCTCCAGCAAACAGAGACGTGCCAGACGAAGCGCATCATCGGCGGCCATCTCCCTTGCGGGAGGCTCTTCTCCGGCAAAAGGGTGGTGCGTGGAACCGCAAAGAGGACAGGGCCTGCCCTCCTGCAGCATCCCCCGCTCCTCTTCGAGCGCCCTGATTTTCCCCTGCAGTTCCGCCTCCCGCTGAAGTCCCTCGACCAGCTCCTCCTCCTTGCGCTGAAGCTGCGTAATCCTCTCGAGTTCAAGGGCGCTCCTTTTCAGCTCCGCCTCCGCAGAACCGAGAGCCTGTCGCACCGACACGGAACGCTCCCTGAAGCTCGCCAGCTGAACAAGGCGCGCCTGAAGGGTTTCAAGTGCCCGGATCCGTTCACGTATGCCGTCAGCTTCCATGCGCAGTTCGCGAAGGCTGCCGCCCGAGAGCAGCTCTTCAAGCCGCCCGGAAAGCTCCTTCCGGAGGTTCAGGCAGTTCCGGAAATCATCCTCGGCCTCAGCTGTCGCCGGAGTAAGCTCCCGAAGGGTGATTGCGGCCCTTTCAAGCCGTTTCGAGGCATCATCGAGCGCCTTGCGGGCATCCCGTTCCTCAGCTCTGGCCGCCTGGCTCTGCCTCACCTTTTCCCCGATGCCGCTCAGCGATGCCGCAATTGTGCTGTCGGCCGCATGTTCCGAAAGATACCGCCCGGCATCCTCGAACGATTTCCGCTCCACAAGCAGCTCCCGCTCCACACTGGCAAGCTGTCCTTCCAGAACCCCGATCCTTTTCTGCAGAACGCCGAGCTCGCTCTCCGCCTGAAGGCAGCGCTCGCCTGAAGCGGCAATCTGCAGGTCGAGCGCCCTGACCTGGCGCGCGACTCCCGATAACGCATGCGTCTCTTCCTTGAGAAGCATGAGCCTCCCTTCCGCTTCGCAAAACACTCCGGAACGTTCTTCAAAAACCGTTTTTGAAAACTCCAGTTCCCGTTCCGCTGCGCTTTTTTCCTGTAATTCACGCTCCTGAAGCTGCCGGAGCTGCAGAATAGCAGAATATGCCGGTTCGAAACGGGCAGCCCTAACGGCTTTTTCCAGACGCTGCCGGTCGGGATGAAACCGCTCCTCCCGGCTCACGAGATCCCGAAACTCCCCCTCCATCCCGGCCAGCTCGGCTTGCATGACGGCAATCTGCCGGAGCCACCGCTGAGCAGCCTCGGTCCGGCTCTGCCGGCCCGCGACGGCAGCCTCCTCTGCCTCTTTTCCCTTCAGGGAGGCTTCGGTTTCGGCGAGTTCCCCCTCTCCCGGAAGGCGGATGCCGGAACATTCATCCCTGAGAAGATCGAGTTTCTGCTGCTCAAGACGGTTTCGCTCGTGCACCTTCACCGATATAAGCGAATAGATCGCCGTACCCGTTATCTGCTCCAGTACCGGAGCACGCTCATCGGGCTGTGCCTGCAGAAATGCCGTAAATCCGCCCTGCGCCAGCAGCATGGATCGGGTGAACTGCTCGAAGTCCATTCCCGTGCGCTCCACAACCGCTGCCAGTGTATCCTGCACTTTCGATTCGATGATCCTGCCGGTCGACTCGTCGGAAATTTCGTGCTTCTGGGACTGCAGGGAACCCTGGGGGTTTCTGCGGGCACGGTGCTGCGACCAGTGGCACCGGTAGCGGCCCGCTCCGGTTTCGAAAACCACTTCGGCAAAACACTCCCCGGTATGCCTCGTCATGATTTCGTTGCCGCTTGCATTGACCTTTTCGAGACGGGGGGTCTGACCGTACAGGGCAAGCGAAACCGCATCGAGAATGGTCGTCTTGCCCGAGCCGGTCGGCCCGGTAATGGCGAATATCCCGTCCGATACGTACTCGGGAGCGGTAAAGTCAACAAACCACTCTCCGGCAAGGGAGTTCAGGTTTTTAAAGCGTAACGAGAGAATTTTCATACCGATGCTTCCGCCCCCTCCGGAAATGGTGGCCTAAATAACTTAAAATACGGCTCTGCAAAGACAAAACTCTCCCTGCTGCCCCTTCCGTAAGCCCCTTACATCTTCGGCAGCTTTCCGTACCAGCACCTGAGCGGCCCATGCTCGATCATGATGGCGCAGTAGTTGCATCTGATGCAGCGGGAGGCCGTCCGGCGGCCATCCTGCAGTTTACGGACGATATCCGGCTCGATAATGAACGGGCGCGACATGGAGACGCAGTCGATGGCGCCGCTTCCGAACGCTGCGGCAATATCTTCCTGCACATGAATTCCTCCGACCACGATCACGGGAATCGAGACCGCTCGCCTGATGGCTCGTGCGGCTTCGACGTTGTAGTTGGTCACGGGTTCCGGAAGGCGCATGCCGAGACGCAGGAGCGGTGTCATGAATTTCCTGAGCGGCATGGGCATTGCGGCGAACCTGAAATTGCAGGCAAGCAGGGGCTCAATCGGCAGCTCGGGCCCGCGCATGATCGAGAGTCCCTCCTCGACGGTGCCGGACGAAACCTCTATGGCGGAACATCCGGATGCTTCGAGCAGACGGGCGATCCCGACCGCTTCGTCGATCCGCATCCCTCCAGGCCTCCGGTCGTAGGCGCTGATTTTGGCCAGCACGGGATAGTCTCCCAGCTCCCGCCTGATGCGCAGCAGGATTTCCGAAACGATGCGGAACCTGTTTTCGAGCGGGCCGCCCCATCTGTCGCGTCGGCGGTTGGTGTAGCCCGAAAGAAACTGCGCAAGCAGGTAGCCGTGCGCCAAATGAAGCTGCACACCGTCGAATCCCGCACGGGCGGCGCGTCCGGCAGCCGCCGCGAAGCTGGCGATGATGGCCCGGATCCCCTCCTCGTCGAGCTCCCTGGGGATCTCTTCGTTGAAAATGCGGTCTCTCAGCGCCGAAGGCGCAACGGTCTTCATGCCGGTTACGGCCGAGCGGGTCTGGCGTCCGCAGTGGGCAAGCTGCAGGATGATGGGACAACCGTGGCTGTGGACGGGGTCGGTGAGTCGCCGGTAAGCCGGAACGAGACTGTCGTCGTGCATCATCAGCATGCCGGGCAGACTGCTTCGCCCGTCCTGCTGTACCCCGGCGTAACCGGTGATGATGGCTCCGGCACCCCCTTTTGCAAGCGCCGTATAGAGCTTTTCATGCGCGGAAGAAGGCGCTCCGCTCTCTTCCGCCATGCTTTCGTGGGTCGCCGAACGCAGCAGCCGGTTCCGGAGGTGAATGCCGCCGATGGTCAAGGAGGTGAAGAGGTCAGGGTGCATCATGCTGTTGAAACATCTGTTTCCTGAATGCAAAAACCTTGTCGATCACGATAAAACGCGGCTCAATGCGGTGACGGCGACAACGTAACGTAATAATAGTGATTCCGCCCTGGACGGCACAACGGATATCATCCCGAAAGCCGGAAATTTCGGACTACCCTGCAAAAAAGGGCTATCCGGATATAAAAAAAGCCGGGAGTCACCCCGGCCTGAAAACGAAATCCGCCTTCGTCACGGAAGTTGCCGCCCGGACCCGTCGGGCGCTTCCGAACGAAACGCGTTCAGTTCGAGGCCATATCGGCAAGAACCTTTACGATATTGTCCACGACCTGTTTGTCGAAGGTGGTCGGCATCAGGTTATCGGCCGTCGGAACGATCGAACGGGCTATCGCGTCGGCGACGGCGATTTTCATCTCCGGCGTAATCTTTCGTATGCCGCTCTCCAGCAGCCCCTTGAAGAGACCCGGAAACACAAGCGCGTTATTGACCTGGTTGGCCATATCCGAACGGCCGGTTCCCACAATGCATGCCCCGGCCCTGAAGGCAGCTTCAGGCATGATTTCCGGTGTGGGGTTGGCCATCGCGAAAATAAAGGGGGATGGGTTCATGCCTGCGACCATCTCCTCCGTTACGATGTTGCCTACGGAAACGCCAACAAACACATCGGCTCCGATGAGCGCGCTTTGCAGGTCACCGTTATGCTTCAGCCTGTTGCTTCTTTCGGCAATATCCTGCTTTATGGGGTTCATGCCGGGACGTCCGTTATAAAGCGACCCCTGGGTATCGACGAGAACCACCTCTTTGACACAGGCATGAATCAGCAGCCGGGCAATGGCAATGCCTGCTGCACCGGCGCCGTTGACCACCACATGAAGCTCCCCGAGCTCCCTGTCGGTTACGCGGCAGGCATTGATGATGGCTGCCAGAGTGACAATTGCGGTTCCGTCCTGATCGTCATGAAAAACCGGGATGGAGAGCGACTTTTCGAGCTGTTCGAAAATCTCGAAACACCTTGGAGATGAAATATCCTCAAGGTTGATACCGGCAAAACTCGGTTCGATGAGCCTGCAGAACTTGACGATATCGTCAACATCGGTGGAATTTATACACAAAGGAATAGCGTCGATACCTGCGAACTCCTTGAAAATAATGGATTTACCCTCCATCACAGGCATTGCTGCCTCCGGCCCGAGGTCCCCGAGCCCCAGAATGGCCGTTCCGTCGGAAACAATTGCCACCTGACTGCCGCGGTTGGTCAGAATGTAGGAGTTGCGCTTGTCTTCGGCGATTTCCGTGCACACTGCCGCAACTCCCGGAGTGTATGCAGAAGACATGTCCTCCTTGTTTTTCAGACTGACTTTGGATCGTATTTCGATTTTGCCGCGCGACTGGCGATGCAGATCGAGAGATTTTTTTGAATAACTCATATGATGAAAACCTGTACCCTGGTGATAATGAATGAGAGAGCTGAAGCAGGCGGATTGCCGAATGGAGGAGAATGACAGCGCCGGAATGTAACGTAAAAAAGTGAGAACCCCCTGTTTTCTTTTCAGTTTCGCCGATAATTCCGGACGGGGCTCCCCTGAGATAAGAGATTCAGCAGCGACGCACAGGGTTCGTCGCCGCCGATCGGAAAGGATTTTCAGGTTATTGGTATCGGGGTTCGGGCTGCCCTGAACGAAACATGCGAGGCTTATCGGGTCGAATCCGCCCCATCGTCATCATCCCTTATCGAATAGACGATCTCCTGATAGGCCTGCAGGAGAGTGGGGCGCTGCGCATCGGGAACCCTGGCCGCGTCGAGGCGACGCAGGAAAACATCGAGTTCGCCGAGTTCTTCGAGCGATTCATCTTCCGACACCTGCCCGATGGCGAGCGATGCGGCCCGGCTGTTTCTGATCCTGCGGATTTCAAGCGGGGAGCCTTTTACGGCCTCTTCGAGAACGCACCGGAGATCGCCCGGCAGATCCTCTCCGGTATACTCGATTTCGAGCCAGGCGCTGCTCCGGGAAGCCTTCAGCCCGTAAATGCGAGAAACGATGTCGTCCAGTGTGCCGCCGATCTGTTCGAGCTGCTGGAAACAGGGTACCGGAACCGGACGTATTGCCCGCCGGCCCTCCGTAAACTCCACGATAACGACCTCCTTCTGCTGCCGGGCTTCGCCGAACCCCATGGGAATCGGAGAACCGCTGTAACGCAGGTGCTCCTGTCCCGCCACGCACTGCGGAACGTGCAGGTGACCGAGAGCGAGGTAGTCGATCCCCTGGGGAAAAACAGAGGCGCTGACGTGCGCCAGCGAGCCTATGTAGATCTCGCGAACCCCGTCGCCCTCTATGGTCGTGCCGCCCACCGTAAAGAGGTGGCCCATGGCGATCAGGGGCAGAAACCCGCCCTCCTGCAGCCGTCGCTGTTCCGCCGCGGTGCAGACTTCACGGTAATGGCGTTCGATCCCTTCGACAAGCTTCCCGTTCTTCTCCTCCATGCTCTCGCCCGGTCCTACGCTGCGGATGTCGCGGTCGCGCAGGTGCGGCACCGCACACACGATGGCTTCTGCCTTCCCCCGCTTGTCGCGGAGCACCACCACCTCGTCCATGGGATCGTCGCCCGGCGAGCCGACAACATGCACGTCGAGGGCGCGAAGCAGGGCTTTCGGAGCGTCGAGAAACGAGGGGGAGTCGTGGTTTCCGGCTATGATCACCACGTGGCGGCAGACCGGGGAGCGGGCCACTCGGTTGAGAAATCCGTAATAGAGCTCCTGGGCGCGGCTGCCCGGAACGGAGCTGTCGAACACGTCGCCGGCCACGAGCAGGGCGTCGATCTTTTCCGTTTCGATCAGCCGGTAGAGCCAGTCGAGAAAGGCCGAAAATTCGTCGTAGCGGCTTCTGCCGTAGAGGGTACGGCCAAGATGCCAGTCGGATGTATGGAGAATTTTCATGCTACCGGCTCTCCTCTCCCTCATCCTCGTTCGGCATACCGGCAGCGGAGGAGGTTCCGGATCCGAGCCCTCCAAGGGCGATGGCGATGCCTATGGCCACCAGCAGGACTCCCGATACCGATTCGATGACGACGAGAATCTTTGAAAATCGGCCCAGAGGGGTGAAGTCGCCGAATCCTGTCGAGGTTATGGTGACCGCGCTGAAGTAGAGGCAGTCCAGAAAAACCGGAACCTTCGCCTCGTGGTTGAACGAAATCACTTCGGTCAGGGGAGTGCGGCTTGCCTCCATAAGTTTTTCAATCGGCGGCGAACCGGCATCGTCCGGCCATCCGGCAACCTTGTCGCCTATGCCACGCCACATGGCGGGAGAAATGCCCTGAAAGGCCCGCACGGATGCCCTGCGCCTCAAAGCCTCGCCGTACATTTTCATGGAGTCCTGCATTGCCGGAGTGCGGAGCTTCTCGTAATACCGGTACTCCGCCGTCGATTCGTTCAGATCAGCGATCGAACACTGGAAATAAAAAAAACCCGAAAACACCACGATTACGGCCACATACGACAGCAGCACGCTCCCCATCTGCAGGTTTCTCGACGCTCCAGTCAGGGTCAGGTGGATGACATGAAAAATGGCGTAGAACAGCGAGAGAGGAATCAACAAAAGCAGTGCAAGCACCATGAGTTCAAGCGGGATGTTGTCGCCGAACATCTGCCCCGAAACCCATAAAAACTCCGACAACTCCACAAAACCCGCACAGAGGAACAGGCATATTCCCGCCGTGGCCAGTATGCGGCGGTTTGTTTTCAGGAATTCGAATATGGGGACCATCTTTTTTCAGGATTTTCTTGCAATCGGGTTTGCCAGCCGAAACACCCTTTCCTGTCAATATACCGATCCTCAGGAACCGAAGAAACCGTTCACGAAACACAGTCCCCGATTCGGCTCCTGCATGCAACCATATCGACTGCAGGTACGAGCCTTGCCGTCAGACCTGTTTTTTTACCGGAAGCGGCCATTTGATCGTTTCTCCATCATCGTGCGGCTCTGTTCCGCTTGCCTTCTCTGTCGGTTGTTTTGGGGCGCTGTTATCGGCAGGACGATTCAAAAGCCTCTCAAAAAACCGTTTCCCTTTTTCATAAGCCAGATGAAGTTGATTTCCCGTCTTCTGTTCAGTGGTGTCAATAGCCATGATTTGTTATACTTAAGATCGATTTCCGAAAAAATAATTGCATACTCGTGTTTGCATCGTTTCAATATCTGCAGGCCTATACATACACATAAACAGCACGACTATCACTACCCGTTGCAACAAATAAAGGCGCCTCGATTATTTATTCATCGGCAAGAGCCACCGCCGTTCGTTCAATCCCCGAACATTCTTTTCTTGCCTTTCTTCAAATCCCACAGGAATGACATGTCGGTAGCACGAAGTGCCAACCCCAAATATTGATCTTCAGCCCCGTAGGGGCGAAACATCGGTAGCACAGAGTGCCAACCCCGGGAAAAACGACGCAACCCCAAATATTGATCTTCAGCCCCTTAGGGGGCAAAACATCGGTAGCACGGGGTGCAACCCGGGAAAAAAGGCGCAACACCAACTATTGATCTTCAGCCCCGTAGGGGCGAAACATCGGTAGCACGGGGTGCAACCCGGGAAAAACGACGCAACCCTAAATATTGATGTTCAGCCCCGTAGGGGCGCAACATCGGTAGCACGGGGTGCCAACCCCGAAAAAAAGGCGCAACACCAACTATTGATCTTCAGCCCCGTAGGGGCGAAACATCGGTAGCACGGGGTGCAACCCGGGAAAAACGACGCAACCCCAAATATTGATTTTCAGCCCCGTAGGGGCGCAACATCGGTAGCACGGGGTGCCAACCCCGGGAAAAACGACGCAACCCCAAATATTGATCTTCAGCCCCTTAGGGGCAAAACATCGGTAGCACGGGGTGCCAACCCCGGAAAAGAAATCTTCTCCCTAAAATGGGTCTTAGCTCCGTAGGAGCGACATATCGGTAACGTCCGGGTACAACCCGGCGATAATAGGGTGCGCCAAACAGTGCGCTTCCGCACGGTCGTTTCGGCTTCAGGAAAAGAAACGTCAGGATGCGCCTGCGGCTTGTCGCCAAAATCAAACCGCTCCGTTTTCTCCGTCGCCTTGCAGATCCGACAATAACCTGCCGTTTGTGCATGGGCAGGCAAGCTATAGTTGCTTACCAAAGAACTTCCCCGCTGCACGCCCTCGGTCACTAACGGCAGCCCAAAGGAATCAATTTGGATATTTTTATCATATTGATTAAAATTATTCCAATGTCAAACTTCTGCTCATGGAGAAAAGAACACCCCATTACAGGCTTGAAAAGGTTAAAGGAATAGTCTCCGACAGGAATTCACGACCGTTCACCATGACGGCTTTGAGAGGCGGTTTGGCATTAGGCTTGACCGAACCTGTTATGCGCGAGATCGTGCTTGCGCTCCGAAGAGCTGATTTTTACAAGTCGATGACTACCCATCTTGACCATAAGCTCTGGCAGGACGTTTATCACGGAATGACGCCTGATGGAATTCCGGTTTATAGTAAAAGTAACGGACTCCGACGATGACCGGCCACCGGTGATTCAGTTCAAGGCCAGATAAAATAAATGTTTAACGAATAGAACAGCTTAATGGAAATATGATCATGAATACTACACAATGTCCCTCATGCGGTCATAAAGGGATGATCGATAAGGTTTTGGAAGAAACGCTCACGTATGGGGGTAAATCGATGACGTTGCATGACATGCACGGCAGGTTCTGCCCTGAATGCGGAGAAGGAATATGGGATGAAGAGAGTTACCGGCGCTATACGGAAGCTCAGGAGGGGCTGGTACGCGCGATCAAAGGCGACCCCGCAGCCGACATCCGACGCATCCGCAGAAAGCTGAAGCTGACCCAGGCACAGCTCGCCTCATCGTTCGGAGTCGGCAAAGTAGCGTTCTCCCGTTACGAGCGAGGGGAAACCAGGCCGCCTGCGCCGTTGCTCAAGTTGCTGAAACTCATTGACCGGCACCCTGATCTGCTGAGCGAAATCGAAAAAATGTAATCAGATTCGAACGGTGAACATCCTGGAACCCATTACACGACTCTTTGCTTATTTTCCGTTATGGGTTCATGACCAATAGCGTGTCTATTAAGCAAGGAAATGAATCCATTGCTTACCTCGTTTACTTACATGCCCTTACTTGCCGCATGCAACCGTAAACGGTGTATGACAATATTACCGGTAAACCTCTTTCCGATGCCCGACCCGGACAACAAGAACTGAAACTTTTTCATCGAGGATTTCGCAAATCACCCGATAATCTCCGATACGGTATCGCCACAACCCGGCATGATCGCCTCGTAATGATTTGCCGGAAGCCCGCGGGTCTATTGCAACCCGCTCACGGAGGTATTTGACAATCCGTCCGGCAGCGGACTTATCCAGACTGGCCAGCTCTTTTTCAGCCGATGCGGCAAACTCAATCTTCCAGACCAAGACGACGCTCCACTTCATCTATGCCGGTAACCGGCTCTTCACCACGTCTCACCCGCTCCAGAACCTGTTCGGCCAGATAGATATCTTCAAGATCGTCGAGATGCTCCATAATGGCCTCGCGAATGTACCATGTCTTGGTACGACCGGTTCTTTTGGCAAGGTTATCAAGCCGGTCACCAACACTTTTCGGAATGCGGATGCCGATCATCCGATCCGCTTTCTCTTTTTCCATAGTTACCTCGTATAACATGTTATTCAACGCAATACATGTTATACAAAACAAACAGGAACCCCAAATAAATCCCGCTCAACAGGACCCTGTCCCGGCTCAAGAACGCCCAATCGGTATAGTTAACCGGCACTTAACCGCCAAAGAGTGCGACTGCTCGCACTCGTTTCGGTTTCAGGAAAAGAGACGTCAGGATGCGCCGGCAGCTTTTCATCAAAATCAAACCGCTCCGTTTTCTCCGTCGCCTTGCAGATCCGACCATAACCTGCCTTTTGTGCATGGGCAGGCTATGGTTACTTACTATTTTCATCTACGTCCCAGAGGACTTCCCACACGGAAAAAACGACGCAGCCCCAACTATTGATCTTCAGCCCCGCAGGGGCGAAACATCGGTAGCACGGGGTGCCAACCCCGGAAAAGAAATCTTCCCCCCCAAATGGGTCTTAGCTCCGTAGGAGCGACATATCGGTAACGTCCGGGTGCAACCCGGCGATAAGGCTGATTGCTTAAGTGAGCCCCTCAAAGAGTGCGACCGGAAAGCCCGTCAATGCGCTCGTCTCGGCTTCAGGAAAAGAAACGACAGGATGCGCTTAATGCTCGATGCCGATTGCGTCCGGAAACTTCTGTGCGGCATGAAAAACCGTCAAAACCGTTATGGTATCCTGACGAACCGTGTAGATCACGATGAAAGGATTGTCGGGAAAAACAAGTTCACGGGTACCGTCAATACGCCCGCTCCTTCCGATTTGCGGATATTGAGAGAGTTTGAGGGCCGTCTTTCCGATAAGGGCTCGAATGATCTTCCTTGCGGCGACAGGGTTGTCGTGAGAGACATACACCTCGATCTCCTCCAGCCGCTGCTTAGCGGTCTGTGTCCACCTGACTTTCAGCAGGCTTTTCATCCCAGAGTTTTTCCATCTCCTCCTGCGAAACTGTCCGCCCCTTGTCGAGGTCGCTCAAACCCGCATTAATGCTCTGCACCTGCCATTCATTCATGGTGAGGTAGTGCTCGATAGCCTCTTCTATCACGAAAGACCTGGATCGTCTGGTAGCCTCAGCAAGACGATCAACGCGCATTTTCATTGTGGCAGGCATTTTAAAACTGACCTGCTCGCGCGATTCCTTTTTTTTTGCGCCTGGACTCACACGCACCTCCTTTTTCATCGAAACTTCATGGTATTACCCGGTATTACCTGATAATACAAGACACGTTCTGCTTTTCCAAAAGGATCTCACTCACGACCGTCCCCGACTCCCAAGTGCTCAGTGACTGCAGCTTTCCAAAGAAAAATGATGCTCGAGCGTTGTTTTAATCAAAAGGAATTGGTATGATAAAAAGTATGATAATCATGCAATGAGGAGAGCAGATGGGAAAAACAAAAGTTGCCGTAACCATTGATGCCGCGACCATCATAAAAATTGACCGGCTTGTCAATGCAAAGGTTTTTGCCAATCGCAGTCAGGCAATACAGGAAGCGCTCTATGAAAAAATCGAACGCATCGAGCACAGCAGACTGGCCGAAGAATGCGCAAAACTTGATGCTGTCGAAGAGCGCCAACTCGCGGAAGAGAGTATGAACGGAGAGATTGACGCATGGCCGGAATACTGAGGGGTGATATCCGATGGGCCGACCTCAACCCGACGCGAGGAAATGAGCAATCCGGCCTCCGACCTGTTCTGGTGGTAAGCCATGACGTGTTTAATGACCGATCAGGGACGGTTATTGCAATCGCGTTGACAAGCCAGCCGCAAAAAGCGGGTTTTCCGCTTACCATGCCAATTGAATCAGCTGCTCTTCCGAAAAAATCATGGGTTAAAATCAGCCAGATCAGAACCCTGTCAACAGAACGGATCGGAAGCAGAATCGGAAGGCTTTCTGCCGAAGAGCTGATTCGGGTTATCGAAGGCCTCAATGAGATTATCGGAACATAATCCAGACTTTCCCATACTATCCAGGCAAAAACGGCATGGCTTCACCCTGGAAGCACCATCCCGCCACGTTGAGACGGAACATTATCTATAGCTGACTTGATAGTAGAATTTTTAGCAACGGATCAACATCAACGGAGCTGTTCCTGTAACCCGGAACCTTCACCGGGAGAACATGGTTGTTCCATACAAAGCTTGTATATTTCAGGCAAACGGACAATGCCAAAACAACCATCCATGAGCACCATCACCGTCAACATCTCCTTTCAGGAATCGTTGTTGAAGGAAATCGACAAAACCGCCAAAAAGGAGCATCGCAGCCGTTCCGAGCTTCTGCGTGAAGCCGCACGGCTCTACATTCAACGCCAGCGGCAATGGGAAGAGCTGTTCATGCTTGGTGACCGGATGACGGAAAAAAAACAACTGAACCTGAAGGATGTCGAGGAAGAGATCCTGGCAGCTCGCAGGAACAGGGCTGAAAGCCGATGAGGATCGTCTGCGACACGAATGTACTTGTCCCGGGCATACTGTTCGGGGGAAAACCAGGGGATTTGTTGCGTCACTGCTCTTCCGGTAAAATCACCAACTTCACATCGCCGCCCCTGCTCAGGGAAATCGAAGATGTTCTGCAACGCCCGAAATTCGGCTTGAGTGAAGAACAGGTTCACGGAATCATCCGGTTATTCAGGGAGACTTTTTCGGTCGTAAAACCTGAAATCCTCATAGCGGTGATTACCGCCGATCCGGACGATAACCGTGTCCTCGAAGCCGCTGGTGCAGCCAAGGCTGACGCCATTATCTCCGGCGACTCACATCTTCTGGATCTTGCCGAATGGAACGGCATTCCGATCATCACCCCCGACATGTTCCTGAAGAAATTCCTGTCAGCCTGACACAACTCCCCGTTTCCGGCAAAATACCGTGCTGCAAGCCCGAAGCTGAACGCGAAACAGATCCCTCTCCGCCTGGGCCTCTGCTTTCAGGCTTTTTTGCAGAAACATCATCGCCCAGGTAACCTTGTGCATGAGGTTCAACCCACCTCAGTTCGAATACGTAATCAAAGTAAACACCGTCCCCGACCCCCGGACGTCCCTGAGCCAGAGAAAGCCGACGACATCAAACCCCCGTTTGTAAAGGCAAAAAGAAAAAAGTTATATTTTAACCAGTAGCAGAACGTTGAACACGTGGACTGATACCATCATGCCAACCATTTCAATGTTTTTTGGAATAATCATTTACATGTATTATTTCGATACCAGGGAACATGCAAAGCCGCATATTCATGCCAATTATGCTGAATATGAAGCAATTATCTCAATACCGGAGGGCAATGTATTGTCTGGCGAAATTCCGGGCAATAAACTCAAACTGATAACCGCCTGGATTGAAATTCATCAGGAAGAATTGATGGCTGACTGGAAACTTGCCGTTGAAGGTCAGCAGCCATTTAAAATCGAACCACTGAGGTAAAGCATGCTGAAGGTTAAAAATGTCATTGCAAATGATGACTATACATTATTCGTTGAATTGTCCGATGGACGATCCGGAATTTTCGACGTAAAGCCCTATCTGGAGAAAGGGGTATTCACACAATTACAGGACCTGTCATACTTCAAGCAGGTAAAGCCTTTTTTCTGCGGTATCGTCTGGCCGAACGAGCAGGATTTGAGCGCTGATACCCTGGCTCATGGATTGAAACAGGTTAAAGCCGCATAGGCCTCCCACTGCTCACTGCCTTCAACCTGTTCTGTACAGGTATTTCATCCATGTTGCATGAATCTTGAGAAGCCGCTATATTGCATTGCATATGCAACGCATAACCGGACATACACCATGAAAAGCGCATCACTCCCGTCGCTCCGCGTCGAGCCGGAACTTCGCAAAGCCGTCGAAGCGGTGCTTCAGGAGGGCGAAACCCTCTCTACCTTCATCGAATCTTCGCTGCGAGCCAACATTGAACGGTGGTTGAACCAAAAAGAGTTCATAGACCGGGGTCTGGCTTCGCGGGATCGTGCACGACAATCGAACTCGTATATCGATGCAGAAAGCGTGATCGGGGAACTCAGGGGCATGCACGAAAAAGCCGGAAAGCGATCGGCATGACATTCAGGGTACGGTTCACTCCCGAAGCCAGAGAGGATATCGTCCACCTTTATGCGTTCCTGCCTGAAAACGATCTGAAGGCTGCAGAGAATGCGCTCGAAGCCATTGAAAGAGGCATGGCATTTCTTCGGGAGTTCCCCTTCAGTTGCAGGAAAGCTGCTCCCCATACCCCATTCCTCCGCGAACTGCTGATCCCCTTCGGCAAGTCGGGTTATGTAGCGCTTTTCGAGATCGAGAACAGCCACACCATCACCATTCTTGCCGTCCGCCACCAGCGCGAAGACGATTACCTGTAGCGATGCTTGCTCGCCCGGCTTTACCTGCAGCATTGCATTCTCAAGCGCTCAATATATTAGGGATAAATGTTTTACGGGACTATTTTCACGTCCGGATGGACGTCCTCAAGTCCCCCTCACACGTTGCTACCGGTCGATTCACCCTGGATTACCGGCAAATCCTGACCAAAGCGCAAGCGCCCTGTTGACTTCCATCATGGTTGCTTCGTCAAGAATACCGATGGCTTTGCCGATTTTTTCAGCCGGAACGGTCTGTATTTTATCGACCATGATCTGGGAACGCTTACGCAATCCATTACCGGATTCAGGCTCGACATCAATTCTGAATAACGGCGTCTGACGCAACTCACTGGTAATCGGTAAAACGGTTACCGACGGATGTCCTGAAAAATAATCGGATTGTACAATTAAAGCAGGCCGAGGTTTGCCGTAATCGCCCTGCAAGGCGATCGTTACTACCGATCCACGTTTCATGCTTTCCAACCTTCCCGATCTGCTGCCCGCTCAAGGAATTCAAGCACCTCCTTTTCATGAGCATCCGACTTGAGCAACGCCGATTGACGGCGACACTCCAGTTCGAATCCCGGGCGTCGCGTATCTGCCACCCATATCTGTACAGGTCTCAACCCTCGCTCCCGAAGCTTGTCTCTGTACCGCTTTACTCTTTCAGTTACAACCTTCATGCATGATCTCCATTTTCTTTACTGGGTTACATGTAACGTAACGAACCCGATTCAAAGTTCCAGGTCATACTCTGGAATCTCCATTCCTCCCCGTCGGGACGGCACACTGATCCGCAGGTTCAATACGAGATTTTGAGGCTAAAGAGTCGCGAAGCCGTTCTGACTCGGCACACCAATAAATGTTTGTAACTTTCATAAAGTGAAAGTATCTCGCATTAATGGAAATACTGACCGAACATATCACCAACGCCGGGCTGGGCGAGCGTGTTGTCACAGAAGCCCAGTTATCTCGTCTGCTCGATGGCACGCCGCAACGCCGTTACAACCTGGTTAACCGCGCTCTGCATCGTGGAGAACTGCTGCGCCTGAAACGCGGCCGTTACCTGCTCTCTTCGGCTGTAAAGCAGGGTAAAATGCATCCCTTTGTGCTGGCCCAGGCACTGCTGCCGGGATCGTATATCTCAATGGAAACAGCTCTCGGTTTTCATGGGTGGATTCCCGAATCGACACCAATCACCATGTCTGTTACGCCGCATCGACGACGCCAGACTCTCGACATTCCGAAATTCGGTCAATTTCGGTATTACCCGTTAGCGCTGAACACGGGCTGGTTTCTCGAAGGCGTCGGTTGGGATACGCTTGCAGGACAGAGCTGCCTAATGGCACAGCCGTTACGAGCTTTACTCGACATGTTCTGCCTGCGCAAGATTGATTATCCCGGCATCAGGAGTCTGACTGAAGGAATGCGCATCGATGAGCACGAACTCGCCTACATTGACAAAGACGATCTTGAACGGATGCGTCCGGTCTATCAGCATAAACGCATGGAAACCTGCATCTCTGCCATGCAACGGGAACTGAAACAATGATCGACATACTTCGCAAACAGCTGGAGCGCTATTCCGTTTCTGAAGCAAAGCTCCCCCCTGCGCATCCAGCCACGCTGCTTTCAGCCTGACAGCTCTCCCCTTATGGGTTCTTTGCCAATAGCATGACTGTCGCTAAGAGAGAGCAAATCAATTGTTGCTTACCGCAATTTCTTGCCTCCTCAAGTACGCTCGACACGTTATTCCAGCACATCACTATGTTGTTCAAGATGAGATTTTTTGGCAACGGATCAACGTCCCTGAGCCTCTTCGGATATCGCTCCAGCTCTTCCAGTGAAGTGACCAATCCTGCCCTCAAGGGATTCAGATGGATATAACTGACCAGCTTGATGAAATAGGGTTCCTCTTCGCAGAGTATCGATTTGTAGCGGTTCTGGAACAGATGTCCCGTTCGATGATGACGATTGTTGAACGATACCGAATATCCCGTCAGCACTTTCCGCATGAACGTCGGCAAACCTGCCGATCCACTCCGAAGCAGCAGATGCGCGTGATTGTTCATCTGCGCCCAGGCATAGATCACCGTTCCGGTTTTCTCCGCAGCTTTGCCTATCCGGTTCAGGAAATCCAGACGGTCTTCATCATCAAAAACAATCGCCGTCCTCTCGACACCCCGAACCATCACATGATGCAACGACCCCGGCGCATCCAGTCTCGCTCCTCTCGGCATCGCTGTTCTCCGTTTCAGGTTCTTGAGCAATAACTACTCTTCATAGAAAAAATAGGAAATAATAGGCTCCTCGCTGTTTCAAGTGGGTGATGATATCAGAAGCGTATATTGTGGTGTAACCAACTAAGCCAGTAACCAGTACGCTCATGAACGACCTTACCCTTTTTCAGATGGCCTTGGGACTTGAGTCCCCATGGTATG
>NZ_JAIOZR010000022.1 GCF_021740465.1 Chlorobium sp. | reverse complement strand
GTTGACAAGTTCTCTCAAAAAAGTGCCTCCGAAGGGTCATCGGAGACTACAGGGCAGCAACAAGAAGCTGCATAACCAACCGGTGGGTTACCACCTTAAACTTGACCTTTTTTTGTCTGCTCAATGGGGTCCACTTCAGCTGCGCGGCAGAGAAAATAAAATAAGTGAAAAGAATTTTTATGGTTCCGCTGCAGTTATTTACATTCAATCCAGTTAAATGATTTGTCATCTTGTTCAGTGGGGAGAATGTATATGAAAATGTCGGAGTTGAAGGTCGGCGACAAGGCCGAAGTGACCTCGGTAAAGGCGGAACATGCGGTTCGCCGGCGGATTCTCGATATGGGTTTGATAAAGGGCACCCGCTTCAAGGTGCTTCGGGTCGCTCCGTTTGGCGATCCCATGGAAATTTTTTTCAAGGGTATGTACCTGAGCCTGAGAAAAAGCGAAGCTGAAGGTATTTCGGTTCACAAGATCGGCTATGCCGGTGACGGCATGCCCATGTCCTGTGATAAAGAGGGCCGCTCCTGCTGCGGGGAAGCCCTGTGACCGAAAGAAAAGAGATCAGCGTAGCCCTTGCGGGTAATCCGAACTGCGGGAAATCATCGCTCTTCAACGTGCTGACCGGCTCGCACCAGAAAGTCGGCAACTTTTCCGGCGTCACCATAGAAAAACACGAAGGGTACCTCGATTACGGCTCCTACCGCATACGGTTTGTCGACCTGCCGGGCACCTATTCGCTGACACCCTACTCGCCTGAAGAGATCGTTACCCGAAACTATCTGATCGATGAACGGCCTGATGTGGTGGTCAATGTGCTCGAAGGTCCGAATCTTGAGCGGAATCTTCTTCTCACCACCCAGCTCATGGAGATGAACATCGATTTCCTTGCCGCCCTCAACATGATCGACGAGGTTGAGGAGAAGGGGATTTCGATTGATGTAAAGCAGCTTCAGCGCCTTCTCGGCTGTCACATCGTGCCGACATCGGCAAAGAAGAGAACCGGTATCGATCCGCTGCTTGCCCACATTGTCCGGGTCTATGAAAAAGATATCGAGATTCGGAAAAACAAGCTCTCTTTCAGGCCGGTAATCGAAGAGGCGGTTGACGAAATAGCCGGCATACTGCGGCGCGAGAAGGATCTCCAGTCGGCCGATACCCGCTGGCTGGCCATCAAACTGCTCGAAAGCGACCGTGAAGTCTACCATCGGGTTCAGCAGTACCCGGTTTGGGTCAAGGTAGAACTTTCCCTGCAGGAGGCGATGAGGGAGGCTGCGAAGCTGTATGATTCGGATCCGGAAATGCTCATTACCGAAGACCGCCATGCGTTTATCCGCGGGGCCATGAAAGAGTGTGTGCGCTTTCCGGAGGAGCGCAAATCAACGGCGACCGACTATATCGATATGGTCGTGCTGAACCGGCTGCTGGGTCTGCCGGTTTTCCTTTTTGTTGTTTGGGCGATTTTTCAGATCACCTTCACGCTCGGCTCTCCGCTCATGGATATGCTCGAAACCCTCTTTGCGGCTCTTTCCGGTGCCATAGAGCCGTTGCTCGTCAACAGTACGCTTCGATCCATCGTTATTGACGGCATCATTGCCGGAGTGGGGGGGGTGCTGGTTTTTCTGCCCAATATCGTTCTGCTGTTTATCGGGCTCTCCTTTCTCGAAGCTTCGGGCTATATGGCAAGGGCGGCATTTGTCATCGACAAGGTCATGCACCGGTTCGGGCTGCATGGCAAGTCGTTCATTCCCATGATCACCGGTTTCGGTTGTTCGATTCCGGCAATAATGGCCACACGGACGCTCAAAAGCCCGACCGACCGCCTTGCGACGATTCTGATTATTCCCTTCATGAGCTGTGGCGCGAAACTTCCGGTCTATGTGCTGCTTGCCGGTGCATTTTTCCCACCGGATGTTGCCGCCAATGTGATGTTCGCCGTCTATCTGCTCGGTGTCGTCGTGGCCCTCCTGAGCGCGAAACTGCTGAAGTCTACCGTGCTGAAATGTGATTCCGAGCCTTTTGTGATGGAGCTTCCTCCCTACCGATGGCCGACCCTGCACTCGGTTCTTTTTCAGGCAAAAATAAAGGCAATGATGTATGTCAGGAAGGCAGGCACCCTGATTCTTGCTGCGGTCTTGATCATCTGGGCGGTCAGCAACTACCCGCACAGCGAGGAAATCGACAGGTGGGCTGCATCCGAGGCCTCCCGCATCGAGGAGAGCCCCTTGAGTGCGGTGGATAAAAAAGCCGAAACCGAATCGCTCGAATACCGGGCGCAGTCGCTTCAGCTTCAGCACTCGTTTGCGGGAAGGGTGGGCAAGGTGATCGAGCCGGTCATCAAGCCTATCGGCTTCGACTGGAGAATCGGTATCGCTCTTGTTACGGGGCTTGCCGCAAAGGAGGTGGTGGTTTCAACGATGGGCACCATCTATGCACTTGGCCAGACCGATGAATCTTCGGCAGAACTGGCCACGATCCTGAAAAACGATCCATCCTTCAGCAGGGCTACAGCGCTCAGCCTGATGGTGTTTGTGCTGCTCTACATCCCCTGCGTTGCGGCCGTTGGCGTCATGAAGAAAGAGATCGGAGAGTGGAGGCCGGTGCTGCTTTATTCCGCCTATGTGCTTGTTCTGGCATGGCTGCTCTCCTTCGTTACCTACAGGCTGGCTCTCGTCATGCTGTGACGCCGACGCTCTCCTCCGCTGCGGGGGTTACAAGACCGGCCTCCTCCGCACGCATGATGATGTCTTCAACCGGCATGTTCATGGGCGCCGGCCGGCCGTCGGTCATGGTCAGCACGACGTCCGGATGGGCTTTGCGGTGCTCAGCCATGGCCGCTTCCCACTTCTCCTGAACGGAGGGATCAAGTGAGTTCCATGCCAGACGACCCCGGCATTTGGGGAATTTCGAGCACCCCAGCCACAGCCCCCGCTTTCCGCTTCTCAGATAAAGCGGTGCGCCGCATTTCGGACAGGAGAGGTCGGTCTGAAGCGGAGGAGTTTTCATCGGTTCGATATGACGCTGCTTGCTGAGGTTGAGCAGGGTGTTGCATTTGGGATAGCCGGAACAGGCAAGGAAAGGGCCGAGCCGCCCGTCGCGCAGGAGCATCTGCCCGTCGCTGCAGGTGGGGCACTTGATGCCGGTCTCCTTCGGTTTTGCCTTTGTCGAGCTGATCGGCTTGATGTTCTTGCATTTGGGATAACGCGAGCAGCCCAGAAATTTTCCGCTTGCCGTCCACTTGATGATCATGCGGCCCTCTCCGCACTTGTCGCAGGTTTCCGCATTCGTGTTCTGAGGAATGAGCGGATCGTTTTTCCTCTGGCTGAGGGCGGTTTCCAGAGGCCGGTAGAAGCTGTCGAGTACCTGTTCGTATTCGTCATCTCCTGCAGCCACCTTGTCAAGTTCGTCCTCCATGAAGGCGGTGAAGCGGATATTGAAGATGTCCGGGAAATTGGCCACAAGTATCTGCGAGACATCCTTGCCCAGTTCGGTCGGTGCGATTTTCTTTTTCTGCAGCTCAACATACCGTCGGTCCTGCAGTGTGGAGAAAATCGATGCGTAGGTCGATGGGCGTCCGATCCCGTAGTTGTCGAGATCTTTCACCAGGGTTGCCTCACTGTATCTGGCAGGAGGGCGGGTAAAGCTCTGTCTCTGGTCCACTTCGGCCAGATTCAGGTTCTCCTTTTCGACAAGCGTTTCAGGAAGCTTGACGGTCTGTTCTTTTTCGACATCCTCTTTGGTCGAGGTACGGGCTTCGTAATCGAGCTCCTGCTGGTCGTCGTACACCCGCATGAATCCGGGAAAAAGTACGCGGCTTCCGTTCGCCCTGAACACAAACCGGCCTTCGTGATCCTCGACGTCGACCTTCGTCTGCTCGATTTTTGCCGGAGCCATCATGGCGGCCAGAAACCGCTTCCAGATAAGCTCGTAGAGACGGTACTGATCGCTGCCGAGATAGGGCTTCATCGCTTCAGGCTTTCTCATGATCGAGGTCGGTCTGATGGCTTCATGGGCGTCCTGAGCGTTTTTCGAGGACTTCGCCGAAGCGCCGTAACCGGTATATTCGGAGCCGAAAACGTTGCGGATATAGTTATGTGCTTCGGCAACAGCTTCGGAGCCGATGCGGGTCGAATCGGTACGCATGTAGGTAATCAGGCCGGTTGCGCCTTCGCTTCCAAGTTCGATGCCTTCATAAAGTTGCTGGGCCAGCCGCATGGTTTTCTGTGAACCGAATCCGAGCTGGTTCGATGCGGCCTGCTGAAGAAGTGAGGTGGTAAAGGGCAGCGGAGCTTTGCGTTGCTGGTTTTTGGCAGTAATATCGCTGACGGCGTAAAGCCGGTTTCTGACAAGGGCCGCAGTGGCTTCGGACTGCTCCTGACTGGAGAGTTCTGGTTTGCTGCCGTCAACCTTGACCAGTTTGGCCCTGAACGTTTCCCCCTTCGGGGTTGCAAAGTCTGCCGAAACCGTCCAGTACTCCTGAATTTCGAACCGGTTGATCTCCTCTTCCCTTTCACAGATAAGCCTGAGGGCAACCGATTGCACCCGGCCTGCCGAAAGTCCTCGAAGTACGACATTCCAGAGGAACGGACTGATTTTGTAGCCGACGATCTTGTCCAGCCCCTGGCGGGTCTGCTGGGAGCGCACCAGGCGATAATCGATCTGGCGGGGTTCGTTTATGGCGGCCAGAATGGCGTTCTTGGTGATTTCGTTGAACAGTACACGGAAGACCGGTTTCCGGGCAGCTTCGATTTCGTTGGAAATATGCCAGGCAATAGCCTCCCCTTCTCTGTCAGGGTCAGTGGCGATCAGTACCGAATCTGCTTCTCCGGCAAGTTTTTTCAGTTGCCGGACAACTTTTTCCTTTCCGGCTATTATCTCATAGCGGGGTTCGTAGTGATGATCGAAATCAAGGCCTATCTCCCGTTTCGGCAGATCCTTGATGTGTCCCACAGACGCGAAAACCGTATAGCGGTCGCCCAGATACTTGTTGATGGTTTTTGCCTTTGATGGGGACTCGACGACTATAAGGGTTCTGTTTTTGGCCGAAAGTGCTTCTGATTTTGATGCCATTGAAGGATCCTTGCAGTAAGGATGTTATCATGAAGGCGCCGCACAACTGATAAAAAGCAGGGCGGTACCCTGGAAAATTGAAAAAAGATAGGTGTTGCCTGCCAAAAAACAAATTTCCGGGAACCCGGGCCGGATACTCAGGAAACACGAAGCGGGGACAATATCGGAAAGAATGCAATTATATGTTATTATTTATTTCGTTACCGTCCCGCTAACAAGCTCAGATACTCATGATACCATTTTCTTTGCGAACCATGGCGCGTATTGCGGCTCTGCTTATGATGATCGTGGCTTTTTTTCCCCTCGGGGCAGAGGGCGCCTCATCCTTTACCCGTTCAGAGGAGACAACGGTTCCACTCAGGGTTACCAGTGGTAGTGAGCAGGGTTATACGATCAAGGTTCTTGCGATCAGAACCGACAGTGCCCTGCTGATCGATCTCGAATCGTTTGCACGGGCCCTCCGGCTCAGTTCCCGTCAGGAGTCGGGTGTGCTGCTTCTGGAGGAAACCGACAACGCACCCGGAAGCAGTTGCCAACTGCGAACCGACAACAATTTTGCGCTGATCGTGCCCAGGGATTCCCAGCGCATGAAACGGGTCGTACAGCTGCAGTCCGCCCCGCTTATCATGGACGGCAAGCTCTTTCTTCCCGTTCGGCATGCATGCCGACTTTTTACGCTCTGGCTCGACAAGGATATCGTATACGATTACTCTTCGGGCATCATGACAGCCTGGCTTTCGGGAACAAGGTTTGGTGACTCAGTCGGCTTTGTGGGGGTGACCAGACCGGGAGAGACTGTCGCCGATATTGACGGGCGTAAAATTCCATCCGAACCGGGTACCGTCATCAAGGGGGTCAATGTCGAAAACAAGGCGAACGGAGCGGTTATCATTTTCAGCGCAGCGGGAACAGCGGTCAAAACCGCATTGACAAAGCCCGATGAAACCGGCCGAGCCTACCTCACCTTTAAGAACGCATCCTGTAACGTCGATGCCCTGACAAAGCTGTTCAGTGGCGGTCTCGTCAAGTCGGTAACGCCGGATGGTTCCACGGAAGGGGGGCTTCGCTTCGCACTCGCTCTCGACAATCAGGGGTACAGGATCAAAACCGTTGATTTTCAGCGTGACGAGAAAAACAACCGCTATCTGGTATATGTTATGAGCGAGGCGGATGTCAAGGGCATCCGGCAGAAAGAAAAAGAGCTGCAGATCGCCAAAGTCCTCAACAGCGATATCGAGAAATGGAAGCTCAACACCATTGTGCTCGATGCAGGGCACGGAGGGCATGACCCCGGAGCGATAGGAGGCCGGGGAACCAGAGAGAAGGATGTCGTGCTCAATATCGTCCGTGATCTCGGAACCCTGATCACCCAGAAGTGGCCTGATGTCAGGGTGGTCTATACCAGAAAGGAGGACCGGTTCATTCCTCTGCATGAACGGGGAAAAATAGCCAACAGGAACGGCGGCAAGCTTTTTGTCAGCCTGCACTGTAACGCGAACAACAAGAGAACGGTGAAAGGTTCGGAAGTCTATATTCTCGGGCCGCATAAAAGCAAGGCTGCACTTTCGGTCGCCATGCTGGAAAATTCGGTTATCACCAAAGAGGTCGATTACAAGGAGCGATACAAGGGATTCACGGCCGAGTACCTCATCATGAGCAGTATGGCGCAGAGCGCCTTCGCCAAACAGTCTACCGATCTGGCTCTCGAAGTGCAGAACCGTATCGACCGTCCGAACAGCACCAATGGCAGGGGGGTTCGCCAGGCTGGATTTATGGTGCTGTGGACGCCATCGATGCCGAGCATACTTGTTGAGGCGGGTTATCTTTCCAATCCTGAAGAGGAAAAAATCCTGAGAGACCGTCAGGAGCAGACGAAAATCGCATACAGAATTTTCATGGGGCTGGAGAGCTACCGCAAGGAATATGAGCGAGCCAGGCTTGCCACAATGGGGACGTAGCGCTGCAGGGAACAAAAATGCCCGTTTTTCAGGGGCTTTTCCTGTTGGATAGTTGTCAACCATAGTCTAAATTCCGGTTGACAGTCTGTCCGTTCGTTACACTAACATGCTTTTGCGCTCCGCTTCATGAACGATCTTGCCTTCAGGATTCTTTCCCGTCTGCATACTGCCCGCACCTACCTTTCGGGAGAGGATCTCTCCGGGGAGTTCGGAATATCGAGAAGCGCGGTCTGGAAGCATATCTGCCGTCTTCGGGACGCAGGCTGCCGCATTGAAGCGGTAACCGGTTCGGGGTACCGGCTGATTGCTCTTTCCGGTGCTCCTGATGGCGGCGAGGTGGCTCTTTTTCTTACGACCAGGGCAGCAGGTCGCGTTTTTCACTACCACAAGGAGACAGCATCGACCAATCTTCTCGCAAAAAAGCTTGCCGCCGAGGGCGCTCCCGAAGGTACAGTGGTTGCTGCCGACACCCAGAGCGCGGGCCGGGGTCGCCTGGGCAGGAGCTGGATTTCTCCCGCTGGCAGGAATCTTTACTTTTCCCTTATTCTTCGCCCTTCGGTCGCCTCGCTGCGTATTCCCCAGATCACCCTGCTTGCCGCAGCAGCCATTCATCGGGCGCTCTGTGCGGCTTTTCCCTCCATCAATGCCGGCATCAAATGGCCTAACGACATTCTCTGTGGCGGCAGGAAGCTCTGCGGTGTGCTCTGCGAAATGCAGTCGGAGCCGGGACTGACGCATTTCGTGGTCGTCGGTATCGGCATCAATGTCAATCAGGAGTCTTTTCCCGAGGAGCTTCAGGAGAAAGCGACCTCGCTTCGGCTTGAGACAGGGGCCGGTGTCAGCCGATCGGAACTGCTTGCAGGGGCGCTGAACCGCTTCGAAGATCTCTATCTTCAATGGCAGGAAGAGGATGATCTCGGTTTTATTCTTCCCTATCTTGAGCGCTACTCCCTGCTGCAGGGGATGGACGTGATTGTCGACCAGTTTTCCCGGCAGGTTGCCGGAAAGGTTTGCGGTATCGCCTGCGGCGGGGAGCTCGTGCTGCAGACAGAAGATGGTTCTCGGCTGAACATCTCCTCCGGGGAGGCTTCGCTCCGGAATACCTATACCCATTTATGAATCGCTACCGCTTATGACCGCAGTTATCCATCCCGCAGTTGCCGATGCGTACCGTGTTTTCGATACCGGGGAACCGCTTGAGCGTCAAACGGCATCGAGGCTTGCCGCACTGCCGGGCGACGCAGTGCTCGATCTCGCCTCTCTTGCGCACAAGGTGAGGCTCCGTTACGCTCCGGATGCCCGATCGGTGCATGCCTGTTCCATCATGAACGCAAAATCGGGCGAGTGCGGCGAAAACTGCCGCTTCTGCGCCCAGTCCCGCCACAACAGCGCGACCATTGAGGTTTACAGCCTGGCCGACGAGGAGGCCGTGCTGCGGCAGGCCGCGGAAACGTTTGCCCAGGGCATAGAGCATTTCGGCATTGTAACCAGCGGGTACGGCTACCTGAAGATGACGCCTGAGTTTCTCCGGATTCTCGGCATGATCGACCTTCTGCACCGTGAACTTCCGGGGCTGAATGTCTGCGCCTCGATCGGCGTGCTCGGCGAGGAGACCGCTGCTGCGCTTGCCGCGCACGGCATTGCGCATTACAATATCAATATCCAGGTGGCGCCGTCGAGATACGGCGCTCTCATTTCGGATACCCATACGGTAGACGAGCGGATCGAAACGGTGCGGCTGCTGCGCAGGCACGGCATTCCGGTCTGTTGCGGTGGTATTCTCGGTGTCGGAGAGAGCATGGCCGAACGTCTTGAAATGATCTATGTGCTCGCCGAACTCGATGTTTCGGTTATTCCCCTTAACGTTCTGGTACCGATCGAGGGCACGCCGCTCGAGGGAAGCCGTACGGCAGATCTTGCCGATATAGTCAAGACCTTTGCGATCTGCCGGCTGGTGCACCCCGGAAAGATCATCAAGTTCGCCGCAGGAAGGGAGAGCGTCATGAAGGATTTTCAGGGCCTGCTCATGCTTTCGGGCGCAAACGGCCTGCTTACCGGAGGCTATCTCACCACGAGAGGCCGGGATACCGCCTCCGACAGGGCCTTCATCGACCAGCTGGCACAGTTCGGCAGGGAGTTGCAGTAGTCATGGCGTTTCATGCATTCATCAGCGACAGGCTCGATGCGCTTCGTCGTGATAACCGTCTCCGCACGCTTCCCGATATCGGAGAGCGGAGCGGGAAGTATATCTATGTCGCAGGAGAGTCCCGCCTCAACCTTTCCTCGAACGACTATCTCGGTCTCGGTGAAGACCGTTTTCTTCGCGATGCCTACAGCAAGGCCTGCAGGGAAGGCGGGTATGCCATGACCAGTTCCTCTTCCCGTCTCCTGACCGGGAACCATCACTGGTACGAGCAGCTCGAGCGTGAACTTGAGCGGCTTTACGGCAGAGAGGCCGCCCTTGTCTTCAACAGCGGCTATCATGCCAATGTCGGCATTCTTCCGGCCCTCGCCGGACGCGGCGACCTGATCCTTTCAGACAGGCTCAACCATGCAAGCATCATCGACGGCACCGGTATTTCCGGAGCTGCGCACCTGCGTTACCGTCACAACGATACAAGCCATATTGAAGAGCTGCTTGCCGGAGCGCATGGCCGCTACCGTCACGTCTTCATCGTGACCGAATCGGTGTTCAGCATGGATGGCGATCTTGCAGACCTTCGGAAGCTCGTGGATCTGAAAAAACGGTACGGAGCGGTGCTGATTGTCGATGAAGCTCATGGGGCCGGGGTGTTCGGCCAGAGGGGTCTTGGCCTGTGCGAGGCGACAGGAACCGTTTCCGGCATCGACATCATTATCGGCACTTTCGGCAAAGCATTCGCTTCGACAGGGGCGTACGCCGTGATGGATGCCGTTCTTCGCGATTACCTCGTCAACACAATGCGCCCGTTTATCTTCACGACGGCATTGCCTCCGGCGATACTTGCCTGGAGCCTCATGACCCTCAGGAAGCAGACGGACATGCAGGGGGAGAGGATACATCTGCAGCGTATCGCGGCCATGCTGCGCGGGAGGCTTGCGGATGCGGGATTCGAGGTGCCGGGTGAGAGCCATATCGTGCCGGTCATTACCGGCAGCAACGAAAGCGCGCTCAACCTCGCCGAAAAGCTGCGCTGCGCGGGTGTGCTTGGAATGGCTGTCCGGCCTCCTACCGTCCCTGAAAACCGTGCGAGAATCCGGTTTTCTCTCAGGGCGAACCTGCAGTGGGACGATGTCGAGTATATTCCCGATCTCATAAAGGCGGGGACGGCATGATTACCGACTGGATCATCCGGCAGGGAGCCGGCGAGGTAGTGCTCTTCTTTTCCGGCTGGGGAATGGACCGGCGTATCGCCGACCATCTTTCGGGGCAGTATTCCTCCGATCCTGCATATGACCTTCTTGCTTTCCATGACTACCGCTCCGGGGAGATCGACGCAGCAACCTGCGATGCCCTTCGCGCTTACCGGAAGCGTACCGTTGTAGCATGGTCTTTCGGCGTCTGGTCGGCGGCACATGCGCAGCTTCCTCCCGTATCGCATGCCGTGGCCGTGAACGGCACGCTTTCGCCGGTCGATCGCGAGTCAGGTATCGATCCCGAGGTGTTTCAGGCTACGCTCGATACCTACAACGACGCAAACCGGCTTCGGTTCAACCGCAGGATGTGCGGCGGCGGGGAGGCTCTGGAGCACTTCCTTTCGGTACAGCCCGAACGGCTATCGGCTTGCCAGCAGGAGGAACTTGCCGCATTCTCCCGGAGGCTGCAGTCCGGCTATGGGCCGGAAGGGTTCCGGTACGACCATGTCATCATTGGAGGCAGGGATATGATCTTTCCAGCATCCCGGCAGTTCGCCGCATGGAAGGGTTATCCGCAGACGGTGATTGCCGATATGCCGCACTATCCGTTTTTTCATCTTTCAGGCCTTGATGAGGTGCTCGAATGCAGCAGGGCATAGACAAACAGCTTGTCAGGGAGCGGTTCGCAAAAGCGCTTGGTTCCTACCGCGAGCATGCCGTCGTGCAGCTGGAGATGGCCATGGTACTGGCCGATATGATCTGTGCCACCGCGCCCGGCCGCAGCTTCGGACGGGTGCTGGAAGTCGGAGCGGGTACGGGGGCTCTGACGGCTGCGCTGCTTGAGCGCTGCAGGGTCGAAACCTACATAGCCAACGATCTTGTAGCAGAGAGCCGCGGGTATATCGCTTTTGAAACCCTCCGTCACCGGCCCCTGCACTTTGACTTTCTTCCCGGAGATATCGAGAACCTCGAGGAGCTGCCGGGCGGGCTCGATCTTGTGGCCTCGAACGCAACCGTCCAGTGGCTGTCGGACCTTGAAGGTTTTTTCCGGAAGATGTCCCGCTGCCTGAAACCCGGCGGCATACTCGCCTTCAGCACCTTCAGTCCGCTCAACATGCGGGAGATCGCCAGCATCGAACATACCGGACTGTGTTATCCTGCGCTTGAGGATATTGCCGCTCTTGCCGGGGGCTGTTTCGAACTTCTCGCTTCAAAGGAGGAGCAGCGGAGGATCGCCTTCGACTCTCCGGGGGAGGTGCTTCGCCACATCCGGAAAACCGGGGTCAACGGGCTGGTGAGGCGATCCTGGACGAAAGGGAGCTACCTGCGGTTTCTTCATGCCTACCGGGAGGCTTACTCCTGTGGGGAAGGGGTCTACCTGACCTACAGACCGCTTTACTGCTGTTTCAGAATGCAATAACCATGAAAGGATCCGTTACCGTAATTTCCGGAATCGATACCGGAACAGGCAAAACCGTTGCCACCGGCCTGCTTGCCAGAGCGCTTCTTGCACATGGCACATCGGTCATAACCCAGAAACTCGTCCAGACGGGATGCCCGGGCAGAATCGCCGAAGACATTATCGAACACCGGCGCCTCATGGGCTGCGAGCTGAATGAAGAGGACCTCCAGGGACTTACCTCTCCCTGCGTGTTTGCCTATCCGGCATCCCCCCATCTGGCCGCCAGGCTTGAAAACAGGGCCGTCGACGTTATGGCTATCAGGCGCTCGACCTTCATCCTGCAGCAGCGCTACAGTATCGTCCTGCTTGAAGGTGCCGGGGGACTCCTGGTTCCTCTGAGCTCCGATCTGCTGCTTGCCGACTATATCCGGGATGCCGGTTATCCGCTCCTGCTGGTCACCTCTTCCCGGTTAGGCAGCATCAACCACACCCTTCTGGCCGTCGAGGCATGCCTGAAACGAGGCATCCCTCTCCGGGGCATCGTGTTCAACCGCTTTCAGGAAGCCGACCGCATCATCGCCGACGATGCGGTCGGGATCATCCGCCACTTCCTGAAGCGGTACGGCCTTTCATCCCCGGTTGTAACCCTCGATGAAAACGGCCTTGAAGTGACGGCATCGGAACTTTCGGGATTACTGCAGGGGAAATAAAGCGCAGAGAAAACAAGTATGAACAGTATCGATTCCGGTTTCGACCGCAGCCACATCTGGCATCCCTACACCTCGCTCAGCAATCCGCTTCCGGTGTATCCCGTCAAAGGGGCCAGAGGCGTATATATCGAGCTGGCCGACGGCAGAAGGCTCGTCGACGGCATGTCCTCATGGTGGTCGGCGGTGCACGGCTACAACCATCCCGAACTCAACCGGGCCGTACGCGATCAGCTCGAGAGCATGAGCCATGTCATGTTCGGCGGCTTTACTCATGAGCCGGCTGTCAATCTGGCCAGGCAGCTTGTCGAGCTTGTTCCCGAGCCGCTCGACCGGGTGTTTTTTTCCGATTCGGGCTCGGTTTCCGTGGAGGTCGCCCTGAAAATGGCGCTGCAGTACTGGGCGGCGCAGCGAAAACCCCTGAAAAAAAGGATGCTGACTGTACGATCGGGATATCACGGCGATACCTTCGGAGCCATGTCGGTCTGTGATCCTGAAACCGGCATGCACCGTCTTTTCAGGGGTTTTCTTCCCGAGCAGTATTTTGCCGAAGCTCCGCGGTGCGGTTTTCACGATACATGGAGCGAGGAGTATATTGAGGACATGCGCCTGAATCTCGAACGGCATGCCGACGATCTCGCCGCAGTGATCATCGAACCGGTGGTTCAGGGCGCGGGGGGCATGCGGTTTTATTCTCCGCACTATCTGCGGCGGCTTCGCGAGCTGTGCGACCATTACGGCGTTCTTCTGATTTTCGACGAAATCGCGACAGGCTTCGGACGTACGGGGAAATTATTCGCACTTGAGCATGCCGGGGTTGTGCCCGATATCCTGTGTGTCGGCAAAGCCCTGACCGGCGGATACATGACCCTTGCAGCCACCCTTGCGACAGCGCATGTGGCCGAAACGGTCTGTTCCGGCGATCCCGGGGTGTTCATGCACGGGCCGACTTTCATGGCCAATCCGCTTGCCTGTGCGGTAGCCGGCGCAAGTATCAGGCTGCTTCTCGGCTCAGGCTGGCAGGAAGCGGTTTGCCGCATCGAACGGCAGCTTGAAAATGGTCTCGAATCCTGCCGGGCGCATGCCGGGGTTGCCGATGTCCGAGTGCTCGGCGCCATCGGGGTTGTCGAACTGCAGCGTCCCGTCGATATGGGTTCGATCCAGAAAATGTTTGTCGAAAGGGGGGTCTGGGTAAGACCGTTCGGCAGGCTGGTCTATCTTATGCCCCCCTTCATTATCAGCACGGCGGAGCTCGATACCCTGACCTCTGCCGTATGCGACGTCGTGCGGGAATGTGCCGCCGGGATCCGTTGATTTATCGCCGCCGGAAATGTAAACTGTCTCATTGTACTCAAATTCAGTAACGCCAAGAAGTAACCGAAATGAACAATTCCAGGCCCTGGATTCATCATTACGACAAGGGGGTGCCCCACACACTCGAGCCATATCCGGAACATACGCTCGTCGATGTGCTTCGCAGGAGGGCTGCCGAATGTCCCGATCAAAAGGCATTGCTCTTCAAGGGATCGGTCATCTCTGCCGGTACACTCGAACAGGAGAGCAATGCGCTTGCCGAGGCACTCCTGGAGCTTGGGGTTGTTTCAGGCGACCGGGTGGCACTGCTCATGCCCAATTCCCCGCAGATGCTCATCGGTGAGCTCGCTGTCTGGAAAACCGGCGCTATTGTCGTCCCGCTCAATCCCCTTTACACTGAAAATGAACTTGTGTATGCGCTCAACGAGTGCGGTGCCGAAACCATTATCGTGCTGACCTCCTTCTACGGCAAGATCAAAGTCGTTGCACCGGATACCCGCCTCAAGAGGGTGATCGCCACAAACATCAAGGAGTATCTGCCTCCCCTGGTAAAAGTGCTCTTTACCCTTCTGAAGGAAAAGAAGGATGGCCATCATATTGTGCTGCAGAAAGGCGATTATTATCTGCAGGATCTTATTCGTCGCCACGCTTCCGCCGAACCGCGACCCATGCCGGTAAGGCATGACGCGCCGGCTCTCTTTCTCTTTTCCGGCGGGACGACCGGCAACCCCAAGTGTGCGGTCAGCACACACCGGAGCCTGGTTATTTCAGGAATGCAGATTGCGTCGTGGTTCAGCGTGATTCTTGAAGAAGGAAAAGATGTCATTATTCTGAACATGCCGATGTTTCACGTCTATGGGCAGGCAGGCATCATGCCGGCCGCCATAATGGGCGGGTATTCGCTTGTAATGGTTCCCAATCCGCGAGACATCGACGACCTTCTGCACATCATCAGGACCCTGAAGCCTGCCGTGCTGCCGGGAGTTCCGACGCTTTTCACCGCCCTGCTCAATCATCCCAGGGTCAGAAAGGACAGCCGGATCATGAAATCCCTTAAACTCAGCGTATCGGGAGCAGCTCCTC
This sequence comes from Chlorobium sp., assembly GCF_021740465.1. Lineage (GTDB taxonomy): Bacteria > Bacteroidota > Chlorobiia > Chlorobiales > Chlorobiaceae > Chlorobium. The sequence continues at coordinate 20,374 of NZ_JAIOZR010000022.1, read as the reverse complement.
TCATGCTTGAAACAAAGCGGAGCTTCGAGGAACTGACAGGCGGAAGAATCATTGACGCCTACAGCCTTACCGAAACCACTCTCGCATCAACTTTCACCCCTATTCTCGGCGTCTACAAGCCCGGATCGGTGGGTATTCCCGTTCCGGATGTCGAGGTGCGCATCGTCGAGCAGGAGAGTGGTCTGGATGAACTCGCTGCGCATGAAGTCGGAGAGGTGATCATGCGGGCCCCGCAGCTTATGCGGGAGTACTGGCAGAACCCTGTGGAAACTGCGCTGGTGCTCAGGAACGGCTGGCTCTATACCGGCGATCTCGGCTATCTCGACGAGGACGGCTATCTTTTTATCGTCGACCGGAAAAAAGACGTCATCAAGCCCGGAGGATTCCAGGTATGGCCGCGTGACGTCGAGGAGGTCATAGCCCGCCACCCAGCCGTGCAGGAGGTGAGCGTTGCCGGAGTTCCAGACTCGTACAAGGTCGAGGCCGTCAAGGCCTGGGTCGTGCTTCGTTCAGGGGAAAAGCTTACGGCCGCCGACCTCTGCGACTTCTGCCGCCGGGATCTTGCCGCCTACAAGATACCACGGCATGTGGAGTTCACCGAATCGCTTCCCAAATCCACTGTCGGCAAGGTGCTCCGCCGCAAGCTCGTCGAAGAGCACTGCCGGAAAGCGGGGAAATGACCCTCGACGAACTGCACCGGCTGCTTCTGCCGGAAAATCTCGACATGCTCGATGAGCACGCTTCCGATGATCCGGCTGCCTTTGCCCTGCGTTTTCAGGGGTGCGCCGACATTCCCGCCAGGGCGATTGCCGAACAGCTGGCCTGTCGCCGCAAGGCTCTGAAAAAACTGCCGGAACTTTCCCGTTTTCCTATACTCTACACTACCCTTTCCCTCGAACAGGCTTCAGGCGAGGCAAGTGCGGCCTACAAGGCTTCGCTTGTGCATGGTGAGCGCCTCATCGATCTGACGGGCGGGCTCGGTATCGATACCATGTTTTTTGCCCGGGTGTTCAGGGAGGTCGTCTATTGCGAGCGGGATACCGTGCTTGCGGAACTTGCTGCCCATAACTTTCGTCAGATCGGGATTTCCGGCGTTGATACCCGCTGCGGCGACAGCCTGGCCATGCTGGATTCGTTTCCTGACGGTTTTTTCGACTGGATTTTCGTCGATCCCGCCCGAAGGGAGGGCGGGCGGCGCTCCGTAGGCCTTTCGGCGGCAAGTCCGGATGTCACCGCCGTTCATGACTTCCTGCTCTGCAAGGCGTCGAGAGTCATGATCAAGGCATCTCCGGCGCTCGAGCTGAGCAGGCTGCGTGAGGAGCTGCCGGCACTGTCGGAAATCCGTGTAGTTTCAGTTGGAGGAGAGTGCAGGGAGGTGCTGCTGCTGCTCGATCGAAACAGGCCGGAAGATCATGCCGTAGAGCGGGTTGCCGTCCTGCTTGCGCAGGATGGGTCGATCCTGCGCGAAATCAAGGGAACCGGCGGGGAGCCGAGAGGGCGCGCCGTGCCGGTTCAGGCCTTTTTCTACGAACCTGATGCGGCAATCATCAAGGCCGGTCTTACGAAAAAACTCGCTCTTGATCTCGGGTTGGCTTTCGTCAACGGAAGCGTCGATTTCCTTACCGCTGAGGGGTTTATAGCCGATTTTCCCGGACGCGCATTCCATGTTGTGGCTGTCGAGCGATACAAGCCGAAAAGCTTCCGGGATTTTCTCAGGCGGCATGGAATTACCGCCGCGGCTGTTCAGCGGCGGGATTTTTCGCTCCAGCCGGAAGAGATACGCAGCAAGTTCAGGCTCAGGGAGAGCGACCGTTGCTATCTCTTTTTTACAAGGGGCCGTGATGGCGAACCGATATGCGTTTACGCCCTCAAGCCATCTCCTGCAGGCGCAGCAGTTCTTTCTGTGCAAGACCGAAACGCAGCCCCTGAATGCTGACCCGTATCCGGCCGACTCCCAGGAGGCGCATGAACTGGAGCAGGATCAGGGTGCCCATGGTGATGACATCGGCACGCCCCTCGGGGATTCCCAGTGCCAGGATCTCCTCCAGAGTGCTGTTGCGGAGCTGATCGAACAGGAGGTGGACCTCGCCGTAGCCGAGGGGGTAGTTCTGCACCTTCAGGGCATCGAAATGTTTCAGCCCCTGGCTGACCTGAGCTATGGTGGTCAGGGTTCCGGCAACCCCGTAAACCGATTCTCTGGATGCGAAAAAAGGGAGAACGGATGCGCAGAGCACCCGGTCGATCTCCATGCGTGCGGCTTCCAGCTCGTGCTCTGAAGGGGGGAGCGCACTGAAAAAGCGTTCGGTAAGCCGAACCGAACCGATATCCATGCTCACGCTCTCTTCGACTCCGCCGAGCGAACCCATGGAAATTTCCGTGCTGCCGCCCCCGATGTCGATCACCGCGAAGGTTTCCGGCAGATCGTTCATGCCTGCCACTGCGCCGAAAAAGGTCAGTTCAGCCTCTTCTTCGCCGGAAATACAGGAGATCTCAATGCCTGCTTCTCTTGCAACCGCCGCAATAACCTCATCACGGTTTGCGGCATCCCTCAGGGCGCTTGTTCCCGCCGCGATAACGGTTTGCGTCCCCTCTTCTTCCGAGATGGTACGGTAATCGCGGAGGCATGCGACCAGGCGCCCGAGGGCTTCGCCGCCGATATGCTTACGCTGGTCAACCTGTTCCCCAAGCCGCACAATGGTCTGCCGGTGCAGCACAGGGATGATTGTGCCGCTTTCCGGAACAAGGTCGGCGATCAGGAGCAGGGCGGTATTGGTGCCGATATCGATACATGAAACCCGTTTCATGGTATCCGTGTTTCAGCGTTTCGCCGGGGTTTCCGCATGCACCAGGCTTGAGAGCCACTCATCCTCGTAGATGGTTTTCATGTTGGTGTAGCCGAGCCGTTTCAGCAGTTTTTTCAGCCACGGCTCGTCGTACACGAGTATTCCCGACAGCAGCACCTCAGCCTGCGGCGCGTAGTTCCGGATAACCGGCAGAATCCTGTCTATCACATTCTTGTTGATGTTCGCCAGAATCAGATCGTACCCTTCGCGCAGGTTCGCCACCAGTTCCTCCTCTGCGTCGATCAGTTCGATCCGTATATCTGCCGCATGGTTTTCTTCGGCATTTTCCACGGCATTTTCAGCGGCCCAGGCGTTGTTGTCGAAGGCCAGAATCGGCAGCCGGTTTCCGAGCTTGCGCGCGGCAATGGCCAGCACACCGGTTCCGGTGCCGATGTCCATGATTTTGCGTTCTTTCAGATCGAGCGCTTCCATCTGGCGAAGCATGAGACGGGTTGTGGCGTGGTAGCCGGTACCGAACGACATTTTCGGGTTGATTTCTATGACGATCTGCCCCTGCTTCGGAGTGATCTCCTTGTTTTTCTGCACGATCAGGAACCGGTCGGAAATTTCGATCGGCTGCAGGTGAGCCTCCCACTCGGCATTCCAGTTCCGGTCGGCCATGAAGTTGACCTTGTAGGGGGGGACGCTGCCGAAGGTCTTTTCGAGCAGGATGCGTACAGCCTGCTCTTTCGCCTCATTCCATTCGGATTCCGGAAGGTAGGCGAGCAGCCGGTCGTCCTCTTCGAGAAAGTACTCGATGCCCTCCTCCGAGAGGATGGCGATATAGGGTTCAAAAAGCGCAGGATGAAGCGTTATCGACAGTTCGATGTGGTTTTTTGTTCCTGACGGCTGCATAGGGATGTAAGAGAGTGAAACCGGTTTACTGCAAGAGTGATTCAATGGCGTCAATATAGGGAATTTCCAGGTGGAATGGCGCGCTGCTCGCGATTGTGCGGGCGGCGCTCAATCCCGGCTGACGATGCGGGTGGCGCAGGCATATCGCTTGTCGTAATACCGGGAGTCGAGCCGGTCGATTCGTACACCGCTGCTTGTCGATACATGGGCGAAACGGTTGTCGCCCATGTAAATGCCGACATGGTCGATGGTTCTTCCGCCGTTGCTGAAAAACACAAGGTCGCCCTGCCTGAGTTTTTTCCGGGGCACAACCCTGCCGAGCGAGGCCATGTCGGAAGATGTTCTCGGCATCCGGAGCTGAAAGGACTCTTCATAAAGGTACTGGACAAATCCCGAGCAGTCGAAGCCGTCAATCGTGGTGCCCCCCCAGCGGTAAGTGGTTCCAAGCCTATCCCTTACGGCACTGAAAAGCCGTTCGATCGACTCGCCGGAAACTTTCACCGGAAGCTCTGCCGTTACCGGTCGGTGGCTCTCCGGCACGATACGCGAGATATGTGTTTTTCTCTTTTTTAAACTATATTTGCAGTCCGGATCGTAGCGTGAGCCGGTTGAGATGCTGCTGCATCCCGCAAGGCCGGAAAGCATGGCAGAAATGAGCAGTGCAGACACCGCTCGTCCGGATACGACTGATTTGCCGGCAAAAAAAGAGACCAAACCGCTACCTGTTTTCATGGGGGAAAGCGTTTGCAGTTTTCCGGGGGGAAGGCAGGCGATTCTGCCCTCCTGTTGACCTGTAATACAAGATAAGTGAAACTCTTGCAATTAGACAATCTGAAACCTTACCGGTTGCTTTTATGGCGGTTATGAAATTCGGCGGAACCTCAGTAGGTAACGCCCGGGCAATGCAGCAGGCAATCGATCTTGTTGTCCGTGAAAAAAAGAAAGGGACTCCACTGGTGGTGCTCAGCGCCTGCAGCGGCATCACCAACAAGCTTGTCCGTCTTGCCGATTCTGCAGGCCTGGGCTCGCTTGACGAAGCGCTGGTACTTGCCGGGGAGGTTCGCCGGCACCACACTGATCTCATAGATGAACTGGTAGAGTCTCCGGAGTTGAAAGTGGAACTTTCCGCCAGAGTTGAAGAGTATGTCGCACGGCTTGAAATGCTGGCCAGAGGTATCGATATTGTCGGGGAGCTTACCGAACGTTCCAGAGACTCGATCTGCTCATTCGGCGAGCTGCTTTCGACCACGGTTTTTGCCGCGGTCATCAAAGAGCAGGGCAATGATGCCCAATGGGTCGATGTCCGCAAGGTGATGATTACCGACGACAATCACGGCTTTGCCCGTCCGCTCGCTGAAATCTGCAAGGATAGGACAGACTCCATCATCAGACCGCTGCTTGAGGCAGGAACCATTGTCGTTACCCAGGGCTACATCGGAGCTACACTTCAGGGCCGGACAACCACGCTCGGCAGGGGAGGATCCGATTTTTCCGCAGCGCTTTTCGGTGCATGGCTCGACGACAACGCCATACAGATATGGACCGATGTTGACGGCGTCATGACCTGTGATCCGCGGCTTGTTCCCGAAGCTCGCAGTATCAGGATCATGACCTTCAGCGAAGCTGCGGAGCTTGCCTATCTCGGCGCTAAAGTGCTGCATCCCGATACCATCGCTCCCGCCGTCGAGAAGAATATTCCTGTCTGGGTGCTCAATACCTGGCATCCCGATGCAAAAGGCACGCTCATTACCAACGACCCGGAACGACTTTCGGGTATGAGCTACGGGGGCCTTGTCAAATCCATCGCCGTCAAGAAAGGGCAGTGCATCATCAATGTCCGTTCAAACCGCATGCTGGGGCGTTACGGTTTCATGAGCGAGCTTTTCGGCGCTTTCTCACGTCACGGTGTCTCCATCGAAATGATCTCCTCGAGTGAGGTTTCAGTTTCGGTGACCCTGGATGACAAGAGCTTCAGCGACGAGCTGCTCCAGGAGCTCGGGGCTCTTGGACAGGTCGATATCGAACACCGTGTGGCTACCGTCAGCGTCGTGGGGGATAATCTTCGGATGTCGAAAGGCGTTGCAGGAAGAATTTTCAGTTCGCTCAGGGATGTCAATCTCCGGATGATCTCGCAGGGCGCCTCTGAAATCAATGTCGGTTTTGTGGTTGAAGAGAAAGATGTCGAGACGGCAGTCAATACGCTGCATCACGAGTTCTTTTCTGGAGAGGAGACCGTCGGGATTTTCGAAAAGCCGGCAGGAAACCCTTAAGCGACTGCTGCCGTTTAATGCATAAAACAGATTACGTTATCATGGATTACAAGAAAGCCGGAGTCGATATCAGCGCGGGTGAAGAGTTCGTCCGCATGATCAAGCCCCAGGTTCGCCGGACCTTCACCCCCAATGTCATAACCGATATCGGCGCGTTCGGAGGTTTTTTTCTGCCGGATTTTTCCGGATACCGTAAACCGGTGCTTGTCAGCAGTATCGACGGTGTCGGCACCAAGCTCAAGATCGCTATCGAACTCGGTATCTACGATACTGTTGGTTCATGCCTCGTCAACCACTGTGTGAACGATATTGCAGTCTGCGGAGCCAAGCCGCTCTTTTTTCTCGATTACTATGCCTGCGGCAAGCTGACTCCGGCCATTGCGGCAGGAGTGGTTACCGGAATGGTGACTGCCTGCAGGGAGAACGGCTGTGCGCTTATTGGAGGAGAAACCGCTGAAATGCCGGGTGTCTATGACGAAACTGATTTCGATCTGGCCGGTTCGATTGTCGGTGTTGTCGATCACGAAAAAATCGTGAACGGCTCTTCGATCGAGGCTGGCGACGTACTGATCGGACTGCCGTCCACCGGCCTGCACACCAACGGCTATTCGCTTGCGCGAAAAGTGCTCGAGGGCAGGATGCAGGAGCGTTTCGAAGGGCTTGAAGGGTCGGCAGGCGAAGAACTGCTCAAGGTGCACCGAAGCTATCTGCCGGTTATCGGTCCGCTTTCGGGCTCTCCTGATGTCAGGGGGCTGTCGCATATTACCGGCGGCGGACTCACCGGCAATACCATGCGCATCATTCCCAAAGGTCTTGCCCTGTCGGTCGCCTGGGACTCATGGCCTGAACCTGCAATTTTCAACATCATCCGCAAGGCGGGCGAGGTTCCCGAAGAGGACATGCGCCGCACATTCAACCTGGGTATCGGTCTGGTGATGGTGATTCGCCGCGAAGCTGCCCCTGAGATGATGGAGTATTTGAAATCCATCGGAGAAATTGCATACATTATAGGTTCAGTTACCAACGCCTGATTTTTCATACAGTTTTTCGCAATAACGCAATCATCAACTCTATGCTGACGTTAGTTGCCATTATAGCAGTAAGCTACATCATCGGGTCGATTCCCACCAGCATCATGGCGGGAAAAATTATCAAGGGTATCGATATCCGCCAATTCGGCAGTGGTAATGCCGGTGGCACCAATGCCTTCCGGGTTCTCGGATGGAAAACCGGTCTTACGGTTACGCTTATCGATATCGTCAAAGGCGTTGTTGCCGCCGTGTCGGTGGTCGCGTTTTTCCGCCACCACCCGATCGACGTTTTTCCCGATATGAACGAGGTCGCCCTGCGTCTGGTCGCCGGTATGAGCGCGGTTATCGGCCATGTGTTTACCGTTTTTGCCGGATTCAAGGGAGGCAAGGGGGTCAGTACCGCGGCCGGCATGCTTATCGGCATCGCTCCGGTCAGCATGCTCATGGTTATAGGCGTTTTTCTGCTCACAATCTATCTGTCTCGCTATGTTTCGGTGGCCTCGATACTCGCTGCCGTAGCATTTCCTCTCATCATCGCCATCCGGAAGTACATTTTCGAACTCGGCACAGGTCTGGATTACTATATCAGGCTGTTCGGCGAGCAGCTCTCTTTCCATGACAGCCTCGACTATCATCTCCTGATTTTCGGCTTCATCGTCGCACTCGGCATTCTCTATACCCATCGTGCCAATATCAGGAGGCTGCTTTCCGGCACGGAGAACCGGGTAACCTTCGGAAAACATTCGTGAGCCGCCCGTCCGCTCCTCTGCACATTGCCGTACTTGGTGCAGGAAGCTGGGGCACCACGCTTGCCGTTCTTCTTGCCTCAAAAGGATACCGGGTGAATCTCTGGGCACACCGTGCCGAATTTGCCGCAGAGCTTGCCGCCAAACGTGAAAACAGCCGTTATCTCAACGGGGTGCGTTTTCCCGATACCCTGCAGGTTTTCACATCTCTGCAAGATGCACTTGCTCCTGCAGAGATGTTTGTGACGGCGGTTCCCTCCCAGGCCCTGCGTGAAACCGCCGAACAGTTTCGTGATCTTCCGGTAGAGGGAAAAATCATCGTCAACGTTGCCAAGGGCATCGAGCTGAAAACCGGCAAGCGCATGTCGGAAGTGCTGCTTGAAACCATTGCCGGGCTTCAGCCGTCGCAGGTTGCAGCCCTCTACGGGCCGAGCCATGCCGAAGAGGTTTCAAAAGAGCAGCCGACCACGGTTGTCGCCTCATCCACCTCGGTTGAAACCGCAGAGAGGGTTCAGGAGGTTTTTCATACCAGCATGTTCAGGGTCTACAGCAATACCGACATCATCGGTGTCGAGATTGCCGGTTCAGTGAAAAACATCATTGCCATCGCGGCAGGTATTTCCGACGGTATCGGTTATGGCGACAACGCAAAAGCCGCTATCATTACCCGCGGACTTGCCGAAATGTCTCGCCTTGCCGTAAGCCTGGGCGGTGACCCGATGACCGTATCCGGACTTTCAGGGATAGGCGATCTTGTGGTAACCTGTCTGAGCCGTCACAGCCGCAATCGTTATGTCGGCGAAGAGATAGGACGTGGTCGTTCGCTTGAGGATGTGGTGAGCCACATGAACATGGTTGCCGAAGGCGTGCTGACCTCAAAAGCCGTTTATGAGCTCAGCAAGGCCAGAGGTGTGGAAATGCCCATAACCCAGGCGGTCTACGAAATGCTTTTTGAGGGGAAGCCGGTTCAGCAGGCCACTCTCGAGCTCATGACCCGCGAACCGAAAAAGGAAGGGTACTGAACCGCATACCCATCACTCGTGTTTTTTCGGATAGTCGTACCAGATCTTCATTCCTGAACGCTCCCCGGCCTCAGCCCACGATCCGCAGCTGAGATCGATGCGGATTACCCCGCAGGTAACCATGTTGTCGAGCCGTTCTCCCGTAAGGAAATTCGAGAAGTCCGTCATGACGGGATTGTGTCCGAAAAGCATCGCTGAATCGCAGTCATGGGAGAGCGATCGCACTATCTGCAGGAGCGCTTCACGGCCCCCGGTATAGATCTCCATCTTCTGCACAATCTCGCTCTTCGGATAACCGAGGATTTCGGCAACGATTTCCGCAGTCGTGATCGCCCGGTTTGCCGGGCTTGACACTACAATCGAGGGTTTCCCCACCTTTTCTTTCATGCGCGCAGCCATGAGGGGGGCTGACGCCATCCCGCGGTCGTTGAGAGGGCGATCGAAATCGCTCTGCAGGGTGTTGTCCCAGCTCGATTTCGCATGGCGTACCAGATAGAGTGTTTTCATTATTTGCAGTGATAAAGGTAACGTTCCTTGAGTGCCATGATTCTCCGGTAGGAACGGTCGATGCGGGTTCTGTCGATAGTGCCGTTTTTTACCAGCTTATGGATGATTTTCGTGGCTTTTTCAGCGATATCCGGATCATAGGAGGTGTTGTTGCCGAAGAGCAGGATATCCACTCCGGCGTCGAGGGCCAGGCGGATGGCTTCTTCCAGCCCGTAATGGTCGGCAATGGCTTTCATTTGCATGTCGTCGCTGACGATTACCCCCTTGAAGCCGAGTTTTTTGCGCAGGAGGCCGTCAAGCACCTTTTTTGAAAGTGTCGCAGGGTATCGGCTGTCGAGCTTCGCGTTGAAGACATGCGCAGTCATCACGGCATCGTCGTAGCCAGCAGCGATCATGGTCCGGTAGGGGTCGAGCTCATCCTGGGTCCAGCTTGAGGTAACGTCGGTAAAGTCCTTATGCGTATCGGTCGATGAGCTGCCATGTCCGGGAAAGTGCTTCAGGGTGGCTATCACACCCTCCTGACGCCATGCGTTTGCCGTCAGGGTCGCGTTTCGGATAACAATTTTCGGATCGGCCGAAAAACTGCGCCCGAGCTTTCCGATAACCGGGTTGTTCGGGTTGACGTTCAGATCGACTACCGGTGCGAGATTCATCGGGATATGCATTTTTTTCAGCGTCGCAGCGGTAACGAGGGCGGCACTGGTAGTGCTGTCGGGATTGTCGAGGGCGCCAAGATGTGCTGCTGAAACGCTCGGAGGAAACCCTTTCGAGCTTTTCAGCCGGTTTACCTTTCCCCCTTCCTGGTCGATTGCGATGAGCATCGGGATTTCCGAAAGATCCATCAGTTCAAGCGCGAGTTTCGAGAGCTGCTCCGGGCTGCCGATGTTCCGAACCGGGGATTTGGCTGGAACATCGTAGTCGAAGAGCACCACTCCCCCGATATGGCGTTTCCGGATATCGTCGACGATTCCGGGAGCTTCGGCGGTCGAGAGTCCCCTGAAGCCGATCATGAGCATCTGCCCGATTTTGACGGCCATGCTGTCTGGCCGTTCCGCAGCCCTGGCCTGCATCGGGGCGAGTTGCATGAAGAGGAGCAGGGCGGCAGCGAACGTTTTCAAAATCATTCCGCCCCCACCGCTTTTGTTACGGCAAGCTCTCCGTCGGACAACCCTACCCTTACGAAGTCGTTTTCCTGCACGGCACCCGAAAGAATCAGTTCCGAGAGCCTGTTGGTTATCTTGCGCTGCATGACCCGTTTCAGGGGCCTGGCGCCAAACGCAGGATCGAAACCTGCGTTGGCAAGCCAGTCGAGGGCTTCGGGGGTGATCTCAAGGGCAATATGCTGGCGCATGGCGGTTGCCCTGATGCGCTCGAACTGTACCTCCACAATCTGACGAAGATCATCTCTGGAAAGCGGCGTAAAGAGAATGATCTCGTCGATCCTGTTGAGGAACTCCGGGCGCACCTGCTGCTTGAGCATCTGGAAGAGTTTTTCCTGCAAACCCGAAAGTACAGCATCGCGGTTCACGCCGTTCATTTTCTCCATCTCCGCCTGGATAAGCTGGGCTCCGATGTTGCTGGTCATGATGATGATGGTGTTCTTGAAGTTCACCGTATGCCCCTTGCTGTCGGTCAGCCGCCCGTCGTCAAGAATCTGCAACAGGATGTTGAACACATCGGGGTGGGCTTTTTCGATCTCGTCGAGCAGCACTACCGAAAAGGGTTTTCGCCGCACGGCTTCGGTCAGTTGCCCTCCCTCTTCATATCCCACATATCCCGGAGGCGCGCCCACCAGACGGCTTACGTTGTGCGACTCCATATATTCGCTCATGTCGATGCGGATCAGGGCATCCTCGTCGTCGAACAGATAGTCTGCCAGCGTACGGGCCAGTTCAGTTTTTCCGACACCCGTCGGCCCGAGAAAGATGAAGGATCCTATCGGTTTTTTTTCGTCGCCCATTCCCGCCCGCGACCGCTTGACCGCCTCGCTGACAGCACTGACCGCCTCATCCTGCCCGATGACGCGCTTGTGCAGTTCATCCTCTATGCCGAGCAGCTTCTGCCGTTCGGACTGCAGCATCTTGCTGACAGGTATGCCGGTCCAGCGGGAGACGATGTCAGCTATATCCTCGGCATCGATCTCCTCTTTCATGATCAGGTCGCCGGAAGCCTGCTTCTCCTCAATTTTTTCACGGTTCTCTACAATCTGGCGCTCGATGCGCGCTATGCTTCCGTAGCGGATTTCCGCCACCTTGCCGTAGTCTCCTTGACGTTCATATTCTTCGGCCTGGAGCCGGAGCTGTTCAAGTTCCGATTTCAGTTCCCTGGACGCTTTGATCAGCTCTTTCTCGGTGTCCCACTGTGCCTTGATCGCGGTCTGTTCCTCAACAAGACTGGCAAGTTGTTTCTCGATCTCCTTCAGGCGTTGCCGGGTATCAACTGTGCTCATGGATTCAGTCGTTTTTGATTACGGGTGCTGCAGGTAACCTGTTGCAACCTGATTTACTTCGTCCGCAACAGGTTTCATGGTTGTTCCCTTAAGATAGGTACCTGTAATAACGAATAATGTTGTAAATTTAAGGTCTGAGTAAAAAAAATGCCCGAGATTTCTTTTCTTTTAAGGTAACTCGTAATAAAATAACCGGTAACAGCGTGCAAAAGTTCTCCATCGGTTCCATTGAAATTCCGTCGGACGGCTCTCTTTTCTTTATTGCCGGTCCCTGTATCATTGAAAGCCGTGCCATGGCCTTTGCTGTGGCCGAAGAGTTGCAGCGTATCGGCAGCCGGGAGGGGGTGACTTTTATCTTCAAGGGTTCGTACCGAAAGGCGAACCGTTCTTCTGCTTCGTCTTTTACCGGCATCGGCGACGGCGAAGCGCTCGAGATACTTGCAGCAGTCCGCGAGCAGTTCGGCATGCCGGTGCTGACCGATGTGCATGAGGCCTCGGAGGTTGCTCTTGCCATCCCCTATGTTGATGTGCTGCAGATACCCGCGTTTCTTTCGCGTCAGACGGAACTGCTGGTGGCTGCAGGCCGGAGCGGTCTTGCCGTTAACATCAAAAAGGGGCAGTTCATGGCTCCTGAGGATATGGCACTTGCCGCCGAAAAGGTAGCTGGAACAGGAAACAGGAGCATCATGCTCACGGAACGGGGCACCAGTTTCGGCTATCACAACCTTGTGGTCGATTTCCGGGGAATTCCGCAAATGGCTGATACCGGCTATCCGGTGATATACGACGCAACCCACAGTCTGCAGCTTCCCGGTGTCGGCAACGGGGTTTCGGGAGGCGAGCGCCAGTATCTGCTTCCGCTTGCGAGGGCGGCGGTAGCTGCGGGGGTCAACGGGATATTTTTCGAGGTGCATCCCGATCCGGCTTCGGCACTCTCCGATGCGGAAACCCAGATAGCCCTTTGCGATTTTTCCGCTGTTATCAAAGAGCTGCGGCAGCTTTCTGGCTGCATGCAGTCGATTCATTCACGTTAAACAGGAACCCTCTTGTCAGGTTTTCAGTACTTCGGGATGGAGCCCTCTCTTGCCGATCCATCTTCCAAAATCCAGCAGGCCCTTCAGGGCGTCAGGGCCATTGTGTTTCCGGTAGATGGCGTGCTGAACGGGCCCCGTATGACCTTCGACTGCAAGGGAGGCGAGATTATCTCTATCTCCAACCGCGATGCATCGGCCCTTAAGGAGGCGCTTCGCCATGGCCTTCTCGTTGCGGTCGTTTCCGACCGCGATGCAGGGTGTTTCCGTCCTGTTCTCGAGTCACTCGGCATTACCAGTCTCTATCTGGAGGCTTCCAGTCTGCTTGAGGCCTATGAGGCTTTCCGGCAGGAGCGCTCGCTTCAGGACGAGGAGTGCGCCTATATCGGCGACGATATTGCCGATGTGCCGGTGCTCGAAAAAGCGGGATTTCCCGTTACTCCGATAGACGGAGCCGATTATCTCAGAAACCGTGTCGGTTACATCTCGGCCTATGAAGGAGGAAAAGGGTGTATTCGGGAGATTGTAGAGATGGTGCTTCAGCAGCAGGGAAAATGGCTGTTTGCCGATAACAGTCAGGAGTAGGAGGGGCTTCGGACTTTATCCGACCTTCATATCCTGCGGGAACATTTCGGTACGCTCCGTTTCCGTTTGGCCTGCCCGGTTGAGCAGCAGGGCGGTCTCCTCGAGGGTGAGAACGCCTACGATGTTCGTGCCGTGGTTCGGCTCAACATGTACATCGCCGAGATACTCCGCGCCGGACTGAAGCGCCTGTTCAAGCGCCTCGATTTTACCGAAAAGGCTGTATGCCGCCGATTGCGGCGTCGAGCAGGAGACCGGAGGATTGTTTTGGCCATGCACGAAGTAACCCTCAGGCAGGATGCTGCCGTCCGGGTAGCCGTGCCAGTGCGTCATCGAAGCGCCTCCCTCTTCAAGCATTTCCGTAAACGGCGCACCGGGCTTCAGGGTTTTCAGGATTGAGGCGATAAAGGCGTTGCCAAGCGCATGAGCAAGAATGGTAAGGGTATCGAACGAGGGTTTTGTAACCGATCCTTCGGGTAATCCTTCCGGGGTTTTCAGATAGGCAGCACCTTTTTCCAGCCCGATTTCCACCAGATCGGTTTCGATGTCCAGGCGGTTTTTCCGGCATCCGGAACGGGTCGTGAGCACCCTCACATCTGGAACGTCGACCAGCAGGGTGCGATTTCCTACCCTGACCGGTACCATCGCGGCTTCATCCTTCGGCTCGCTCCGGTCGAGATACAGGGCGGGCCGCACCCTTACCGGCAGCTGCCGGGCGAAAAACCCGTAACTCATCCCGCTGCGCTGGTCGAGGTAGCGGGCTACGATTTTCCGGTAGAAATCATTTCGGTATTCAAGCCCGTCTGTCGAGGTATGCGTCAGCAGGTAACTGCTCGATGCCCATCTTCTGCTGCATCCGATAAAGTCAGTAGCGGTCTTTTTGAATTCCTGGCTGCTGACCCGGAGCGATCCGTGGCGGAAGTCCAGGTCTTCCGGTCTCGGAGGCACGACCTGGGCAGTCAGTTTCGGCACCAGAGTCCCCCGTACAGCTTCCCTCGTCGGCAAGGGGGTGTCGAAGGTCACCACACCGCCGTTCATGGTGCAGATCGTCCACGAATGCTCTGTGACGTAGATCAGAATATGCACCATGTCCCGGGCCAGTCGCCGGACGATCGCATCGAGCCTTTCCTGGGGCGGCGCATCGGCGGTGAGCGGCGGCGGCTCGTCGTAGATGCCGACAATGATGTTGTTGTAGAGAGTGGAAACCCTGTTTATGGCAAGCTCGCTGTCGGAGAACATGCCGGGAGCGAGAATCACCGTGCCGGGACTGAACCGTCCGCTGGAGAGCAGCGATTCGCTGCAGGATTCGGCAGTAATGCCGAGCGAACGCATGGTTCCGTTCAGAGCCTCACAGAAGCGCTCAAGCCTTTCCGGGATGGAGCGGGCAGGGTAGAGCACGCAGCGCAGGTTGGCGCACATCGCATCCAGGCCGAGAGGTGTCTCACGGGCGATGCCGAGAAGGCGGTGAAGTGATGCCGGGCTGATGCTGTTACTCATGCATTTCCTGAAAGATGGGTGAGGTCGCCTATCCGGGGGGTCATTCCGGCAGGTTGAGCGAATGTTCACGCCCCCAGAGCAGTTTGGTGCGCAGGATCTCGCAGTAGTCCCTGTCTTCGTTGGCGACCAGGTTGATGAGCGCATCCGATTTTTTCACCGTTACCGTCTCCTGGGGCTGCAGCATTCTGGTGATTCGCCCGTCACAGTTCAGGGGAAACTCCCCCGACTGGGCATCGACGGAAACCTCGATGATCTTGTCGTCGCTGATGACTATAGGTCTGACCGTCAGCATGTGAGGACAGATGGGCGTGATGACGAAGACAGAGGACTTCGGTGCGATAATAGGCCCGCCCGCTGACATGGAGTAGGCTGTCGATCCGGTCGATGTCGCTATGATGATGCCGTCTGCCCGGTAGGAGCCGAGCAGTTCGCCGTCGAGCCAAATGACGAACGTGGGAATTCTCGGATAGGCCCCTTTTTCGATCACCACATCGTTCAGCGCCCGCATTCTCTGTTCACGGCCGTTGTCCATCGTTATGGCTTCAAGCTGTGTCCTGTTGTGGATGGAGTAGTTTCCCTCCACAACCTTTTCGACGGTCGCAATCATTTCATCCTTGCTGAATTCGGTCAGAAAGCCCAGTCGGCCGACATTGATGCCGAGCACCGGCTTTGTTTCGGAGTAGTGCGAGGTGTAGAGCAGGGTACCGTCTCCTCCGAGCGAAATGAACAGATCGCACAACCGGTTGAGATCGTCGATTTTTGCCGAAGGGCCTGTGCCGAGTTTTTCGGCCGAGAGCGATTCAAGCACATAACCAATCCGTTTCCGGTCGAGCCATCCGGTCAGTTCTTTTGCCAGAAGGACGGCCTCCTTTCGTTCAGTGTTGACGACAATGGCGAGTTTCATGGCTTGTGGAGCTCCTTCAGGGTTTCGTACAGGCGGTTGGCGTTGCTGAATCTCGATGCAAGGCCTTCGATGTTCTCGTTTTTCACGTCCGAGGAGAGCGACAGCAGCTCACCTGCAAACCGCTCCAGTTCTGCGGCGATATTACCGCTATTGGTGAGCACAATATCCTGCCAGATCGACCACGAGCTGCCCGAGAGCCTGGCCAGCGTCGCAAAGCCCGGTCCCGAAGCAGCAATGTTCTCTTCACAGTAGTTTATCAGCAGCGTGGAGAGCAGCTGGGGAAGGTGGCTTATATTGGCTACAATACGGTCGTGGCTGACCGGGTCCATCAGCATGGTCCGGCATCCCGCCGACTCCAGCAGTTCCATCAGTTCCTGTCCTCCCTGGCCGTCAAGAAAAGCGCCGTTATCGCAGAGAATCACGGTTTTGCCCCTGAGCAGCTCTTCATGAGCCGCGCGGAATCCCTGCTGTTCCCGGCCGGCCATGGGGTGCATGCCGATAAAAGGAATTCCGAGTTCGCGCGCCTTTTCGGCTATCAGCGCCTTGGTGCTCGATACGTCGGTCACCAGCAGCGGAGAAGCGGCATACTCCCTGATTTCGTCGAGCAGCCCGATGTTCACCTGCACAGGCGCCGCCAGTACGATAAGATCCGCGTCGTAGAGGGCTTTTTTATCGGTTTCGAACCGGTCGAGCCCCAGACTGAGCACCTCCAGGCGCTCCTTTTCGCTGAACGAAGGGTCGTACCCCTTCATGAAAAGCCTGTTCACTCCGGCAGGCTGCGACAGCCTGAATGCCCGGAGGAGCGATGCGCCTATCAGCCCGAGGCCGACAAACGATATGGTTCTGATAGCAGGTTTTTGCTCGCTCATGCCGTCAGTTTTGCTGGTTAGCCCTGCTTCCCGGAGCTTCGACAGGAATACCTTTCTTGCAGAGCGGGCACTCCTCGGGTGAATAGCTCACGACCTCCATCAGGAGCACCGAATACTGGTTGCCGGCAAGCCGTACCTTTCCGTTGCTGCGGTCAACCACCGAACCCACGCCAACCAGCTCGGCACCGGCAGCCTCGACCAGTTCGATCACTTCGGCAACGGAGCCGCCGGTCGTGATGACATCCTCCACGACAACAACCCGTTCCCCTTTTTGCAGGCCGAATCCTCTGCGGATGGTCATTTTTCCCTCCTTGCGCTCGGCAAAGATGGTTTTCACTCCAAGCTGCCTCCCGACCTCGGTACCGACCACGATTCCGCCGATTGCCGGCGAAATGACCGTTTCGACTCCGGACTCCCTGAAGTGGCCGGCTATCCGGCTGCAGACCGTCGAGAGGTGTTCCGGATACTGCAGTACTTTCGCGCACTGGAAATAGGTGTTGCTGTGTCGCCCGGAGGTGAGCCTGAAATGGCCTTCAAGCAGTGCTCCGGTCGATTTGAACATATCAAGCATTGACGGATTGTTCATGAATCGATTGCTGGGAATGGGTCGTTGACTGAAAAGATACGTAAAGCGTTAAAATACAGAAGCCGAAGCAAAAAAGGGAAAAGAAAAACCCCCTTCGGGCGGGCAGGTGCACTACCGGCGTGTTTCAAGATACTCCCTGAGAATGACGCATGCCGCCGCGGTGTCGAGCCGTCCTTTCCGGTTCCGTTCTTTTCTGCTGAGTCCCGATGCCGCAAGAATCTGCATGGCATCCCGTGAAGAGCGGTGTTCATCGACCCGTTCGACCGGCAGACCGGGGAATGCGATGGAGAGCTCTTCGATAAACCGGTCGATTACCCCGGTCATCCTGTTCTCCGATCCGTCGCTGCTGAGCGGGTAGCCTACGAGGATTTTTTCGATCTCTTGGCGACCGGCCATCTCCTTAAGCCGGCTGAACAGCGTCTCCCGGTCAACGGTGCCGACCGGCTTGGCAAAAAGCAGGAGTGGATCGCTCTCTGCAAGCCCGATGCGTTTTGTGCCGTAATCGATGGCGACTATTCTTTTTTTTCTGTCGGGACCCATGTCTTGAAAAATCTCTCTTTTTGATTTATTCTTTCAGTGCAGTATAAACAGCATGGAAGAACTTCTCTCTTACGGTTTTATTCTTTTTTGGTATTGGCGTGGCTTTGCGGTGATAAAATTTAGCATATGCTCAATATTCTTGTAGAACTGCTTGGCTATATGGCATTTTGATGTTAATTTTATAATTCAACTCTTTTTAGAGCATTCATAAAACAAGTATAACTGGAGAAGATGCAATGGCAAAGGTTGTTATTATTGGTGCCGGTTTTGCAGGGCATACTGCAGCGATGTATCTGGGAGATGCGATAGGCAAGGATCATGAAATAACGGTTGTCCACAAATTCGATTATTTCGGTTTTGTTCCATCGTGGGTCTGGCTGGGTATCGATGCCGTGAAGCCCGAGCATACCGTGTTCAAGTTAAAGCCAATCTACGACAAATTCAATGTGAACTTTGTGCAGGGTACCGTGACCTCGGTTCACCCTGACGAGAACTACATTATTCTCGAACAGGCAAACAATGCCGGTCCGGCAAGCCTCGAGTACGACTACCTGATCATTGCGACCGGTGCGCACATGAACTATGATGCGACACCTGGCCTCGGACCGAAAAAGTTCACCCAGTCGATCTGCCACTTCGATACCGCCATTCAGGCTCGCGATGCCTATCTGCAGTCGGTGGAGCGAATGAAGCGGGGCGAGAAGCAGAAGCTGGTCATCGGCACCGGCCATCCTCTTGCGGCATGTCAGGGTGCGGCCTTCGAGTACATCACCAACATCCATCACGATCTTACCCAGAGAGGCGTAAGGGATAAAGCCGAACTGGTTTACCTCACCAACGAGCCTGAAATCGGCGATTTCGGCGTTGGCGGCATCAATGTGGTCACAAAGGGAGGCCGGATTGCAAAGGGGGGCGACCTCATCGAGGATGCCATGGATGAATTCGGTATCGGCAAAGCCGTTCGCAGGGGCGTCAGGGAGGTCGATGCCAAAAAAGTATACTGGGAGGACTTCGAAGGCAATTACGGTGAGACCGAATACGATTTTGCCATGCTCATTCCCCAGTCGCGCGGCGTTAACTTCAAGTTTTTCGACAAGGAAGGCAAGGACATCTCCTCGACGGTTTGCAACCCCGGCGGCTTTGTGTTCGCTGACGGCATCTACGGCCTGAAATACGACGATCTGGTAAAGAACTCAAACGCATGGCCGGCCCAGTACTACAACCCCACATACAAGAACATCTTCTCGGCAGGTATCGCCTTTGCGCCTCCCGGCCCGATTTCCGAGCCGCATACCACCAAAAATGGCACGGTCATTACGCCGGGGGCGCCGAGAACCGGAATGATTTCCGGCGTGATCGGCAGGGTTGTGGCTTTCAACGTGATCGACATGATCAAGACCGGGCGCATGACGCACCGTGAGCGCATGTCCGAGATGCTGGCCGTCTGCATCGCTTCGAACGGCAAGTCGCTCTGGAACGGTTCGGCCATCGTGATGATCATCTATCCCATCGTGCCGGATCATTCTCGTTACGACAACAAGGAGGGGCGCGACATGTTCGTTACCAAGGTCGAGCGCGGCATTTCCGGAGCATGGCTCAAGCAGATGGTGGAAACCACCTTCATGCACAAGTTCCAGGGCCGTATCGGCTGGCAGTTCATTCCGGAATAACCGGGCAAGATTTCAATCAATGACAAAATGCGATAACCCATGAGGCCTACATCGTTTGATAAATTCCTGATGCGCTGCAGAATCTACCAGTTCTGGCGCTTTATCGTGCTGAACCTCAAGATCCTCAAAGCGGTCCATCACGATAAAACAGCCTGAGCGGAGAGTTTTTGCCGTTTCAGTGAAATACGTTTGTTCCATTCATAAACGCATATCTTTTTTCAGGGTATGCGTTTTTTTTATGGAAACCATCCAGCCTTTGTTCCCGGCACTTCTTCTGCAGTTCTTTTCCCGTTGCGTGGAGTTCTTTAGCCGAAGCCGGGTTTTCAAACCTTTAACAGGCTCCGGATGTTGATTCTGAAGAGTTTATTACATGACAGATCATTTTTTTATCCGGGGGAGGCTATGCCGGTTTTGATGGGTTTATTCATGACGTGTCTCCTGTTTGCCGGTTGTTCGGTGGTGGGAAAGCGAACAGCTGATGAGCCGCCTTATACGTTGATAGAAAAAGATGGAGAAAGAGAAATAAGGCGTTACGGTGATATGATCGTTGCTGAAACGGTTGTCGAGGGTCGATACAACACGACCAGCGGTCCGGCTTTCAGCCGTCTTGCCGGGTATATATTCGGGAAAAACCGGGGAAAGCAGAAAATCGCCATGACAGCACCGGTAATTCAGGAGCCTTTCAGTGAAAAAATCCCCATGACCGCTCCGGTATTGCAGGAAAAAAAAGGTACGGCATGGTCAATGATGTTTGTCATGCCTGAAGGATACACGCTTGAAACAACGCCTGAGCCGCTTGACGCGGCAGTCGTTGTCAGGGAGGTCAAAGGCAAAAAAGGGCTCCTCGCTGTTTCAAGTGGGTGATGATATCAGAAGCGTATATTGTGGTGTAACCAACTAAGCCAGTAACCAGTACGCTCATGAACGACCTTACCCTTTTTCAGATGGCCTTGGGACTTGAGTCCCCATGGT
>NZ_JAIOZR010000005.1 GCF_021740465.1 Chlorobium sp. | reverse complement strand
TCTCCTCTGATCGCCTCAAGCGCCACTTTGGCCTTGAATTGTGCCGTAAAACTTTTGCGGTGCTTTTCGCTCATATCTTGTCCCTTTTTTGGGCAAGTTACCACCTTAAACCTTTGTCTGAAAATCCGGGTCCACTATAACGGTTCGGGTTCTTCGAACTCAAATACTTCCTCGACAAGCTCCGGCAGCTTGAACTGCCGTTTGAGAAAACTCATGATTTCCAGTTCAATGCCAGTTATTTGACGCAGGACGGCTGACACCGGAAGAATTTCTGGTTCAGGAAACGGGGGCACGTCCAACCCAACCCTAATACGCTTAAAAACAATGGACACAATTTCACCTAATAATACGCACCCTAAGGGTAAGTAGGCCGGGGGAATTTCACCCCCAGCCTCTCGCAGAACCGGACGTGAACGTCTCCGCTCATCCGGCTCCCATTATCCAGCCTTTGGGAATGTACCCCAATTTCCAATGCACAAACGCTAATGGCTTTGCTCTCGCTATCCGTTCAAGCACACCGACTGCGCGTTTGAGACGACCTGCAAACTGTTGGTGTTTCCGCATCAGCCACCTTGTCAGATACAGATTGACATGATGCCATACCGGTTTCATTGCCGAGGCGTTGAATCGACAGAAGTAGTTCTTCCACCCCCTCAGTACCGGGTCGATCGCTTTTGATAGTTCCTCAATCTGCTTATCGCTTTTCAATTGCAGATGCCAGCTTCTTATGGTTCTTCGCATCGTTTTCAGCGATCCCGAACTCACCGCCGGTGTGAACCCCACGAATATTCGGCCATGTTTATCCTTCACCTGTCGTGGTCGAAAGGTATAGCCTAAAAACGTAAAGCTCGTTACCGGATGATCTTCCTTTCGTTTGTCATCCTTGCAATAGACGATCCGTGTTTTGTCCGGGTTTACTCGCAATCCGCACGCTTCAAACCTTTCCGTTATCTTTTTCATGACCAGTTCCGCCTGCTCTTTGCTTTTACAGTGCAGCACCCCATCGTCGGCATACCGACAGAACGGCACACCGGGAAGATTTTCGCTGACCCACCGGTCAAAGGCATAGTGCAGAAACAGATTCGCTAACAGTGGGCTTATTACCCCGCCTTGCGGCGTTCCCTTTGTCCGCTCTACCAGATCTCCTTCCGGGCTCATCATCGGCGCTTTCAGCCAGCGCTCGACATAGAGCAACACCCATTCGATCTGGCAGTGCTTCCTTACTGCTCGCATCAACAGCTCATGATTCATCGTGTCAAAGAACTTGCTGATATCAAACTCGACTACCCAATCATACTTCCAGCACCGCTCTCTCACCACTCCCACGGCATCCAGTGCACTTCGGTTCGGACGGTATCCGTATGAGTCCTGGTGAAAGATCAGTTCCAGCCGAGGTTCAAGTGTCACCTTGCCTACCGTCTGGGCAACCCGATCCGCTACTGTTGGTACGCCCAGCATCCGTATGCCGCCGGTTTTCTTGGGTATGCCTACCCCTTTGACTGGCGGCGGGAAATAGCTCCCGGAGCTGAGACGATTCCAGAGCTTGTACAAATTACCTTTCAGGTTCTTCTCGAAGGCTTCGATCGATTCCTGATCTACTCCGGCACCTCCTCTGTTTGCTTTGACCGTTCTGTATGATTCCAGAACGAGGTGTTTGGAAATCTCATAAGGCTTTGTCATTGCAGACAGCTCCTCCTGCTTGCACAGTTGACCAACTCCAATGACCGGATAATGCAATCCCTTCGCTCCAGTTCCATTACAGAACCTTCATTGCTACTACGAATTGCTCCGTCCCTTGATGACGCTTCGGTACTTTCAGCCTCGTTTTTCACACTTGTGCCTTTCCCTTGACATCGCCATCGAAGGTTCCCGCAGTTCCACACAAGAGCCCGAATCAGGATCACGCCACCTCTACGCCGGACACCGCCTGACCAGTAAACAGGTTCCCGCCAGACTTTTCCTGGAGTTACGTCCAGCTCCAGTTTTGATGTCAGTGTGTTACTAACGACGCTTGTACGGTGGTTCACTTGTGTTCGTCTTCCTTGATTCATACCTGACACCTTAAATGGTGCCTTTTCCGTAACGCTCACGACCGGGGCTTTTGACCCAAGCCGCTTACGGTGGTTTGCAACCTGCTCCTGCAAGCCGATTGCGAGGGGCCGACCCTCATCTCTCACGCAGCTTCGCTTCGGCACACGGACGTAAGTAAACGAGGTGACTGAATACAACAAGAACCTGTTTCCAAAACCTTTTGCTCATTTGCGACGCAGTAGCTGGCTAACACCTGCCCTTGAAATCCCCAGCATTCTGGCAACATCTGCATGCGATAATCCAAACTCACTAACCAAATTCCCCGCAAATTTCCGACGCAATGCAGAATATTCCCCGCTTCGACTACCTTTCAGCAAGGCACCGACCGACAATCCTTTTGCTTGACACTCCTGTTCGATCAGCTCATGTGCCTCCGACTGCCTCATCCTCACCGGCATCATATCCTTTTGTGCTTCACCTACCTCTCCGAGCACCTTTTCCACGAACGCTCCGCTGCCCAGTATCCGCTCGTCGCTGAACTGGCGCTCTCGCCGTTTTCTCATCGACAGCACTTCAGACCAACCTCCCGCAGAGCGCACCAGCCCGCCTCCCGTCAACTCTGGCTGGCGTCCAAGCTGGAGTTGCTCCTGAACAAACTCACGATAGGCCTTCCGCGCACTCCCTGCCGTTTGGCCAAACTGTTGCAACACATAGCCGGTATCCTGCCAAGAATAGTCAGCTAAACCCACAAGCGCTCTATTGCCACTCCACGGATACCGATCAAGCTCTTTCAGGGAAGCTACCAGTCCGGCGCGCAAGGGATTAAGGTGGATATAACTCACCAGCTTTATGAAATAGGGTTCTTCTTCGCAAAGTATCGACTTATAACGGTTCTGGAACAGATGACCCGATCGGTGATGCCTTTTGTTGAACGATACTGAATAACCTGTCAGCACCTTCCGCATGAACGCCGGTAACCCTTCCGAACCACTTCTGAGCAGTAGGTGAGCATGATTGGTCATCAGCGACCAGGCATAGATCACCGTTCCGGTTTTTTCTGCTGCCAGGCCAATCCGGCATAACATATCCTGCCGGTCTTTATCATCAAGTACAATAGCCGTCCGTTCGATTCCGCGAACCATCACATGATGTAACGATCCCGGAGCGTCAAGTCTCGCTCCTCTTGGCATGGCTAACTCTCCATTACGGGTTCACATTCTTCGAGCATGAACTGCTCCTTTCAAAGAAGATAGGAAATAATTTTAATTACTTTTGTCACTTACGTCCCTGATCTGCAGATCAGCAGAAAAAGAGGTGCCTTTCCGGAAAGGGCTGATTAATGGTTAACAACCTGAAATGCCATGTACGAACCCCGCCACAGCCGGCCGATCACTGCCGGCAAGTTTGTCTTGCGCATAGCCGGACATGCCGGACTGGCCTTTCTCCTGATCGGCGTTTCGCTGCTTATCGGCATTGCCGGATACATGCGCACCGAACAGATGAGGCTGCTCGACGCTTTTCTGAACGCGGCCATGCTGCTTGGAGGCATGGGGCCGGTAAAAACCGAAGGATTGAGCGATAGCGGCAAACTCTTTGCCGGCTTGTACGCACTCTATGCCGGACTGGTGTTCATTGCGGTCATGAGCATCATGCTCGCACCGGTAGTGCATCGGGTGATGCACCGGCTGCACTGGGAGGACAAGGAAGGTGATGTACCGTAGAGCCGGTTACGCGCCGTTGCGCACAACCGTTACCGCATCGCGCACACGCACCCAGTTGAAAAGCTTTTCCGCATCGGTCATGAGCAGGCGCACGCAGCCGTGGGATGCAGGGTAGCCCGGCAGGGACTGCTGGTGCATGAAGTAACCGCCGTAGAAGTTGATGGAAAAGGGCATCGGCGCATTATCGTACTTGATGGAGCGCTTGTGGCGCTGCTTGTAGTTCACGAAAAACCTGCCGGGAGGTGTCGCATAGGTTTTTCTGCCGGTTGAGACCGGTCCCCAGAAAACCAGTTTCCCTTTTTCGTAGGCTCCAAAATACTGACTGTTAAGATAGACCCTTATCTCCCGCTCTCCCCTGCTGTCGGGAATCACTTCGGGAATCGGGGCGTACTGGACGGCTTTTTCAAGGTCAACCGGCAGAAGCACGGTTTTTCCTACCGGAAAATGCCGTTTGTCCACACGGTTCACCTTCATGAAAATGGTCTGGCAGACGGAATCCTCTCCGCAAAGCCTGGCGAGCGATTCTCCCTTTTTCAGCTTCTGTGTTACAAAGCCCTCAGGAACTCCCGGCTGCGCGGCGCCGGAGGCGGAACCGCTCCTGAGCGAATCCGGAATGCCTGCATTGAGTTCATGCTTGAGCATGATACGCGAGGAGTCCGCCAGGGGTACGGATCCGGACAGGGTTTGTGCCGCCGTCTTCGGCGTTTTTTCGGCAAAAACCGGGAATGAAAAAGAGACGAGAAGCAGGAAAATGCCCGTAATGATTGCGCTACCGTAAAGAGAGTGACGATACAATGCCGTATTGTTAGTTGTTCATGACAGTTTTTCAAACAAACACCGTTGAAAGCAGAAGCGTTTCCGGCATCTTGACTACAAAAAAGGAAAGGTATGCCGGCAGACCCGAAAAAAAGAGAACCTGATACCTGCAGAATGTTTGTAAACAGTGAACCGTAACCCGGGCATCGTATCGACCGGCAGACCTGAAACCCCGCCGTTGCTTTGGACATGAGGCCTCCACCAATGCTGCCGCCTTGCGAAACGGAAGACAATGATTTTTGCAGCAATTTTATAGTGGGACAGTTGAATGTAAAACAATATCCGGAAATGGACAAGAAAATCCCCGACAGGAATGCGGCCTCCCGGGAGGGTTGCAGTCCCGCTACAGGCTTATATCAGGGCCATCCTGAAATGCCGGAAAAACCTGGCAGCTCCCGCTCTGCATAACCACCTGCAGCGGACAGTCGAAGAGTGCCGAAAGCATGGCGGAGGAAAGCATCTCCCCGGGGCTTCCGTCGGCCAGTACCCTGCCCTCCCTGAGCATCACAATGCGGCGGATTTCGGGCGGAATCTCGTGTACGTGGTGGGTGACCAGAAGAACGGTTTTCCCGCTCCTCATCAGTTTACGGAGAAGTTCGAGGTAGAGAAACGAAGCCTTGAGATCGAGCCCGGAAGTCGGCTCGTCGAACAGAAGGGTTCCCGGATCGTTGACCAGAGCCCTGGCCAGCAGAAAGCGGCGCTGCTCGCCGGTCGACAGGGAGCCGAACGCACGGCTGCGCAGATCGCCGATACCAAGCATCGCCATAACCTCATCGGCCTTGCGGTACTCCCTGTCGCCGAAAACCTGATTCCGCCAGGTATCGATACTTGAATAAAACCCGGAAAGCACAACATTGAGGCCTGGGGCTGAGGCAAGGTACTCATGCTGCAGATCGTGGGAAACGATGCCGAGACGGGAACGGAGATCCCAGACGTTCCAGCGGTTTCTGCCGAAAAGGCTGAGAGAACTGTCCGGCGAAAAACAGGGGTGCAACTCACCGGATATGAGCTTCATAAGGGTGGACTTTCCCGAGCCGTTCGGCCCCAGGATTGCCGTGCTGCATCCTTCGTCGATCTGCAGCGAAAAAGCGTCGAATACCTGTGTGGCACCGCGAAACGCCTTGATGTTGCGGATGTCGAGAAGGGTGCCCGCACTCCCGGTGAATGCGCTCAGTTCCACCGACCGTTCGATCCACCGAGAGAGTAGCGCCCCGCTCCGAGAAACACGATGGCCAGAGATCCGAAAAGGTAGAGCGTCTGCACCTCGAGCGCGTAGGCTCCGTGCTCGTTGATGGAGTAGAGATCGCCCATATGCACCAGATAAACCGCCATCACCATAACGAAGGCTTCCACCAGAGCCGCGGCCCGTGTATTGAAACCGAGAACGATCATCACCGGAGCGACGATTTCGCCGACGAGAATGCCGTGGGAGAGATACTCCGGAAGACCTGATTTCAGCAGCATTTTTTCCACGAAGGCGTAGCCGTGCTGCAGCTTGCCGATGCCGTGGAACAGCATAAGACCCCCGACGGAAAGCCTCAGGAGCAATTTGCCGAAATCGGTGTTGTTGAATGCTCGATCAAACATGCCGGATCCCTTTTTTGAGAATTTTCGTTTCATGACACTCTTTTTTTTTACCACTCATCCGGCAAGATACGCCGTCAGAAGAAGATCACTACCGAAACCAAGCGGCGCTTCGAAACTGAGCCCCGGAGCATCTCCGGGAAGTGTTACGCCGAGGGGCGCAAAAGCGCTCAGAGCGTCACCGCCGAAGAGTTTCGGCGCGACGAAAACATAGAGCTTGTCGACAAGCACCGAGCGGACAAAAGATGAGAGCAGACGGCTCCCTCCTTCTACCAGAACGGAAAGCACCCTCCGTTCATGCAGCGCATCGAGCACATGCCTGAGATCGAGACCGCACTCGGAGGGCGGCACACCCTTAAGCGTAATACCCTTTCCGGCAAGCCGGAGGGCTTTTTCGGACTGCAGCAATGATGGAGCGGTGAACACCAGGGTTTCAGCTCCCGCATCGAAAATCTTCGCGTCGAGCGGAACGGCAAGCCTCGCATCGAGCACCACGCGAAGCGGATTGCGGCCCGCACAATGCCTTACGGTAAGCTCCGAATCGTCGGCAATAACCGTGGCCGCGCCCGTCAGCACTGCATCGTAGGCGCATCTGAGCCGGTGCACTTCGGTTCTGGCCTCCGCGCCGGTAATCCATTTGGAAGCTCCCGACGAGGTGGCGATCTTGCCGTCGAGCGTCTGGGCGAGTTTCAGGGCCACAAAGGGGCGTCCCTTGCGATGGCTGGTGATAAATGCCTCGTTCAGCTTCTCCGACTCAGCCTCCAGCACCCCCTCGACTACCTCCACGCCGGCTGAAAGCAGCTTTTCGATCCCCTTTCCCGCCACCTTCAGATGCGGATCGCGGCACCCTATCACCACCCGGGGAATGCCCCGCTCGATGATCATGTCGCTGCAGGGCGGGGTCTTGCCGAAATGGGAGCAGGGTTCGAGGTTGACGTAGAGCGTCGAATTCCGAAGCAGCCCGGTATCGGCAACCGAGGCTATGGCATTGACTTCTGCATGGGGGCCTCCATACTCCATGTGGTACCCTTCACCGACAATACAGCCGCCGGAAACGATCACCGAACCCACCATCGGATTGGGGCTCACCGACCCCGACCCTTTCAGGGCAAGCTCCAGACATCGCTGCATATAGAGTTCATGCTGTTGATCCGGCACCGCTCCCCCTTTCACGTTTCTTCGACATGCACCTGCACCAGCCTGACTCCCGAAAGCCTGAGCAGTTCGTCGATGTGTTCTATTTTATAGGGCTTGTCGTAGTAGATGGTTTTGATTCCCACGTTCACGAGCACCTTCAGGCAGTGGATGCAGGGGCTGGCCGTGATGTAGATATCGGCGTCCTTGATCGACACCCCGTGCTTGGCGGCCTGCGCGATGGCGTTGATTTCGGCGTGAATGGTATTGACGCAGTTTTCCTCTACCGTGCCGTCGGGGTGAGTACTGCGGTAGATTTTGCAGTTGGTCTCGTTACAGTGAGGCAGTCCCGAAGGTGCTCCGTTGTATCCGGTGGAGAGAATATTGTGGTCCCGGACGATAACCGCGCCGATATGGCCGCGCGTACAGGTGGCGCGACGCGAAATCAGATGCGCAACGCTCATGAAATACTCATGCCATCCGAGCCGTTTTTCCTGACCTTCGTGGTTGTCGCAACCCCCGGAGCCGCAGCATCCGGACGAACACTGTTCTTCAGACATGGAGATACTTTTTAATACATTGATACCGGAACCACTGCGTCCACCCGGGAATACCCGGTTATGCAATCATCTTTTAAAATAGGGAAAAAGAAACCGTTAAAACAACTGATGCACCGCAATTACTTCACCTTCTACCATGCCGCCACGGAACTCCATGAACGGCTTGCAGGCGGTTTTGTTTTCGAGATTCACTCCCCCCGCAAAGATGAACTCAGTCTCTCTTTTATTACCGCGAAGGGTGAGCATCTGCAGGTCCTTGTGATATCGCGGATTCCGGAACTCTCGTTCTACACGAGGGAAGGCATGAGCCGCAAAAACCCCCGGAGCGCGAGCCTGCTCGAAAGCATCTGTGAACGTGAGGTTACGGGTGTGGAAATGTCGCCTTGCGACCGGGAGATCCTGGTGCGGCTTTCGGGCGAAGAGACCCTGGTACTGCGTCTCTTCGGCAGCGAGGCGAATGTCTTGCTCACGAGAGGAGGAGTTGTCACCGACGCATGCAGAAGCCGGAATACTCTCGTTGGCCGGCCGTACCCGGAATCCGGCGACCATGCAAATGAGAGCATCCTTGGGGAACTCGATCGACTTGCGCAAAGCCGGGAGCGGTTTTTCGGAAGGGTTGCGGAGCATAGAAGCGTCGCAACGGAAAAAAACGCCCTGCCGGATCTGCCGGGTTTCGACCGCGCGCTGCAGCGGAACCTCGTGGAACGGGCCGGCGGTACGGAAAATCCCGAAGCGCTCTTCACGATTTTTCAGGATATGTTCTACGAACTGCTCGACCCGCTGGTGCAGAGCGGCGCAAGCGCGGCGGGAAAACCGCAGTTCAGCCTGCTGCATCAACCCCTTCCGGGTGCGGAGATCTGCAGCTCGGTGCTCGAAGGGCTCAACCGTTACAGTTCGGCCATGTGGAGCTGGCTGCATACGGCGGAAGCGCAGCGGGAGCTGAGCGGAAAACTGCAGCAACAGCTCCGGAGAACGGAGCGTGAACTGCAGGAGTTCAGCCCGCTTGAATCCGAAAAAAAAGCCGCCGAATATGAGACCTGCGGGCATCTTTTGATGGGTGCGCTCTACCGTGAACGCAGTGCACCTGAAAGCATCAATGTGGCCGACATTTTCAACCCCGGGGGAGCGGATGTGGAAATACGCCTGAAGCCCGAACTCAACCTCGGCGACAACGCGGCGGCCTATTTCAGAAAAGCCTCCAAATCCCGGGGCAGGGCCCAATCGATGCGCCGGCGCAGGGGGGAGCTCGAAAAACGCAGGGTCGAGCTTGAAGGGCTTCTCGACGAACTCTCCGGGCTCTCCTCTCCAAAAGCCGTGAAGCGGTTTCTTGAAGCGCACACCTCCTGTCTCAGAAAAAGCGGCATTGTGCCGCCGAAGGCCGCAGACCCATCTTCGCCCTTCAGAACCTTCAGGCTTTCGGCGTCGGCAACGCTCTATATCGGCAAAAACGCCAGGAACAACGAACAGCTCACCTTCACCTTCGCCAAGCCGAACGACATCTGGCTGCATGCACGGGGCAGCGCGGGTTCGCACTGCGTGCTCAGGGGCGCGAGCATGCAGCACAGGGACGAGATACACCGCGCCGCCGGAATCGCCGCATGGCATTCGGCCGCAAAACACTCCGAACTGGTGCCGGTAATGTACACCCTGAAAAAACATGTCCGGCGCGCAAAAAACCTTCCGCCGGGCCAGGTTGTGGTCGAACGCGAGGAGGTGATACTCGTGAGACCTTCGAAAGATGCTCAATAACCCTCCACTGGCCAGGTGCGGGAGGAACGTTCAGCGGCCCGAAACCCTTTTGAGAGACATCCGGAAAAACCAAAACCTTTTACCCCTATGGAAAACTACAAACTCGTGCTGCCGGAACACCTGAACCACTACGGATTCCTTTTTGGCGGAAACCTGTTGAAATGGATCGACGAGGTAAGCTATATTGCCGTCACGCTCGACTACCCCGGCTGCAACTTCGTGACCGTCGGCATGGACAAGGTGGAGTTCCGGAAAAGCATCCGGGGAGGCACAATACTCTGTTTCGCAAGCCAGAAAAGCCGGATCGGAGAAACCTCGATCGAGTATACGGTGAACGTCTACAAGGACAGCATCGAAACCGGCGAACGGGTTATCGTGTTCAGCACGCACATCACCTTCGTCTGCCTTGACGAAAAAGGAGAGAAAAAACCGATCTGCGAAGGCAAACAGTAACCATCAAACGCATAAGCAACAATTATGAGCGCCATCTGGAACAGTTCACACCGCTTCGACCTGAAGGCTGCCGAGTGGGATGAAAATCCCCGGAGAACCGCACTTGCCGAAAGTGTGGCGAAAGCAGTCATCGAAACCGCCAGGCCCTCAGCCTCGATGCAGGCCATGGAGTTCGGGTGCGGAACCGGTCTGCTCACCCTTGCCCTCGCCCCGCACCTCGGCCGTCTTACGGCGATCGACACCTCGGAGGAGATGCTCGGCGTGCTGCAGAAAAAGATCGAAACACTCGGAATCCGGACGGTTGAAACCCGTTGCGCCGACCTTCTGCAGACTTCGAATGCGGATCTGGGAGTTGACGAGCTCGATTTCATATGCAGCAGCATGACCCTGCACCATATTGCTGATACCCAGGCCCTGCTGAACAGGCTTGTGGGACTGCTCCGCAAGGGCGGCACCGTCGCCATAGCCGACCTCGACCTCGAGGACGGCTTCTTTCACGACGACGAAACCGAAGAGGTGCATCCCGGTTTCGAACGTTCCCGGCTGCAGGCCATGCTCGAAAAGGCTGGCTTCGAGCGGGTTTCGTTCAGAACCGCCTGCGAGGTCAGCAAAACCAACCGGGCGGGAGAGATGAAAACCTATCCGATTTTTCTGGTAACCGCCCTCAAGCACTAACCATTCACCTACACACATGCCTTTTAACGCCGTTATTTTCGACCTTGACGGAACCCTGCTCGACACACTTGAAGATGTCGTCAACACGCTCAACGCCGTTCTCGAAGCCCATCACTACCCTACCCATTCGCTCGACGAAGGGCGGTTTCTGGTCGGCCACGGACTGCGGGAACTCGTCAGAAAGTCGCTGCCGGAAAACACCGCTACCGAACCGCTGATCGACGGGCTGCTCGTCGATCTCATGGACCACTACAGCCGCAACTGGAACCGTAACTCCAAACCCTATGAGGGCATAGCCCGGATGCTCGACGACCTCGACCGGAGGGGCTTGAAAAAAGCCATCCTCTCGAACAAGGCCGACCGGTTCACGCAGCTCTGCGCCGCCGAACTGCTCGCCGAATGGTCGTTCGACACGGTTATGGGCCATCACGACGCAATCCCCCACAAGCCGGACCCTGCAGGAGCGCTGCTTGTTGCCGAAAAACTGGGGCACAGGCCGGAGGATATCCTCTATGTCGGCGACAGCGGCATCGACATGCTGACGGCATCGCGTGCCGGCATGTACCCGCTCGGCGTGCTCTGGGGGTTCCGCCCTGAGGAGGAGCTGATTGAATTCGGGGCGAAAACCCTGGTAAAAACGCCTGCCGAGATCACGGAATTTCTCGAAAAACGGGGGTAGCGCACTCCGGTTTCATCCCCGGAGTTCTTCTCAGGCAAGCAGATGGAGGCGGGTGAAAACGTAATCGAGATGGTCCTCGTTCAGCACGATACGGTAAAATCCGGTATTGCCAAGTTCGCTCGGCCGGTTGTCGCGGTCGCTGATGAATTTCCGACTCTGTTTGCCGTTGAACCAGTAGACAAGCCGGATGATGTTCCCCTCGATTTCCAGTGCGGTTATGCCCCGCTTTCCGATGGCGCAGCCCGAATTGAAAACGCTTGGGATGGTGAGGGTATTGTAGAGCCCGCTGCGCAGGCCGATCTTTTTGCCCTGTTTGTAACAGGAGTCGAGCTCCTCTTTCAGGGCGGATATTTTTTCTTCGATGAGGATCCGTTCTTCGCTTCCGGCAGCAGGATAGGCCCGACAGAGCTCTTCGATGCGGTAGTTCAGATAGTCCACTTTCGAAAGGGATTCGAAAAGCGGCCGGTGAGTATGGCCGATCACCGATACGATCTTGGCATTGTTGGAAAACTCGTAAATGGATTTTTCGATGGCAAAGCGCCGGCGGCTGTTGTAGGCTATGGAAAAATTCCTGATGCCGACAGGTTTGGCGATGTATCGGAGAAAAAACACGACGGAACGACTGACCAGCGGATAGGTCTCCCAGAGCAGAACCGATGCCTGATGGCCGTGAAAGCAGAGAATGGTCTCATTTCCGTAGTAAAACTTCAGCGATTCATGCATATAGGGCGCAAGCCTGTACTCTTTCGCCTCAAGCAGCTCCGCATCGTGGTTGCCGTAGGTTTTGAATAAAAACCCGTTCTGGCGGAAGCGGATGAACAGATCGTAAAAATCACCCCACTGGGAGGTAATGCTATCGAGGGAAAACTTGAACAGCTCCTCTACGTCGCCGTTCAGAATCAGGCTGTACCCTTCGGGATGGTAGTAGTCCGCAAGCATGGTTCCGACAAGATCGGCATTCCTGCGGAATTCATCCCTCCGCCCTCCGTTACCCATGTGCAGATCGCTGAGAATGAGCACACGCGAGTTCTCTTCGAGCGAAAGCGAACGGGCGTTGTTGAGCAGACGTTCGAGATGAGGATGTTTTTTATGATGTAAAGGCATAGGTCAATGGTACCACCCGTTTACTCCGACCCACCGACCCGCCCGACATCCGGCGGCGTCGGTGAGCCACACTCCGATATAATTATTTTTTTCGTTCCGGCAAACTCCAGGAACCGTCCGCTTCCGCCTGAAAACAGTCTCATGGCTGCGGGAACTGTCGCCCAATATAGCCCGATCCGAACGATTTCCTCCGTCAAATCCATGTAAAAACAGAGGCATTAAGCCGGCCCTGAAACGCAAACCCGAAACGAAAGAACCCGCTTCTGCGGAAACGGCAGCGTGTATTCCGGAATAAAAAACGGGAAATACGGCAGGTAATTGATAGATTTGATGAATAGTGATTCAGCCCTCACACAAGCAATTCTCATTGACTCCGTTGCCTTCACCTGAACGATTCGGAAAAATCCGTCAGATGCTCTGCCGGCGGCAGACGAGCCTGACCGTTGTCATGGACAACGTCAACAAATCACACAATCTTGCCGCCCTTGTCAGGAGCTGCGATGCTGCCGGCATTCGTGATGTTCACGCCGTATCCTACCGGAAGCACATTTTTACACGCCACAACGCCGCGGCAGGTTCGAGCAAATGGGTCAACCTGAACCTCTACGGGGAGATCGAGAGTGTTTACGGCATTCTCCGCCGGGATGGGATGCAGATTCTTGCCGCAGCCTCGACACAAAACAGTGTGGATTTCAGGGAGATCGATTACACCATGCCGACAGCGCTGGTTCTCGGAGCGGAATGGGACGGGATTTCGGAAAAAGCGGTGCAGGGAGCCGACCGCTGCATTGCCGTACCGATGTACGGCATGGTGGAATCGCTGAACGTATCGGTTGCCGGAGCGGTCATTATTTTTGAAGCCCAGCGTCAGCGGCTGCTCAAGGGCATGTACGACCATCCGGAAATACCCGAAGACCAACTGCATCGGCTCCTCTTCGAATATACCTACCCCCGCCTCGCAGAAAACCTCCGCGAAAAGGGGCTCGACTATCCTCCCCTCGACGAGAATGGTTTCATCGTTTCTCCGCTGACGTAACAGCTCCAGCTGCCGGAACATTTCTGCTCCCGAAGATGGCTGTGCAGCGCACCGAGCAGCTGATCGATTTCCGAGAGCAGGTGACGGTGTTCGAAGGCCAGTGTCACCAGAAAAAGAGGGAAGGAGATATGCTCGCGCCTGAGCTTGCGCAGCACGTTGCCCATAGCTCTGGTCATGACGGGAAAAAAGTGCCTGCCGGCTCCTTCCGCCGTAGTCCGGCACTCCGAAGAAGAGGCATGACGGTAGTGACAGGTGAACAGGAAATCCTCCCTGTCAGTCCACTCGACCTCTATTCTGAACGGTTTTATATCATCCATAAGCAGGCTCATGTTCCCTGAAAAATGACTGTAGGCCAACGAGCTTATGTTACGCAATGCCGCTCTCGCAACCCAGAGTCATTCTGTTACGGTTTGGGAAATCCTGCTGCAACCTCAAAAAAAAGCCGACAAGTTCGGGCCGCCTCCCTCCGGGTTTCGATATTGACGAACAGACGCTTCAGCGCTATCTTGTCCTCTGTGAAGCGTTCCTTTTCATCCACGTAAAACTCCACTCCATCATGGCACTCCGGATTACAGAATCATGCACGTTCTGCGGAGCGTGCGAACCTGAATGCCCGGTCAACGCCATTTCGGCAGGTGACGACATCTATGTTATCGATGCGACGGCATGTACCGAATGTGCCGGATACAGCGACACACCAGCCTGTGTGGACGTATGTCCGGCAGAGTGCATCGTCGGTGTATAAGGCGCACGCTGTTCACGCACCTCGGCTGCGCTCATGGCGGGGATGGCGCCTTCAAAGCGAAAACAGGCTGGGCCGGTTTCTGTCTGTCGGAAAAAAAATCCCTGCGGGTCGCCCTACCGGATGGACTCCAGAAAACGTTCGGCATCGATGGCCGCCATGCAGCCGGAACCGACCGCAGTCACAGCCTGACGGTAGGTGTAGTCCT
Source organism: Chlorobium sp. (assembly GCF_021740465.1). GTDB lineage: Bacteria > Bacteroidota > Chlorobiia > Chlorobiales > Chlorobiaceae > Chlorobium. The sequence goes on along the minus strand of NZ_JAIOZR010000005.1, from coordinate 135,800 downwards.
GCACATCACCGCAGGCGAACACGCCCGGGACACTGGTTTCGGAAGAGCTCTTTTTGGTTTCGATGTAACCGTAGTCGTCAATGGCAAGCTGTCCTGCAAACAGCCCGGCATTTGGCGAATGGCCGATAGCCATGAACACGCCGTCGCAGGCATGTTCGGAAAGCTCGCCGGTACGAACATCCTTCAGCCGTATGCCTGTTACCTTCTGGCCGTCGCCGAGTATCTCATCGATGACCGCGTTCAGAACGGTTTTTATTTTCGGATTCTTGCTGGCGCGCAGGCTCATGATTTTCGATGCCCTGAACTCCTCCCTGCGGTGCACGAGCGTAACCTGTGATGCGAATTTGGTGAGGTAGAGAGCCTCTTCCATAGCGGTATCGCCACCACCTACCACAAACACCCGGCACTCCTTGAAAAAAAAGCCGTCGCAGGTCGCACAGGCAGATACGCCCCTGCCCCGGTAGCGGTCTTCGGATTCAATACCGAGCCATTTCGCATTGGCCCCGGTTGCAATAACAAGGGTGCGGGCAAAAACTTCCCTGCCGTCATCGAGCGTGAGGGAAAACGGGCTTCTGGAAAGATCGGCTTCGACAACACTGCCATACAAAAATTCGGCATTGAAGCGTTCCGCCTGGCTGCGCATTCTCGACATGAGTTCGGGGCCGTTGATCCCTTCGGGAAAACCGGGAAAATTCTCGATCTCGGTGGTAATCATGAGCTGACCGCCGGGCTGCATGCCCTCTATCACAAGAGGTTTCAGGTTGGCTCTTCCGGTATAGATTGCCGCAGTATAGCCGGCTGGACCCGTTCCGATGATGACGACATCACGAATGTCCTTTTCCATAGTTCCGCCTGTAAAATGGAGTTGAGAAAAAAAATCCCGGCAGGTTTTCTGCCGGGATCGATCACGGGGCTGAAGAATCAGCCGATATGCTCGTCGATTTTTTTGGCGATCATGTTTTTCGGCATGGCACCGACCATCTGATCGACAACCTGGCCATTCTTGAAAACCAGCATGGTGGGAATGCTGCGGATACCGTACTGCGCGGCAGTATTGGGGTTTTCATCGACATTGACCTTTGCGATGACGGCTTTGCCTTCGTAATCGGCGGCAAGCTCTTCTATAACCGGACCGAGCATCATGCAGGGTCCGCACCATGCAGCCCAGAAATCGACAAGGGCAACCTTGTCCGATTCGAGAATTTCGGCTTTGAAGTTCTTGTCGGTAGCTGCAAGATATTTTCCGCTCATTGTTATTTCAGTTTAAAATTGTGATGGCACAAACTCTATAGCGATACAAGCAACAAGTTATAAAAGTAACAAAAAAAAACAAGACGAACTGCCAAAACCCCCGGGCGTTTTCCGGAAGTTTCGCCGCACTGCTACCCCGAAATTCTCACGTTGTCGGGGCCGAGAATCTCCTCGAGCTTTTCAATCGTCGCGTCCGCGGCATCAACGGGCATAGAGCGTGCGAATATTCTGAGGGTTTCGATATTTTCCCCCGACTGCGCCTTCACCTCGAAATCGACCGGGGTAGAGCCCCTGTGAGCCTCAAAAAGTTTTTTCAGTTGCACGAGTTTTTCGATCTGGGCCGAATCGTCGGCATCAACTTTCAGAATGATCTTGCGGATGAGGCTGCTGCGCACCTTCCTGATTGGTATCACCTCTCGTACCAGCAGTTTCAGCGTGCCGCCACTCACCTCGGCTTCTGCCACCAGCATCAGCACCTCCTCGGGTTTTATCAGGTGGCCATACTGTTCATAGACACTGGCAAAAACGGTAAAATCGGATTTGCCGGTAAAATCCTCCAGCGCCCCGAACAGCATTGCCTTGCCTTTTCTGTCCTGGTGCGGCTTGACCGACACGACAACTCCGAGCACCTTGTACTGCCGCAAAGGGGTGACCTCCTTGGCGTTGAGCGGCAGGGTCGCAAACGCCTCCCAGTCCCTCCGGTAGGGCGAGAGCGGATGACGACTGAGATAAAAACCAACCAGTTTTTTCTCCTGCAGCAGTTTCTCCGATTCCGGTATGGGCTCCCCCGGATCGAGATCAGGGTAGTGGATATCATCGGTGCCCTCCCCGCCTTCGGAGGTAAAAAAGCCGCACTGGCCGAGCGTTACCGAGCGGTTCTGCATCTGGCCGAACCTGATGGCCTTGTCGACATTTGCCAGGAGCTTTCCCCTGTTCGGATCGAGCTCGTCAAGCGCTCCGGCAAGAATCAGGCATTCGAGAGCCTTGCGGTTCATCACCCGGAGATCGACCGAGGCGGTAAAATCGAAAAGATTCACAAAGTCCCGCTTTTTTCTCATGCGGGAGGTGACGATGGCCCTGGCCGCTCCTCCGACCTGCTTGATGGCACTCAGACCAACGCGGATATAGGGTTTTCCCTTGAGGTACTCTATGGCAAAAAGCGTGTCGCTTTTGTTGATCGACGGAGGCAGCGTCATGATACCGAAGCTTTTGGCCTCGTCGGTCAGGTGCTTCATCCGGTCGGTATCGCCGATTTCGCTGTTGAGAATCGCCGTCATGAATTCGGCGGTATAGTGCGCCTTGAGATATCCTGTCCAGTAGGCAAGCACCCCGTAGGCCGCCGAATGGCTTTTGTTGAAGCCGTAACCGGCAAACTCGGCCATCAGTTCGAAAACCCTTGTGGCAAGAGTATCGTGAACCCCCTGGGCAACCGCACCGCTGACGAATTCCGCCTTGAACTGTTCCATGATTTCAGGCATTTTCTTGCCCATCGCCTTGCGCAGATTATCGGCCCTGGCCATCGAGAAGCCTCCCATAACCTGGGATATCTGCATGACCTGCTCCTGATAGACAATGACCCCGTAAGTCTCCTTGAGAATCTCCTCGAGCATTGGATGCATGTAATCGATAGCCTCCCGACCGTGTTTGCGGTCGACAAAAAGGTCAACGGCATTGCGATGCTCGTCGATTCGCGCATTCAGAGCTCCGGGACGGTAGAGCGCGCTCATGGCGATAATGTCGCCGATCTGCGTGGGCTGCAGCCGGGTCATGTAGTTCTGCATGCCAGACGACTCGAACTGGAAAATGCCGGCCATCTTACCCTCCTGAAAAATGCGGAAGGTTTTCCGGTCGTTCATGGGAACTTTCTCGAGATCGATCTCCACCTGATGCCGTTTCCTGATGAGGTGGAGGGTTTCATCGATCACGGCCAGCGTTTCAAGGCCCAGATAGTCGATTTTAAGCAGTCCTGCGGTTTCAATCCAGTTCTTGTCGAACTGGGTAACCACCTGCTTTTCATCGGCTCCCTCTCCTCCCTTGCCTCCGGCAAGCGCGGTTTCGTCGAGATCGATTTCATCGGCATAACGCCGCACCTCGGTCTCGATCTTGTTTGAAACATAGAGCGGCACCTGGGCTTCAAGCGGCCCGTCGGTGATGACGACGGCACCGGCATGCATCGAAACGTTCCGGGCCCTTCCCTCAAGCGCCCGGGCATATTCAAGCAGCGTGAGGTTCTCGGGAGTGCTTTCGACAAACTGCTTCAGCTCCTTCACGTCGCCGATGGCTTTTTCAAGCGTAATGCCCGGCTTGCCGGGCACAAGCTTTGCAAGACGGTCGACAACCGGCAGCGGCACTTCAAGCACACGACCAGCATCGCGGATGGCGGCCTTGGCTCCAAGCGTACCGATGGCCACAACTTTGGCCACACTCTCCTGACCGTACTTTTCGACGGTATATTCAAGAACCTTCTGTTTACCGACCGGCGTGAAATCGATATCGATATCGGGCATGGAAAGCCGCTCGGGATTGAGAAAGCGCTCGAAAAGCAGCTTGTACTTCAGGGGGTCGATCCTGGTTATTCCGGTAAGATAGGCTACGATACTGCCCGCGGCAGACCCCCTGCCGGGACCGACCGAATAGCCCATCCTTCTGGATGCGGCAATAAGGTCGCTGACAATGAGAAAGTAGGAGCTGAACCCCATTTTCCCTATCACGCCAAGCTCCAGCTCGATACGCTCGCGGACATCCTCCTGGGTGATGCCTTCGGCTTCCGATCCGGCATACTTTTCGGCCGCCCCCTTCCAGGTAAGGTGGCGAAGGTATTTCTCCTCGTCGTCGAACCCCTCGGGAAGGGTGTAGGGCGGAAGGATGGGATCCTTCTTTTTAAAGGCGTAGGTACATTTTTCGGCAATCGCCACCGTGTTGGCAAGCGCCCTCCGGCCCTCGGGAAAAAGCCGGGCCATCTCGGCGGCGGTTTTCAGGTAGTGTTCGCTGCCCGGAAGGGCCTGCAGGTTCTGGCTCGAAAGTTTTTCCTTGGTGCGGTTGGCGATCATTGCCCGGTAGCATCCGGAATCCTTGCGTTCGAGGTAGTGGACATTGTTGGTTGCCACCAGCTCCACGGAGAATTTTTCGGCAAGCGCGATGGTGGCCAGATTGAGTTTGTCGTCGAACGGCATTGCATGACGCTGCAGTTCGAGATAGAAGTTGTCCCCGAAAATCTCCCTGTAGTACCGGGTCACCGTTTCGGCTTCATGGGCGGAACCGGCAAGCAGCGCCCTGCCTATTCTTCCGGAACTGTATGCGGACAGGCAGATCAGCCCCTCGCTGTACTCCTCCAGAAGGCGCGATTCGAGATGCGGCATACCGTTGATGAACCCATCCCTGGAAGCCCTCGATAGCAGGATACAGAGATTCCTGTAACCGGTTTCGCTCTCGACGAGCAGCAGCAGCGAAGGGGAAACGCTGTTTTTGGCGTTCGAATGGGCTCCCGATTCAAGCAGGTAGACTTCGGAACCGATTATCAGCTTCACTCCGGCCTTTTTGGCATCGCTGAACAGTTCCGGCATATTGAAAATCGAACAGTAATCGGTAACCGCCACACTCTGCATGCCGAGCCTGCGGCATGCGGCAAAAAGCTCGCCGGGAAATACCGGACTGCTCTGCATCGAGTAGTGGGTATGAACGTGAAGATGCACAAATTCCATATAACAACCCTTCGGGGAGAGAGTTCATTCAAACGGGATCAACCAGCAGACCTCTGCCCGAAATAGTACAATTTTTTCGGCTCTTTCACCACCCGATAACCCTGTTTACCGGCTTTTTCCCTCAGGAACGGCATCCCCCGAAATCATGCAACCCTCACCCGGAGCAACAGAAGTCTGGCAACGCCTTTGCGGAGGCTGAAAAGGGAAAAATCGCTTGCGAAAAACCGTCATGAGGAACAGTAGTGCAGCACCGCTTTCCTGTTTGTCCTGATTTTATGCGTTTTACGGTAGAGGCTCACCGGAATTTCGTCGTCATAGGGAGCTTTTATGCAAATGGAAATCCTGTCGTGATAGATGGAGAAATCGATATTCCGATCCTGCCACCGGACGGAAAAGGAGAGGCGTTTCCATTTTCCAGGCAGCCAGGGCTTCAGAACCAGCCGGTCCGATTTGATCGACAGCCCTCCGAACCCGTACACAACGGTCTGCCAGGCACCTCCGACCGCGGCCGCATGAATGCCCATGGCGGTATTTCCATGCAGATTTTCAAGATCGAAAAGAGCGGTTTTCATAAAGTAGTGATAGGCCCTCGACCGTTTTCCGACAGACAGGCCCATCATGGCGTGCGTACAGTGGCTCAGGGAGGACTTGTGCGCGGTACGTTTTTCGTAGTAGTCGAAATTCGCCTGCTTTTCCTCCTGGCTGAAGGCGTGGGGAAACAGGTGCATCATCAGCAGCACGTCAGCCTGCTTGATGAGCGTCGTCGATCCGATATTCCTGTAGGTTACCCCCCTGGGCAGCTTCGGGTGCCCTTTACGGTCGAACCCTTCAATAACGTAGTCGCGAAGTCTGAAATAACCGTCGAACTGCTCTACGAGCATGTTGACGGGATCGAGGGAGAATTTCAGACTCCTGCTCACCGAAAGCCACCCGGCGACCTCTTCTTCGGCAAGTTCTATCTTGCGGCAGAGCGGTTCGAGCCGTTCGCGGTGTCGCTTCGTCATGTAGGTGAAAAGCATGCAGGCAAGTCGGAGATGCCATTTCACCATGTAGTTCGTATAGGCGTTGTTGTCGACATGCTCATGGAATTCATCGGGACCGATAACCCGGCGTATTTCATAAATGCCCTCGCTGAAAACCACCCGGCTGGCCCAGAATCTTGCCGTCTGAAAAACCATTTCAAGCCCGCACTCGAAGAGAAACTCTTCGTCGCCGGTTACCCGGAAATATTTCTCGACCCCGTAAATGACATCCGAGACGATATGATCCTCCTCCATGCCGGTATAGATGAGCCGGATGGTGCGTTCGAGTTTCGAGGCGAATCTCGGCGTCACATCCTCGCCTGTTGAGGCGGACTCCCATGCATATTTGGCTCCCCGATAGCCGTTCCTTTCGGCGTTTTTCATCGCCCCCGGCAGCGTCGCATACCGGTAGTGCAGCATGTTGCGCGCTGTTTCCGGGAAATTGTAGATAAAGAACGGCAGAATGAAAATCTCGGTATCCCAGAACACATGGCCGAGGTAACCCTCCGAACTGAGGAACTTCGCTCCGATGCTGCCTGAAAACGGAGGTCCATTGATCAGCAGCTGGTAGATGTTATAACGCAATGCCCCCTGGGCATGAGGGTCTCCCGCTATGCGGATGTCGGCCTGCTTCCATTTTTCTTCCCATACACGAAGATGAGACGCAAGATGCGCCTCGGCCCCGGTACGGACATATTTTTTCAGCTCGCATATCGAGCGGCTGAACATGCTCTCTTCGGGAATTTCCCGGCTGGTATGCACCACGGCAAGTTTTTCGAACGTATAGGACTGGCCTTTCTCGACTTCGAGGGTCATCTCGCTGGTGAATTTCTCGCCGTAAATTCTCGGTTCGGGATACGCCCTTGCGGATTCGGGAAGTATCAGTTTCCACGATGCTGACTCGGCTATGCGTATGCCCTGCTGCCGGGTCTTCATTTCGAGGTACATGAAATTCCGGCCCCGCTCGATCCTTTCAATCTGCAGATGCTTGATGCGCTCTTCGGGGAAAAAACCCCGGTTACACACCTCTCCGTTAAGACCGCTGAATACCCGCAGGGGAGCCGAAAAATTTCTCGGGGTTATCCTGAAAAGCATATAACCCAGATGAATCTGGTGCATGTATACCAGACGGAGGCTCTCGATGGTGAGAATTCTGCCGATGGAGTTCCGCATGGTTGTAGAACGATGCAGAATCCCTTTTTTCATATCGAGCACCTGTTCGTGAAAAAGCAGGGTGCATGTTGACAGGCTGAACTTCTCTCCTTCGCTCCAGACGGAAACGTCCGTCCACATGGGGCACTTTACCAGCTCCTCGACATCGGCTTCCGAGCGGTCGTAAACACCGCCGATATACATACCGCCTGCATGGCCGTCAGGAAGCTCTTCAAGACTTCCCCTGATGTTGAGATAGCCGTTGCCTGTCGTAAAGAGCGATTCAGCTATCTGGATACTGTTTGCGGTTCTTCGGAATCCTTTGCGACGCATAAGCCAAGCGTCTTCGGACAGCCCGAGAAGTGAGGCGTGCGGCAGTCCCGTACCCGCAAACCCGTTCGATTCAGTTCGGTACATCCTGGTCTCCGGGGGATTGAAAAAAAGACCTGTCTTTTTGCGTGTTTGAATGTAAACAAGGAGCCCTTTCAATTAGTTTACAGGGCAAAGCCCTCTCGAAAAAGGAGCACAAAGAGAAAAAAACAGGTTATACAACCGTAACGCTTTTTTTCTTATACTGTAAACTTTAGTTCCCGGCTGTTCCCTTCAATAAACTTAACCGCCTTGTGAATTTTGGAACAGAACACCTACAGCAATTGCCCGGTATGCCACTTTCCCCTCGCCAGTGACAGCGCTGTCTGCCCCCGATGCGGCAACGATATACTCGAGGATATCACCTCTCTGGATGAACAGAGCATGGAGATCCACCAGCGGAACATCGAGGAAAAAAAAGCCGCATGGTATACCCGATGCATTACGGAAAATCTCGGTGTGTGTGAAACCGCACCGGTGGTACCCGGAGATTGCGGCGTAAAAAACACCGGCAACCGGCACCTCTACTGCAGCCCCGAGGAGATCGAATTCCTCGCCTCATGCACGAAATCCTCACTTCTGGAAGACGGCGGGCTGCGAAGAAAATGGTGGAACAGCCTGAGCGCAGACTGGAAAGAGGTTGTAAAAAACACCCTGAAGCTTGTCAGGGAGCCCTCTGAAGGTGAAATTCTCGACTTTTTCAAAACCACCCATCTGCGTTGCGACAACCGCCGCGTGCACGATCTGCTGCCGGTGCGCATGCTCGATCTGCTCCAGCAGCTCCGCTGTGACGAGTCGCCGGTTGAAAGTCTCGAACCTCTCGCCGGACTCCGGCATCTGCAGCGCCTCTACGCTTTCGATTGCGACATCACCTCTCTCGAACCGCTCGCCAATCTCAGGAACCTGAAACTGCTCTGGGTATCGAGCACGCAGATCACTTCGCTGGAACCGCTGAAAAATCTGGTAAACCTCGAAGAGCTTTACTGCTCGGAAACCATGATCGCCGATCTCTCTCCCCTGCAATCGATCGTCACGCTTGAAAAGCTGAGCTGCTATAAAACGGAAATCAGCTCACTGGAGGCGTTGAGCGGTCTTGTGGATCTTATCGAACTCGGCATCAACAACACCGGTGTTCACGATCTCGCGCCGCTCGAAGGATTGCTGAATCTTGAATACCTCCGCTGCAGCAAAACCGCAATTGCAAGCCTCGAGCCGCTCAGGAACATCGTTGCGCTCAGGGAGCTCAACGTTTCAAGAACGGAGGTCTCTTCGGTCGAACCGCTGGCCGGACTCGTGGATCTCGAGGAACTCGATATTTCACATACCCCGGTACCATCCATAGAGCCGCTCATGCATCTGGAAAGTTTCGAAAAACTCGAGCTTTCGGCCGGGCAGGTTCCCGATACCGAAATCGAACGGTTCATTGAACTCCACCCTGGTTGTGAAGTCCTGCTGAAAAACTGAACCGCACCCGCGACCGGAAAAAGAATTCATGCGATTCCGGTTACAAGGGCTTCCGAAAGTGGAAATCGGGATGGGAGTTGCAGTAATGGCAACACTAACATAGCGAGGATGCGGGGCAAGACCCCGCTTTTTTCCTGTCTTGCCGGGAACGGAACAAAAAAAGGCTGTCCCGGTCTTGCTTCCGGGGCAGCCTCTTTTTGTTCTGCTCTTCTCTATCCGGACCGTGAAGCGCTCCTGATTACCGAGAAGCTCCTCAGGAGCGGTTCATATTACTTCGCGTATGCTATCGACCGCCTCTCCCTCACGATGGTCACCCTGATCTGACCGGGGTACTGGGCCTCGGACTCGATCTTGCTGGCAATGTCGTGGGCAAGCACATCGGCCTGTGAGTCGCTGACGTTGTCGCCTTCGACGATAACCCTGATCTCCCTTCCGGCCTGCAGGGCATAGGTTTTGAGTACGCCGGGAAATCCCTTTGCTATCTCTTCGAGGCTTTCAAGCCGCTTGACGTTCCCGTCGGCCGTCACAGCGCCTCTGGCCCCGGGCCTCGAGAGCGAAATAACGTTGGCTGCATCGATGAGGTCGGCAAGCGGTGACTCCTTATCTACATCGCCGTGATGCGCGGCCACCGCATTGATGACCAGCGGCGACTCGTTGAACTTCTTCAGGAACGCGCTTCCCGTCAAAGCATGCGGTTCGTTGCCCGCCGGAAGAACAAGGCCGATATCGTGCAACAGGCCTGCCCGTTTGGCAAGCCGCACATCGAGCTTGAGCTCGGCGGCCATGAGACCGGCAAGCATGGCAACCTCTTTGGTATGCTGCAGAAGGTTCTGACCGTAAACAGTATGGAATTTCATGTTGCCGATCAGCCGAACCAGTTCGGCGGGCATGTCGGGAAGCTGCAGGGATGCAAGGGTCTCCTCTCCGGCAGTCATGATGACATCGTCGATCTCCTTTTTGGCATCTTCATAGGCTTTTTCGATGGCCACAGGATGAATGATTCCGTCAACGAGCAGCTTTTGCAGGGTAAGCTTTGCAAGCTCGCGACGGAGGGGATCGAAGCAGGAGAGAATCACCACTTCAGGGGTATCGTCAACGATGATATCCACTCCGGTAGCATTCTCGAAAGCCTTGATGTTCCGGCCTTCACGGCCGATAATCCGGCCCTTGAGCTCGTCGCTCTGGATGTGCACCACCGAAAGTGCATTTTCGGTGGCCTGTTCAAAGGAGATTCTCTGGATAGCCGTAAGCAGGGTCTTCTCGGCAAGGCGTTCGGCCTGCTGTTCTGCATCCTCGTGAATGCGATGTATCGTTTCGGTAGCCTCTTCGCGTGCCTTCGTCACCATATTGTCGACAAGCATCTGCCGGGCCTCGTCGGCCTGCAGGTTGCTGATGCTCTCGAGCCGCTGGTTCTGCTCGGCAATGATGAGTTCAAGCTCGGAAGAACGGCTCCTGACCATTTCCATCATCTGCTCGGACTCCTTGCGCTGATCCTGCAGCTTGCGTTCGGCATCCCGGAGATCCTGGCTCTGCTTCTTCAGCTGGCCTTCCTTCTGCTGGATCTGTTTCTGGAGCTGGGTGAACTTGTTGTTCTTTATGACTACTTCCTGGTCGAACTCCCGTCGCTTCTTTTTCCACTCCTGATTGACTTCGGTAACCTTGAGCTCCTTGTATTCGTTAGCCTCTTTCTGGGCCTCCTGGACTATCTGTACAGCCCTTTCTTCGGCTTCAAGAACCCTTGTGGTGCCGATACGTTCAAGAAAATACCGTCCAAGAAAAAAACCGATGACAAAAAACACGGCCGCTGCAAATACAATCAGAAACAGGTTTATGACAATACCCATTACCGTTTACCTCCTTTTAACATGCTCCGCCTCTCAAGAGAAGGAAGCACCGTTTTAAACAAAAAAATCCGCACCAGGGCGGGATGTGTAAGATTCAAGAACCCGTGTGACACGGTGGGCGCCTCCTTCAGGTTTTTTGCTTCCAATGCGGCAGCTCTGGTGACTGCCGATGACACCCGGATAAACCGGAGAGTCAATCAAGGCCTGCAATCAAAAAGAAGAGCTCGGCTCCCGTCTTAATAGTGTTAGTTCTTTTACTTACAATACACCCCTTCTACCTGGTGCGGATATTTCTTCTACTCTAATGTAAATTATTCCTGTAAACTTTGCCCTATAAAAACATTGAGCCGGTTTATTTTCTGCCGTAACGCTTCCAGTTCCTCTTCGAGTTCGATATTCTTTTCGGCAAACGAAATCGCTGAAAGCACAGCAAGTTTAACCGGGTCAAAAGATGGCGCTTTTTCAGCGTACAGCCGCATGGCACGATCCACACCCTGAGCCGCATTTTCTGTCAGCTCACGGCTTCCGGTGCGTAGCGGATAACTGTCGCCGTAGACATTTACATCGATCTTTTCCATACGGCCTTCCTACAAGTTTCGGGGACTTCTCAGTTCCAGCTCGATCTTCTGCAGAATGAGTACAAGCTTCTGCTTGACCCGCAGTTTCTCGGCATAGGTAAACTCGGCTTCCGTTCCGGTCAGGGGAGTCGAGCCGGTATCGGGCAGTTTGCAGGATCTCAGAATGTTCTGAAGGGTCGCAAGCTCCGAACGCAGCAGCTCATTTTCTCTCCGGCATTCATCCAGCCGGGAAACGAGGTTTCCGACATTTTCTTCAAGGAGGCTGACATCAGCCGTGATGGTCTGCCTGTCCTGATCATGCATGGAACAATAAGTATCAGACTTGTCGAATTACCGCACCAAGTTGTTTTCCGGCATTCGTGCCGGCTTTTTCAAGTATACCGTTTATTCTCTCGTCCTGCAGGGTTCTCTCGTGATCGGCAATATCAAGAGCGAGCGCTACACTGCGTTCCCCTCCGTGTTCCGTACCGCGTTCGAAATGGTCGAAAACAGAAACGCCCCTGATAAGGGGATCGCTTGCCCTGACAACATCGACAAGCTTCTGAACAGCCACACCCCTGGGAAGAATAAACGATAGATCTCTCTGGACAGCAGGAAACTTCGAGGGCGGATCGTAAACGACTGAAGCGCTGAACGCATCCTGAAGCACCGCGGTATCGAGTTCCGCAAGGAATACATCCTGCTCGATATCGAATTCGCCGAGCAAAGCGCCCTCCACCATCTGAACCGTCCCTGCACGGCAGATACGGTTTTCCCCCTGTCCGGTCAGCAACAAATCAATACCAACCGTATTTTCATTATATGCAATAAGCGATGATTTGTCAAGTAAATTCAGCTTCTCGAGCAGCATCTCTACTGCACCGCTCATATCGAAAAAATCGCTCTTCACGGCAGGCTGATTCCAGAGTCGGGGATGGCTGGATCCTGTTATGGCCATTACAAGATACTCCCGTTCGCCGAATGCTTCGAGAGGCGACTCTCCTTCACGGGTAACTCCTGCGCCGAGAAAGCCGCTGGCAACCTCAAAAAGCCGGAGGTCCCTGTTGCCATGACGGATATTGTGGGCAATAACCTTAAGAAAAGCGGGAACAAGAGATGGACGCAGAACCTCCAGCCCTTCACTGATGGGATTGAGAGCGGTAACGACCCGGCTGTCGAACAGTTCGGCTTCCGAACGCCTGATGAGCGGATTGGTGAGAATTTCCCGGAAATTGAGCCCGATCAGAATACCCCGGAGATAATCGGGAAAATATTCCGGCACCTTGCGCGACTGCGGATAGGTTGTCATCATCTGGGGCGACGGCTGGATGTTGTCATACCCGTAAACCCTGGCAATCTCTTCGACAAGATCGATCTCGGAGGTCACATCCACGCGCCATGACGGAACGTGAAACTCCATCTGGCCGTCATCCGCCGTTGCAGCACACCGGAACCCGAGACGGACGAGAATGTGCCTCATGGTATCCAAAGGGATGGAGCTGCCGAGCATGGCGTTGACCCTGTCGGGCCTCAGCGTGACCCTGCCGGGCTCTTCAGGCAGAGTACCGCACTCCATGGCATCGGTTATCCGGCCGCCGGCAAGCTCAAGAATCATCGCAACGGCGCATTCCGAACCCCTTCTAACGTTCAGGGGATCGACACCCCGCTCGAAACGGTAGGACGAATCGGAGGAAATTCCGGCTGTCCGTGCGGACTTCCTGATACGGGACGCAGAAAAATAAGCCGATTCAAGCAGAATATCCGTCGTAGCGGCCGAAACCGCCGAATCGAGTCCACCCATAACCCCGGCCAGTGCCGCAGGCTTCGCAGCATCGCAGATAACCGGCATCCCATGGAAAACGGTGCAGTTTTCCTGATTGAGCGCGGTAAATGCGGCGGAGAGATCACTGCGGACCACCACCCGCTCACCGGCAAGTTTATTGAGATCGAAGGCATGCAGGGGCTGGCCCAGGGAGTGCAGGATGTAGTTGGTGATATCGACAATATTGTTTTTCGGGTTCAGTCCGATGCTTTCGAGGCGACGCTTCAGCCATGCCGGCGACTCCCGAACCTCGATGCCGCGAATCACCACCGCGGTATAGTATGGGCAGGCGTCCCTGTCGGCGATTTCAACCAGAGTGCCGATGCCGGAAAAATCGACAGGATGCCGGGACGGCAGGACAATCTCATCGGGTGAGGCAAGTTCGCGGGCCAGGCCGAGGTGCGAGAGCACATCGGGACGATTGGGCGTAACGGCTATATCAAGCATGACATCACTCTCCAGAATAGCCGAAAGCGGCGTACCGGGGGGAGTTGCAGGATCGAGCTCCATCACTCCGCTATGGTCGTCCGACAAACCGAGTTCATCTGGTGCACAGATCATGCCGAACGAGTGTACTCCGCGGATTCTGGACTTCCTGATGGCCAGAACCTCTCCGTCCGCAAGCCGAAGCTTCGCACCGACGGTCGCTACAGGCACCAGCATCCCCTGGCGCACGTTGGGCGCTCCGCAGACAATCTGCAGCGGTTCGTCGCCTCCTGTGGCGACCCGACAGACCGTCAGGCGGTCGGCGTCGGGGTGGCGCTGAACATCCTCGATCCGGCCGGCAACAACCAGATCATCCGGCAGTTGCAGGGCATGCACCTCCTCGACTTCAAGGCCGAGGAAAGTAAGTTTTTCAACAAGGGCTGGAATGTCCGGAGAAAACGACGGGAGGAAATCTTTGAGCCAGTTGACAGATATTTTCATAGGACCGGGAAAATCTGCATTTGAAAATAAAAAAAGCTCTGGACCGGCAACGTACAGAGCTTGAAAAAACAGAAACCGGAAGATACTGTCGCTCCTGCACAACTTCCGGCCGGAAGAACCGGCAGGCGCCGGTGCAGGTTGAACAAACGTGTGACCCCAACGGGATTCGAACCCGTGCTACCACCTTGAAAGGGTGATGACCTAACCACTAGTCGATGGGGCCTTCTGCGGGTGAATGAGGGGACTCGAACCCCCGACCTCCAGGGCCACAACCTGGCGCTCTAACCAACTGAGCTACAATCACCATAAAAAGCCTATGGATACACCTTGTATGCCCGACTGGACTCGAACCAGTAACCCTCAGCTTAGAAGGCTGATGCTCTATCCATTGAGCTACGGGCACAACACATCTGTCAATGAACCCACCCGGTCGGGGCACCGAGACTCGAACTCGGGACCTCCTGCTCCCAAAGCAGGCACGCTACCAACTGCGCCATGCCCCGTTTCCTTAATGGAAGGCTCACAATATAAGATATGGAACAAGATTATCAAATAAATAATCCCGCTCATAAAAAAAACTTACCGACCTCACTTCACAATCCCGAGTTCCTGACTACCGGCTACCGGCACACTGCTTATCGCTCACGTGCCACTAAAAGAGTCCCCGTCAGGCGCATCAGCTGCAGTTCGAGCATTCTTGCCTCATATCTGGCCGATGCGATGCTTTTTCTGGAATCAACCAGATTGAGCTGTGCCTCCCTGAAGGTGGTGCCGGTAGCCTGGCCGAGCACATACAGCTCTTTGGTTCGCCGGAAATTCAGCTCCGCGGATTCAATATTTTTCTCCTTGAAGCGCAGAATTTCACGGCTGTTGCGGTAAGCGTGAAAGGTGTCGGCTATTTTTTTCTCCAGAACACCGGAGGCTTTCTGCCGGAATATCTCACGGTTCAGAAGAGCAAGACGGGCATTCTGGTTTTTTATGGCCGACTGAAATCCGTTGAAGAGATTGTAGCTCAAGGTAACCGAAGCGGAAACGCCCGGCTCGGTATCTCCGATACCCACATCGAAACCGCCTGCGCTCCTGCTCAATCCGTAACCTCCCTGCACATCGATACGGGGAAAAAATTCGGAACGTGCCTGAAACAGTTCAAAGCGTGACTGCTCCACGGCTTTTTGAGCCATGAGATATTCCGCACTGCCCTTGAACGCCCTGGCCCTGAGAGAGTCGAACTCCATCAGCGGCTGAAAGGTTACCGCGCTCACTACAGCGCAGGGTGAGTCTGGAAGACGACCAAGCAGAAGATTGAGCTCTCTTTCGGCGTTCTCTTTGCGGAGACGTGCCTGAAGCCAGGCAACACTGTCGTTATTGGCGTCAACCATCGAGGATAACACCTCCTGGGTGTTTGCCTGACCGTATTCGGAGCGAAGCTTCGCCCTCCTGAACCGTTCGGCGGAAATTTCCACCGCATCTCCCGATGCCCTGAGCTGTTCGATTGCATCGGCAAGGTCGTAATAGGCCTGGCTGACGTCGATGACAATCTGCTCGATGCTGCTGCGCGCCTGGAGCCGTCCAAGATCTCCCGAGGCTTTCAGCTTGCGGAAGGTATAGATGTTGCCGAAACCGTTGAACAGGGTATACGACGCCTGAATCTGCGCCGTGCTGGTCGTCGATTCAATGGCTGAAGGCACCGTGCTTCCGGGATTCTCCGTATAGGCAGCCTTCGAAACCAGATCGATTTTCGGCAGAAGCCCGGCATTGCCTATATGCACATTGTTACGGGCAATGCGTTCTTCATTCCTTGCAACCTGAATATCCGGGTTTTTTTCAAGCGCAAGCGCGATGGCCTGTTCGAGCGATAGAGGTTCCGGGGCAACGGCCGCCCCCGCGGATTCCGGCAGCGCAAAGAGCAGCAGGAACAGGCATATGGAGAACAATGAGTGCTGTATTCGTTTCATGACATGGTGCAGACAGGAATTTGCCCGTATAATTAGTGCGTATCTGAAAACAGTTCCTCCCGAACCGCCGGTTCGACCTCTTCTGCCGTAACCCCCCGTTTTTCCAGCAAAGCGAGAATCCGCTGTTTCGCGCTGTTGAAAAGCACGAGTAGCGCGGGCAGCATGAGAAGGGTCAGGGTGGTACCGAACAGCAAGCCGTAGGCAACGGAAATCGCCATGGGCGAAAGAAATTGCGCCTGCCTGCTCTGCTCGAAAATAAGCGGGCCAAGCCCGGCAACCGTTGTCAGCGAGGTAAGAATAATCGGACGAAACCGGCTTATGCCCGTTTCGAAAAGCGATTCGGTAAACAGCCCCCCCTCTTTGAGGCGCGTATTCAGCGTGCTGATAAAGACAAGAGAGTCATTGACGACGATACCTATAAGCGCGATCACCCCGTACAGAGAGAGCATGCTGAGAATGTAGCCCTGAATGAAATGGCCCCACGCCACGCCGACAAGGCTGAGGGGTATCAGCAGAAGCACAATGAACGCCTGGAGAAAGGAGCGGAAGGTGAACACGATGATGAGGTACATGCACAGAAAAAGCACAGGAAAGGCGATCTTCATGGATCCGGTGGTTTTGGCGCTCTCGCGGCTCTGGCCTTCGAAGTTGAAACTTACGTCGGGATAGTCTGCAAGAACACCCGGCATGATCTCCCTTCGGATGCTTTCAAGCAGATCCGGAACCGCAGTATTCGGGTCCGAGACATCGGCCTCGATTTTCACAACGCGCTGGGCATCGATATGGTTGATGGAGGAAACTCCCCTCGATATGCTGATCCGGGCGATCTCCCGGAGCGGAACCGAGCGACCCTCGCCGAGCTGTATGCGCATATCCTCAAGAGCGCCAAGAGAAGCGCGTTCATGCTCACGGTAACGTACCCACACCTTGATCTCGTCGATCCCTCTGAGCAGACGCTGCGACTCGAGACCGAAATAAGCACTTCGAATCTGGTTCATGACTTCGGAGGTAGTGAGGCCGAGCGCGTATGCCTTGTCACCGAGCTTTACTGAAACCTCCTCGAGGCCGGGGGGATCGTTATCCGAAACATCCTTCAGTTCTTCCTTGCTTTTGAGTGCGATTTCAAGCTTCTCCCTCGCCGCCCTGAGCTGCTGAAGGTTATCGCTCTTGAGCGCAATGGAAACCGGCATGCCCCACATCCCGCCCCCGCCGATCTGGAGTTTGCGGGCGCCGGCGATCATGCCGGTTTTCCGGCGGATTCGATCGGCAATCTCCTGGCTGTCGATTTTGCGCAAACGGCTGTCAACCAGCGAAATCCGCAAGCCGCCCTGATGGCCTTTCGGGCCTATCGTGCGACCTATGGCCGTTACGAGCCCATTCTCGTTTTCCTGCCCTTTCAGATATTCATGGTGCACCTGCCAGACATTCTGTTCCATCGCGGCAAGCACGCTGTCGGTTACGGCATCTCTGGTACCGGCCTGCATTTCAAGGGTCACCTGAATGTTGTCCTGTTCGATGACCGGAAAAAAGGTTGTCTTTATCAGGCCGCCCTTCATGGCGCCGATGGTTATAAACATCAGTGCCACCGGCACGGCGATTGTAATGAGCGGATTTTTTATGCCGAATTTCAGAACGGGCGCATAGAGGATGTCGCGCTGGAAGTGCAAAAACTCCTCGGACTTTTTCAGCAGCCATGTTTTTTTGCCGGGAGCTTCATGCAGCGCACGTGAGTGCGCAATGTGCGCCGGAAGAATGAACACGCTTTCCACAAGCGAGATCAGGAGAGTAGTCACGGCGACGAACGCGATATCCTTGACACGCTTGCCGAGATCGCCGTCGAGAAACAGAAAAAGCAGAAACAGCACGACCGTTGTCAGGACAGCGGCGGCAATGGAAGGAACGACTTCAGCTGTACCGTTGATTGCTGCCTGCATGGGGGACTCCCCCTTCTCGTATCGCTGATAGATGCTTTCGGCAATCACAATGCCGTCATCGACCAGAATACCGACCACAAGAATCATGGCAAGCAACGAAACCACATTGATGGTCAGGCCGTAGATCGAACCGAGAATGAACATGCCCGCAAAAGAGAACGGAATGCCGGCCGCCACCCACAGGGCGAGCCGTGGATTGAGCGAAAAGGAAAGAAAAAGCACAACGAGAATCATACCCACCAGACCGTTGTAGCTGAGAATGTCGGCCCGCTCCCTGACGATCGCCGAACCGTTGCGCAGCACCTCGGCCCGCACATCGTCGTGGCTGGCATCGAATGCATCCATATACCCTTTGACCCCCCCGGCAATGACGAACATGTCTTCGTCGCTGCTTTTTTCAATATCGATGGTGACCGAGGGTTTTCCGTTGAACCAGTTACGATCGGGCACTTCCGACCAGCGGTCCCGAACGGAAGCGACATCACGAAGACGAACCAGGTCCCCGGAGTTTCCCGACCTGACGACGAGATTTTCCAGATCCCCTGCCCTGTAACCCTTGTTGTCCGCCCTGATAAGCAGCTCCTCCCTCCGGCCGCGGATCGTTCCGCCGGTGATCTTGAGATTGGTACGGTTCACCGCGGAGGCTATTTCCGAAAACGTCATGCCGTAGGATCGCATGGCATTTTCGCTTACACTGATCTCGATCTCCTCCTCCGGAAAACCGCTCAGCCTGACTTTTGAGGCAAGCCCTTCGTTACGAAGATCCCTTTCGATGCGACGGGCGTATATCTTGAGCTGACGGAGATCGACATCGCCGTAAAGGGCATATGCCACAACGAAGTCCACCCGGTCCTGCTTGTAAATCTGCAGTTTTTCGAGGCCTGCGGGAAAGGAGCTTATCTGGTCGACCGCATTGGTGACCTCCTGGAGAAGCTCGTTGGCATCTGCACCTTTCTTCAGTTCGACCGAAACGGTTGCACTGTTTTCCGAGGAAACCGATGTCACCCGATCAATCCCGGTAACCCCCTTGAGCTTGTCCTCGATTTTCAGGGTAACCCCCTCTTCGAGCTCTTCGGGAGATGCCCCCGGATAGGTGGCAGTCACATAGATGAAATTGGGAGGGATATCCGGAAAAAAGTTTGTTTTGATCTGGCTGAAAGCGACCAGGCCAAAAAGCATCACGGCAAGATAAATGGCGTTGCCGAGCACCGGATATTTTACGAAAAGTCTGATGGCGCCTTTCATTCAACACTCCCGCCCGCAGGTTTTCGACAGGGAAACTGCATAGAACTAATCATTTAAGGCTTGAGCAAGGGACGGGCATCCATTCCGTCATGGAGTCCGGGAACTCTTTCGGCAGGAAGCCTGGTCCCGTCAGCCACTCCGCTGATTACCGCGCGATCGTTGCTGAGGGCAAGCACCGTAACTTTTTTCAGAACGAAACGCGAGCCCTGCAGAACAAACATCCGATTGTCGTCCTGCAGCAGGGAACGGGGTATGCTGAACGCATCCGGAACGGTAAGCGACATACGTGCCGTCAGGTACATACCGTCTCTCAACCGGGAATCGGCAACATCGACATACACCGATACAGACTGGGTGTTGGGCGTGATGTTCGTGTTGATTCTTTTGATCACGCCGCGCAAGCTTCCGGCAAAATCGTCGGAAACAACCGTAACAGGAGTATCCGGGGAAAGAAACTCTGCATCCCTGATGCCGACCGAGGCCTGAAGCTCATAGCTTCCTGTGGCGGCAAATTCACCGATTTTCTGCCCGGTACGGATAAGTGCTCCCGGATTCACTTCGGAGATGGTCACGACGCCATTAAAAGGCGCTTTTATGCGGTATTTGCCGAGTGTGGCCTCCATGCTACGGATAGCATAGAACCGGTTGTAGAGGTTTCGTGCCGCAAGATAGTTCCTCTCCCTGTCGGTTGCCGGTTCAGGAAGCGGCCTGAGCGGAGACTCGATACGGAACGACTCGGTATAGCGCTTCCATTTTGCCGACGCTTCGGGAAAATCGATAATGACATCGGGAAGCACGAGGGTCAGCAGGTTAAGAAAACTGCTTTTCTCGGCAAGCAGGCTGTTGCGGTAGACCTCATCGTCGATCACCAGCAGCGGTTCCCCCTTTCGAAAGGAGCTCCCCTCCCTGAAAGGACGTGCAGCATCGCGGAAAACCCCGGAAACCTCTGCATAGATTTCGATTTTCCTTACCGCTGCAAGTGTTCCGCTCATCTCGAAGGGAACCGTAACAGGGCCGTTCTGCACCGTCAGCAGCTGCATGGGCGCAGCCTTTTTTTCCTTTTTTTCCGGCTGCTCGTCCGGCTTCAGTTTTCCGAGCACGCCGCCGACCAGGATACCGGCAAGGATGATCGCTCCGGCAAAAAGTATTGATCGATATTTTTTCCCAGCCACCATTCGAATTCCTTGTATTATTATGATTTTTTCAACAAAAGGCGGCTCTTTCCACTTCGGAAAACAAGCCCTTCTGGTAACGGCGTCAATGCCGGTTGATTCCGAAAAAACCCGAAACTATGGCTTTCAGTTCATCATGGTAGAGCATATCGAAAGCTTCCCCGGGAGAAACCACCCGGCGCTCGCGAAGATGCATCTCATCCCATTCGTCAAGCATGGTTTCTATGAAGAAAGGAAAAACCGTCACGGAAAACTGTTTTCCGAACTTCCTGTAACGGTACTCTCCAATCTCCTTGTAGCGGACACGGCCGACAAGACCGGCCTCTTCAAAGGCCTCTTTGGCAGCAGAATCCGCCGGAGACAGCCCCTTTTCAACATATCCCTTCGGAATGATCCACCGGTCGGACCTCCTTGCCGTAATCAGCACCATCCTGTCCTCAAGAACAGGAACCACCCCTGACTGTTTAAAAAGTCTTTTCAATTTCACACACGGAAATTTCTTGTTTTTGTCTCTCTTGCCGATAAAATACAATTGATTTCCATATTTCCGAGATTGAGCGTGCATGGGTGCATGCACTTCGGAATTACCCTTATTTTCATTAAAATGTAATCATAAGGTTTTTTCAACCCAGCTTAAGACCCCACAACCATGAAAGCCATCATCCCTGTTGCCGGAGTCGGCACGCGCCTGCGTCCGCACACCTTCTCACACCCCAAAGTACTGCTGAACGTAGCCGGAAAGCCCATAATCGGCCATATCATGGACAAGCTCATCGATGCGGGCATCGATGAGGCAATCGTCATTGTGGGGTATCTCGGCAACATGGTCGAAGATTGGCTGAGAAAAAACTACTCCATCAAGTTCACTTTCGTGAACCAGTCCGAACGGCTTGGGCTCGCTCATGCCGTCTGGATGTGCAAACCCCATGTAAACCAGGATGAACCGCTCTTCATCATCCTCGGAGATACGATTTTCGACGTCGATCTGCAGCCGGTACTGAAAAGCCCTGTATCATCACTCGGGGTTCATGAAGTGAAGGATCCCCGCCGGTTCGGCGTTGCGGTTACGGAAAACGGAAAAATCGTAAAACTGGTAGAAAAACCCGACGAACCGGTCAGCAATCTTGCCATAGTCGGTCTCTACTTCCTCCGGCATGCTGCGCTTCTCTTCTCCTCGATCGATCGCATAATCGAAAGCGAGACAAAAACAAAGGGAGAATACCAGCTCACCGACGCCCTGCAGCTCATGATCGAGCAGGGAGAACCCTTCACCACCTTTGCCGTCGAGGGATGGTACGACTGCGGAAAGCCCGAAACCCTGCTCTCAACCAACAAGACCCTCCTGCTCGACAAACAGCCGAGAACAAAGGAGTACCCCGGCTGCATCATCAACGATCCGGTTTTCATTGCGGAAAACGCATCGGTTGAAAACGCCATCATCGGGCCCAATGCCACCATCGGAGAACATGCCGTGGTAAGCGATACCATCGTCAGGGACTCCATTATCGGCAACGGCGCACGGGTGAGCCACATCATGCTCGATCACTCCATTGTCGGAAACAATGCCTCCATCAGCGGCAATCCGCACGAAATCAATATCGGCGACTATTCCGAAATACGCGTGCGGTAAGAGAGTTGTTGCATGAATGCAGCCGATTGCTTACATTTTTGCTTTGTCAAGCAACGGCATCCCCATTACCTATGGACACGGTGCCGCAGGCTCTTCCGGAAATGCTGTTTCCGGTTGCCTGAGGAAAATTTTTCCGTGTCCAGAGTCTCTCCCGCTGAACTCCCGTTCACTGAAAATTCTTTTCCTGAAGCTGTTTTCTGCAGTTGTTTCTGTTGTTCGTTTAACCAAACCATTACCAGAACCATGTCACAGTCAAGGTATTTCTTTACCTCTGAATCCGTATCAGAAGGACATCCGGACAAAGTTGCCGATCAGATTTCCGATGCCGTGCTTGATGAGTTTCTCCGCCAGGATCCCAATTCACGTGTAGCATGTGAAACCTTCGTCACCACCGGTCAGGTTATCGTCGGCGGCGAAGTCACAACCAAAGGTATTGTCGATATCCAGAAAATCGCCCGCAAGGTTGTTACTGAAATCGGTTACACCAAGGGCGAGTATATGTTCGAAGCCAACTCCTGCGGCGTGCTTTCCGCACTGCACAGCCAGTCGCCCGACATCAACCGCGGTGTCGACCGCAAGGAAGAGATCGCCGACGAGTTCGACCGGGTCGGAGCCGGCGACCAGGGCATGATGTTCGGTTACGCCTGCACGGAAACTCCGGAACTGATGCCGGCCGCCATCCAGTTCGCCCAGCAGCTCGTCAAGAAGCTTGCCGAAATCCGCAAGGAGGGCAAAATCATGACCTACCTCCGCCCCGACTCGAAAAGCCAGGTGACCCTCGAATATATCGACGAGAAAGTCGCCCGCGTTGATGCCGTGGTTGTTTCAACCCAGCACGATCCGGAGCCTGCAGGAATGAGCGAAGCCGATTTCCAGGCCGTGATCAGGAAAGACATTATCGAGAATGTAGTGAAAGTGGTCATTCCCGACGCCCTGCTCGACGCCAACACCAAATTCCACATCAATCCGACCGGCCGTTTTGAAATCGGCGGACCTCACGGCGATACCGGTCTGACCGGACGCAAGATCATTGTCGACACCTATGGCGGCGCAGCCCCTCACGGCGGCGGTGCATTCAGCGGCAAAGACCCGTCGAAAGTCGACCGCAGCGCGGCATACGCATCGCGCCACGTCGCAAAAAACATCGTAGCTGCAGGCCTGGCAGATAAATGCACCGTTCAGGTCTCCTATGCCATCGGCGTCGCCCGTCCGGTATCGATCTACATCAATACCCACGGCACCGCCAAAAACGGCCTTAACGATGCCGAAATCCAGGAAAAAGCAGAAAAGATCTTCGATCTTCGCCCGGCAGCCATCATCAGACGCTTCAACCTCGACAGACCTCACGGCTGGTGCTATCAGGAGACCGCAGCATACGGACACTTCGGCCGCGACATCTTCCCGTGGGAAAAAGCCGACAAGGTCGAAGAACTCAAGAAAGCCTTCGCCATGGCCTGAGAACTATCAGACAATACCATTTAAAACCAATCGACTCTTATGACAATCGAAGCGGAAGTGCTTGACTATAAAGTAGCGGACATCTCCCTTGCCGAATGGGGGCGCAAGGAGATTGAGATCGCTGAAAAAGAGATGCCCGGCCTGATGGCCACGAGGCGGAAATATGCCGGTCAGAAGCCCCTCAAAGGCGCACGGATTACCGGATCGCTGCACATGACCATCCAGACTGCGGTACTGATCGAAACGCTGGTGGACCTCGGAGCCGAGGTTCGCTGGGCAAGCTGCAATATCTTCTCGACCCAGGACCATGCCGCAGCAGCTATTGCCAAAGCCGGAGTCCCTGTGTTTGCCTGGAAGGGTGAAACCCTCGATGAATACTGGTGGTGCACCCGCCAGATCCTCGAATTCGAAGGCGGCAAAGGACCGAACCTCATCGTTGACGACGGCGGTGACGCAACCCTCATGATCCATCTCGGCTACAAGATCGAGAACAACCCCGAACTGCTCGAAAAAACTCCCGGCAACGCCGAAGAGAAAGCGCTCTTCCAGCAGCTCCGTGAGGTGTACGGCGAAGATTCGCAGCGCTGGCACAAGGTCGCTGCAGAAATGAAAGGCGTGTCGGAAGAGACCACCACCGGTGTTCACCGCCTCTATCAGATGATGGAGAAAGGCGAACTGCTCTTCCCTGCCATCAACGTCAACGACTCGGTCACCAAATCCAAATTTGACAATCTCTACGGCTGCCGCGAGTCGCTTGCCGACGGTATCAAGCGCGCCACGGACGTCATGATCGCCGGAAAGGTTGTTGTGGTGCTTGGCTACGGCGACGTCGGAAAAGGCTGCGCCCACTCCATGCGCTCTTACGGCGCACGGGTGATCGTAACCGAAATCGACCCGATCTGCGCCCTGCAGGCATCTATGGAAGGCTTTGAAGTAACCACCATGGAAGAGGCCGTCGGAGAGGGCAACATTTTTGTTACCACCACCGGCAACAAGGATGTCATAACCCTCGAGCATATGAAGCAGATGAGGGACGAAGCGATCGTCTGCAACATCGGCCATTTCGATAACGAAATCCAGGTCGAGATGCTCAACGCCTATGCCGGAGCGACCAAACTGAACATCAAGCCCCAGGTCGACAAGTACACCTTCGAAAGCGGCAACTCGATATACCTGCTTGCCGAAGGCCGTCTGGTGAACCTTGGCTGCGCTACCGGACACCCGTCGTTCGTCATGAGCAACTCCTTCACCAACCAGACCCTCGCCCAGATCGAGCTCTGGACAAAAGAGTATGCAATCGACGTGTACCGCCTGCCGAAAGAGCTTGACGAAGAGGTCGCAAGACTGCATCTCGGACAGCTTGGCGTCAAACTCACCACCCTTTCGAAGGAACAGGCCGACTACCTCGGTATTCCCGTTGAAGGACCTTACAAGCCCGACCATTACCGCTACTGATTCACCATCAGCAAAACAGAAAAGGCAGCCCGCAAAGGCTGCCTTTTCTGTTTTCTTTTTTGATCGGTCGGATCGGTCAAATCAGTCGAATCAGACTGATCTTGCTGATTATATGCTGGGGCGGCAGGATTCGAACCTGCGAATGTCGGCTCCAAAGGCCGATGCCTTACCACTTGGCGACGCCCCACTCTTAAAGATCGGCTTTGATAATACGGATAATTAAGGGAAATCACAATACGCCGCAGAGGGAGTGATTACCTGAAAAAATGCATGAAACACGGCATGATATTTCTGATCGAACAGGCTTATATTCCATCAAATCCATTATGTTTCAGTTATGGTTAAAGTGAAAATCTGCGGCATAAAAAGCCTTGAAGATGCCCTCTGCGCCTGCAGGTCGGGAGCCGATGCGCTCGGGTTCAATTTCAGCAGGAAAAGTCCCCGTTATATCGAGCCTGAAAAGGCGGCGGCAATCATCGCTGAACTGCCACCATTTATCGCCTGTACGGGAATTTTTGTCGAACAATCACCTGGAGAAATCAGCTCGATATGCAGCACATGCCGGCTGCAGGCAGCGCAATTGCACTCAAATCGCTACACGGCGGAAAAAGCGCTGGAAATCTCCAATGTCAGGATCATCAGGGTTTTTCGTCCGGAACCCGGCTTTGATACCGCAATGGTGAGAAGATTTGCACTGGAAAGCAGGGTCAACAGTTTCCTTTTCGATGCCTGCCGTCCCGGAATGGAGGGAGGCACCGGTGAACGGATTGAACAGGGGCTGGCGGCGGAAATCTTCGAGGAACTCAGAGGATTCGGTTACGCAATTCTTGCCGGAGGCCTCAACCCCGAAAACGTAGCATCGGCGGTGCAGTTGGCCCGACCCTGGGGTGTGGACACCGCAAGCGGTGTTGAACTCTCACCCGGCATCAAAAGCCCTGAAAAAATCAAGGCGTTCATAGATGCAGCAAAAAAAGCCTGACCGAAACGCGGCTCAATTCTGAAACACCTGCCGGAGAATCAGTTCTGAGGCCGTATCGGGAAGTTCGACGGTAATCAGATGGCCGCACTCCGGAACACAAACGTAACTCCCCTTCTCGGTCATCTCCTGCAGTTTAAGGGCATTCTCGCAGGTCATGATGACATCCCCTTCACCGGCGACAAACAGCACCGGCATATCTACAGCTCTTACCATATCTGGTACAGAATCCGTGATCTCGAAAGAGGTAATCTGCCTGGTCGTTTGCTCTATTGCCTCAGGAGCGCACAAGCCGAGGCTCTTGAAGCCAATGAGAATATCGTGCAGCATGACCGTGTTTTTTGCAAGCACAAGACGGGCGAAAATATATGCAGGAAGCCACCAGGTAAGACCCCGAAGCAGGTTGTTGAACATAAAGGTGATCGAGGCGGGAGCCACGGCTGAAATAAAGGCATTGTTCGGCAGGTAACCGAAATTGAAAAAGGTCATCGAAAGAATCCTTCCGGGAGCCGAGCGGGCATAATCGAGAGCCACGAAAGGGCCGAACGAAAAAGCAGCGATGTGGAACCGATCGAGAGCGAGTTTATCGACCATTTGACCAAGATCCTTCGCAAAAAAATCGATGTGGTAGTGGTTGCGGGGGTCGTTGTCCGACCAACCGTGGCCGCGCATGTCGTAGGCGATGGTCCTGATCCCCCGGTTGTTCAGGTCCCTGATAACATGATGCCACCACATCCACCAGCAGTCCCATCCGTGAATGAGTACCACAACTGTTTTTGCATCCATCGGACCGGAATCGTGATAATGGTGTACAATACCGTTGAGTTCAATAAAATGGCTCTTCTCCATCATCTCGAGTTCGTAGCGAGCACGTTTTACTTCTGATGTAGTGGCTGCATCGAGCTGTTCAAGGAGTTGGCGATGGTAATTCCTGAATTTGGCGGTGGCCAGAGGCGGGAGAGAGTGCTCCATAACGTTACTGCTGAAGTTATAAGGAACTGCAGAGATCAAGCGCAAGGCGACAAATAAATATACAAAAGGAATCCCGTCATTGTTACGAAAATATCATCACGCATGGACAAATGCTTCCTGAGATTCGTCAGATTATACCGCTTGCAGCAGGATACACCCTGCCGGTCAGGTTCAGACCTGTCTGGTCAGGGCGGCAGGAGGCGTCTGGAAAAAAATCTTTTCGCATTCACGACGGATGATCTCCTGCTGTTCGAGAATCAGCTCGGGCTCGACTGTAAAGTGGTTAAGCAGCTGGGAAAAGATCTGGATGGAGGTTTCAAACTTTTCGGTCACCACAACATCCGCTCCCGCTTTATAGAGACTGTCGACCTCGTCGAGCGTTCTGGCCCTTACGATGACAAATGCCTTGGGATTGATTTCACGAATCACCGGGATGCATTTGCGAACAGCGCCGTTGTCCGATATGCCGAGCACCACAGCGCGGGCATGATCGATCCCGGCCCGAAGCAGTGATTTTTTCTCCGTACAGTCGCCGTAATAGATCGGTTCCCCTTTGCGGCGCATGGTTCTGACGATTTCACGGTCAACCTCAAGCACCGAATAGGATATATTTGTCGCGTGAAGCACCGCAGCGACATTCTGCCCGTTCACGCCGAATCCGATAATAGCCGCATGAATCTCCCCTGCGCAGATAATGGTGCTGTCGGCAGGGCGGACAGGGGCTGCACCGGAATCCCTTTTCGGAAGAGGAATAAAACCAAGTACGGGAGCAACCTGGTCGGCGACCTTGGGAGCGATTGCTATCATGGCCGGAGTGACAATCATGGTCACCACAATAATGGCAAGCATGGCCTGAAACACCTCGTTGGTGATGATCCGGTTATTCAGACCGGATTCGGCCAGCACAAACGAGAACTCGCCGATCTGGGCGAGCGCCATGCCGGCCATCATACTTACCCGAAGAGAGTAGCCGAGAAAAAGCGAAACTCCGGCAACAAGCAGGCCCTTGACAAGCAATACGCCGAGAGCGATGGAGACAAAAAGCGGCAGATTAATCATCTTCACATCGAGCAGGAGGCCAACGGAAATAAAAAAAATACTGGTGAAGGCTTCACGGAAAGGATCGATGGTAAGACTGATCTGATGGCTCTCGTCGGTGCTTGCGATCACCATACCGGCAACGAAAGAGCCGAGCGCAAGGGAGAGCCCGGCAAGCGAGGTGAGATAGGCCGCACCGAAACAGATGACCAGCGCACCGATAACGAGCACCTCCCGGGCGTGCAGGGAAGCAATCAAACGCACCATTCTGGGCATGAACAGCCTGAAACCGGTAAAAATGGCCGCGCCGAAGAGCAGAATAAATCCGACTTTTCTGAAAATATTCTCTACTGAAGGAGCCACATCGGGGCTGAGAAAGTTGATGCCGATCATCAGGGGAACAATGGCGATATCCTGAAAAATCAGAATGCCGAGGGCTATCTTGCCGTGCGGCATGGCGAGTTCTTCCCTGTCGGTAAGAATTTTCAGACAGATGGCCGTACTGCTGACGGAAAAAGCGAAGCCCAGGAATATGGCCGCCTCAACGGTTATCGCTTTGCCGATACCGTACAACAACCAGAAAGCCAGGCAGCTGACGGCAAGTCCGGTCACGAGGATCTGAACGATACCGCCGACCAGCACGATTTTTTTCAGCCTTTTGAGCTCTTCCAGGGAAAACTCCAGCCCGATGGTAAAAAGCAGGAGAATCACACCCAGCTCTGCAAGGGTTCCGATGAGCTTCTCGTCATACACGGCGCCGATGCCTGAAGGACCGAGCACGATACCGGTAAAAATCAGACCGATAACCGGCGGGATCCTGAGCCGCTGAAAGATGAGGATAATAGCAATCGCCAGAACACCGATAAGAACCAGCTCGCCGAGAAAATCAAATTCGTGCATAAAAAAAACTGCGGATTCCAATCATCAACTGTTTCAGGAGGGCCGCACACTCCATTGAGACTTTTCGACCGGAGCATGAGGTCAGCTTGCCTCCGGGAGCGGGTCCTTTATTTTAGTTACAAAATATCGGGCAGGTAAAGAAGCAAAAAGGCGGTCTTTTCAACCGCCCTTGCATGAAATGTTCAGAAGAAAATCATACCTGAACGTACACCGACGATTTTGCGCCGCAGATCGGACACTTTTCCGGCGGAGTGGCCAGTTCGATGTGGCCACAGATGGGGCAAAGCCATACTTCGGTTGCGTTGATATCCTGACCGTTCTGTACCGCCTCCATAGCTTTCCGGTAGAGTTCGGCATGCACCTGTTCGGCTTTTACGACGAAAGCGAACATGCGCTTTGCCGGATGGTCTTCAGCGATGGCCTGCTCAAGCATTGGGGGATACATCTCGGTATGCTCGTAGGTTTCTCCCCCGATTGCTGTCTGCAGGTTTTCAGCGGTAGAACCGATGCCCCCGAGAGCAGCCAGATGGCCTTCGGCATGAATCAACTCGGCCTGTGCGGTTGTTCTGAACAGTTTGGCGACGTTGACAAAACCTTCCCGTTCGGCTTCCTTGGCAAATGCGAGGTACTTCTGGTTTGCCTGGCTCTCACCGCCGAATGCTTCCTTAAGGTTCTCTTTCGTTGTAGGCATGGTTGTGCTCTTTTTATGATTGTTCTTCGAGATTACGTGTGGAATGGGTGGACTACACTAATTAAACAAGCCGGTGCCGGCAGAAAACAAGGTATAAACAAGAGTAGTAATGATTCGCAAATAATCCAAAAGGAACGGTAACTATCTGTTTTTTTTATAATAGCCTTTCGAGCGAATAAGACTGAACCACTCTTTTGCTTTTTTCTCGGCTGTAGTGTCCGACATCCAGTGAATGAAGTTCGCGATATCCCTTACGGCAACCTTTCCGGTACCGGGAATATCGACAAGCCTTGTTTCACCGAGCCGCCAGGCCTGGGGATTGCGCACCCGACCTTTCTCGGGATGGACGTACTCCACCGGAGGAAAAACCTTGTCGAGGGAACGCCCACGCCACTCCTCTTCGGAAAAGGTGATGCTTGCCGCAAAATCCCCCGCAGGCTTCATCGCTGCAAAACCGGCGGCAAGCATCAGGGGTCTTCCGTAAACCGACACGGTGTACTCTCCCGGCGAACCTGTAAAACCCGCGACAACCGTTCCGGAAGCAATACCGATAGCCGGACTGAAACCCGGCTCATCGTTTTCACCAAGTATTCTGGATACCTGCAGGGCATCGAGAAAAGGATCTTCGGAACCGAATGCCTCTGAAAAAAGCATTACCACAGCATGGTCGATAAACCGCTCTACCATGCAGAACCGCTCCTTCTCAAGCAGCCTCCGGATCCATGAAAGAAACATGTTCTCATAGATCAGCACTTCGGAAGGCTCCAGTTCGAGGGAGAGGCGGGAAAAACCGGAAACCCCGACATAGAGCGCTATTCCCTCAAATTCAAGACCCTTTACGGCGAACGGTCCAGACCAGGCATCCTCGATTTCAACATCGACCGTCAGCGGCTGAGAGAGCAGAAGGTCCTGAACGGTATTGAACGTATGCGGTGTTTTCACTCGTAACCGCCTGTTTGGTTGGAGAAATACAACATTTTTTGCAGCACCGACCGCAAATGGTTGAAAGACAAGGGTGAAACAGTTATATAGAATTTCTCATTTAACCTTTTCAAAACCAAAACAATACCTGTTCATTTCCATCACTTCAGCGTCGCCATGTTCAAACCCAAGCTCTTCAGCGTTCTTTCGGAATTAACTCCGCAGCAGATTTCCCGTGATATCACGTCAGGCATTCTTGTCGGTATTGTCGCGCTGCCTCTGGCTATCGCCTTTGCCATCGCATCCGGAGTATCACCGGAAAAGGGCCTCATCACGGCAGTTATCGGCGGCTTTCTCATATCGTTTCTCGGTGGCAGCCGGGTACAGATAGGCGGTCCGACAGGTGCCTTTATCGTTATTCTTTACGGCATTGTCGAGCAGTACGGTATCAACGGCCTCATGATCGCTACCATTATGGCCGGTGTCATTCTCATGCTCATGGGGTTCGCCCAGTTCGGCTCGCTCATCAAGTTCATCCCCTACCCTGTTGTGGTAGGCTTCACAAGCGGCATTGCAGTCATTATCTTTTCAAGCCAGATCAGCGATTTTCTCGGACTTGCCATCAATAAGGTTCCCGCCGACTTTATCGAAAAATGGATTGCCTACGGACGCCACCTGTCGACCCTCAACCCGGAAAGTTTTCTGGTCGGCATGCTCTCGCTCCTCATTATCGTTTTCTGGCCGAAGGTTTCCAAAAAGATACCCGGATCGATCGTCGCCATCATTGCGGCAACGGCTCTGGTGCACTACCTCAGGCTCGACGTTGCAACCATCGAATCACGCTTCGGAGAGATCCCCTCCACCCTTCCGGCGCCATCCTTACCGGTGTTTGATTTAGCCACCATAAAACAGCTCGTCATGCCGGCCACGACCATCGCTCTCCTGGGAGCTATAGAGGCACTCCTCTCAGCCGTGGTATCCGACGGCATGATCGGCAGCAGGCATAAATCGAACATGGAGCTGGTCGCCCAGGGTGCGGCGAACATCATCTCTCCGCTTTTCGGAGGAATTCCGGTCACCGGAGCCATCGCACGCACGGCAACCAACGTCAAAAATGGCGGGCGCACACCGGTTGCCGGCATGGTTCACGCGCTGACACTGCTGCTGATCATGATGCTGTTCGGAAAATGGGCTAAACTCATACCGATGCCTGCACTTGCTGCCATTCTCATCGTGGTCGCCTGGAACATGAGCGAACACCATGTGTTCCGCAAGCTCCTCAAAAGCCCGAAAAGCGACGTCGTCGTTCTCCTGACGACTTTTGGTCTGACCGTCGTTTTCGACCTGACTGTGGCTATTGAAATCGGCATGCTTCTTTCGGTATTTCTCTTTATGCAGCATATGGCCAGTCTTGCCAACGTCAATATCATTACCAGGGAACTCAAAGACCGCGAGGAGGAGGATGACCCGAACACCATCAGTACCAGAAACGTACCGGATGGCGTCGAGGTGTTTGAAATCAGCGGTGCGATGTTTTTCGGAGCGGCTTCAAAGTTCAAGGATGCCATGCATATCGTGGAAAAAGCGCCGAAAATCCGCATCATCCGCATGAGAAATGTACTCTCGATCGATGCAACCGGCTTAAACATGCTCGGTGAACTGCTTGCAGACTCCCGAAAAACCTCCACACATCTCATTCTTTCAGGTGTGCATGCCCAGCCGCTGTTTGCCATGCAGCAGTACGGTATTTACGATGAAATCGGGGAAAATAATGTTTTCGGACATATCGACGATGCTCTCGACCGCTCAAGAGAACTGCTCGGCCTGCCGAAAATGGGCAAACAACCGGATTTCATCCCGTCGGTGCAGCGGGAAACCCCCGAACAATCCTGAAAAAAAGGCCGGCTTCAGTAAACAAGCCGGCCCCTCCCGAAAACTCTTATTTTTGCCTGTATCCCTGAAATGGCGACAAATGCTTTCTGTTCCTGTCTCCAGACTCCCGACTACTGGCTACTGGCTACTTACTCTTTGCTGCTGTACGTCCGGATGCTTGCAACCGCCTTCATATCGTAGTAGGTATTGACTGCCAACCCGTCATCCCCCTCTTCGGTTACACGAAGAAACAGATCGCTGATGAAAAAAACTGCATTTTCATAGATTTGCCCCTCATTGATCTGCAGCTTGACGCCTTTACGAATTTTCCGCGACATGGTTCCATGCAGCGGCACAGATGCGTACTCAAGAATCTTTTCCCATGCCTGCATATTGCTCTCTGCC
The DNA here is from genome assembly GCF_021740465.1 of Chlorobium sp. GTDB lineage: Bacteria > Bacteroidota > Chlorobiia > Chlorobiales > Chlorobiaceae > Chlorobium. The sequence goes on along the minus strand of NZ_JAIOZR010000005.1, from coordinate 103,067 downwards.
ATACTGTCCTCCTTTTTTTGATTGTTACAAAACCGGAATTTTATATTACTTTATTCGGTTTAAAAGCTAAATAAGCTTCATTTTTTATTAAAAAAAAATAATAGCCTTATTATAAAAGCATATAAACCTATATCGCCTGAAAAAATCATGGCAAATATTCTATTTTTTGAAAAGCCGGGATGCCGCAACAACAGCAGACAGAAAGCCATGCTTCAACTTTCGGGGCATACAGTCGAAACCCTGAATCTGCTCGAATATCCATGGACAAAAGAGGAACTCGGCTGTTTTTTAGGGGAAAAGCCGGTTGCCGAATGCTTCAATCCTGCGGCTCCCTCCGTAAAATCCGGCGAAACCGATCCGTATGCCTGCAGCAGGGATGAAGCCCTCGACGCCATGATCGGCAATCCGATACTCATCAAACGTCCTCTCATGAAAATCGGAGGTCACTGTATTCAGGGATTCAACATGCCGCTGCTCAGAAACCTGATAAGCCTCTCGCCGCTCCCCGGAGCCGAAAAGGTTGTCGAATCGTTACGAATGACCGATATGGACAATTGTCCTCATCTTGCCAATTTTTCATGCACAAACCAGAACCATTGACCTATGGAACAATCATTACGTCCTCTCGGAACCGTCATGCAGCTGCTCGAAGAGCTCGGCCATGAAGTCACCTATGCATACGAAGACCTTGTCTTCGTAAACCACAGCGATTTCCTCCTGCAGTTTGGGGAAACCGGATCGGTCATGCATCTTTTTTTCAACAGCGACTGCCCGAAAAAAAATGCCGACAGCATTGAAGAGAGCCTTATTCCGGCTGCCGATAAAAAAGGGCTCTCCATTTCAAAAAAAGGGCGCTACAGCCTCAGCGAACAACCGGACGAAAACCTGCAGATCCGGTTTTTCGACATGTGAGTGCCGCCACGGGATTCCCCGGCAGCAACAAAAAAGTTCTGCCGGGAAAGGAACCATTTCGACAGGGAAACTCTTGTATGAATAATGACAGCTGATGGCGTTCACCCGGACGACACCACATTTATAAAGCAGTTTCCCCGCTTATGGCTACCTGGTACGACAATCTGAAAAAACCGCGTTTTACACCGCCTAAAACCGTATTCGGGCCGGTGTGGACAGTGCTTTACATCTTTATTTTTTCCGCGTTGATCGTCTATTTCCTCTCCCCGGCAAAAAGCAATCTCATTCCGGCAACGTTTTTCCTTCTGATCCACTTCTCGGCAAGCTTCAGCTGGACAAGGCTCTTCTTCGACCGAAAAAATATCCTTCTCGCCCTGCTCGATATTCTTGTTATCGACCTGACTCTCATTGTGGTGATGACCATGTTCTTTCAGGTCAATACCCTCGCCGGCATGCTCCTTGTTCCCTACCTTGGATGGGGGCTCTTCGCCGCATATATCAATTGGGGAATTTACCGGCTGAATCCCGATGACAAGAAATTGAAGCAATAAACTGGCGGAACCAACGAAGTGCAAACCCCATGAAATACTCTGAAGCACGCCAAGGCCGAATATTCGTGATCCGTCTTGAAGACGGTGAGACGGTGCACGAAAAACTTGAAAAGTTTGCACGCGATCACGCTGTCGAACGGGCACAGCTCATCATCATCGGTGGAGCGGACAAGGGAAGCTCTCTTGTAGTGGGACCTGAAGAGAGCCGGGGACTACCGATAATGCCGATGACTCACGAACTCTATGACGCACACGAGATAACCGGAACAGGCACCATCTTCCCTGATGACGAAGGATCTCCCGTTCTGCATCTGCACATGGCGTGCGGACGCGAAGAAAATACCGTTACCGGATGCATCCGCAATGGCGTCAGGGTTTGGCATGTGATGGAGGTCGTCATGACCGAGCTACTCGAAAACACCGCATCCCGTCAGCCGGATCCGCTTACCGGGTTCAAACTGCTTATCCCCTGATGAAATTCAGAGAAAGGGATTCTCGGTAAAAGGCCTGTCAAGAGAATCCGCAAGCGCGCGATGAGTGATGGAGCCGTTCCAGATGTTCAATCCTCCGGCAAGTCCCGGCGTCATCACCATTGCGCTCTCAAAACCAAGATCGGCAATACGCCGGATACAGGGAAGCGTGGCACCGCAAAGTGCCTCCGTGGAGGTTCTGGGGTATGCCGCCGGCATGTTGCTGACACAGTAATGGATGACTCCCTCTTCGACAAACACCGGAGCTTCGTGGGTCGTCGCTCTGGAGGTCTCGAAACACCCGCCCTGATCAATGGAAATATCGACGAAAACCGCTCCTTTTTTAACCGATCGCAGCATGCCGCGCTTCACGAGTTTCGAAGCAGCCGCACCGGGTACAAGCGCCGCTCCGATCAGCAGGTCGAGCGAGGCAAGCTGCTCGTCGATATGCTGCTCGGTTGAATAGAGCGTATGCACCTGCGGAGGGAGAGCTGCTTCCAGAAAACGCATGCGTTCCTGGTCGAGTTCGAGTACCGTCACATCCGCACCGCAAGACGCAGCCGCTCTGGCAGCCTGCATGCCTGCCGAACCACCGCCGAGTATGGCGACCTTTGCCGGCAGCACACCGGGAACCCCCCCAAGCAGTATCCCCTCACCTCCATGCTGGTGAGCCAGATAATAACCGCCCATAAGCACGCTCATCTTCCCGGCAATTTCGCTCATGGGTGCCAACAGCGGCAACCTTCCGTTATCCTGAACGGTTTCATAAGCGATGGCGGTCACACCGGCAGAGAGCAACTCCTGCGAGAGCTCCGGATTGCCGGCAAGATGCAGAAACGTGAAAATAATAAGGTCGCGCCTGAAATAGCGATACTCCTCCCTGAGCGGCTCCTTCACCTTCACGACCAGTTCGCTCTGCCAGACCTCTTCACTGCTTTCAGTCATAACTGCTCCCGCCCTGCGGTACTTGTCGTCGCTGAAACCGCTGCTATGGCCTGCGCCGAGCTGCACCACAACCCGATGACCACCGCTGACCAGGTGCCGCACAGCCGAAGGGGTGCAGGCAACCCTTGTTTCCATCCGTTTTATCTCTCTTGGTACCCCGATATGCATAATTCACGTTTTTTGTTCAATAACCCTCACTATCGGCAAACGGTTCGCGATAAAAACTCCCCCATCATCCTCCGCAACTGAATCTCCGGAGCGGAAAAAAGCAAAACCCTTATGGTTTTTTCCGGCAGGGATACCTATTATGCAGGACAAGACTGCAACTCCGGAACCTGAAATCGTGAACTTCAGTTTTTTTTTCGACACCATCTGGTGGCTTCTCCTGACAGCCGCCCTCATCGCGGCGGCAATACCCTCCCTTATCCGACCGTTCAGGGCTCTCCCTGTTTTCTTTTCAGCCCTCTTCTGGTTTGTTGCAATTGCTTTCGTATGGACTCGCCACGACACTCCAGCCGCTCTGGCGGCCGCGATGCTTTCACTTGCCGGAGGAATAACAGTGTTCCTTCTGGCGATTTTTTTTTCAGGCCTCAGGCTGATGACCAAAAAGCGCTACCGCTGAGAAGTTTGTCGAAAAAAGCAAAGAGCTCCGTACTGCCGGATGACACATTTCAGAAATGACCGAGATGAAGAAAAAGATTCACGCCTAAAGGCTCACTGTAAAGGGTAACCTGTTCTTCGGAGACTCCGGAGAGTGTTGCAAGAACGCATCAGATGCCGGTAGAGAACAAAATTCCTTCCCGGAAAATCCGGTTTTTCAAGCTTGAAAAGCACCACGATACATTGAGCGACCCCGACAAGCCTTACAGGAAGGTTCTCCCGATTGTTGTGCGGCAGGTACTTATAGACGAAAAACAGCATGAAATGGCCGGAACCGCCGATAAGGCTGCTGCAATAATATTGTACCGTGAAATCTGTGTCCCTGCAGGGAAGGAGGAACGGAGCTGATCAATAATGTTCATACAACAACATATCTCTTGAGTAATGGGGGTTACTATCGAAACAAGGCCTGATGCACAAAACGACAAGACCGGAAAGGCACACGGCGGGTACCCTCTGGCTTGAACAAAGGGGGTACTGCCAGGCATAGTCACAAACTTGCAAAAAATAAGGGGATGGGAGAATCAGCGTAATATAGCGCTTTTTACGATTACCAGACAAGCATTGGAAGCGAATACGGAGAGAAACGGGGCCTGGGGGAAAAAGATTCTTCAGGCCACCCTCAGACTTCGACCCAGCGCGGCACGAACTTCCATGCCGTTTTCAGATCGCGGTCGTGCTCTTTCCATGATGGATCGCAGGCGGTAAGAAGCTGTTTGAATGCTGCCGAGTGGTTCATATGAACCGTATGACACAGTTCATGGAGTATCACCGATTCGGCAAGAGGCCGGGGAAGAAAAAGCAGTTTCGAGTTGAGTGATATGGTACCTTTGGAGGTACAGCTTCCCCATCGGGATTTCTGCAGACGAACGGCCGCCTTTTCAAAACGGAAACTGTGTTTCAAGGCAAGATCCTGAAGCAGCGGCACCAGATCACTTCCGGCCTTTCTGTTCAGCCAGAGCCGGAGGGCAGACCTGCAAAGTTCGGCATTTTCAATTCGCCCCTGCAACACAAGCTCCCTATCCGGCGATTCGACAACCTTCACCCTCTTGCTGTTTTCCTGTTCAAAATATACCACATGCCATCGCACATCCGTGCACTGAAAGACAACAACCGCCGGGAGCAATGCCGAAGAAGAGGCAGCATCCATCGAAGCATGGACACCATCGATTCTTGCCATGGCATTCCCTATCCACTCACAGTGGCGAACGACAAGCGTATCGACATGGCGCATGTCGTAACGCTGCGGCACCACCACCACCAGCCCCTCGTGGGGCACCATTTTCAGGCGGGGATGAACCGCTCTTGAACTGACCCTGACCGTATAGAACAGTCCGGGAACCGCGGCACTCTCATGCCGGCTGATTTTCGCCGTAATACTCTTCATACCCTGCTACTGCTATTCGACAAGCATGACAACTCCTGAAACAAAGGAACCCATGATCAGGATAACCCCTCTCTCCATATTATATTTTCCGCCAGCAAAGAAAAACAAAACCCGCGGATTTTCTGCACAAGATTATTCCGATTGTATTATCAAACAAGATTTTTTTATTACACTTTGCATGCAAAAGAGGAATTTTCAAGAGAACACTCCGCCACAATGCGCATTTCACGAAAAATAGAGATCGATTACGGCCACACACTGCCCAACAGTTTTTCGTTCTGCAACCAGCTGCACGGCCATCGCGGCGTGGTAGTCGCCACCGTAGAGGGAAATGTAGTCCGGCGCGAAGGAGACGGCGAAGAGGGCATGGTAATGGATTTCAAGTTCCTTAAGGAAATCATGGTCGAACGAATCCATGACTTGCTCGATCACGGTTTCGCGGTCTGGAAAGATGACCTGGAGGATCTGGAGTTCATCATGAAACGGAACTCGCGGGTGCTGGTTACCGATGAACCACCAACCGCCGAGTGCCTGGCGAAATGGGCCTTCAACCAGATCAGGGACCATCTGCCCCATGGCGTTTCGCTCAGGGAGGTACGCTGGTACGAAACGCCGAATAACTGGGCGGATTACGACGGAGAAAACTGAATAAACAGACTGACAACCGAAAAAAACCATCAGAACCGCTTTTTCTTTCTTTTCCGGAAAAATTGTATTCCGAAAATTCCGCAAAGAAACAGATACCAGCCTGACAACATCAGAATATCGGCAGTAAAAACATCGGTCATGGCGATTAGCGCCCCTGGGGTGAGGTTAAAAAAGCATATGCGTAATTATACAAAAACTTATAACGAAAATAAACGTATTCAACAAACAAAAAGATACTTTAATTTAATAGGCCAATCGGCAACATGATCTGCTGAAAACTGAAAACCATACCGACACTTCCGGGAGGTCAGGAGGAAATAAAATTCACCATTACGCAGGGTGTATTACTGAGGGGTTACGGTGCCAACAGCTTGATTATACGGATAAAATCCGGTTTATCAAAACAGCCCAACGCCATGACATCTACCCTGTCAGAGGCGGGAACGTATCAGGCGGGGATCCAGAAAATCTCACCAGCCTGCTCGAGTGTTGCGAACCGGCCGCTGGCGAACAGCTCCTTCATGGTTCGCTCGACCTCTGCCCGGTCACCGAAAAAACGGGCAAGCAATGCGATTGAAAGCTCCTTTTCCTGAACCGGATGGCGTGAAACGATTGCAGTAACGGCTTCGAGCAAGTCAGCCGCACTACCGAGGTCCATACGGCCTTTTACCGGGTGCATGACCGGCGCCGCCGTCGAGAGGATGCTGACGGCACGCTCGATGCGCTCTTCGCCCGGCAGGGTAACCTGCTGGTCGGGCGCAGGACGTGTCGGAAGAACGAGATGCACCATATCGGGTGCGACCTGCTTCATGGCCTCGGCAAGTTCATGCAGGGCTTCATCGGAGTCGTTGAGGCCTCCGAGGAGCATGACCTCAACCCAGAGCCTTCCCTTGTACTCTTTGCGGAATTGCGCCAGACCGTCAAGGTGCTGCCGGAAGGAAAACCCCGGAGCGGGACGATCGATCTTTTCATAGAGAGCTTCCGATCCGGCGTTCAGGGAGGGCAGAACCGCATCGGCCTGCATAAGCTCGCGGCGGACTTCGGCGAGATGAAAAAGCGATCCGTTGGTGATCACTGCAACGGGAATCTCCGTCATCTTTTTTACCTCTTCGATCAAATGCCCGATCCCCTTGTACAGCAGGGTTTCACCGGATCCAACAAAGGTTATCCAGTCAATATGCGCGCCACTCTCGATAGATTGGCGGATTTCGGAAAGAATCTCCCCTGGCGGGTAAAACTCCCTGCGCAGGGTTGTATAGCGTTTCGTCCGGCCGAGCTGGCAGTAGACACAGTTCCAGGTACAGCTCTTCATGGGAACCAGGTCGACTCCGAGCGACTGGCCGAGCCTTTTCGAGGATACCGGCCCGAAGACATGGCTCAGTACCGACGGATCTTTTTTCCTGTCGAGAGGCATGGCGTTCAGGCCTCCCCTGCGGTCTGCATTTCGGCGATTTTCGCCTCGCTCTCTGCCTCGAACGCCTCTTTTGAAATATGCGGCAGCACGAGGCTTGAAACCGTAAAAGCGATGATTTCCATCACAAATATCGCCGCATAGGCCCACACATAGGTGCCCGAAAGATGGTAGACCACATCGCGGATGATGCCTGCCCCGAAATGGCCGAGAAATATCGCAAGACTCTGGGCGGTTCCCCACAGGCCGATATAGATACCGCTCCTTCCTGCCGTCATGGTCATCATCATGGAAATATTGGAAACACTGGCCGCACCCAGACCGATGCCGGTTACGACAAGGGCTATGCGCAGAAACTGTTCATCGCGCATGAAGCCGGCGGCAATAAGCATGGCGAAGCCGATAATGCCGAAAAAGTTGCCTATATGTGCACCGCGTTTCTGACCGATCCGGTTGAGGAGAAAACCGACAAGCAGCATGAAAACAAGCTGGGTACCGCCCATGGTAGGCCTGAAAAGCTTGGTTGTGGTGCCTACCGGCATACCGAACACATCACCGCCGAACGGGTCCATGACGATCTCGTTGGCGAAGAGCGCAAAAATGGAGATGAAGACGTAGAAGGCAAACTGCAGGGTTCTGGGAGATGAGGAGAGCAGCCTGATCGACTGGGAAAAGGTGATGGAGTGCTTGCTCTTGCCCGCCTTGACTTCGGCGTTGCGCTTCTCGACTCCCAACACCGCGAAAAGGCCGATGCAGAGGGCGATAAAGCCTCCCACCTCGGCAACGGCAATGAGGCGTTCGGGCGTAAAGACATCGAGATAGGAACCAACAATACGGGTTGCCACGATGGTGGTAAGCACCATCAGCGTCCAGCTCGCACCGGTAACCTTGCCGATATGCTCCTCCCCCACCGTATCGGCAAGCAGGGCGTAGTAGGCGGTGGTTGCCACCTGAAGGCCGAAGCCGAAAACAAGGAAAATCACGGCCAGCTTCAGGAGGCCGGTGTCGGTAATGACCGCAATGAACAGATCTGAAAAGGTTTTGCCGGCTATGCTCACCTCATAGGCGGCAGCCGGAGCGAAAATGAAAGAGAATACGCAGCTCAGGAGACCAAGCAGGATGTAGGGAGTGCGCTTGAGGCCGAAAATATGCGAACGGTCCGACATGTTGCCGGCCCATACCTTCACGCCGAAAATGGCAAGCAGTTCCTTGAGGCTTATGAGACCGAACACGATGGTCGAAGAGATCCCGAGATCCGTAGTCATGACACGGTTGAGGGTGTCGTGCAGAAATCCGAGCATGATGCCGAAACCCATCTGGAAAAGCGAAAGGCGAATCAGATTCAAGGTCTTCATAAAATAATCGATGATAACAGTTTCCGTCGGATAGCCGTCGTGAAGCCCTTAATTTACATAAATCCCCTTGCCGCACAAGCGACCTCGAGGGTGCTCCCCTTGTAAATCATGGGGTTTTTCTTTATCCTGCTGTCAGTATCGGATAACTCCGCTTTTCGCCTGCCAGGCGGTTTTTCCTGAGTTGTCCGTCATCTTGGGGGTGCTGCCAGTTCCTGGGCCCGGAAAGGGAAACCGGAAAGCGGCTGAGATCAAACCCTTGTAACTTGATGCAGGTAATGCTGCCGCAAGAAAAGATGAAGCTGATTTTCTTCCTGCAGACGCTTCTCTTTGCCTTCCGGGCTGTATGACTTGCCTTTTTCTACGTGTAACCCACAGCCATGAACACCTTTTCGGAAAACATCCACTGCCCGGAGCACCGCATGTACGGGAACGCTTCGGAAAAAACCTATACAAAAGGGTGCATCCATCCCATAGAAGTAGGCATGAGAACCCTCAGGCTCACGAACACCTACACATGCAGGGGAATGACCTTCTCCTCCATCCCGCTCTACGACACCAGCGGTCCATATTCCGATCCGGCCAAAACGGTAACCCCCGAAAAGGGACTGGATCCGGTTCGCGACAACTGGAACTTCAATCGGGAATACACGGAACCTGCGACCGACCGAAGCAACGGAACTTCAGCCGACAGGATGCCCATCCGGGCAAAGGAAGGGTGCTCACTCACGCAGCTCGCTTACGCGCGCAAGGGTGTCGTAACTCCTGAAATGGAGTACGTGTCGATCCGCGAGAACCAGCGACTCGAAGAGTGGATCGCCGCTTTCTCGATAGGGGGAAAAACCTTCGAACCTTTCACCCCGGAGTTCGTAATGCAGGAAATTGCTGCCGGCCGGGCAATCATTCCGGCCAACATCAACCACCCCGAACTCGAACCGATGATAATCGGTCGCAGTTTCAGGGTGAAAATCAACGCCAACATCGGCAACTCCGCCATGGGCTCCTCCATCGGGGAGGAGGTCGAAAAAGCTGTCTGGGCCTGCCGCTGGGGAGCGGATACCGTGATGGACCTGAGCACCGGAAGCAACATCCATCAGACAAGGGAGTGGATTCTGCGCAACTCGCCGGTGCCCATCGGCACCGTGCCGATGTACCAGGCTCTGGAAAAAGCCGGGGGTGTTGCAGAAAACCTCACCTGGGAGCTCTACCGCGATACGCTCGTCGAACAGGCCCTGCAGGGTGTGGATTACTTCACCATCCATGCCGGCATCCTCCGGGAGCACCTGCCCGCCGCCGACCGCCGCATGACCGGCATCGTTTCGCGCGGCGGAGCGATCATGGCCCGATGGTGCAAAGCCAACAACCGGGAGAACTTTCTGTACACCCATTTCGACGAAATCTGCCGGATACTGAAGAGCTACGACATAGCAGTATCGCTCGGCGACGCCCTCAGGCCGGGCTGTATCGCCGACGCCAACGACGAGGCGCAGTTCGGCGAACTGAAAGTGCTCGGTGAACTCACACTCCGGGCATGGGAGCACGACGTGCAGGTGATGATCGAAGGGCCGGGCCATGTGCCGCTCAATCTCGTGGAGGAGAACATGCAGAAGCAACTCGACCTGTGCCACGGAGCCCCTTTCTATACGCTCGGACCACTCACTACCGATATCGCGGCCGGCTACGACCACGTCAACTCGGCAATCGGCGGCACACTGATTGCCGCATACGGCTGTTCCATGCTCTGCTATGTCACCCCGAAAGAACACCTCGGCCTGCCGGATCGCAACGACGTGCGCGAAGGTGTTGTGGTGCACAGGGTGGCCGCGCATGCTGCCGATATCGCAAAGGGAAACCCAACGGCATGGCTGCAGGACGAACTGATGAGCCGAGCCCGGTACGCCTTCGCATGGGAAGACCAGTTCAACCTGTCGCTCGATCCGCTGAAGGCAAGGGAGCTGCACGCCGAAAGCATGGCCGCAAGCGGCCAGAAGGTCGAAAATCCTGATTTCTGCACCATGTGCGGCCCGGATTTCTGCTCGATGAAGCGCTCGCAGGCAAAATGAAAGGCGGGAATTCCCGCTCCTTCCGGAAACCCTCGCCCCGAGGCCGCCGTGCTCTTCGGCACTCCGGGAAATAAATCCCTGAAACAGCAGAAGGTGCCCTATCGGAGCACCTTCTGCTGTTTATCTCGTATTCACCACACGAAGCCGGAAAACCGTCGGCGTCAAGAGGCAGCTTTGACGATAGCCGCAAAATCCGCTGCGTTGAGGCTCGCTCCGCCGATAAGCCCTCCGTCGATGTCCGGCATGGCGAACAGCTCGGAGGCGTTCGAAGGTTTCACGCTGCCTCCGTACTGGATGCGCAGGCCGTCTGCGGCTTCCGCACCGTAAAGTTCGCTGACCGTCCTGCGGATAAGTGCATGGACTTCCTGCGCCTGATCGGAAGTTGCGGTTTTGCCGGTACCGATAGCCCATACCGGTTCGTAGGCGATCACCAGATCGCCGATGCCCGCAATGCCTGCAAGTCCGGCCCTGACCTGACGGGTCACCACGTCGCCGGTAATGCCGCTTTCACGCTCTTCAAGCGTTTCGCCTACGCAGAGAATGACCTTGAGCCCTTCCTGAAGCGCTTTCGATACCTTGCGGTTGACAACCTCGTCGGTCTCGCCGAAAAGCTGACGGCGCTCGGAATGGCCTATAATGACGTAGCTGCAGCCTGCGCCGAGAATCATCCTTGCCGATACTTCGCCGGTGAACGCACCGTCGTTTTCGTAATGGCAGTTCTGTGCGGCAAGAAAAAGCGGGCTTCCGGCAAGCAGTTTTCCTGTCTCGTAAAGAGCGGGATAGGTCGGCGCGAGGCCTGCCTCACAGCCCGAAAAGCCGTTTCCGAGTTCTGCGATAACCGCCGCAGCAAGCTCCACGGACTCGGCAATGGTGAGGTTCATTTTCCAGTTGCCGGCAACGATGTTTGTGCGCTTCATATGTTAATAATCTGTTTTTACCTCGCCGTAGATCTTGTCGATCTGTTCAAGGCTGAAGGTGTGTTTGCCTTTACGGGCGTCTTTCAGTTCGATTCCGCTGCTGCTGACGGAGGTTACCACCCCGTGCCAGACGCGCTGTTCTTTGGTGACAAGATTGATTTCCCGGTTCACAAGAGCCTGGTTCCCTCCGATCCGTGCCGGACGGTAGATGATTTGACGTTTACCCATAAGTAAGCGATGGTTGGTTGAACAAGCTTCTGAATATAACAAAAGCCCGGTTTTTCCCGAGCCATTATTTAACGACACTTCAGGACACGATACGCCTCAATTTTTTCCCGCATTATAGCTTTGCATTGAACCAAAAGCATGCTGATCGGCCCAGGCTGTTGTCATCAAAAAAAAAGCCCTGCACTCCGGAGCGGGAGTACAGGGCAATGTCCTGGAGGATATCCGGGCATGAAAGCCCGAAAACAGCTTATTTCACGAAAATATCGAGGATCTCGTAGTGCAGCTCGCCTTTGGGAACGGTGATGTGCACTTTATCGCCTACGGATTTGCCGATAAGCGAACGTCCGACCGGAGAGCGCACCGATATTTTTCCGAGATCGGAATCGGCCTCTTCGGACGAGACGAGCGTATATTCAACTGTCTCTTTCTCGTCCTGCAGGTTTTTCAGCTTCACCGAGGTCAGAATGTACACCTTGTCGGTCTTGATCTGCTTGGGATCGAGTATAGTTGCCGTAGAAAGCTTGTTTTCAAGGTCGGCTATACGAGCTTCGGTCTGCGACTGTTCCTCCCTTGCCGCATCGTACTCCGCATTTTCGCTCAGATCGCCATGAGAGCGGGCTTCAGCAATCTTCTCCAGAACCTCCTTTCTGGTTTGATGAACCAACACATACAGCTCATCCTTGAGCCGGTTGTATCCATCTCGGGTCAGGTAAATTCTGTCACTCATGTTGTGTGCTCTTAATGGTTAGCGATAAACGGATCGGTTAGAAGCTCACTTCCTGCAGATCACCATGAAGCCGTTTCAGGAGGAGCCGGAAGGTCAGATGGCAACAAAAAAAGTAAAGTCAGCTGCCTCTGCGGCTGACTTTACTCCCTTTCAATGTACAACACTAAACTCTTCAGGACAAGAAACTTTTACACATTGAAGGCAAAATACACCTTGCTGCCCCGACGGTCGACGAGCAGAAAAACAAGGTCGCCGCTTTTGACTTTACGCAGAAGCGCAGCATACTGCGCGTAGGATGTTACGGGCTGTTTGTTGAACGACACGATAACATCACCGGCACGCAGGCCTGCACTGAATGCGCTGCTCGACTGATCGACGGCGGTGACCACAACCTTGCCTGTCGAACCCTGCAGCTTGAACTGCCCGGCAAGCTGAGGGGTCAGTTCCGCCGCGCGGATACCGAACGCTTCGGAAGCCGGCTGCTGCTGCGAAGGGGCAGGCACCGGCGCTGCCGCCGCGGAGGGCTGCTCCTCGAGCCGGACGTTGAACACCCGCACTTCGCCGTCGCGAAGAATCCTGATTTTGGCCATGGAACCCGGAGAGAGACCGGCGATGGCGTTGCGAAGCTCGACACTCGACAGGGCCTTCCGGTCGTTGAAATCGAGAATCACGTCGCCGGTACGGAGGCCCGCCTTTGCAGCGGGACTGCCCGACACGACGGTGCCGACAAGTACGCCCTCACTGCTCTTGAGCTGCATGCCCCGTGCGATGTTCTCGTCGATATCCTGAATGCTGATGCCGAGGTAGCCGCGGGTAACCTTGCCTTTGGTGATGAGCGAGGTCAGCACCTTCTGGGCCATATTCGAGGGAACCGCGAACCCGATACCTTCGAACCCGCCGGTACGGCTGGCGATCGCCGTGTTGATACCCACCAGCTCGCCGTTGATGTTCACCAGCGGACCTCCGGAGTTGCCGGGGTTGATGGCAGCATCGGTCTGGATGAAGTCTTCATAGTCCGCAAGACCTACGTTGGAACGCCCGATAGCGCTCACGATGCCCTGGGTTACGGTTCGGGCAAGGCTTTCGCCGAGCGGACTGCCTATGGCGATCACCCACTCCCCTACCCTCAGCTTGTCGCTGTTGCCGATAAGTATGGGTTTAAGCCCCCGTTCGTTCACCTTGATGACGGCAAGGTCGGTCTTGGGATCGGTGCCGATGACTTTAGCCACGATCTTCCGGTTGTCGGAAGTGCGGATGTAGATGGCGTCGGCTTTGTCGATTACGTGATTATTGGTAAGGATATAGCCGTCGGAAGTGACGATCACTCCGGACCCCAGTCCGCGCTGTACCTCCTTGCGCGAGTTCCGGCCTCCGTCCTTCGGCGAACCGAAAAACTCGTCGAAAAAAGGATCACGGCCGAAAAACTCGAAAGGACTGATGACCCTCCGGTTCACGGTCTTTTCGGTAAAAATGGTCACAACAGAAGGCGTTGCGGATTCGGCGATCTGCACAAATGCCTCGTTGAAATCCCTGAGCGTCTCTATCGGTGAATTTTCGAAGTTGTTTTTCGCCGTGGCATAGTTCGGTTTGCTGCTGAGCCTGAAACTGGTATCGGGCCCGGAAAAACTGAACTCGATGTTGGCGAAGACAAGGCCTCCCACGGCTATTCCGAGCAGGAGCAGCAGCAGGTATTTCACTCTGTTTCCTCTTTTTTTCATGGTTAGTGTATTATTTCTTCGTTTGTTAAGGCAATTCTCCCGGATCAGTACAAATCAACGGACACCATCTGGAGCTTCGATATTCTCTACCGCCGTCAGTCCGGCCCGCATCTTGCTCATGGTCTCTTCATATTCGCTTTCGGGTTTCGAATCAGCTACGATTCCTCCGGCAGCCTGAAAATAGATGGTGCCGTTCCTGACGACCATGGTCCGTATCGTTATGGCTGTTGTGAGATTCCCCTTGAAATCCAGATAACCTACCGCACCGCCGTATATGCCGCGTTTCTCCTCTTCCAGTTCGTAGATGATCTCCATGGCACGCACTTTCGGAGCCCCGGTCAGCGTGCCTGCCGGAAAGCACGACCAGAAGGCGTCCATGGTTCCCAGATCGTCACGGAGCTCGCCGCGCACATTGCTGACGATGTGCATGACGTGAGAGTATTTTTCGATGATCATCATCTCGTTGGTCTCGACCGTGCCGACCTTTGCGATGCGACCGATATCGTTGCGGCTCAAATCGATCAGCATGAGATGCTCGGCGCACTCCTTCTCGTCGGCAAGCAGCTCTGTGGCTATACGGGCATCCTCCTCGAAGGTGCTCCCGCGTTTTCTTGTCCCGGCGATGGGCCGGGTATCGACGATGCGGCGTCCGCCCTCGTCGCGCTGGACCTTTACAAGCAGTTCGGGAGACGAACCCACGATCTGCGCATCGGGAAGATCGAAATAGTAGAGATACGGAGATGGATTGACCGTCCTGAGCATCCGGTAGACGTCGAAAGGACGGGTGGTGAGCGGACGGCGCAGACGCTGGGAGATCTGCACCTGAAAAATGTCCCCCTGGAGGATGTACTCCTTTGCTTTTTCAACCTTGCCGAGATATGCATCCCTTGTGGTATTGGAAACCACCTCTGCAGGGCGCTCCGGCTTCAGCACCACCTCGTCACGACTCAGCGGACGCAGCATCTGTTCGGCAATGGCCTCAAGACGCGCTTCGGCCTCGGCCCTGTCGCTTTCGTCGATATAGTTGGTCGTGATGAATACCTTTCTCATGATGTTGTCAAACACCACGAGCGTGTCGCAGAAAAGCAGCACGATATCGGCCATGCCTGCGGGGTCCGGCATGACAGGCTCGGGTATGCGTTCGACCAGATGCATGGCATCGTAGCTGAAATAACCGAAAACGCCGGAAGTGATCATGCGGGGTGAGCCGTTCTTGCTCCCCGGCAATTCAAGGGTATCGAACTCCCCCAGACAGCGGTCGATGACCTTGCGCAGATTGCGCTCTTCGGCGGCGATGGACTTCAGGGTGCTGAAGCGGTCATTGAACACCTCAAGCGAAACATCTCCTCCTACAGACCCACTGAGAACAGCCACGGGATCGATGGCGATATAGGAAAACCGGGCAAGACGCTCTTCTCCTTCCACCGACTCGAGAAGGCATGAATAGGGCCGCTGCAGTTTGAGATAGACTGAAACAGGGGTCTCGGTATCGGCATGAACCTCCCTGATAAGCGGCTTGAAAACAAACGAGGGAATCCGGGGCTGCACTGACATAAAAAAGAGTACGGGTTTGATAAAAGGGTTCTTCGGAGCGATCTACACAGCAAACAGGGTTGCCTGTAATAAAGAGAAAAAAATTGTATCATGGAATAGTAATACCGGTACGCTTCATGTTCCGTGCCGATGCCACCGAACCTTGACCATGATCCTCCGTTCACCTGAAAATAACGTCAATCCGCGATCCTGGATAAAGGCATTGCTCCTCTCTCCGGGTATGCTGTTCCTGTTCGGATACGTCGGCATCTACAGCGCCGCATCGATCCGGATGAATGGGTCCTTCAGGGAGCTTCTCCAGCAGCAGTATCCCGGCTCCAGCGGAAACACCCACACCCTCACCATCGGCTCGATCGAACCTGAGTTCGCAATGAACGCCATAACACTCAGCCAGGTCGAGATGACCCCGACAGAAAACTGTCCGGAAAACCTGCGGCGTCACATAAGCATAAAAAAACTCGCCCTCGCCTTTCCGGAACTTGAAAAAACGCTGTTCAGCCGCCGGAAGCTTCAGGAATCAACCGCTCTCGTCTGCAGGAAAATCCGGAAGATGGAAACAACGGTTCAATGAACCATCAGGCCGATTCGCTGCCATCTTGCCGAAAAAATCTTACCCAACGGGTCGAACAGCAGTGGAATACCAGGGTCCCACGACCAGTAAACCATCATTGCCTCACCCACAATGTCCCGTTCCGGCAGAAAACCCCAGTAACGACTGTCGAGGCTGTTGTCGCGGTTATCTCCCATGGCAAAATAATAGTTGTCCTGAACGGTATACTGTTTTACCGGAACGCCGTCCACATAGACCTGAACCCCCATAAGAGAAATATCATGCCCTTCATCGGCCACAAGGGAGCTGTAAAGCTGGTAGGTTTCTGCATTGAGAACTATCACGTCACCCTTGCGGGGTATGCGCAATGGGCCGTAATTATCCTTGTTGAAACTCGAATATTTAGGAAAGATCTGGAAATCGGCGGCTGCGGGCGGCACCTTCTGGCCGATGAACTGAGCATGCTCCGGAAGCGGAAACGCCTTGCCGTTCACATAGAGCTGCTGCTCCCTGATTTCGAGCGTATCGCCGCTGACGGCGATACAGCGCTTGATGTAGTTCAGCGAGCGGTCCTTGGGAAACTTGAAGACGATGACATCCCCCCTGTCGACGCTCTCTACAGCCGGAAGCCGGAAGCCCGCAAGCGGCACTCTGGCTCCATAAACATATTTGTTCACAAAAAGAAAATCGCCGGCAAGCAGCGTATTTTCCATCGAACCTGTTGGAATCCTGTATGATTCGACAACAAATATTCTCAGCACCGTTGCAAAAATCGCTGCTATCACGAGAGCTTCAAACCACTCTCTCGAATGTTTTTTAGCCGGTTTTTCATGTTGACTGCTCAAAACGAACAATGGTTATATTGTTTTGTATGATAGACTTTCACGTCCTTTTCCCCGTAATAAAACAACCTCTCGAATATATGACGTTCTTTTTTTTTCGTTCCGGCGATTTTTCACCGGGAACCCTGAGTGTATTCCGACCACCCGTCTCCTGCCTACCGGCTACTGACTACCGGCTACTGATTCCTCACTCGTCGATATTGAGAATGGCAAGGAATGCCTCCTGCGGCACCTCGACCCTTCCTACCTGCTTCATGCGCTTCTTGCCCTCTTTCTGTTTTTCAAGCAGCTTGCGCTTGCGACTGATGTCACCGCCGTAACATTTCGCCAGCACGTTCTTGCGCATGGCCGAAATGGTCTCCCGTGAAATCACCCTGCTGCCGATCGCCGCCTGGATGGCAACTTCATACATCTGTTTTGGAATGATACCCTTCAGTTTCTGGCAAAGCTTGCGGCCCCATTCATAGGCCTTGGAACGGTGCACGATGATGGAGAGCGCATCGACCGGTTCGCCATTAAGCAGCACATCGAGCTTTACGAGATCAGACTCCCGGTAGCCGATGTACTCGTAGTCCATCGAAGCGTACCCCTTGGAAATGGACTTGAGGCGATCATGAAAATCGAAGACGATTTCGGCAAGGGGAAACTCGAAATGCATGTTCACCCTGGTGCTGTCGAGGTAGTCGGTATTTCTGTATTCACCGCGCCTCTCCATGCCAAGCTTCATGATGTTGCCGATATACTCGGAAAGCGTGATGATCTGCATGCTCACATAGGGCTCTTCGACATGGCTTATCTTGGCCGTATCCGGCATTTTCGACGGGTTATCGACCTCAATGACATCGGAATTGGTCAGAACAACCCGGTATTCAACATTGGGAACCGTCGTGATGATGTTAACCCCATACTCTCGTTCAAGGCGCTCCTGAATGATCTCCATATGGAGCAGACCGAGAAAACCGCACCGGAAACCGAAACCCAGCGCAACTGAGGTTTCGGGAGTGTAGACCAGAGAAGCGTCATTCAGCGAGAGCTTTTCGAGCGATTCGCGAAGGTCCTCGAACTCGTTCGAGTTGATGGGATAGAGGCCGCTGTAAACCATGGGCTTGACATCCTTGTAGCCGGAAAGCCGTTCGGCTGCAGGAGCGTCGGCATGCGTTACCGTATCGCCGACCTTGGCATCCTTGACATCCTTGATCGAGCAGATCAGGTAACCTACATTACCTGCGGCAAGCCTTTCTTTCGGCTGGCGCTTCAGGCTCATCGTACCGATCTCATCGGCAGTATAGAGATGGTCGTTGGCGAAAAAGCGAACCCGGTCGCCCCGGTTCAGCACACCGTCAACGATTCTGAGATAGACCACCGCGCCGCGATAGGCGTCGAAGACCGAATCGAAAATCAGCGCCCTGAGAGGAAGATCCTTGTTGTCTTTCGGAGCGGGAATCCTGGCGATGATAGCGTCCATCAGCTCATCGACGCCGGTTCCTGCCTTGGCGGATACCTGAAGGATATCCTCCCGATCGATACCGATCAGGTCGATGATCTGGGAGGCGACCCCTTCGACATCGGAAGAGGGCAGATCTATTTTATTGATGACCGGTATGATTTCAAGCCCGGCATCGATGGCAAGGTAGAGGTTGGCGATGGTCTGGGCTTCGACACCCTGCGTCGCGTCCACGATAAGCAGAGCACCTTCGCAGGCTGCCAGGGAACGGGAAACTTCGTAGCTGAAGTCCACGTGCCCCGGCGTGTCGATAAGGTTCAGAATGTACTCCTGGCCGTCCCGGGCATTGTACTTCATCTGAACGGCATGGCTTTTGATCGTGATGCCGCGCTCCTTTTCCAGATCCATATCGTCGAGCACCTGTGCCGAGCCCATCTGGGTGCGGTCGAGCGTATGGGTCACCTCAAGCAGTCGGTCGGCAAGGGTCGATTTGCCGTGGTCGATATGTGCTATAATACAGAAGTTGCGCGTGCGGCTAACTTCCGAAGAAGACAGGGACATAAAAAAGAGCGTTTAATTTCAGTCCTCGATATTCCAAGGTGGAGAATATAAGAAATAAAGCGGTGGGATGGCAATCATGAGAGCACGAGAGGTACCGGGTACTCTTCGGGACGGAAACCTCGCAGAAATTCGGCCGCTTCCATCATTTTTTTACCTTCGAGTTGCAGCAGCTCCAGACGGATCCATCCATCGGCGGTACGGACAAGAAACCGTCCTTCGTGAATCAGCACACCACCCTGCCCGACATCCTCAGAAGGCGACGGTCCGGAGCAGGGTTGGGCCCTGTAGATTTTCAGGGTTCTGCCACCAAGCGTCGTCCATGCCGCGGGCTTCATGGCCAGGCCCCGGATAAAATCGCAGAGCTCTCCGGAAGCGGAGCTCCAGCGGATGCGGGTATTCTCCCTGGTGAGCTTCGGAGCCCTTGAGGCAAAACGATCATCCTGCCGCTGGAGCTCCACACGGCCTCCGGCAATCTGGCGAAGGGTTTCCAGAACGAGTGAAGCACCGGCAACCGAGAGCTTTGCCGCAAGGGTGGACGCATTGTCTTCCCCGGCGACCGGAATTTTCTTCATAAGGATCATGTTTCCGGTATCGACCCTCTCCTGCAGAAAAAACGTGGTCACGCCGGTCTCCTTTTCTCCCCTGATGATCGCCCAGTTGATCGGGGCAGCTCCCCTGTAAGCCGGAAGCAGCGACGCATGCAGATTGAAGGCCCCCTGAGAGGCGAGAGTGTAGAGAGCGGGAGGAAGAATGCGGAACGCAGCCACGACAATCACATCCGGCCTGGCTGCTGCTACTGCAGCGGCCAGTTCGGAGCTCGATGGGTCATCGGTCGCATAAACCGGAAGACCGAGCCGCAGGGCAGCTTTCTTTACCGGAGTGGGCTCCTCCGGCGCATTTTTTTTGCGGCGGGGCTTGTCGGAGCCGGTAACAACAAGCACGATATCAAAATCCTGCTGTTCCGATGCGATACTCTCCAGCGAAGGAACCGCAAAATCCGGGGTTCCCATGAACACGATTCTCATGAACGGTCGGGGGATAATAAAATTAATGATGCATTCCTCATACCTGACCGATGTGAAGCGAAGTCGGCACAACCGGATAGGAAGCGCTGAAGCGCCCTTCGGCAAGCGCATCGAGCTCTTTCTGCACTTTTCTCCGATCCCTTCTCTGCAGGCGGTCTACAAACAGCCGCCCGTCGAGATGATCGATCTCATGCTGCAGCACCCTTGCCAGCATGCCGGAGAACTCACCGGTGCGCTCTTCGAAATGTTCATCCCTCCAGGAAAGGTTGATAGCGGCAGGCCTGACCACATCCCCCTGCACGCCCGGAAGACTCAGGCACCCCTCCTCCATGGCCCTGTATCCCCTGGAGTCCAGAATGCCGGGGTTGATCACCACCATCGGCTTTACATTTTCATACTCCCTGATACAGGAAATATCGACTATGAGAAGGCGAAGGGAACGGCCAACCTGCGGAGCGGCAAGCCCGATGCCGGGAGCGTTGTACATGGTTTCGAACATGTTGCCGAGCAGCTCCTCTATATCTGCGTCAACGCCCTCCAGAGAAACGGCCTGCCGGCGAAGAACCTCGTCGCTGTATATGTTGATAGGTACTATCATAATACGTTATCATGAAATATTCAGTCACAATGCACACTTCCGGAACCGCTTCGAAAAACAAAAAGTTGCGGGCGTCCCTGCGGAAGGGAAATAATCATTTTCAGAGCTAAAAACCGCTTGTTGCGCGCCACTTTTCATCCTGCAGGTACGGAGATGCTGACATTCCATACAAAATTTGTAAATTTATCGAATAAAGCGTAAAAAACCTGATCCCAACAGGGATACCATCTATGATAAGCGCCTTTCCGGAGACTCCAGGCTGAAGATGCAGCAATTCATTATAAATCGCACCTTGATTATTCGATGACGAGACAACCATTACCGAGCCGGAAGGAAGCAAACGAAAAACTCCTGCAGGCTGAAAGCCTCTTCAAGGCGTATATGAAAGAACACGAAATGCGCTGTACCAACGAGCGCATTATCGTTCTCAGGGAGATCTACAAGTCGAGCAACCACCTCGATGCCGACGAAATATTTGTCCGTCTGAAAAAGAAGGGAATGAGCATATCGAGAGCCACGGTCTACCATACCCTTGACCTGCTCTTCAAATGCCATCTGGTAACCAAGATCGACCTCGGCCACAAACACACGCACTACGAAAAATCACATGGCGTGGCCAACCACCTGCACATTATCTGTGAACATTGCGGCAAGGTAGTGGAGGTAACCAGCAACGAACTGGCGGCAATGCTCGAAGAGCTGTGCCTCGGCAACGGTTTTGCACTCGAAAGCTTCAGCCTTCAGGTTTTCGGAAAATGCATGGATCCGGATTGCGAAAACAAACCGAAAACGTAATCCCTTCCCGATCACTCACTCCGGAGGATTGCGACGAAACGATATTTTCTTCAGCGGGATTCTCTTCAGTACTTTTTCCATCTGTGAACGCACAGGAACGACGCTGAACTGAATGCGTTTCGGCAGCCTGATTTCCGGAAACTCGATCAGCTCCTCCTCTCCACCGGTCTGAACCGGATAGATCAGTATAAAGCTGTTCCTTTCGAAATATCGGCCGAGATAGCCCGGTATTTTTGACATTCTCGAGTGCCAGGAGCGGTGGTTCCTGCGGCTCATCACCACAACAAGGTTGTCATCGGCTCGTATCTCTTTGGCAAGCCCCGAAAAATCGTCGAGGTTCCGGAATATTTTGTACTCCGAATTGGGAAAACGCGTGCCATGATGCTCCTTCAGGTAACCGAGCGTCTGCGGTGACCCGTAAAAAAGCAGTTTCGAACCGGTATTGTCCACCATGCTCGAGAGCCGGTCGATCCACAACAGGAATCCCTCCTCACTTTCGGCGCCCTGGGGTATGACCGCAATGGTTCGCCTGATGGTTGCAAGCGGTTGAGCCGGTTTGTATATGAAGGTCGTGACGTTACATGCGACAAGGAGCTCTTCCGAAAGGCTGCCGAGAAACGAATCGGCAAGGCTGGTCTTGTGATGGAGGCCGAGAATGAGGTCGGTGATCTTCTGCTCCCTGACAACCCCGGCGATGCCGTTGGCGACGCTGCTGTCGTAACGGAACAGTCCTGTGAGCTGATTGTCGGTCGAAGCAGCCGTCATCACGGCCTTTTCGAGGACTTTTTCCGCATGTTTTTCGACCGGTCCGCCAGAAACGGCACTGTCGGCGACATGGAGAGCGAAAAGTCCGTCAAGGTTCTGTCGCGATTTTATGGTGACTCCAAGATTGACAAGCTCTTCGACCGTCTTGATGTCGTTCATGGGAATGAGAATTCTTTCGGCGCTCACCTTCAGGCCTTCCCCGGCACGGAAATCGCCGGTTTCGGCTGCCGCGATGTTCTGCGCCCCTTTTTCACCCACAATGGTCGCCAGGGTGCAGGTGACAAGGATGAAAAGGATCGTACCGTTGAGAACGCTCTCGTCGAGCAGCCTTACCGGAGTACCGTCGAGTGTATAACCGGTGACGATATTGTAGCCGATCAGTACCGTTGCGAGGGCTACGGCCGCATGGGCGCTGATGAGGCCGAAAATCAGCCTCCTCTGATCCAGAGAAAACCCGTAAATTTTCTGGGTAATCCATGCGGAAACATACTTGGCAAGGGTGGCGGCAACGGTGATGACCAGGGCGACCCTGATGGTGGCGACATCCTTGAAAAACGCCCTGAAATCGATCAGCATGCCCACTCCGATAAGAAAAAAAGGAATGAAGATGGCGTCACCGACAAACCGGATCCTGTTCATGAGGGGCGAAGTGTGTGCTATGAGCCTGTTCAGGGCGAGTCCGCCGAGAAATGCGCCGATAATGGGTTCGACACCCGCGGCTTCGGCAAGAAAGGCCGCGAGAAAAACCATGCCGAGTACAAAAAGGTACTGCAGGACGCTGTCGTCGAAACGCTTGAAAAACCAGCGGGTCAGAACAGGGAACAGCAAAAGGACGATAAGACTGAAAACCATGATGCCGATAACGAGCCTTATCCAGAAAACGGACGACAGCTCCCCGTCCGAACTTCCGGCTATGACGGCAAGCACAAGAAGGGCAAGCGTATCGGTGATCATGGTACCGCCTACGGCAATATTGACCGCCTTGTCCTTGGCGATGCCGAGACGGCTGACGACCGGATAGACGATAAGCGTATGGGACGCGAAAATACTGCCTATAAGCACCGAGGAGAGCAGGGAAAAATGCAGAAAGTAGAGAGCGACGAAAATACCGAGCAGCTGCGAAATGAGAAAGGTATAGAGCCCGAACAGGATACTCTTTCCGCTGTTTTTCTTGAAATCGGCTACGTCGATCTCGAGACCGGCAAGAAACATGATATAGAGCAGTCCCACGGTGCCGAACAGCACGATGCTGCTGTCGCGGAGCATCAGGTTCATGCCGTGCGGCCCGACAACAGCTCCGGCGATGATCAGGCTGATCAGGCTGGGAATTCTCAGACGCTTGAAAAAAAACGGAACGAAAAGAATGATGAACAGGATCAGCGAAAACTGCAGAACAGGATTCTTGAGTGGCAGGACAATTTCCGTAAGGCCGGCTAACAACATGGCTTCAGCGGTCTTATTGACAAATGGTGCAGCATTTGAAACGCACCTGTTTAAGGGAAGATAGGCATAACTCGGGCGAAGAAAAACCGGCGAAGCGGAATGAAGCGTCCGGTACGGTGTTTTTGAGCCAAAACGACGGGCACTTTATATATCTTCTTTACGGCATCGGGATTGACCTTTGCCGAACGGGCCGGACCAAGGCCAGCTTCATGAGCCGGCCCGAAGGGGATGGAAAAGGAATATTTCCCGATTTTCATTATTATCGGCACAGGAGCCGCAAATTCCGGAAAGGGAGATGCGCTCTCCACCTTGTCAACTGCCGCAAACGATGGTTCGATTGCAGCGGCCAACTGTTTTCAAGACCTGTATGAAGCACCTGCATCCTGTTTACAATAAAATAGTCATCAAGGTCGGGACGAACGTCATCACCGACAGGGAAGGCCATCTCGATCTCCATGTTCTTGAACAGCTTACAGCTCAGATAGCGGAGCTGCACCGGCAGGGGGTACAGGTAATCCTTGTCTCCTCAGGCGCAGTCGGTGCCGGACGCTCGATCGTGCAGCTGAGCGGCAACCTCCCTCCCGTTGCGGCCCGTCAGGTTCTGGCGGCTACGGGCCAGATCAGGCTGATCGATACGTATACAAAACTTTTTGCAGCCCACGGGCTGGTTACGGCACAGATTCTCGTCACCAAGGGTGATTTCAGCGACCGGCTGCACTACCTGAACATGAGAACCTGTTTCTCCGCCCTGCTGCAGCAGAAAATCGTTCCCGTAGTGAACGAAAACGATGCCGTATCGGTAACGGAACTGATGTTTACCGACAATGACGAACTTTCGGGACTTATTGCCTCGATGATGGATGTGGACGGATACATCATCCTCTCCCATGTAGACGGACTGTTCGACCTCAAGACCGGAAACGGATCGATCATAAGGGAAATTCCGCCCTCCACGAAACATTTCCACCAGTACATCAATCCCGGAAAATCCGAATTCGGCCGCGGGGGCATGCTGACGAAATGCCATATCGCCCAGAAACTCTCCCGTCTCGGCATTACCGTTCATATCGCCAACGGCAAGACACCCGGCATTCTGCGCTCCATTCTGGAGGGTGAAAGCCCCGGCACGACATTCCTGCCGGAAAAACCGACCTACGGGCCGAAGCGCTGGATAGCGCACACCGAAGGCATGGAGAAGGGCGAGGTAGTCGTCAACGAAGGGGCGCGCAACGCGCTGACGGCAGCTGAGCGGGCAAACAGTCTGCTTCCTGTCGGAATAGAATCGGTGCAGGGAACATTTCTGAAAGGGGACATTATCAGGATATCGGCGACAGACGGCACGGTGATCGGATACGGACTGGCACAGTACAGTGCGGAAAAAACCCGTATGCTGATCGGGCAGAAAGGCCAGAAACCGTTGATCCACTATGATTATCTGTATATTATCCAGTAACCCCTGCCCGGCAGACATCCATTAACCTGTTACCTTAACTGCAACCGCAACCCGTATGCAGCGAACCCTCACCGAACTCTTCAAGGCCGCACGCCAGGCCAGCCGCGAGCTGGTCATGCTCGATGAAGCCGGAGTCAACGCCGTGCTTCTGGACCTTGCCGCTGAAATTCCGGCTGCCACTATCTCGATACTCGAAGCGAACAGAAAGGATCTCGACTGCATGGATCCGTCCGATCCGATGTACGACCGGCTGCTGCTCAGCGAAAGCCGACTCGAAGCCATAGCCGGGGATATCCGAAACGTGGCGGCCCTCCCTTCTCCGCTCGGACTCGTGCTTGAACAGCGCAGACTTCCCAGCGGCCTGGAACTGACGAAAGCCTCCGTTCCGATAGGAGTGATCGGCATCATTTACGAAGCCCGTCCCAATGTCACCTTCGACGTGTTCGCCCTCTGCCTTAAATCCGGCAACGCCACCGTTCTCAAGGGTGGAAGCGACGCGCACGAGTCGAACTCGGCCATTGTGCAGTGCATCAGAGCCGTACTGGAACGTCACAGCCTGAACCCCGACACCGTCATTCTCCTGCCTTCCGAGCGGGAAGCCGCCGGAGAGATGCTCAATGCCGTGGATTATATCGACATGATCATTCCAAGAGGCAGCCAGAAGCTGATCGATTTCGTGCGCATGAATGCAAAGGTTCCGGTCATCGAAACCGGCGCCGGCATCGTGCATACCTATATCGACAAGGCCGCCGACGTCGCAATGGCCGCCGACATAGTCTTCAACGCCAAAACCCGCCGACCGAGCGTCTGCAACGCCCTCGATACGCTGCTCATCCATGCCGGACGGCTTGACGACCTTCCGGCAATCGTAGCTCCCCTCAAGGAGAAAATGGTCATCATCTACGCCGATGAAGCCGCCTATGCCCGGCTGCTGGGCTCCTATCCGGAAACCCTTCTGGTAAAAGCCCTGCCGGAACATTTCGGAACGGAATTCCTCTCGCTGAGACTTTCGGTGAAAACCGTCGCATCCCTTGAAGAAGCGCTCGACCACATCGCCGCCCACAGCTCGCGTCACAGCGAAGCCATCGTCACCGGCGACCCCGCTGCAAAAGCGGAATTCCTCAAACGCGTCGATGCCGCTGCGGTCTACGCCAACACCTCGACAGCCTTTACCGACGGAGCCCAGTTCGGACTGGGAGCGGAAATCGGCATCAGCACGCAGAAACTGCATGCACGAGGGCCGATGGCGCTCAGGGAGCTGACCAGCTACAAGTGGATCATCGAAGGCGAGGGACAAACAAGACCACTGTAAACCATGCTTTTTGAAGCAAGAAACATCCGGAAATCCTACACCCTGCCCGGACAGGCGCCGATTCCCATTCTCAGGGGCATCGACCTCAAGGTCCGTCCGGGAGAGATGCTCACGATAATCGGCGCTTCGGGAAGCGGCAAGACCACCCTGCTCAACATGCTCGGCACCCTCGACACGCCGGACGAGGGTGAGCTCCTGTTCGAGGGCAAGGCGCTCTTCCGCAACGAAAAATACCTTTTTTCGCAGAAGGAACTGGCAGCGTTCCGCAACCGGAAAATCGGCTTTGTCTTCCAGTTTCACCACCTGCTTTCCGACTTTACCGCCGTAGAAAATGTAGCCCTGCCGGAGTTCATTGCCACTGGCAAGCTTGCCCCGGCAAAAAAACGCGCCGAGGCACTGCTTTCGGAACTCGGCCTGAAGGAACGATACGAACACCTCCCCTCAGAGCTTTCGGGCGGAGAACAGCAGCGCGTCGCGATTGCGCGCTCGCTCATGAACAGCCCGAAGCTGATCCTCGCCGATGAACCAAGCGGCAATCTCGACAGCAGAAACAGCCGCATGCTCTACGAACTGATGGCCGGACTGTCGAGGGAACGCCGGACCTCCTTTGTCATCGTCACGCACAACGAGGAGTACGCCGCCCTGGCCGACCGTTGCCTGCACATGCAGGATGGCCTGCTGCACGAATTGAACGCTGTCGAACCTGCATCCTGAACGAAAGACATCCAGAACCCCTTTATGCCCGAACAAGAAAAGCTTCACCGTCTCGGACCGGTTCAGTTAGCTCCGTCCATTCTGCCGCGCCATGCGACGACCTTTCTGTTTTCGGCGTTTTTCTCCATCGCCCTGGTCACCTTCGTCTCTATCGGGCAGGCTTACATCCTCAATGAAAACCTGAAAATACCCGTCGCAGAACAGGGCACCATCAGCGGCGACCTGGTATTCTGGACGGAAATCGTGACCCTGCTTTTCTTTGTTCCCGCCGGCGTCCTGATGGACCGCATCGGCCGCAAACAGGTTTTTTCCGCCGGCTTCATCCTGCTCGCGCTTGCCTACGGGCTCTACCCGACCGCGTCGTCTGTCGGAGAACTCACGGCATTCCGCGTGATCTACGCGCTCGGCATCGTAGCCGTTACCGGAGCGCTCTCCACCATCATGGTCGATTACCCTGCCGAACGTTCGCGCGGCAAGCTGATTGCCATCACCGGCTTTCTGAACGGACTTGGCATCGTCGTCCTGAACCAGTTTTTCGGCGCCCTGCCCCATCGCCTCACCGCCACGGGCATGAGCGGCACTGATGCCGGTCTCTACACCCACCTGGGCATAGCCGCCGTCGCACTGCTTTCGGCCGTTGTCGTGGGAGTTGGTCTCAAAAGCGGAACCCCGGTAAGAAAAGAGGAACGCCCTCCGCTAAAAAAACTGCTCGGAAGCGGCCTCAGCTACATGAAAAACCCGAGAATCCTGCTCTCGTATGCTGCGGCGTTCGTCGCGCGCGGCGACCAGTCTATCATCGGCACCTTCCTGCCGCTCTGGGGTACGACGGCAGGCATCGCCATGGGCATGGATCCTGCTGAAGCGGTCAAGAAAGGCACACTCATTTTCATCATCTCGCAGGCAGCCGCACTCTGCTGGGCTCCGGTCATCGGGCCGATAATCGACCGGATGAACCGGGTCAGCGCGCTCGTGCTCTGCATGTTCCTGGCCAGTGCTGGCTACCTTTCACTTGGTCTCATCGGCAATCCGCACGAACCGCTTTCGCTCCTGTTCTTCATTCTGCTCGGAATAGGCCAGATCAGCTCCTTCCTCGGCGCCCAGTCGCTGATCGGTCAGGAAGCCCCGAAAGCCGAACGCGGATCGGTGATAGGCATGTTCAACATCAGTGGAGCCATCGGCATTCTCATCATTACGACGACAGGCGGCCGGCTTTTTGACGGCATGAGCCCGAAAGCTCCCTTTCTGGTTGTTGGCGCAATCAACCTGCTGGTAATGATTGCCGGAATTTTCGTGCGCCGTTATGCGCCGGGAAAGGCGGCGGGAGGAGAAGCGTAAAGGCGCGCCGTAAACCCGGCGCACCGTTTGCCCTCAGAAACAGGAGGCGATGACCGAGCATATCTTCCCGATCTCCTCATCCGGAAGATAGGGGTGCATGGGCAGGGAAAACACCCTCCGGCTCATCTCTTCCGAAACCGGAAAATCACCTTCACGATACCCCAGAAACGCAAAAGCCTTCTGCAGATGCAGCGGAATCTTGTAGTAGATCACCGAAGGGATACCCCCCATCCTGAGCCGATCCATAATCGAGGCGCGCTCCTCCTCTCCGGAAGCCAGAAGCGAGTACTGTGCCCATGCGGAAACAGACCCTTCGGGAATTTCAGGCACGACGAGCCTGCCCTTCAACCGTGAGCTGTAGGCTTCAGCCACCCGCTGACGCGAAGAGAGCTCCTCATCGAAAATCACGAGTTTTTCAAGCAGAACCGCAGCCTGAATGGAATCAAGGCGGCCGTTGATGCCGATCCTGTCGTTGCTGTATTTGTCGACACCGCTTCCATGCACCCTGACCGAGCGCAGAAGAAAATCAAGCTCTTCATCGTCGGTAAAGACCGCGCCGCCGTCTCCATAGCAACCGAGAGGCTTGGCCGGAAAAAACGATGTGGCCGCAGCAAGCCCGAAACTTCCGGCCCTGCGGTTCCGGTATGTCGCGCCGAAACTCTGGGCGGCATCCTCGAGAATCCAGAGTCCATGATCGGCAGCAACGGCTTCGAGACGGTCGTAATCTGCAGGAAGTCCGAAAAGATCGACCGGAATCAGCGCTTTCGGGTTCAGCCCTCTCTCTCTGGCCAGAGCGACGGCATCGGCAATCCTGTCGGGGTCGATATTGAACGTTCCTGGAGAAATATCGGCGAAAACCGGAGTGGCACCAACCAGACTGATAACTTCAGCTGTTGCGATGAAGGTGAAGGGCGTAGTAATGACGGCATCACCGGGCCCGATACCTTTTGCCATGAGCGGCATGAGCAGGGCGTCCGTGCCTGAGGAACAGGAGACGCAGAAACGGGCCCCGGTGTAGGCAGCCAGCCGGGACTCCAGCTCGGCCACTTCCGGACCCATGATATACTGACCGTGGTCGACAATCGCCTCGATGCGCTGAAGCAGGGCTGCACGTATCCGGTTTTTCTGGGAGATCAGGTCGATGAATTGCATAGGCTGTTTTCGTTTGGAGAAGATGATCAAAGGATGGTAAAATAAGGATTGCAGGCATCTTTTTTTGCATACGGAGGCATTTTCTCCGCAACCGCACGGCTCCGCTGCCAGGGGCAACCTCTTTTAACGCAACCCGCTTGTGACCGAAAGGCATTTTCTGTATAGTAAAACAGAACAAACCCTTGAAAAAACCCTTTCGCACATGAGTTCCATCTACTTTCTCGGAATTGGCGGTACCGCCATGGCTTCGGTTGCCGTAGCCCTTTCCCACTCCGGTCATGCCGTCAGTGGCTCGGACAGCGCGCTCTACCCGCCCATGAGCACCTATCTCGACATGCATAACATCCGCTATTTCAACGGCTACTCCGAAGAGAACATCCTCCGTGCACTTCCCGACCTTGTCGTTGTCGGCAACGCGGTCAGCAGAGGAAACTGCGAACTCGAATATGCGCTCGAGCACCGGATAGAGCTGATCTCCATGCCGGAACTTGTACGGAGGGAACTCATTGCCGGCAACACCTCCCTGGTGGTGACCGGAACCCACGGAAAAACCACGACAACCTCCCTTCTGGCCTGGCTGCTCGATTACGGCGGCCTGAAACCGGGCTTTCTTGTAGGGGGTATCCCCGAAAACTTCTCTATGGGCTGCCGGGCTTCGGGAATGCAGGAACAGGGGTTTTTCGTTACTGAAGGCGATGAATACGACACCGCATTCTTCGACAAGCGAAGCAAATTCATGATCTATCGGCCCGACATCGCAATCATCAACAATATCGAATTCGACCATGCCGATATCTTCGACTCCTTCGAGGACATTCTCAGGAGTTTCCGGCGGTTCGTCAACCTCATCCCCCGCAACGGCAGGCTTTTCGTCAACGGCGACGACCCGGCCGCATGCGAAGTATCCGAGAGAGCCTTCTGCACAATCGAACGGTTCGGATTCGGCGAAAACTGCGAGTGGACCGCCCGCGACATATCGGGAAACGCCGACAGGACAACCTTCACCATCTGCTACAGGGAAAACCCCGAAGCCACCCTCAGCGTGCCCCTGTTCGGCAACTACAACATCATGAATACACTGGCGGCCGTTGCTGCGGCTAAACATGCGGGCGTCAGCATGGAGAGTGTCGTGCATGCACTGCCGCTTTTCAGAAGGCCCAAGCGCCGTATGGAGATCACCAGCGGTCTGCAATCCGGAGTAACCCTGATAGAGGATTTCGCCCACCATCCGACGGCTGTCAGGGCGACCCTCGAAGCCGTTGCCGGACTCTACAGGAACAGGCGGATCATTGCCTGTTTCGAGCCCCGCTCGAATACCACGACACGAAACATCTTCCAGAAGGAGCTTGCCGCTTCGTTCGGAGCGGCATCGGTGGTGGTGATGGGCAAGGTGCACCGGCCCGAACGGTATGCCAGCGAACGGCAGCTCGATATGCCGAGGCTCGGAAGGGAACTGCAGGAACAGGGCAAAACCGTTTTTCTGGCCGGATCGGACCCGGAAAACTATCCGCAGGATATCGTGAGTTTCCTTGAGACGACCATCCGGAAAAACGATGTCGTCGTCCTGATGAGCAACGGCAGTTTCAACAATCTGAAATCACTTTTTCTCGACAATTTTGGTTAATATTGATTTTGATGTTATATCTTGTCAGATATTTTTCAACGCTGGACACAACCAATGCCGCGGATACGACACTGGTAACCTCTTAATTCTAATACACATAAGCTATTATGGCAAAAGTAAAAGTAGGCATTAACGGATTCGGCCGGATCGGACGACTGGTATTCCGCCAGGCCATGGATAATCCGAAATTCGAAATCGTCGCCATCAACGACCTCTGCGACACCAAAACCCTCGCACACCTGCTCAAGTACGATTCGACCCACAAGAAATTTCAGGGCGAGGTTTCCACCGAAGGCGACAATATCATCGTCAACGGACAGACCATCACCATTTCGGCTCAGAAAGATCCTACCCAGCTACCCTGGCAGGCGCTCGGCTGCGATCTGGTTGTAGAATCGACGGGTATTTTCACCAGCCGCGAAGCTGCTGCAAAGCACCTTACGGCCGGAGCGAAAAAAGTCATCATCTCGGCACCGGCCAAGGACAAAATCGACGCAACCATCGTAATGGGCGTCAATGAAAACTCCATCACCGGCAGTGAAGAGATCATTTCCAACGCAAGCTGCACGACCAACTGTCTTGCTCCTATGGTAAAAGTGCTGCAGGACAGCTTCGGCATCACCAAAGGGTTCATGACCACCGTCCACGCCTATACCAACGATCAGAACATTCTCGATCTTCCGCACAAGGATCTCCGCCGTGCACGTTCCGCTGCAATGTCGATCATCCCGACAAGCACCGGTGCGGCGAAAGCCATCGGCGAAGTCATTCCCGAACTGGTCGGACGTCTCGACGGTTTCGCCATGAGAGTCCCGGTACCGGACGGCTCGGTTACCGATCTGAGCGTCATTCTCGATCGCGAGGCATCGAAAGCCGAAATCAATGCGGCGATGAAGGCCGCTGCAGATGGCCCGATGAAAGGATATCTCCAGTACTGCGAAGACCCGATCGTCTCCCAGGACATCGTCGGCAATCCCCACTCCTGTATTTTCGATTCGCTCCTGACCATGAGCTCGGGAAACATGGTGAAGGTTGTCGGCTGGTACGACAATGAGCTCGGCTACTCCACCAGGGTTGTCGATCTGCTGGAAATCTATTCGAACTTCGTATAAATCGAAGCCGGATTCATCAGATCATCCCGGATCTTGAGGGCGGTTTTACCGCCCTCTTTTTTTTTCCTCCCGACTACCTTTCCCCGTCAGCCCGATTAGCGTTTTTTCGGTGAATGTGTTATAATTGAGAACTATTCAATCAACGCACATCACTCTTTCCACATGACGAATTCAACCCAGCAGCAGATGAGGGCCATTATCCTGTATGACAGCCGTACTTCCGGAGGATCTACAGACCGGCTCATCGATTCCATAGGCACGGAACTTGCCGAGAACGGAGCCTACGTCGAAAAAGCAAAATGCAAGGCTTCCGGCGATTACAGTTTTCTGCAGGATTTCGATGTCGTCATCATGGGAGCGCCTATCTACTACCTTCTTGTTTCGTCGCAGCTTCTCGGAGCCCTGATCCAGAGCAACATGAAAAAGTATCTCAAGCGCAAGAAAATCGCCCTCTTCCTCACCTGCGGCAGTCCCGAACCGATGGCAACCCTGCTCTATCTCCCGCAGCTTAAAATGCATCTTGTCCGGAACCGGATTCTTGCCGAAAGGATTTTTGCCCCCCAGCAGATCTCCGACCCCGAGTTTATCGAGTCTTTTGTGGATGAACTGTGCGATGCCTATAAAAAAGACACCCGAAGGCGCAATGCGTCGATGCAGTGGACAGACGAAGCCCTTGAACTGCTCGACAGCATACCATCCTTCTTCAGGAACAGGATCAAGATCGCGACCGAGGAGTATGCCGAAGAGATGGGATACCGGGAAATCACCCTTGAGGTGGTGGAGGAGGCAAAATCGGAAACCGGCGGACTCTGAAAGGATTCCTCACCAAGAAATCAGATCGAAAACATCAAAGCCGGCCTCCTGAGGAGACCGGCTTTGATGTTTTTTCCAGTTGTGGCCCGTCAGGTGAAAATATCCCGGGCCTTCTCAAAAAAACTCTTTTCCTCCCGGTCGCTGCCCCCTGTAGGTGAAAACGCCCGGGATTTCCTGAGCTCTTTAAGCAGCTCCTTATCCGGGTTCGAAAGATCCCTGGGAACATAGACGTTGACCCTGACCAGCTGATCGCCTTTTCCCGAACCCCTCAGATGACCGATACCGTGACCGGCGATGCGCAGCATGGTGTCAGGCTGCGTAGCGGGAGGAATGGTGAGCTTCACTGCCCCGTCAAGCGTCGGCACATCGATCTTGGTCCCCATGACCAGGTCGGGATAACTCACCGCAAGATCATAGATCACATCGTTGCCGTTCCGCCTGAAGAGATCATGCGGTTTCTCTTCGATGACCACGATAAGATCGCCGGGCGCTCCGCCTCTCGGCCCGGTATTGCCCTGCCCCCTGAGGGTCAGGTAATTGCCGTCCTGGACACCGGCCGGAACGGTAACCTTGACGGTCACTTCGCCCTGTTTGATGCCTTCGCCATAGCATGAGGTGCAGCGGTCCTTGACAACCCGGCCTTCACCGCCGCATGTCGGGCAGGCAGCAATGTTGACGAACTGGCCGAACATGGTTTTCGATGCCTGACGAACCTCGCCCGATCCGTGACAGGTCTGGCAGGTCTCGGTTGTACCGCTCTTCGACCCGCTGCCGTTGCACTCCTTGCAGGGAACCTGCTTTCTGATTTTCAGGGTTTTTTCCACACCTCTGGCAATCTCCTCAAGCGTAAGCTTGAGGCGGATCTTCAGATCCGTGCCGGGAATACCGGACGATGCCCGACCTCTCTTGCCTCCGCCGGCACCACCGAAAACCTCCTCGAAACCGAAAGGCGCACCGCTGCCCCTGGCGCGGCCACCACCAAACATGTCGTTAAAGGCGCTGAAAATATCGCTGAAATCATTAACCCCTCCGCCGTAGGCGCCGCCAGGCCCGCCTGCCCCGGAAGCTGCCGACGTGCCTACTCCGGCATGACCGAACTGATCGTAGCGGCGGCGTTTGTCGTCGTTGCTGAGCACCTCGTAGGCCTCGTTTACCTCCTTGAAATGCTCTTCGGCATCCTTGTTGTCGGGGTTCTTGTCCGGATGGTACTGCAGTGCGAGTTTCCGGTAGGCCTTCTTTATTTCATCCTTCGATGCCGAGCGGCTGACGCCGAGCACCTCGTAAAAATCTTTCTTCATTATACAATACCCTCTATTGCTCTATTGCTTCACATTCCGTCATAATTTTATAAAACCGGCCTCGTTATCCGGCCACAATAACCCGTGCATGCCGGATCACTCTCTCGCCGAGCAGATACCCGGTCTGATACTCCTCAACAATGGTTTCGGGCTCGGTATCAGGTATCTCGATCATGGAGATGGCTTCGTGATACTCGACATCGAGCTTCATGCCGATCGAACGGATCTCCGTTACTCCCTTTCCGGCAAGCCAGTTGTCGAAATTACGCTTGAGCAGCTCGACACCTTCGACGTAGGGTTTCGCCTCGGCCGTTATTTCAAGAATACGGGGAGCGTTCGAAAGCACCCGCTTGATATCGTCAACAAAAGGAAGAAGCTCCCTGATGGTGTTTTCAAGAGCTTTCGTACCGGCGGCCATGGCTTCACGTTCCTTGACCTTCCTGAAATTCTCGAAATCGGCAGCCCTGCGAAGCAGTTCGTCTCGTAATTTATCGAGCTGTTCCTTCTGTACAGACAGTTCCGCTTCGAGTTCGGCAACTCTCTTCCTGGCCTCAGCCTCTTCAGCCGGAACAGTAACGGGAACGGTTTCATCAATTCCGGAGGCGCCGGAGCTAACCGATCCGGCAGCAGCCGGTTCACCGACGTTTTCCGGATGAATATCCTGACCTGCAGATGCTTTTTTTCTCATAAACGTGAAATACGGTTAAAAATACTGTTTTAATTCGCTTCAGACAGCGTCACCGAAAGGCAGTCCGCCATATAGTTAAGCACGCGCACTGCATGCTCGTAATCCATTCTTGTTGGCCCGAGAATGCCGAGTTGCCCGACCATCCCGCTGACATAGTAGGGCGTCGAGACAATGGTCAGCTCGCCGGCGTTTCTTTCACTGTTCTCCCGACCGATGCTTATGGAAATATCCATGCCCGGAGGCCTCTGGGCCTCTACCCCTGCGGAAGCTCGCTCCACAAGTTTTGCCACGCTGGTTTTATCCTCGATCATGGAAATGAGATCACGAACCTTCTCCGGCTGCTTGAACTCCGGCTGATCGACAATATACTCGGCCCCGGAAATATACAGCCTCTCAATAATGGGAGTTTCATCAAAAATTTCTCCGGAGGAGCGGATCACCCTTTCAAGAAGCGTCCGGTCGCAGGGACAATCGCCAAGTCTTGCGGCAATGCTTCTTCTGATTTCGGCAAGCGTCAGCCCTGAAAGCCGTTCATTGAGAAAAACCGTAATCTGATCGACCGTATTGCGTGAAACCTCGATATCGAGTTCCATGACGATGGTCCTGAGAAACAGTGAGCGGATCGAAAGAATCACCATCATTCTCGAAGAGGTAAGCAGCACCATGTCGAGTTTCTCGAAAACCGCGTTTGAAAAAGCCGGAGAGAGCACCACACTGAGCTGACGGGATATGCTGCCGAGCACCTTGGCCGCCGAGAGCAGAACGTCGGAAGAGGTTCCTTTCCGATCGGAGTTGATCTGACCGAAATCCTTGTCGATTCTGCGCTTCTCTTCGTCGTTGACCCGCTGCACATGCATGATCAGATCGACATAGCAGCGATAACCCTTGTCGGTAGGTACCCGTCCTGCCGAAGTATGCGGCTGGCTGATATAGCCTTCATCCTCGAGATCCGCCATAACGTTGCGTATGGAGGCATCCGAAAGGCCAAGGTTATAGTTCCTTGCAATATGTCTTGACCCAACCGGAGCAGCAGAAACAATATAGGACTGGATGATAATGCCCAGCACCTGCCGTTCCCGCAAGGTAAGTTCACGAGAATCCATTATCCATGCAAACATCTTGTTTATCCGGCTGCCGGAGTCACCCGTCCGGCCCTACCGAAAAAATTCTGCCCGCATCTGCGAAACGGGCAAACTATAGTATACGAATGCCGACGAAAACCATCAAGAGCCGGAACGACCGGAAAAACACCTTCTTCACCGGGGGCCCTGTCACCCCGGAAGTGACGTAAACACCGTTAATTGTAACGCAACTCGCCGGCAATAAATTTCAGGCTCCCAGGCGACCTGAAACGATCCTGTCGAAGCCGGCGTAATCCTTCAGGACAGAAATGTCCCGGAATTTTTCCGACTCCATGAGAGCGCATACCTGCATAGCCGCATCGGCATGAATCTCCAGACACAGCAAGCCTTCCGGCTTAAGCAGTTCGGATGAAGCACGGCAGATGGCAAGGTATGAAGCGGTGCCTCCCGGAGTGACGAGTGCATCTCTCGGCTCGAAACGCCTGACCTCCGGCTGCAGCTCCTCCCATTCCGTTTCGGGAATATAGGGCGGATTGGAAACAATCATATCAAACGGCCCGGCACAGCGTGACGCCAGTTCGGGGTCGAACAGATCGGCCTCAAGAAAATCTATTCTCGAAAGCATTCCATGGCGCATTGCATTGGCTCGCGCAACATCGAGAGCCGGAGCCGAACGATCGATGGCTGCAAGCTGCAGAAAAGGCAAAAGCGAGGCAAGCGTGACGGCAATGCAGCCGCTTCCCGTTCCGATATCGAGCAGCCTGTACTCCCCTTCCGGATTGAGCTCCCTCCCTGCTGAAAGAAGCCCGGCGGCATGCTCGACGAGCAACTCGGTTTCCGGTCTTGGAATCAGCACTCGCTCATCGACCATGAACGGCTTTCCGTAAAAATACTGCTCGCCGGTAATGTACTGAACCGGACGGCCATCGAGACGCTGCCGGCAAAACTCCCGAAAAACCGCAAGCTCGCTGTCCGATACCGGACGGTTATGGTTCAGGTAAAGCCAGAGCCTGTTTTCGCCGAAAAGGTGCGACAGAAGCATCTCCGCGCCGAGGCGGGGCTCATCGACCTCCTTCAAGGCAAAATACTCTGCGGTGGTCTTCAGAAGATCGACAACACACCACTCTCGCCGGCTATCCCTCGTCATGCACCATTAATAATGAAACCTTCCGCGAGGCGCTTCCGGTTTGAAACCCCGATATAAAAAAGCGCCTAAAAACCTCTCCCCTCAAAAAGCTTTGAAAATAATTCGTTAGCTTGCAGGTTGTTACGTATTCGAACACGTATTTTGCCTGCCATGCAGCAAAGAAGATACCAATTATTAAAACATTAGCTGTCGTTACGATGAAAAAAGCCCTGATTCTCATGACGCTCCTTTGCGTAACCCTGTTTTCCGGTACCTCCCAAGGGGCCGCCAGGTTCACAGGCCTTATGGATATGATGCTGAAAATGCCTGGCGGAAGCGCCGATGTCACCTATTATTTCGGAACCGGCGCTCAGCGCATGGATATGGTCATGAACATGACCCGAATCCCCGAGCCGCTGAAAACCACCGTCATCACCAAAGCCGGAAGGCCGGATGAAGCCATTCTGATCAACCATGAAACGAAAAACTACAGCGTTGTCAACCTGAGAACTGCAGCCGAGAGCGCCACCCTGCTCGACTTCGACAGCAACTACAAGCTCAGGCGACTTGGAAAAGCGGTGATCAAGGGGTACCAGTGCGAACAGATCAGCCTGACCAGCACCACTGAAAAACTGGAGCTCTGGGTAACTTCGGACCTGGGCGACTTTTCAACATTCCGGATCCTGCAGTCCCAGAATCCGAGACTTTCGAACACCTCGCTTTCGCGGACGCTCAAGGATGCCGGCGTCGAAGGGTTCCCGGTTAAAATCGTGCAGCAGAACGACAATGGGGTTTTCACGATGCAACTGACATCAATAAAGCCAAGGGAACTGGCCTCTTCGGTATTCAGCATACCCGGGGGATACAGAAAA
This sequence comes from Chlorobium sp., assembly GCF_021740465.1. GTDB lineage: Bacteria > Bacteroidota > Chlorobiia > Chlorobiales > Chlorobiaceae > Chlorobium. The sequence continues at coordinate 64,920 of NZ_JAIOZR010000005.1, read as the reverse complement.
ACCGAAGTGAACCGCAAGCCGGTAAGCGGCGCCCAGAAGGAACACCTGCGCAACCTCATGGAAAAGATGAAGAAGTTTGAGGAGTAGGTCTTATATTTTCAGCCTTTCACCTAACCAATCATAAAACAGTACCGTGGCAGACACCATCACTACCCGAAGCAAGGACTACTCACAGTGGTATATCGATCTTGTGCGTTCGGCGAAGCTTGCCGATTATTCCGATGTACGCGGCTGCATGGTCATCAGGCCAAATGGCTATGCGATATGGGAAAAAATGCAGGCTGCACTCGACCGGATGTTCAAGGAGACCGGCCATGTCAATGCCTACTTTCCTCTTTTCATCCCTGAAAGCTATATCGCCAGGGAGGCCGAGCATATCGAGGGGTTTGCCCCTGAATGTGCGGTGGTGACCCATGGCGGCGGCGAGGAACTTGCCGAAAAGCTCTACGTACGCCCGACCTCTGAAACCATCATCTGGGCGTCGTACAAGAAATGGATACAGTCCTATCGCGATCTCCCCATTCTGATCAACCAATGGGCCAACGTTGTGCGCTGGGAGATGCGAACCCGCCTTTTTCTGCGGACATCGGAGTTTCTCTGGCAGGAAGGCCATACCGCGCATGCCACGAAAGAAGAGGCGGCTGAAGAGGTGCTTCGCATGATCTCCATCTACAAGAAATTTGCCGAAGAGTACATGGCCCTGCCGGTCATCATGGGAAAGAAAACCGACAGTGAAAAATTCGCCGGTGCGGATGAAACCTACTGCATCGAAGCCCTGATGCAGGATGGAAAAGCCCTTCAGGCGGGGACTTCGCACCATCTCGGACAAAATTTCGCCAAAGCGTTCGACTGCCAGTTCCAGACCTGTGAAGGACGGCTCGACTACGTATGGGCAACCAGCTGGGGCGTATCGACCAGGCTGATCGGCGCACTGATCATGGCGCATTCCGACGACCGGGGACTTGTGCTCCCCCCAAAGCTCGCCTCGCGGCAGGTGGTGATCATTCCTATTCTCCGGGGCGACAAGGCTGCGGTGATCGAACAGGCGGAAGCAATCGCCTGCTCGCTGAAGAAGCACGGCATACCGGCTTTCGTGGACAGCAGCGAACAGAACTCGCCCGGATGGAAATTCGCCGAATACGAACTGCAGGGTATTCCGTTGCGGATCGAACTCGGCCCGAGAGACATAGCCGAAAAAAAATGCATCGCCGCAAGGCGCGACACACTTGAAAAAACCGAACTGACCCTCGACGACAGCCTGCCGCTCGAAGTCAGTGAAATCCTCAACACCATCCAGCAGAACCTCTACGACAGGGCGCTCCTGTTCCGCGCCGAACACACCGTTGAAGTCAGCGACTATGAGGAGTTCAAACATTCTGTCGAGAACGGTTTCGTCATAGCCCACTGGGACGGCACAGCCGAAACCGAGGCAAAAATCAAGGAGGAAACCAAGGCTACCATCAGGGTTCTTCCCGAAGAGGATGATTACATTTCAGCCTATGCCATGCACGAGCCAGGCACCTGCATCTATTCCGGCCGGCCGGCGGCGCGAAAAGTCGTTTTCGCAAAGGCCTACTGAGCAGAGAGAGGCACCCCGAAGGGCTTCCCTGCTGCAAACCTAAAAGCTCCGGCATGCGCCGCATCGGCCGCATGCCGGAGCTTACAGAAGTGAGTTGTTACTTTTCGCTGAAAAACGCCTTCAGACCGGCATCGTCCGGCTTCATGGTTTTATCGCCCTTATTCCAGTTTGCCGGGCAGACCTCGCCGAACTCTTCGGTAAACTGCAGGGCATCGACCATTCTGAGAACTTCGTCCACATTCCTGCCAAGACCCAGATCGTTGACCACCTGATGGCGCACAACACCCTCCCGGTCAATCAGGAAAAGTCCGCGCAGCGAAACCCCTGCATCTTCGGCAAGCACATCGTAATCACGTGAAACCGTCTTGTTGATATCGGAAAGCAGGGTGTAGGTGACACCTTCGATACCGCCGAGATTTTTCGGGGTTCGCAGCCATGCATGATGCGAAAATTTCGAATCCACCGAACAACCTATCACCTCTACATTCCGTTTCCTGAACTCGTCGAGCTTTTCCTGAAATGCGTGCAATTCCGTCGGACAGACAAAGGTAAAATCAAGCGGGTAGAAAAACAGTACAACATACTTGCCCAGGTAATCCGTCAGCTTGCACGAATCGACAAACTGTGAACCCCCGGTTACCGCTTCCACATTGAATTCCGGTGCCTTTCGGCCAACTAATACGCCCATATCGATCCCCTTTATTTTTTTATTTTGTTTAACAAAAGATAAATAAGACTTGTTTTGTCCATTATAATACATTTTCATCTTTCCTACAACAATAAAGCGTCTACCCTGACAGCTTCCCTTTCATGCTAACGGCCTGGAAGCGGGAAGCGTTTCGGAAAACGAGAAGTAAATTCGCAGAAAAGTTCGGACGGCCGCAATAAAACAGCTCCCCTGGTGTTCCGGCTTGAGCTGCCCGTTACATCGGAGATTCCTTTTCACGTTTACGGTTCCCCGTTTTCGCTCTTTATGCTTATCTTGTTTTCTATCAGATTGTTACCTCAACCCCGGAAAAAACATGCAATCTTTTTTCAATTTTCAGGCGCACCGCACCAGCTACCGGCAGGAGTTTCTTGCAGGAGTAACGACGTTTTTCACTCTCTCCTACATCATCATAGTCAACCCGGCAATCCTTGCCGCGGCGGGAATACCGAAAGGCGCATCGATGACGGCAACCATCCTGACGGCGGTTTTCGGAACCTTTCTGATGGCGGTCTATGCAAAGAGACCGTTTGCCGTCGCTCCGTACATGGGAGAAAACGCCTTTATCGCCTATACTGTCGTGAAGACCATGGGCTACTCATGGCAGACCGCAATGGCGGCCATTTTCATAAGCGGCGCGCTCTTTACCCTCCTGACGCTCGGAGGGATGCGTCAGTGGCTTGCCGGTGCGATACCTGGTTCACTGAAGCACAGCTTTTCGGTGGGAATCGGCCTCTTTCTGGCGTTCCTCGGCCTTAACGATATGGGCATCGTCGCACTCGGCGTTCCTGGTGCACCGGTAAAACTCGGCAACATTGCAAAACCCGAAGTGCTCATCAGCATGGGCGGGCTCCTCGTCATGGTGATGCTCCTCGTGCAGCGAATAACCGGCGCAATTCTTATCGGCATAGCCCTCATCACATCGGTGTTCCTCATGCTCGGCCTCTCCCCCCTGCCTGAAGCGATCGTCAGCAAGCCCCCTTCGATAGCTCCAATCTTCATGAATATCGATGTCCCCGGAGCATTGACCTGGGGATTTGCGGGCGTTATAGCCACAACGCTGGTGATGGATTTTGTCGATACCATGGGCACGCTTTTCGGGCTCTCGTCGAGGGCGGGCCTGCTCGACGGCGAGGATAACCTTCCTGAAATCGAAAAGCCCATGCTCGTTGACGCGCTGTCGACCGTTGCGGCTTCGCTTCTGGGAACAACAACGGCAGGAATCTACATAGAATCCGCCGCCGGCATCGAACAGGGAGGAAAAACCGGCTTTACGGCTCTGGTCGTAGCCGGACTGTTCCTGATGGCGCTGTTTTTCTCGCCGCTTTTGACTATCGTGCCCCCCTACGCATACGGGCCGGCACTGGTGACTGTCGGCATGTTCATGTTGCAGTCTGTCACCCGACTTGACTTCAACGATTACAGTGAGCTGTTTCCTGCATTTCTGACCATCGTGCTCATTATCTTCACCTACAATATCGGGGTAGGCATCACGGCCGGATTTATCGCCTTTACTGCGCTTCGCTCCATTACCGGAAGAATCAGGGAGGTACATCCCGGAATGTGGATTCTGGCCCTGCTTTCGCTGATCTTTTACTTTTTCTACCCATACCACTGAAACCGGAGAATCGATGCTGCATGCAACCATGAGAATAGCTCAAACCGGAAGCGTACTTGCCAATTTCAACGAAAATCTGGAACGGCACTGCCTGGTCATCGAGAACGCCATAAGGGACGGCGCCGATGCCGTGGCCTTCCCGGAGCTGTCGCTGACAGGCTACAATGTACAGGATGCTGCACAGGACATCGCCATGCACATAGAAGATGCACGGCTCGACCCGCTGCGGGAACTGAGCAGGAAGATTTGCATCATCTGTGGAGGCATCGAACTCAGCAATGATTACGGGGTGTATAATTCAGCTTTCATGTTTGAGGACGGCCGGGGAGAAAGCATCCACCGAAAGATCTACCTGCCGACATACGGCATGTTCGAGGAGCTCCGATATTTTTCCGCCGGCCAGCATATCCGGGCGGTGGACTCAAAACGTCTGGGAAGAATAGGCGTGGCCATCTGTGAGGATTTCTGGCATGTATCGGTTCCCTACCTGCTTGCCCAGCAGGGAGCGAAAATGCTTGTAGCGCTGATGTCAAGCCCGCTGCGCATGTCGCCCGGCAGCGGCAAACCGGCAATCGTATCGCAATGGGAGACCATTGCAGGCACCTATGCATTTCTGTTCAGCACCTATGTGGCCTGCGTAAACCGTACCGGAAACGAGGACAGTTTCACGTACTGGGGCAACTCTTCGCTCACCGGGCCTGACGGAAAGCTGATTGCCGAGGCTCCTCTCTTCAGGGAGAAGTTTCTCGATGTCGCGCTGGATTTTACGGAGGTGAAACGGACACGCCTGCACTCATCGCACTTTCTCGACGAAGATCTGCGGCTCTTCGCTTCGGAACTTCGACATATCGTAAAAAAGAGCAGGCCTGACTGAAGTGGCCCCCGAAGTCTTACCGTTCCATGGAAAAGCCTGGCCCGGTAAGGCTGACCCGATAGTTCTGACGCTGCATCATGGCTGCGGCCGCCGCCGCCTCCTCCCGGCGGTCAAAAAAGCCGAACACCGCCGAACCGCTTCCCGAAAGCGAAGCAAAAAAGCCACCCTGATCGAGAAGATCCTGCTTGACCTTTTTAACCAAAGGATAGTGGTCGAATACCGCCGGTTGGAAATCGTTTTCAAAAGCTCCGAGCCCGGAACGCTCCCCGGCGGTGCAAAGCCTTCGGACAAGAAGCTTCAGATCCGGCACGCTTCGATCGAATCTCGCATAGAAATGCTTGTAAGCCCATACCGTGGAGATGTGTTCCTCGGGAAAAACCGTAACAATATGGAACGGGAGAGTCAGGCAAAGATCTTCAAGTTCGTCACCGATCCCCCGTGCAAACGCAAGACCCTTCATTTCAAGAAAGTAGGGCACGTCTGCGCCGAGACCTACGGCCAGGGAGTGCAGGTCGGAAGGGGAAGCACAGGCGTTCCAGAGCTCGTTGAGCGTTCTGAGCACGGTTGCCGCATCACTGCTGCCGCCGCCAAGACCGGCACCGAAAGGGATCCGCTTGTCGAGGGTAATGGAAACGCCCGCGCTGATCCCTGCCGATTCCCGGAGGGCTTTGGCCGCCCTCATGCAGAGATTGCTCTCGTCTACGGGAAGAAGAGGATCGGTACAGCGCATCGAGAGCGTGGCGGACTCCGAAAACGTAATGGTGTCGTACCAGTCGATCGGAGCAAAAAGCGTTTCAAGCGTATGGTACCCGTCGGCTCTTCTGGAGGTGATCAGGAGACCGAGATTGATTTTAGCGAATGATTTCACCGAAAAAGGGAGCATAGCGAAGTATGATTTGAAGGAAAAAATAAAATATTTGTCATATTGGCTCTTATAAACCGTGTTACCGGGAGGCATGGCCATCTCCCCTACTGCAACTATTCCAGCATGGAAACGATGCTCTCTTTTCGCAAGCTCACCAGGAAACTCATCATCGTACTGCCGGCAGTGTTCTGCCTGTCGAACCCGAGGCTTTATGCAGCACCGACATCCTACACTCCCCAGATTCTGCAATATGTGAGTGAAGATAAGGTTTATTTGTTAGAAAATATCCGAAAGAACATCTCCATCCCTTCCGAAAAACTCGTTGTGGACGCACTGCTTTCGGAAGACGGCCCCCAGGCCGCATACCTTTACCGGAAGCAGCTTGCCGAGTATCCCGATCCTTCGCTCGACGAACTCAGCAGAACCCGGCTCTCCGCGTTCCAGTTCGTCCTTAGCGGGCCGCTTGCCTTTCCCGAAAGCGTCCCGCCGATGGCGCCGCCTCCGGATGCCGGCAAACCCGCAGCGACAGTCCCGGTAAAAGAGAAACCGGTTCAGCAGAAAATCATAGCGACCCCTCCGGCAACACCTGTTTCCGAAACCGGCCTCTACACCCTCCAGTTCGGCAGCTTCAGCAACCGGGCAAATGCTGAAAATCTGGTATCGGAACTTTCAGCATACGGTTCGGTATCGATCATTCAGCAGGGAGGTCTGCACAAGGTACGTCTGCAGAAAAGCTGGCGGACAGAAAAGGAGGCGAAAATTGCCGGAAGCTCGATTCCCTTCACCTCGGTTGCCGTACCTCTGCGGTAAGCGGTCACTCAAAGAACTGCGTTTTCATGAAAGCCGCAAGAGAACAGCGCGACCTGATCGGCAACTCCACCCTGATAACCCGCCTCAGGGAGCTGGCCTCGCAGGTGGCGGAAACAGATATTACCGTCCTCATTTCCGGAGAGACCGGATCGGGCAAGGAGGTGCTTGCCCGGTTCATCCACGAGCACAGCCGGAGACGGGCAAAAAACTTCATTCCTGTCAATTGCGGAGCCATACCCTCCGGCCTTCTGGAGTCGGAGCTTTTCGGGCATGAAAAAGGCTCCTTCACCGGAGCGATCCAGGCCCGAAAAGGGTATTTTGAAAGTGCAGACCAGGGCACCATCTTTCTTGACGAAATCGGGGAAATGCCGCCGGAAACACAGGTAAAGTTTCTCCGTGTACTTGAAAGCGGAGAGTTCCAGCGGGTCGGTTCATCGGAAACCATCTATTCGGATGCCCGCGTCATCGCCGCTACCAACAAAAACCTCTACCAGCAGGTCGCGGAAAACAATTTCCGCGAAGATCTCTACTACCGGCTCCGAAGCGTTGAACTGCAGCTCCCTCCTCTCAGGGAAAGAGGTCGCGACATTCTCCTGCTCACCGAACATTTCGTGCGCGAATCCGAACGGCAACACGGCATCACTTTCGAAGGGTTCGACCCGGAAGCCGTCGAGGTCATGCTGCGCTACCCCTGGCCCGGCAACATCAGGGAACTGCGCAACCTGATCGACTCGCTGCTCGTTCTGGAGAAAGGGAAAAAAATAACGCCGGAGATTCTTGAAAAGCATCTCTTGCAGCGCAGCCGCCATAAAGGACTTGTGCACGATCCATCACAATCTGAAAAACAGGAGTTGAACCTGATCTACAGCAGCATTATCCAGCTCCGTCAGGAAATGAGCGAAATCCGCCATCTCCTGCAGATGCTGCTGCATAACCGCACCCAGCAACCTGCGCTTCTGTTGCCTCCCCCCGTGGCACAAACCGCCTCAACGCCTGAGCCGGACGAAAACGGAAGCGTTGCGACTCCTCAAAGAGAACAGGCATCCGAAACAGGAACATCCCCCTCGCTTGAGGAGATCGAGAAAAAAACCATTCTCGAAACCCTGCAGCAGCAGCATGGCAACAGGCGACAGACCGCCAGAGTGCTCGGCATCAACGAACGAACGCTCTACCGCAAGATCAAGGCATACGGAATAGGATAGGCTGAATGCCCTCTTTTACCCGTTCCGTCTCTTATGAGCGCTCCCTGCGGAAAAAACCGGTGATGAGCAGCAAAGCCGAAACTGCCGCTGCGACCTTCGGCAAAATATCGGGATACCGGGTATACAAGGTAAGGTGGCTCGAAAGCGGAACATCCGCAGTGAGCGTTTTTGCCTCCCACCAGGGAATTTCCGCATAAATACGACCGAGAGGATCGATAAAAGCGGTAATACCGGTATTTGCGCAACGCGCCATCGCCCGGCGATTCTCGATGCAGCGCAGCTTCGCTATGGCGGCATGCTGGTAGGGACCGTAGGAGGTCGAGTACCACCCGTCGTTGGTTACGAGAGTAAGAAACTGGGCACCATTACGAACAAAGGCGGTAACAAGGGACGGGAAAATGGACTCGTAGCAGATGATGTTGGAGGTTTTCACCGTGCCGTTCGCGCGGGAACTGAACTCCATCACCGGATAGTCCGAACCCTTTCCCCAGCTGCTGATCCCGGCAAGCGAAAAGGTAAACTGGTCGAGCCAGGGCAGATACTCCACATAAGGCACCCTTTCGGCAAAGGGAACCAGGCGGATTTTATGATAGACCTGGGGCTTGCGGGAATCGGGCGTAAGCAGCATGGATGCGTTGTAGGTTTCGAAAAACCGGCTGCTCGTACTGTCGTATTTCACCTCGCCGCTTTTTGCCTCGGCTGATTCGGGATGGAAATACACGATATCTGAAAAACCGCTCAGGAGAGGCACATTCCACTCTTTGAGGGAAAGGCGCAGGGAATGCAGGTAACCGGAATACCGGCTGTCGAGTATGTAGAAGGGAATGGCGGTTTCCGGCCAGATAACCAGTTCCGGATTATCCAGATAGACGGCCCTGACGGTAAGCCGGTAATAGAGCTCCATGATGTCGGCTCCGCTGTACCGCTTCCATTTTTCCATTGGATCGATATTGGGCTGCACCAGCGAAACCTTGACGGAACCTCCGGAATTGTCATCCTGCATGTTTTTCCGGAAGGCAAGCCCCGCGTAGAAAAGCGGCAGGGCTATCATCAGCAGAACACCTGCCAGAAGCTTCGGTCTCACCCTCCCCTGCTGCCGCTCCTGCCAGAACTGCACGGCAAGGACATTGAACCAGAGCAGCCAGAACGTGATGCCCCAGACGCCGGTTATATCGGCATACTGGATCATGAGATTCAGATTGGCCTGCGAATTGCCGAGGGTCAGCCAGCCGAGAGAGAGATCCTGCTGCATGTATGCCCACTCCCACGCCGTCCAGAAAAAAGGGAAAGAAAAAAGAGCGAAACGGAATCCTTTCCACCGCTTCAGAAGAAGAAATACAAGGAAAGGAACCGAAAGGAAAAAAGACTCGGCAAGGATGGTAAGCAAACCTCCCGTCAGGGTGGCCAGAGAGACCCACCAGAGCGAGATGGAAGAGAACGCCAGCATGGACAGCCAGACCTTCCGGAAAGCTTTTCCGAACGGCTCTTCCTGCCGAAGGGAGAGCAGCAGCGGGACAAAAGCGATCCATGCAAGGAGTTCAAGACGAACGAACGGATAGGAGGGAAATGATATGCCAAGCAGGATACCGCTCAGAAGCGGTAACCCGAAAGAGAGAGTTCCTGATTTATGCCGTGCAGGCCGGTTATCGTTCATGGGATTTTGCAGCAGTTTACAGAAAATGCAAAAAGCAGCTGTCAGTATACATTATTTCATGCAAAGCAGCGGAGCTGTGAGATATATTTTCCTTTAATTATTGATTTTTATTCTTTAAATTTATTCCAAGCTGTTATTTAACAGGAACCAACACCGTGTGCTTCCTGAAAATATCCAATTTCAACGCCACCAGAAAAAGGAGAAATCATTATGGCTCTTTTCGGCACAAAAGACACCACCACTGCCCACTCGGATTACGAGATTATTCTTGAGGGCGGATCGAGCTCATGGGGAAAGGTAAAAGGGCGCGCGAAGGTAAACGTACCTCCGGCAAGCCCGCTCCTCCCTGCCGACTGTAACGTCAAGATCAATGTCAAGCCTCTCGATCCCGCAAAAGGGTTCGTCCGGTTCTCCGCAGTGATCGAATCGATTGTTGACAGTACCAAGAACAAGTTGGTCGTCGAGGCCGATATTGCCAATGAAACCAAGGAAAGAAGAATCTGCGTAGGTGAAGGGTCCGTCACGGTCGGCGACTTCTCGCACACATTCTCCTTCGAGGGTTCCGTTGTCAACATGTACTACTACCGCTCCGACGCAGTCCGCAGAAACGTCCCGAATCCGATCTACATGCAGGGGCGCCAGTTCCACGACATCATCATGAAAGTGCCGCTCGACAACCCTGATGTGATCGACACCTGGGAAGGCACCGTAAAGGCCATCCAGAGCACCGGAGCATTCAACGACTGGATCCGTGACTTCTGGTTTATCGGCCCTGCATTTACCGCGCTGAACGAAGGCGGACAGAGAATTTCAAGAATCGAGGTCAACAGCATTGGCACCCAGGGCAGCGACAAGGGTCCTGTCGGGGTTACACGGTGGCGTTTCTCCCATGGAGGTTCCGGTGTTGTAGACTCCATCTCCCGCTGGATGGAACTTTTCCCGGCCGACAAACTCAACAGGCCCGCATCGGTAGAAGCCGGTTTCCGTTCTGACTCTCAGGGTATCGAAGTGAAGGTTGACGGTGATTTCCCCGGAGTATCGGTAGATGCTGGCGGCGGTCTTCGCAGGATTCTCAACCACCCGCTCATCCCGCTGGTACACCACGGCATGGTCGGAAAGTTCAATGACTTCACGGTTGACACCCAGCTGAAAGTCGTGCTTCCCAAAGGATACAAGATCCGTTATGCAGCACCTCAGTTCCGTTCACAGAACCTCGAGGAGTACCGCTGGAGCGGTGGTGCTTACGCCCGTTGGGTCGAGCATGTCTGCAAGGGCGGTTGCGGCCAGTTCGAAGTGCTCTACGCACAGTAAACTTTTCACAGCATCAATAAAAAAGCCGGCTTTCGCCGGCTTTTTTATTGATGCCTGGATTTCGTCGGCCAGGTACTGGTCCGACCTGTCGGAAAAATCCTCTCCCTGCTTGCAGCCAACCGCTTACCGATCACTATCTTCACCCCAGCATCTGCAGCAAATCTTCAACCTCTTCGCGGATCTCTTCGAGCAGAACCCTTCGCCGGTCGTCAACGGTCGAGTTTTTTTTCTGGTCTCGCTCGATCTGTTTGCGCAACTTGAGAATTTCCGCGGTTTTCCGGTCGGAATCGTTCTCCGGCGCATCACCTTTCACCAGCTCGCTGGCCCGGCCAAGCTTGTATCCCTTGTCGTACACCAGCTCCTTGATGTTGAGCACCATGGCGATATCCCGGTTGGTATAGCGCCTGTTTCCCCGGGTATCTCGCGAAGGGGTCAGTTCGGTGAAAAAACTCTCCCAGTAACGAAGAAGATAGGCCGGTACACCGGCTATGCGGCTTACCTCACCGATTGAATAATAGCTTTTCTGCGTCTCGAATGGCATAATTTGAAGGCGCCTCGGTATAATTGTGGAAGCATCCGCGTCAATAGTCGCAACCTGAAAAAAGAGGTATCCCGAAAAACTGAAAGATTTCAGGACACATACAACGTGACGATGCCGCTATGCGGAACAGGCTGACACTGATGCCTTTGTGTTTTGCATCTTCTTTATTATACATTACTACCGCAAAAACAAAAAAACACCGGATGAAAAATCTGCTTGCACTGAAACCCTACCTTCTCGGATATAAACGTCATCTCGGTGAAGGATTCATATACATTATCCTTACCAATATCTTCGCGGTAACCGGACCCCGCTATATCGGCAGCGCAGTTGATGCCATGCAGGAATCGTTCAGGATCGAGGATATCATCGGGTTCACGGCGCTCTATGTTCTTTTTGCCCTCCTCAGCGGATTCTTTCTTTTTCTCGTCCGGCAGAAAATCATCGTTACGTCGCGACACATCGAATATGATCTTAAAAACGATTACTACCGTCACCTGCAACAGCTCCCGCGCAGTTTTTATGATCGTACAAGTACCGGAGAACTGATCTCCAGAGGCACCAATGACCTGAATGCCGTACGCGACTTTCTCGGACCGGGCATCATGTACTCCATCAACACCTTCTTCAGACTTTTTTTTGCAATCATCGCCATGCTGGCGCTCTCTCCGACCCTCACGTTTTTCGCCCTGCTTCCCGCTCCGATTCTGAGTTATTCGGTCTACAGGATAGGACGTTCGATGCAGAAACGATCGAAAAGCATTCAGGAAAGCTATGCCGAAATCACCAACCTTGTCCAGGAAAACCTCACCGGAATCAGGGTAGTAAAAAGTTTTACGCGGGAGGAAGTCGAGATCGAGCGGTTCGAAAAGCTTAACCTCGACTATTATCGGAAAAACCTTTCACTCGGCAAACTCCAGGCGCTCTTTTTCGCCATGCTCACCGCCATGACGGCATTTTCCCTCATACCGGTAATCTGGATAGGCGGGATGGGCGCCATCGGAGGAAAGATGAGCATCGGAGGTATCGCGCAGTTCATCGTCTATGTGACCATGCTGAGCTGGCCCATCATTTCCATCGGCTGGGTAACCGGTATTGTCCAGAAAGCCGCTGCGGCCCAGGGCCGCCTGAACGAAATTCTCGATACTGTCCCGGATATAGCCAATGGCGAGAAGCAGGAAACAGGCGAAGCCGCACCCGGGAGGGGTGAAATTTCATTCAGGAATGTGTCGTTTCACTACCCCTCGCAGCCAGATATTCCGGTACTGAAAAACATTACCTTCAAAGCCGAACCCGGCTCGAAGATCGCTTTTGTGGGTGCAACCGGTACTGGAAAAACAACCCTTGTCAGTCTCATCCCGCGACTTTACGAAGCGAACGGAGGTATGGTCATGCTCGACAGCCGGGATATCAGGGAAATTCCGGTAGAGAACCTTAGACGGCAGGTCGGATTCGTTCCACAAAACAACTTCCTTTTTTCAGATACCATTGAAAACAATATCGGCTATGGAAGCCCGGAGGATGCCGATCCGGGCCGGATTGCCGCTGCCGCCCGCATTGCGATGCTCGACGACGATGTCAGGGATTTTCCGGAACAGTATAAAACCATGCTTGGCGAAAAAGGCATCAACCTCTCCGGAGGACAGAAACAGCGCGCATGTATTGCTCGAGCTGTAGCTTGCCATCCGAAAGTTCTGGTGCTCGACGACGCACTCTCGGCTGTCGATACCTCGACGGAAGCCAGGATTTTCGATGCCCTCCTCGAGCAGCTGCCGGAAACCACCATCATTCTGATCAGCCACAGGATCTCGACCGTTAAAAACTGCGACAGCATTTTTGTGCTCAGTGAAGGCACGATAGCCGAATGCGGAACCCACGATGAACTGCTGCACCAAAAGGGTATCTACTACGGCCTCTACAACCAGCAATTGCTCGAGGACGAAATTCTTTCCCTTGCCTGAAGGAAGAGTAAACGCCTACTCGCTCGTTACCCCTACCTTCCCTGCATTTGCGACGGCTTTTGCTTTCAGCGCATCGACATCGCACCCCGGCATATCATAAGCCAGCGTCACGGCCATTCGCCTGTATGGGCGAGTCGTCGGTTTTCCGAAAATGCGGATGTCGGTACCGGCTTCCCTGAGGGCATCCTCCAGCCCGGTATAACCGGGATTCTTTCCCTCGCTGCCGGCAAGAACAACCGCGCTTGCCCCCACCCGCAGCAACTGGATCTCCGGAATCGGAAGACCGAGCACGGCCCTTGCGTGAAGTTCAAACTCCGAGAGGTTTTGTGTGCCGGCCAGGGTCACCATGCCGGTATCGTGCGGACGGGGGGAGATCTCCGAAAAATACAGCCCGTCAGAGGCGAGAAAAAACTCAACCCCCCAGATGCCGGCTCCGGTCAGCGAACGGGTTACTTTTCCGGCAATCTCCCGGGCCTCGTGCAGATGCTCTTCGCTGATCCGGCATGGCTGCCAGCTCTCCTGATAATCGCCCCGCTCCTGACGGTGGCCGATGGGAGGGCAGAAAAGCGTCGGACCGTTTTTCTGCGTTACGGTCAATAGCGTTATTTCGGTATGGAACGGCACGAAGGCCTCCACGATCACTTCGGCAATATCGCCGCGCCTGCCGCTCTGCGAATAGCTCCAGGCCCGCTCGATGTCCTCCAGGGTTTTAATGGTGGACTGCCCCTTGCCCGACGAGCTCATCAGCGGTTTCACCACGCAGGGAAGGCCGATCTCGCTGACGGCAGCCTGCAGCTCACCGGAAGAAGCCGCATACCGGTATCGGGCCGTTCGAAAGCCGAGTTCCCCTGCGGCAAGGTCGCGAATGGCTTTCCGGTTCATGGTGAAGTTGGCCGCTCTGGCCGAAGGCACCACCTGTATGCCCTGCTTTTCGTAGTCGTAAAACCGTTCGGTACGGATGGCTTCGATTTCCGGCACGATCACATCGGGACGATGCCTGGCCACCAGGGCATCGAGAGCCCTGCCGTCAAGCATGTCGATCACTTCGCGCTCGTCCGACACCTGCTGTGCCGGCGCATCGTTATAGCTGTCGACGGCAATCACGTATTGCCCGAGACGTTTGGCAGCGATAACGAACTCCCTGCCCAGTTCTCCGCTGCCGAGCAGCATGATTTTTTTCATCATTCCGGTTCTGTTGTTGGTTGCTCCCCGGGCATTGCCGGAACTCCCTTCCGGCCTGAAGGTCAGCTCTGGAGTAACGTGGGTATATTACCGTATCGGCGTATCGGCTTTCGAAAAGATACGAACAACCAGGGAGCGCTCAACGGAAAAACAACGCAAAAAGGAAATTTTTCCATTCGTCTGCACAGGCAATTCCGGAATTATGCAAGATCCGCGAGCTGGCGAAGAAGATCCTTGCGGGCCGTACCGTACATGTGCACATAGAGCAGGTTGAACATGAGTACTGCGCTGCGGAGTCTGGGAGCCCGCATGGCGCGCTTCAGGGCATTTCGCACGGTAAAGACCCGTCCTGTCAGGGCCGTGTAGCTCGGTATGAACTCCCTGAGGGCTATCCGCTGCGGACGGTAGAGCATCTCCTGACCCCATGAAAAACGGAAGGCGTCGTGGTCGTCCGGCGAATGGAGCAGGCGGCCTTCAAGCGCAAGCCGGTCGAAAACTCCGGTTCCGGGAATCGGACGCAGAAGATTGATCCCGGGCACGTCGATACCGGTCTCCTCGATAAACTCCTCGAGCATGCACGGCATATCGAGCGTATCCTCGTCGAGGCCGTAAATGAAACTGCCGTAAACACAGATGCCCGCCTGGCGAATGTTTCTGATGCACGCAGCCTGGCGAACTGCCGGGTTATGAAACTTCTGATGGGCGTGGTTGCTGCCGTCAGCGAGACTTTCTATTCCCACCAGGAGCGCACCGCAGCCCGAACGGGCAAACGCGTCGAGCAGGCGCGGCTTTTCGCCCAGAGCGGTGGTGGCCTGGCCTACCCAGCTGATGCCGAAGGGAATGAGTTCGCGGAAAAGTTTTTCGGCATAGTGCTCGTCGGCATTGACGGTGTCGTCCAGAAAGAAAAAAATCCTTTTGTCCTCCCTGAGGAACGCTTCAACCTCCCGGAGCACCGAGGGAATGGTGCGATGGCGCAACCGGTGCCCGTTCATGACATGCACATTGCAGAAATCGCAGCTGTAGGGGCACCCTCTGGTGGTCTGTACCACATTGGTGGTGAAATAGCTGCCGATATCGAGAGCACTCTTGCCGACAATTCGCTCAACCGAAAGGTCGGGAAACGATGCCACCCGGTACTCCGCCTTGAGTGCCCCGCGGCGAAGATCCTCCTGTACCTCGCGCCAGATGTCGTCGGCCTCCCCGATCACCAGCGCATCGCCATGGTCGCGGCACCGGTCGGGAAAGATGGTCACATAAGGGCCGCCAAGCACAACCTTTATGCCTTTCGAGCGAAGCTCCCGTGCAAGATCAAAGGCGGGTTTCACCGCTCCTGTCTGGACGCTGATGCCTGCCATATCCCAGTGGCGGTCAAGAGGAAGGCGATCGAAACGCAGATCGCAGATGGTCTGAGTGACGCCAGGAACCTTAACCGAACTCAGAATCATAAGGGAGAGCGGCGGTATGGCGAACTGTGCACGCCTGATGACGTTGCTCAGTACCCTATCCTTCAGCAATCCCGGCAGTCCGCGCTTTGCCGAAGCACCGTCGAGCGAAGCGGTACCATCAACGCCGCTGTCGGCCTGAATGAAAATCAGTAAAACGGATTTGCCGCTCATCGTGCCGTATCCGGGGTTCTCAGGAGCATCTGCAGCTTCTTCAGCTCGAGCAGCGCCTCGATAGGGGTCATCCGGTCGGTATCGATCCCCTCAAGAGCTTTGCGAAGCCGGTTTTCGAGTTCCTCGAAAAGGCTTATCTGCATGCTCTGGCGCACCGGCTCATGAACGGCCGGAATATCGACATCGCGCCTCTCCATGCCGGCAAGAATCTCCTTCGCCCTTGAAATGACGGTCTGGGGCATACCGGCCATCCGGGCAACCTCGATGCCGTAACTGTTATCCGAAGCGCCCCTGACGATCTTGCGGAGAAAAACCACCCGGTCTGCGGTTTCGATAACCGTGGCGTTATAATTCACGATCCCGGGAAAACGGGCCTCCAGCTCGGCAAGTTCATGGTAATGGGTAGCGAAAAGCGTCCGGGCTCCGATATGGCGGCTGATATATTCGGCGATCGACCAAGCGATGGACAAGCCGTCGCTGGTACTGGTTCCCCGACCGATCTCATCGAGCAGCAGCAGACTTTTCGAAGTGGCGTTGTTGAGAATGGCCGCGGCTTCGTTCATTTCGACAAGGAAAGTGCTTTCGCCCGATGCAAGGTTGTCGGAAGCCCCCACCCTGGTGAAAATGCGATCGACGATACCGATCTCCGCCTTTTCGGCCGGCACGAAGCTTCCCGCCTGGGCAAGCAGCACGATAAGGCCGATCTGCCGGAGAAAGGAGCTCTTGCCGGCCATATTCGGTCCGGTGATCATGAGCATCTGCTGCTTTTCGTTAAAAAGACAGTCGTTGGCGACATAGGCCTCGCCCACGGGCATGATCCGCTCGAGCACCGGATGACGTCCGTTGACGATCAAAAACCCCATATGGCCCGAAATGCCGGGCTTGCAGTAACCATACTCTTCGGCGCACACGGCGAACGAAAGCAAACAGTCGATCTCGGCTATCACAGCGGCATTTTCCTGTATCGGAGCGGCATGGGTGGCAATAGTGCGGCACAGTTCCTGGAACAGCTGCTGTTCGAGCACGATGCTGCGCTCTTCCGCGTTGAGAATCCGTTCCTCATACTCCTTGAGGGTGGGAATGGTGAAGCGCTCGGCGTTGACCAGCGTCTGCTTCTTTTCGTAGTAAGGGGGCACCTTGTCGAGGTTGGCCCGGCTGATTTCTATATAGTAGCCGAATACCCTGTTGAACTGCACCTTGAGCGAGGAAATCGAGGTTCGCTGGCGCTCCTCCTGCTGTATTTCCAGCAGCCGGTCCTTGGCCGTCGATGCCGTAAGACGGAGCACGTCGAGCTCCTCGTGATAGCCTGCACGGATGTAGCCACCGTCCCTCATCGATGCTCCAGCCTCGGGGTCAACAGCCCTGTCGACAAGCTCGACAAGCTCCGGAAGCGGTTCGAGAGAACCGGCAAGCGCAGCGAGACGTTTTGAGGATACCTCCCGGAGAGCTTTTTTCAGACGGGGAATAACGCCAAGCGCCAAACCGAGCTGACGAACTTCGCGGGGTATGGAACGGAGCGTGGCAATCCGCGAAAGCACCCGCTCGAGATCGCTGACTTCCGCAAGCAGGTTGCCAGCCTCCTCTCTAAGGGATTTAACGGTTTTCAGCTCCTCTACGGCATCCTGACGCAGAACGATATCGGCACCTTTCAGCAGCGGACGCTGCAACCATTGGCGAATCAGCCGGCCGCCCATCGGGTTCCGGGTACGGTCCATAACCTCGAGCAAACTGCCGCTCAGCGAGCCGTCCTGCATGGAGAAAATGATTTCGAGATTTTTTTTTGTCTGCAGATCGAGCGTCATAAAGTCACCACTCTGGAGAGGAGTGATCCGCGTGATATAGTGCAGGCTGTTCTGTCGGGTTTCTTCGAGATAGTGCAGGATAACACCCGCAGCAATCCTGGCGGCACCGCCTCCCTGAATGCCGAAGCCTTTCATGGAGTGGGTCCTGAAATGACGGGAAAGCACCTCTCCGGCATGATCTTCCCTGAAAAGCCACTCGTCGAGCGAGGTAATTGCCGTACCATCGGAAAGCACCGTGCGGAGCATCTCCATCCGTTCACGCTCTCCACAAGAAACCAGCAGCTCCGCCGGGTTCAGGGAGCGCAGAAAATCGGCTGCATCGTCGGGATGCAGTTCGGCTATCCTGAACTCGGCGGTCGTGACATCGATAAAAGCCACGCCACAGAGCATCTGGCGGCCGGAACGGAGAAATGCGAGCGCCGAGAGGTAGTTGTTTCGACGGTCATCGAGAATGCTGTCACTGTAGGTGACACCCGGTGTAATAATATCGGTTATCTCCCTGCGAACAATCCCCTTGGCTGTTGCGGGATCTTCAACCTGATCGCATACCGCAACCTTGTAGCCTTTTTTCACAAGCTTCGCGATGTATCCTTCGCTTGCATGATGCGGAAAGCCCGCCATGGGAGTCTCGGACGAAGAACCGTTCGAACGTCTGGTCAGCACGATATTGAGAGCCGCCGCAACCTCGCGGGCATCATCGAAAAAAGTCTCGTAAAAATCGCCGACCCTGAACAGCAGCAGGTAATCCGGATAGCGATCCTTGACGTCCAGATACTGGCGCATCATGGGTGAATGCTCTTTGCGGGCAAGATCCTTGGCACTCATACCTTCTCTTGATCTTCTTTTGGAAACCTGTTAGTGTAGCGAAATCCGGCCTTGCCGGCAGGAGATGTTCCTGAAGCTACTGCAGAACCTTAAAATAAACAAGCCGCCAGTGGCATTCAGCACTTGACAACCCCGCAGGAGAACGATACCTTTAAGCGTCTACCGTTTTTCAATTTCAACCATCTGTGTTTATGGATTTTCACACCATACTGCTCTTCATTCATATCACCTGTTTTGCCGCCTGGTTCGGAACGGTACTGGCTTCGCTCTTTCTGCTTAAAACACTCGAATCAAGGCTGACCGGCACGGCCCTGAGAGCCGGAGAGGATGCGCTCCTGCTCAGGGAGTTCATCAAACGGGAAACGAAGGTCGCCGATGTCGCCTTTATCGGCGTTGTCATGTCCGGAATTCTTCTTGCCTCTTTTTTTTACGGATGGACGATTTGGGTAGTGGTGAAATCCGGCCTGATCGTCCTGCAGGTCGCCCTCACCATGGGCTACATCATTCGCGCCATACAGCCGCTCAGCTACCCCTGTCCACCTGAAATGTTCCGTAACTGGTACAGGCTCTTCGCCATTTCACTCGGCATGTTCGCTCTCGTGCTCTGCGTAACTTTTTTTCTGCTCTGAAGCGGGGTATTGGAGCAAATAATTTGATCTTAAGGTAATGATTGACTATATTCAAACCCTTTATCACTAAACTATAGGTGCAAGATGCAGGCGCTGATCAAGATTTCCGATAAACAGTATCTGGTTAAACAGGGTGACACGCTTTTCGTCCCGCGGCAGAAAGCGGCAGTAGGCGCAACCCTCGAAGTAACGTCCATGGCGGCAATCGATGGAGAGAATACATCTTTAGAGTCTTCCGGAACCGTACAGGTAAAAGTCCTCGGTCATGTCAAGGATGAGAAAGTCGTTGTATTCAAGAAAAAACGCAGAAAACGCTACCAGTCAAGAAACGGGCACCGTCAGCAGATGACCCGTATCGAAGTGGTATCGCTCTGAAAAACCAGTCAGGATTGCTAACGTTAATTATTTTTTACTATGGCTCATAAAAAAGGTGGCGGATCGACAAAAAACGGACGGGACAGCAACCCGAAATACCTCGGCGTGAAAGCGGCCGGAGGATCGACCGTATCAGCAGGCACCATTATTGTCAGACAGAGAGGCACGGTAATCAAACCGGGAAACAATGCCGGAATCGGACGTGACCATACCATTTTCTCACTTGTTGACGGAGTCGTAACATTCCGTAACGGCCGCAACAACAAAAAACAGGTAGATATCCTCCCCGCCTGATTTGGCTTAAAACAAAATAAGCTTATATTTCTTCAAGCCGTCTATTCACCTCTGGGCGGCTTTTTTTATACTTCATCGAAACCAGCTGTAAGCGGCAGAAGAACCCGAACCTCTGCCACGTGAGCATCCTTTACACTTTTAAAACATAGAGCCTTATGAAAATCACTGTTATCGGAGCCGGGAATGTCGGCGCCACAGCAGCTCTTCGCATTGCCGAAAAACAACTCGCGAAAGAGGTTGTGCTGATTGATATCGTCGAAGGAATTCCCCAGGGTAAAGCTCTCGACATGTACGAGTCCGGCCCTGTGGCGCTGTTCGATACCCGAATATTCGGCTCGAATGACTATAAAGATTCCGAAAATTCGGATATCATCCTCATTACCGCAGGTCTTGCAAGAAAACCCGGAATGACCAGGGAAGACCTTTTGATGAAAAATGCAACGATCATCAAAGAGGTTACCCAGCAGGTCATGAAGTATTCGAAAAACCCGATTATCATCATGGTATCGAATCCCCTCGATGTCATGACTCATGTCGCCCATACCATCAGCGGTCTCGAAAAGGAACGGGTTATCGGCATGGCCGGCGTACTCGACACGGCAAGGTTCAGAAGCTTCATTGCCGAAGCGCTCGACGTCTCCATGCAGGACATCAACGCGTTCGTACTGGGCGGACATGGCGACTCCATGGTCCCCGTAGTCAAGTATACCAGTGTTGCCGGAATTCCCCTTTCGGAACTCATGCCGAAAGAGCAGATCGATGCCATTGTAGAACGCACAAGGAATGGCGGCATTGAAATCGTGAACCATCTTAAAACCGGTTCCGCCTATTATGCTCCTGCCGCTTCGGCCGTCGAGATGATCGAGGCCATCGTTAAAGACCGCAAGCGCATTATCCCCTGCACAACGCTCCTCACCGGAGAGTACGGCATCGATAACGTATTCTGCGGGGTCCCGGTAAAAATCGGCAAAAACGGCATCGAGCAGATTCTCGAACTCGATCTTGCGGCAGAAGAACTTGACGCCCTTCAGAAATCCGCAGCACTTGTCGACGAGAACTGCAGAAATCTCAAGAGCCTGCTCGGCTGAGAAATCTTTATTTCATACAATGAAAAAAGCGGCACGAAGCCGCTTTTTTCATGAACAGATGTCCCCCATTACATCTGCTCGACCTCACTGGCGTGAGGAATATGAATTACAGATATTAATTTACAAATTCCATGCCAAAACCATCTTTCACGAGAAAATCGTTCATTTATCACTCTTTTTGGCGAAGAAACAGAGCCCGAAGGCCCTTCGACAGCTAATCGGACGGTGCGGGAAAAAATCAGCACCGGACAATCCGTCTCACTTTCACCTCTTTCTGTCTCTGCCTGAAACATTCAGAACGGCCTTTTTCACTTTCTATACCGGCATAGCTGTTCCAGCTCTGGAAAAGATGCGTGGAAATGGCGGGAACGCTTAAATCGAAGGAAAATATCCTATACCGGAAATTCTGTAGTGAACAAAATGACTTCAGGAGGATCAACGGTAGAAAAAGCTCGTTCGGGCAAAAAAAAAGAGGCCGTAAAGGCCTCCTTTTTTTTGAGCAGATGTCCCCCATTACATCTACTCATCTTCACTGGCGTGAAGATTTCATAAATAATTATGCAATCTTCATGCCAGAAATACCAGTCGCTGCCAATATCAAAGCTATTGCAGCATAAAATGGACAAAAATTCCGGAACCGGTCAGGATCGGGAAAAGGGCTGACGCAAAACCGTCTCAATTCATGACAATAACCATCCCGAAACGAGACAATATGCGATACACTGACACAGTTGTCTCACCCGGATCTGTGAGCACAGGCGGACAACCGGCGGCGTCTGCACTTTCAGGTACAACAGGGTAATGAGGGTTCTTCGTGGGTAATGCAGTGAATCGCGCCAAGCCCCCAGATCAGATCGGAACAGTCGATACCAACAACCTTTCTCCCCGGAAAACATCCCTGAAGCAGATCGAGAGCCGTACGGTCTTTCGATGAACGATAGGTCGGTACCAGTACAACCGTACCGGCTATATAGAAGTTTGCATAGCTTGCCGGCAGCCTTTCACCGTCAAAATAAACCGGCTCGGGCATCGGCAGTCTGAGAATCTGCAGTGGGCTGCCGTCGATATCGGTAGAGCTCCTGAGCCGCTCGTAATTCTCCATGAGCGGAAGATAGTTCTCATCCCGAGGATCATCCTCGACGGCGGTCACCACCGTTGTTTCAGCGACAAAACGCGACATGTCGTCCACATGGCCATCGGTATCGTCGCCGACAATTCCATCGCCAAGCCAGATAACCTTCCGGGCGCCAAGATATTTCCGAAGCTCGCACTCAATCTCAAGGCGGCTCATTGCGGGATTGCGGTTGGGATTGAGCAAGCAGGCCTCCGTCGTCAGGAGCAGCCCTTTTCCGTTTACGTCGAT
This sequence comes from Chlorobium sp., assembly GCF_021740465.1. Classification (GTDB taxonomy): domain Bacteria; phylum Bacteroidota; class Chlorobiia; order Chlorobiales; family Chlorobiaceae; genus Chlorobium. Next base: position 42,625 of record NZ_JAIOZR010000005.1, on the reverse strand, counting down.
CGCGCCGCCTTCGAGCACCATGCCGGTCGAAACAACCGGAAGCTGCTGAAGAGCCGCTACCCTTTCAGGCACGGCATTATCGTCGTCGTAGGGCTCATACTTGCCGCCCCAGGCGTTGTACTCCCAGTTCACAATAACCTTATCCATCCGGTCGCCCTCCTGCCGGAATACATAGTTGGGACCGTGATCGCGGCACCACGCGTCGTTGGTGGGAATATAGTGAAAGAAAATCCTCTCCATCACCGCCCCGACGTGTGTGTCGGCACGGATAAGTTCGCGCGCCTGACTGGCCATGGCGTCGTCAAGAACGTTGATATGCACCTCCTCCGAGGTACTCAGCCATGCGGCTATTTCAGCAAAGACATAGGGAACCGGTTCGAACTTTCCGGGCCACGATTCAAGCTTGTGCGGCCAGGAAAGCCAGGTTGCCTTGCGGGGTGCCCACTCGGGCGGCATGGTGTACAGGTATTCGGTCATGATGGTAGGAAATGAAAGTCTGTTCTGTTCAGGATACCCCGGAGCCTGACATTTGCCGTATCCTCCGGATGCGATCGACCACTGGCGGATGAGAGTAGTTGAGAAAAACGTAGACCGGATGAGGAGTGAGGTTCGAGAGATTGCTGCGCGAAAGCTTTTTAAGCGCCTCGACAAGAGCTTCGCCGTTTTCCGAGGTGGAAACTGCATAGGCATCGGCCTCATATTCGTGCCTCCGCGACAGCACCTGCAGAAAAATCGAGAGCAGAAATTCAACAGGCGTATAAAGCAACATAAAAAAAACCAGGCTTCCGTAAACCGATACCTCGCTCATGAAAAACGCATCGAAAAGCTGGCGATTCTGCATGAAAAGCGATAGCAGAAAGAAAATAATACCGAGATTGAGCATGCTGAGCACCATATTGATCACCACATGCCGCTTTTTGAAATGGCCTGTTTCATGGGCAAGAACGCCGACAAGTTCTTCAACCGTATGATTGGCTATAAGAGTGTCGAAAAGAGCGATTCTTTTCCGATGCCCGAAACCGGTGAAAAATGCGTTTGCTTTTGAAGAGCGCGTTGAACCGTCTATGACGAAAACACCTGAAAGCGGAAATCCCGTGCGCTGTGCGTATTGCAGAATAGCAGTTTTCAGCTCGCCGTCGCCAAGCGGCTCGAAGCGGTTGAAAAGCGGCATGATCCATGCCGGAGCGACATATTGCAGTATAAGGGTCAACAGCACGAAAACGCCCCATGCCCAGAGCCAGGCGGAATCTCCGGCATAGCCGAAAAAAGAGAGGAGCAACGCAAGCGCAGGAGCTCCGATAAGCAGGGCAAGCAGAAGCGATTTCAATGTGTCGCCAGCAAACACTGCAGGCGTCGTCTTGTTGAAACCGAACCGTTCTTCGATGACAAAGGTGCGGTAGAGCGTAAAGGGAAGCCCCGCCGTTGCGTTCAGGAGCAGAATCGAACCAATATAGAGCAGTCCGGTCGGCAGGGTGCCGAAACCGAAACCCCTGAAAAAGCGGTCGAGCAGATCGAACCCCCCGGCAAACCAGAAAACAAAAAGCACCGCCAGCTCAAAGGCCGCTTCGGCAATCGAGAATCCAGTTGTCACCCGCAGATACTCCTGCGACTTCCTGTAGGCATCAGAATCGAAAACCCCCTGAAACTCCTCCGGAAGATCAGCCCGTGAAGAGGCGAGATTGAGGATGTCGGCAAAAACCTTCAGAAAAAAGGTCAGTAGCAGCGTCCAGAAAACAATCAGTCCATAACCATTCATAGCCGGATCCTTCTACCGGACAGTGTCCGCAACATTTTTTCTCTCCGGAAACCCATGCGTTACTCCTCGATGAAGCGCTTCTGTAAATCCCCATAAGTCTCTATCCGCCTGTCACGTAAAAACGGCCAGTGGGCACGGTAATAACCGATCCTGCTGAGGTCGCAGCTGGCCATGAGAACAGTTTCATCCTGATGGGCGGCTTCGGCGATAACCTGACCGAAGGGGTCGCTTACAAAGCTGTTGCCCCAGAATTCGAGATCACCCTCCACCCCGACACGGTTGACGGCTGCGACGAAAACCCCGTTGGAAATCGCATGACTCAGCTGCATGGTTTTCCATGCCTGTCGCTGTGCGCATCGAACACCCTCCGAATGTTCTTCGGCGGCCCATCCGATTGCAGTAGGATAGAAAAGAATCTCGGCACCATGCAGCGCGGTAAGCCGTGCAGCCTCAGGATACCACTGGTCCCAGCAGATCAGCACGCCGATGCGCGCATAACGGGTATCGAAAACCCGATAGCCGAGATCTCCGGGCGTGAAATAAAATTTTTCGTAAAAGCCGGGATCGTCGGGAATATGCATTTTGCGGTACTTGCCCAGATAGCTTCCGTCCGCGTCGATAACAGCCGCGGTGTTGTGATAGAGCCCCCTTGCCCTTTTCTCGAACAGCGAAGCGACAATCACAATCTCAAGTTCACGGGCAAGCTCCTGCAGCCGGTCTGTAGATGGCCCGGGAATCGGTTCGGCGTACCCGAACGGTTCATAGGCTTCGGTCTGGCAGAAGTAAAGCGTTGTAAAGAGCTCCTGCAGACAGACGATCCCGGCGCCGGAAGAGGCGGCCTGCCTGATTTTCTGACAGGCTTTTTCAAGATTTCCGGCGGGATTTTCCCCGCATGAGGTCTGAACAAGCGCGATGGAAACGGATTCTCGGCTCATGAATCGATAAAAGAGTTAAAAAAGAAGACCTGCCGAAAACAGGAGACCGTGAATGGTCATCACCTTGCCTGTTCCCGCAAGTACGGCGTTGAGCTCCCTCCCCTCCGAACGGTAGAGTTTACCGATCATGCCGAGGGCAAGGGGAAGGGACAAAAGTGAAAGCAGCCCCCAGACGGAGTAACCGTTGATCCATACGAGCAGAGGAACAAGATAAGCCACAGCCGTAAGCAACACATAGAGAGCCTTTGCTCCGGTCGCACCGATGCGCGCCGGAAGCGTCATTTTACCGACCGTCCGATCGGTTGCAATATCCCGGATGTTGTTGACCAGCAAAATATTGACGGAAAAAGCCCCGGGTGCCGCTGCGGCGAGCAGCACCGGAACGGAGAGGTCGAACGCCTGCACATAATAAGTGCCTCCGACAGCCACCAGACCGAAAAACACAAAAACAAAAAGGTCGCCGAGACCCGAATAGGCTATGGGCCAGGGGCCGCCCGTGTAGGCCCAGGCAAAGAGCAGCGACAGGAGACCGATCAGAAGAATCGGCCAGCCGGCAGTGTACACCAGATACATGCCGAGCAGAAAAACCACCGAAACAAGGGCAATGGAAACACGAATCATCCTGTGTTCGCTGATGATGCCGGCAGCGACGGTCCTTGTCGGCCCAAGCCGTTCAGCCGTGTCGGCTCCCTTGCGAAAATCATAGATTTCATTGATGAAATTGGTGGCCACCTGAATGCCGAGCGCACAGACAAGCGCCACAATTGCCGCCGTAAACCGAAAGCGTCCGTCGGCCGCAGCCATGGCGCTGCCGAGAATAACCGGCACCGCTCCGGCAGGAAGCGTTTTCGGACGTACGGCAAGCATCCATGCCTCGAATGGGGTAACGGCAGCACCCGTAGAGACGGAAAGCTTACTCTTCATTCTTTTTCTGCTTTGCCATTTTAACGCTGCTGAAGGTATGCCTGATTTTCTCGCCCGGCCTGATATAGGTCAGGCTATGCCTGACGGCCATGGCAGCATCACTCAGCCCGGTCTGGATGATCTTGAGTTTGCCGGGGTACCATGCGATATCTCCGGCGGCATAGAGGCCGTCCACTGAGGTCTTCATGTGGCTGTCGACCACGAGCGCGTTATCGACAAGTTCGAGATCCCACTCGGCAAGCGGACCGAGGTTCGACTTGAACCCGATCAATATCAGCAGCCGGTCTGCATCAACATCGATGGATGCACCGTTTTTACGGCTAAGCGTCACTTTTTTCAGCTCCCCCGCCTCCTCTTGTATCGAGGAAACTTCCGTGTCCATATACACACCTATGGCCCCCTGCTCCCGGGCTTCCTCAACCTCACGGGCAGTTTTGCCATGCCCCTGGAACTCGTGCATCCGGTGCACCAGCGTTACATGCTCTGCACTCTTGAGTAACCCGACCGTCCAGTCGAGGGCGGAATCGCCTCCGCCGACAATAACCACCTTCTTGCCTGCAAAATCGCTGATATTACGTACCGCATAGAATATCGCCATCCCTTCGAGATGATCGACACAGCCGAGCTGTGGCAGTTTTCGGGGAGTAAACGCGCCGAGACCGGCGGCAAGCAGCAGCGCACGCGACAGAAACACTTTTCCCGAGGTGGTGGTAGTTTCGAACGAACCGTCAGGAAGCTTCCTGTAACGCCTGACCGCCTCGCCGAGAACAACCTCGGGATGGTAGCGTTCGGCCTGTGTCCACAGGCTCTCGACAAGGCCTGCAGCGGGAACCTCGGGAAACCCCGCAACGTCATAGATATGCTTTTCCGGATAGAGCGCGGCAAGCTGACCGCCAAGCTGAGGCATGCTCTCGATAATCCGGCAGGTAATATTGTTCATGCCGCACTGAAAGGCCGCGAAAATCCCTGTAGGCCCGCCGCCTACAATGGTCAGATCCCGAATCTCTTCACCGCCGCTGTAATAGACTTTATTGAGTGTCATGGATATACTTGCCCTTTATAAACGTGAAGCAGTGTTCATTAATCTGCGGCGCCACTGCGGGGGGATTTTTTCAGGTAGATCAACCCTTCAGGATCAACCATGCCATACAGAATCGTCACCAGCATTCCCGATGCATCGAGTTCGTGAATCTCGACATGAACTGCATCGTATTTTGAAACCTGGTTACCGGCATTATCCTTGAAAAAAAACACTGCACGCACGCCGCCATGCGGCGTTTCGCCCTGAAACTCATAGGTGCCGTCATCCATCTCGTCGAGTGCACACCCGGGGGCCCTGCTTTCGATCGGGCATCCTGCACACTGGGAATAAAAACCCTCTACGGAATCGGCGTAGTCACAAACAGGAAACTTCATGGCTCCTCCCTCTTTTTTTCCTCTGAATGGAAACCCTGTGCACTGCAACTCCCCGGATTGACCGGATTGTGAAAAGGAGGTGAACAGCATATGGAATCACAGGATCTGAATGGCCGCGTCAGCACCCGGCAGAGCCGGCTGTCAAGGCGATCTCAATATAATACCTTTACGATTTTGTTGGAGATTTTATGTTTATTGATTTCTTGGTTGGAGAAACGCGAAATTCAAACTCGCCTCATGTTAGCAAAAAGAATCATTCCCTGCCTCGATGTCACGGGCGGCAGGGTCGTCAAGGGAATCAACTTCGAAGGACTCAGGGACGCCGGATCGATCCTGGAACAGGCCCGCTTCTACAACAGCGAACTTGCCGACGAACTGGTATTTCTCGATATATCTGCATCCATAGAGTCACGCAAGACCACTCTGGAGGAGGTGTTGAAAGTTTCGGGCGAGGTATTCATTCCGCTCACCGTCGGAGGAGGCATAAGCTCAGTCGAACGCGCCCGCGAGATTTTCATGCACGGAGCCGACAAGGTGTCGGTCAACACCGCAGCGATCGAAAAGCCGGAGCTGATTTCGCGCATTGCCGAAAAATATGGATCCCAGGCAGTGGTGGTTGCCATCGACGTTAAAAAAAAAGAGGGCCGGCACATGGTGCATACCCACTCCGGCAGAAAACCCTCCACGTATGAAGCGGTGGAATGGGCGCAGATGGTGCAGGAACTGGGAGCGGGAGAAATACTGCTTACAAGCATGGACCGCGACGGCACACAGGAAGGGTACGACAACGACATTCTTTCGAAGGTCTCCACTTCGGTACACATTCCCGTTATCGCCTCGGGAGGAGCGGGCAATCTCGAACATCTCTACGACGGATTCACCAAAGGAAAAGCCGATGCTGCATTGGCCGCATCCATCTTCCACTTCCGCCAGTACTCCATCCGCCAGGCCAAACAGTACCTGCGCGACCGGGGCATTACGGTCAGGCTATAACTCCCTCTCACAGCGCTCCGCCGAAAAAGGTATCGCCGGCGGTGACGTCTCCGGTCGTGAAGCCTTTATAGAACCAGCGCATGCGCTGTTCGGAGGTGCCGTGGGTGAAGGAATCCGGCACCGCGTACCCCCGGCTCTGTTTCTGGATACGATCATCCCCCACCGCCCCCGCGGCATTCACCGCCTCCTCGAGGTCTCCGGATTCCAGCAAATTCATCCGTTTTGCATAATACTCCCGGACACCGGCAAAAAAGTCGGCCTGCAGTTCGAGGCGAACCATGTACCTGTTGAACTCCTCTTCGGAAACCCTCCCTTTCATTGCCATGACCTTCTCGGTAATGCCCCACTTCGTGAGCAATTATGAATGCCGCAGCGAAATCACCCTCCCCTGTCGTCCAAGCCGACACTCGAGCCGTACAAGAACTTTACGGCGTCTCTCACTATCCCCGCAACTCCTCCCGAAATCAAAAACCCTTTACTATATTATCACTTACACCCGATTTCAGAGTAAAAAACCCGGTAACCCCATGGTCATACGCCACCACTCCCGGCCATGCTGCCTGTCTTCACCACAAAAGGCAACCCGGCATGGAAAAAACTCACCAAGCAAGCAATCCTGCTCTACAGCCCTGGGGAGTTTCAGAACAAGCCGAAACCTGAATCCTCCAGGCCATCGACCTTGCTGAAAAAAGGCAGCCCCGAGCATCCCGTTATCCTTGGCACAAAAGATATCCTTGAAAAGATTGAAATAAAGAAACAAGTCAATAAAGGAGCCAAAACATGATTTCAAAAAACACAAAACCAGATTTTTATGCTTTTCATAAATCGGTAACAGAAGAACTTTTTTCCATTAAAGACAGAATAGAAAGTCTGGTTAAAAATCATTGGCTCACTATCGGTGAAGATAAAGAAACTGCTTTACGTTCATTGCTAAGACGTTATTTGCCTGAGTCGGTTATTGCTGGCCGCGGCTTTGTTGTTACTAATAATGAGTGCTCTTCTCAAATCGACATATTGATAGTTGATGCATCAAAACCAACCGTATTTAAAGATGGTGATTTCTTATTAGCGAACCCTGATTCCGTTCTTGGCGTTATAGAAGTAAAGAAGACATTAAACAGTAATAAGAAAAAGATTGAAGCCATACAAAAACTTATAAAAATTGAAAAAATATGTAATAAAATTAAATCGGATGAAGATGCTATATGGTCAGGTCTTTTTGTATTTGAATCAGATAAGAAAATTAAAAATAAGTTTTTAACCGCATTAGGCCATGCAATCAAAGATAAAACAGAGCACATAAACTGTATTGCAAGCAGTAAAGATACTTTGGTAACGTACGATCGATATTATGCCGGTTTTGGCACCCTTGGGCATTATTTCAAGGATTATGAAATCACAGGCATGGCACCCTCAGGATTTATAAATAGTTTGATGGAATTTATAGCAAATAAATGGAGAAAAAGTAATTTCGCTTGGGCACCAATACCTGAAAAATGCGCGACATATACTTCCTTGATTTTGCCTAAAGGCGAAAATATAGTCAGAATATTAAAAGATGAAGACCAAGAAATATAAGACACTTGTAAAATAAAATCATGGCACGAATCAAGTCACAAAAAGAGATAAAAGAAGAGCCCATAGAAAAACAGCTCTGGAAAGCCGCCGACAAGCTCCGTAAAAATATCGACGCCGCCGAATACAAGCATATCGTGCTGGGTCTCATGTTCCTCAAATACATCTCCGACTCTTTCGAGGAGATGTACACCAAACTTCAGGCTGGTGAAGGTGAATATGCGGGAGCCGACCCGGAAGACAAGGACGAGTACAAGGGAGAAAACATTTTCTTTGTGCCTCAGCAAGCACGCTGGTCTTATTTGCTGACGAGTGCCCGCCAGCCGGATATCGGCATCCTTGTCGATGAAGCGATGGATATTATTGAAAAGGAAAATCCCATGCTCAAGGGTGTTCTGCCCAAGGTCTATGCGCGCCAGAATCTCGACCCGGCAAGCCTTGGTGGTCTGATAGACCTTATGGGCAATATCGCCCTGGGGGATGCCAGGTCACGGAGCCGCGACGTGCTCGGTCACGTCTTCGAATACTTCCTCGGCGAATTCGCCCTTGCCGAAGGCAAGCAGGGCGGACAGTTCTATACTCCGCGCAGCATTGTTGAACTGCTTGTCGAAATGCTCGAGCCCTACAAAGGCAGGGTACTGGATCCCTGCTGTGGCTCCGGCGGCATGTTTGTGCAGTCGGAGCGGTTTATTACCGAGCATCAAGGCCGGGTGAAAGATATTTCCATTTACGGTCAGGAGAGCAACCAGACCACCTGGCGTCTGGCAAAGATCAACCTCGCCATTCGGGGTATCGACAGCTCACAGGTAAAATGGAACAGCGAAGGCTCCTTTCTCAACGATGCCCACAAAGACCTGAAGGCTGATTACGTTATTGCCAATCCGCCTTTTAACGACAGCGACTGGAGCGGCGAACAACTGCGTGGTGACGGCCGATGGAAATACGGCATTCCACCGGCAGGCAATGCCAACTTCGCATGGCTGCAGCACTTCATCTTTCACCTCGCTCCCAACGGCAAAGCCGGGGTCGTACTTGCCAAAGGAGCACTCACCAGTAAAAGCAGCGGTGAGGGCGACATCCGTAAATCCATGATAGCCGACGGCAACCTGATTGACTGCATTGTCAATCTGCCCGCCAAGCTCTTTCTGAACACACAGATTCCTGCCGCTCTATGGTTTCTGAACCGGGCTCGCAACAACGGTCACCCTCGAAAGAATGAGATTCTTTTTATCGATGCGCGTAACCTTGGCCACCTCATCAATCGCCGTACCCGTGAGCTCTCAGCTGAGGATATCGACACCATTGCCAAAACCTATCACGTCTGGCGAACCGGCGAAGGTGAGTATGTGGACAGCAAAGGCTTTTGTGCCTCCGTGTCGCTGGAACGGGTGCAGGAACTCGACTACGTGCTCACGCCGGGACGCTATGTCGGCCTTGCTGAGGAAGAGGACGACTTTGATTTTGCCGAACGCTTTGCCGCACTGAAGGCTGAGTTTGAAGCGCAGTTGGAGGAAGAAGCCGCACTCAACAAGGCAATTCTGGAGAATCTGGCGAGGGTGAAAATATGAACGAAAATAACCGATTGTATAATGAATTGCTGGAGCTGGTTCAGATAAAAATCAGACAGGCACAACAGAAGGCGGTTTTTTCCGTTAACCGGGAGTTACTCATTCTTTACTGGGAAACCGGAAAACTTATTGCCCAGCGCCAACAGCAGGAAGGATGGGGAAGCGCCATTATTCCACGGTTGAGTCGTGATATCAATAATTTATTACCTGAAATCAAAGGTTATTCGATACGTAACATCGGGCGTATGATTGCTTTTTATCGCGAATACCCTGATGCCGATCCGTTTTTGCCACAGGCTGTGGCAAAAAACAGGCAACCCTCAAATTTGCCACAGCCCGAGGCAAAAATCGAGTCTCTGATTTTTTCTCTGCCCTGGGGACATAACATCCTGCTCCTGGAAAAGGTCAAAGATCGTCAACACAGGCTGTTTTACATGCAGCAGGCGTTGCTGCATGGCTGGAGCCGCAATGTGCTCGCGTTGATGTACGAAAGTCAACTGCATGCAAGAGAAGGTTGCAAACTTTCAAATTTCAGTACCCTGCTGCCTCCCGGGCAATCCGACATGGCTCGGCAGGCACTGAAAGACCCCTATCTGTTTGATTTCCTGACGCTCACCGAACCCTATCATGAACGGGAACTGGAAACAACGCTGCTCAGGCATATGGAAAAATTTCTGATGGAACTTGGTACCGGATTTGCCTTTGTAGGCAGGCAATACCCTTTGAGTATCGGAGATGATGATTTTTATATCGATCTGCTGTTTTATCATCTCAAGTTGCGTTGTTTTATAGTTATAGAGCTGAAAAAAGGAACGTTTAAACCGGAATATGCAGGGAAACTGAATTTTTATTGCAATGTTGTGGATGGAACGCTCAAACATGTTGATGACCAGCCAACCATTGGTTTGATTTTATGCCAGGACAAAAATGAACTTGTTGCAGAATATGCATTGAAAGGTATTGACAAACCAATAGGCATCAGTGAATACCAGTTAATGAAACAGTTACCGATAGAATTCCAGTCATCCCTGCCGAGTATCGAGCAGATTGAAGCTGAATTGGGAGGTTGCGATGAATGAGGGCCGGAGTGGATGGCGGAAATGTTTATTAGGTGAAATAATCACATTACAGCGAGGTTTTGATATTACCCAAAAAGATCAAAAAGTCGGTAAATATCCTGTTGTTTCTTCATCGGGAATCAAAAGTTGGCACAATGAATGGAAAGTTAAGGGCCCCGGTATTGTAATTGGTCGAAAGGGCACGCTCGGCACAGTATTCTATTTACCTGATCAGTTTTGGCCTCACGATACAACGTTGTGGATAAAACATTTTCACGGTAACTTCCCGCGATTCATTTATTATTTTCTTACTGGGTTTGAGTTTGCTCGATATGATGTTGGCTCATCAAATCCAACGTTGAACAGAAATCATGTTCATCTTGTGCCAGCATATCTTCCACCCCTTTCCGAACAAAAAGCAATTGCCGCAGTCCTCAGCAGCCTCGACGACAAAATCGACCTGCTGCATCGCCAGAACAAAACCCTTGAATCCATGGCCGAAACCCTCTTTCGCCAGTGGTTTATCGAAGAAGCGCAGGAGGAGTGGAAGGAAAGGCCTTTGAGTAGTATTGCCGATTTTCTGAACGGTTTAGCTTGTCAGAAATATCCTCCTCAAAATGAAATTGAAAAACTGCCTGTACTCAAAATTAAAGAATTAAGCAGTGGAATAACCGAGTTATCAGATTGGGCAATGAGTAAGGTTAAACCGGAGTACATTGTAGAATTCGGCGATGTGATATTTGCGTGGTCTGCGTCGCTCATGGTAAAAGTTTGGGATGGAGAAAGGTGTGTGTTGAACCAGCACCTGTTTAAGGTCACTTCGGCTGATTTTCCGAAATGGTTTTATCTGTTGTGGTGTAAATATCACTTGGCGGAATTTATATCAATCTCTTCTGCTCACGCAACCACAATGGGGCATATCAAAAGAGGAGATTTGGATGCTGCAATGGTTATTGTTCCTTCAGAACCTGAACTCAGGGAAATGTCTATGATAATGACACCTTTACTTGAAAAACAGATTGCAAATGCCAAACAAATAAAACTACTTCAAAATCTTCGAGATGTACTTTTACCAAAGCTGATGAGCGGAGAAGCGAGGGTGATTTACTAATGGAAAAGCTACGAGCAACCATAGAAAAATATGGCCATTGGAAGGAACTTGGCGACTATGTTGATAGAATGGAAGCCCATCTTGAGGTTGACTTTAGCCTTTCTATTGAAAATGCAAAGGCATTGCTTGAAAGTATAGGTAAAGAAATTTGTAAATCGAAATCCATAACGCTTGGTACTGTCCCAAGTGTCAATGAGGTTCTGAGAAAATCATTTCGTGCACTCGGTTATTCGAATGATAATTTAGTGAAGATAATTTCCACTTCTCTTGGAACTATTGGTCATGAAATCGGCACTCTTAGGAATGAAATCAGTCCGACTTCGCACGGAAAACCACTGGATGAACTTCGAGAGAGGAATAACAAAGTTGACTTGCTAACGCGCGATTTTTTAATTGATAGTACAGTCATTGTGGCGGTTTTTCTTATTCGTGCTTTTGAAGAGCGTAAGGATGAGGCTGTACAGGTTGAAGATGCAGAACCTTCTGCTGAACGATTGAAATACGATGAATCAGAAGACTTCAATGATTCTTGGGATGAAGCTTTTGGTGAATTTATAATGGGCACTTATTCCTATCCTGCAAGTGAAATTTTGTACGGAGTGGATTACAAAGCGTATGAGACAGAATATAATGCATTTCAGGCCAATCAGTTAGAAGAAGAAACAGAGGAGAGTAATGAGCCGTTTGACTGAATCAGCGATAGAAGAGTTTGCCATCAAGCTGTTTGAGCGGCAGGGGTATAGCTACGTCTACGGGCCGGATATTGCTCCTGATGGCGTTGATCCTGAACGCCGTCATTACGATGAGGTGCTGCTCACTGGAAGGCTTGAGGCTGCGCTTCGCCGCATTAATCCCCGGCACTCTCCATCGGTACTGCAGGCTGCACTCAAAGAGGTACAGCGTATAGCTTCGCCCGACCTTCTGGCAAACAATGAAGCTTTTCATCGCCTGATAACTGAAGGTGTGGGCGTCAGCTACCAGCAGAACGGCAACGAGCGGGGTGAACGGGTGCGGCTGATTGATTTTGATACTCCCGAAAACAATGGGTTTGTTGTGGCAAATCAGTTTACGGTCATCGAGAACCACCAGAACAAACGCCCTGACATGGTGCTCTTTGTCAACGGCATTCCGCTGGTGGTGCTGGAGCTGAAAAATGCTACCGATGAAAACGCAACCATCAAGTCAGCGTTCCGTCAGATTGAGACTTACAAACAGGCCATACCAGCGCTCTTCACTGCAAATGCCATTGTCGTCATCTCTGACGGTCTTGAGGCCCGGGCAGGATCGCTTTCTGCCGGCTTCTCCCGATTCATGGCATGGAAAAGTGCCGACGGCAAAGCCGAAGCCTCGCACCTGGTCAGTCAGCTTGAAACGCTCATTACGGGCATGCTGAACAAGGCAACACTGCTCGACCTTGTGCGTCACTTCATTGTTTTTGAGAAAAGCAAAAAGGAGGATCCCCTTACCGGTATCGTCACCATCACTTCGGTGAAAAAGCTGGCCGCCTATCACCAGTACTATGCCGTCAATGCCGCTGTAGCTTCCACCCTGCGGGCAGTTGACATGGGTGCAGTCATCGTTGGACGTGAAAGTCCGGAACATTACGGCCTTTCCGGGGTCGCCGGGCAGCCTAGGGGCGACATGAAGGCGGGTGTGGTCTGGCACACCCAGGGGTCTGGCAAATCGCTCTCTATGGTCTTTTATACCGGCAAGATTGTGCTCGTACTCGATAACCCGACCATTCTGGTCATAACCGACCGCAACGATCTCGACGATCAGTTGTTCGACACCTTTGCGGCTTCAAAACAGTTGTTGCGGCAGAAGCCCGTGCAGGCAGAGAGCCGGGAGCAGTTGAAAGAACTCTTGAAAGTTGCTTCCGGAGGGGTGATCTTTTCAACCATCCAGAAGTTTCAGCCCGAAGAAGGCAATGTCTATGAGCAGTTATCCCTGCGACGTAACATTGTTGTTATCGCCGACGAGGCACACCGAACCCAGTATGGATTCACCGCCAAAACCATCGACGAGAAAAATGCCGATGGTGCTGTTGTTGGCAAAAAGGTTGTTTACGGCTTTGCAAAGTATCTGCGCGATGCCCTGCCGAATGCCACCTATCTGGGTTTTACCGGCACGCCGATTGAAAAAACCGACATCAACACTCCGGCAGTCTTCGGCAACTATGTCGATATCTACGACATAGCCCAGGCGGTTGAAGATGGCGCCACCGTGCGGATTTTCTATGAAAGTCGCCTGGCCAAGGTAGAACTTGGAGAAGAAGGGAAACAACTGATTGCCGAGCTTGATGAGGAGCTTGATCAGAACCAGCTGACCGAAACGCAAAAAAGCAAGGCCAGATGGACCAGAATGGAGGCGCTGGTCGGCAGTGCCAACCGCACCCGGAATGTCGCGAAGGATATTGTCATTCACTTTGAAGCACGGCAGGAGGTTTTCGCCGGCAAGGGGATGATTGTCTGCATGTCACGCCGCATTGCCGCCGAGCTGTATACCGCGATCATCAATATCCGCCCTGAATGGCATTCCGGCGAGATACTCAAAGGCGCCATCAAGGTGGTGATGACCTCAGCCTCAAGTGACGGCCCGTTGTTATCCGGTCATCATACCACCAAGGAGCAGCGTAAACAGCTTGCCGAGCGCATGAAAGACGACGACGACCCGCTGAAACTGGTGATCGTCTGCGACATGTGGCTCACCGGCTTTGATGCCCCGGCACTGCATACCATCTACATCGACAAGCTCATGAAAGGGCACAACCTGATGCAGGCGATTGCTCGCGTGAACAGGGTGTACAAAGACAAGCCCGGCGGGCTGGTGGTGGACTATCTGGGGATTGCAGCAGACCTGAAAGAGGCGCTATCCTTCTATTCGGATTCAGGAGGAAAAGGCGATCCCACACTGCTGCAGGAACAGGCTGTTGCGTTGATGCTTGAAAAAATCGAAGTGGTATCGGCGATGTACCATGGCTTTGCGTACGAAGAGTACTTCGATGCAGATACCGCAAGGAAGCTCTCGCTCATTCTTGCCGCCGAAGAGCATATTCTCGGCCTTGACGATGGGCGGAAGCGCTATATCAATGAAGTAGCCCTCCTTTCGCAGAGCTTTGCCATTGCAATTCCGCATGAGCAGGCAATGGGCGTTAAAGACGAGGTCGGCTTTTTCCAGGCAGTAAAGGCGCGTCTTGCCAAATTTGACGGTACTGGCAACGGTTACAGCAATGAAGAGATCGAAACCACCATTCGTCAGGTAATCGACAAGGCGCTGGTCTCCGAAAAAGTGATTGACGTCTTCGATGCCGCCGGCATAAAAAAACCGGATATATCCATTCTTTCCGAAGAGTTTCTGGCCGAACTGAAAGGTTTTCAGCACAAGAACGTAGCCCTTGAGGTGCTCAAAAAACTGCTCAACGACGAACTCAAAGTTCGCGCCAAAAAGAACCTCGTTCAGAGCAGGAGCCTGCTGGAGATGCTCGAAACAGCCATCAGAAAATACCAGAGCAAAATCCTCTCGGCCGCCGAAGTCATGGACGAGCTGATAAGAATCAGCAAAGAGATTGTTGCGTCAGACGAGGAGGCCGAACACATGGGCCTCAGCGACTTCGAATATGCCTTTTACACCGCAGTCGCCAGCAATGACAGTGCCCGGGAACTCATGCAGCAGGAGAAACTTCGAGAACTGGCCGTTGTCCTGACCCAGCGAGTCCGCGAAAACGCTTCCATAGACTGGACCATCAAGGAGAGCGTCAAAGCCAAACTGAAAGTAATCGTAAAACGCACCCTCCGCCAGTTCGGCTATCCGCCCGACATGCAGCTTCTTGCAACCGAGACGGTGCTGAAACAGGCAGAGATGATCGCAAACGAACTTGCAGAGTAATCGGTATCGGCAAGTACCACCATAACGAGCTCCCGCCGGTCCTCGACATTGGCGCTCTGCCTGCGTCCTTTCCAAAGCATGATTCGTAAATCCGGTATCGGTTACATAAACGGGAGTTCACTTCCCGGCGACATAGGCCTTGATCCAGTCGATATCGAGCGTGAACGACCCGATCTGTTTTTTCGAAACGAGAATCCCTATCTGCACGATATTTGAAGCGTCGATGGGATGCGTACCCTCAACCGTCCGCCCCCTGAATGCCGCCTTGAATTCCGAAAAAGGAAGCGAAACCTCCATCCACGCGTCCGGAACGGTATCGAAATCGCTTTTGTAGACTATTCCGTCAAAACGGTCATCGTTACGTATCCGGAAACTGTAGCGTTTTCCATCACCCCGTATCCGCAGCCTGATACCTGCATAAGCGCTGAAGTCACGCTCGGGCAGAAAGGTTCGTACCGAAGCGAAACCCCCGCTATTTTCCGTTGAAAGAGTCCCCTCGAAGGTGCCTGTGCTGTCGGGGTTTCGGTAAAAACGGCTCCCCGAGGCCCCCCCCATCACAACATCGTCAACGCTGTACCAGTCAAGACAGTGCGGAGTCGAAAAATCGCAAATCAGTTTATCTGTAGTCATATGCATGAAGCGGTTAAAACACTGATCAAAAGATGCCGGAAACGCGGACGCAACCCGACCTAATCCGTTTGGAGTATGGAACGGAATTTTTATATTCTTGTAAAGAAATAAGTTAACCACTCAAACAAATCATTATGGCCATCGTACGGCAACTGCTCTCTTCAACCCGGTACCTCATCATGATCGCTGTGGCAGGGACTTTCCTTTCAGCGCTGACCCTCCTGATCTACGGGGGCATTTCCGTCATGCAGCAGATCACCGATACGGTACTGAACAGCACAGTCTCGTCGAAGGGAGCAAAGGTGCTTGCTCTCGGATTCATAGAAAACGCCGATATCTTTCTTGTTGCAACGGCGCTCTACATCATGTCGCTTGGGTTATATGAACTATTTATCGACGATACCATCTCCCTGCCCGAGTGGCTTGTAATCCACAATCTCGACGATCTGAAAGGCAAGCTGATCGGCGTGATCGTAGTGGTCATGGCTGTGGTCTTTCTGGGCCATGTGGTAAAATGGCACGGAGAAACAGAAATACTCTACCTGGGCGGAGCCATTGCGCTTGTCGTAGCCGGGCTGACCTACTTTACAGGACAGAAAAAGGCAAAATATGAAGAAAAACATTGAATACCAGCGGGATCAGGACTTAAAACCACCGTTTCGTATGAAAATAACGCATCATACCGACAAAAATGACCGCCATTACACCAAGAACTGAAAAATACCCCCAATGCCATTCAAGCTCCGGCATGTAACGGAAATTCATGCCGTACACTGCGGCAAGGAATGAAAGAGGCATGAACACGGTAGCGATAATGGTCAGAACCTTCATAATTTCGTTCATCCGGTTGTTGACAATGGCAAGCCATGTGTCGTGCATGCCGATAACGATATCCCGGTAGGTTTCAACACTTTCAATGATAAGGATGATGTTATCGTAAAGATCCCTGAAAAAGGGATGGGTCGATGTGCTGTCGATCGTGCTGTACTGTTCACGGCTCAGGCTGTTTATAATCTCGCGAAGAGGCCATACCGACTTCCTCAGAAGAATGAGCTCCTTTTTCAGCAAGTACATGTTCTGAAACATATCGTACCCGACCGTTTCCGGCAGATTGGCATCGAGTTGTTCTATGCGGTTCTCGAAGTGCTCGAGAACCGTGAAATAATGATCGACAACTGCGTCGATAAGGCTATAGGCGAGGTAATCGGCACCTCGTTTCCTGACGGCGGTACCCTCGTTCCGGATTCGCTCCCTCGTCGCATCGAACATGTCCCCCGGCTTCTCCTGAAAGGTGATCAGGTAATTGCTTCCAATAACCATGCTCATCTGCTCTTCGGCAACAGCTCCCGAGTCCGTATCGAGTTCGAGGGCTCTGAGCACAAGAAAGAGATAGCTGTCGAACTCCTCGATTTTCGGTCTCTGCACGGTATGCAGAATATCCTCCAGGGTCAGCGGATGGATTCCGAACAATTTCCCGGTTTCTTCGATAACCCGAACCTCATGCAGGCCGTCAATATTGATCCAGAGCACCTTGAACCGCTCTTTGTACTGTGCGCACTCATGGAGCGATTCAAGTTCACGGTAAAAAAAGCCGGTTTCATCATAACCGAAAACCGTAATGACCGGACGCTCGGTTTTCTGCCGTCCCGTATGGAACAGTGTTCCTGCCGGCTGACCGATCTTTCCTGAAAGGTTCGCCCTGACAGCCTTTTTTACGGAACTGCCCTTCGGCATATCTTTGTGCCCTGCATTTTTTTTCCGCTTCATGGCGCCTCTCATAAGCTATGGATGAATCGAAATCCCTTGAAAAAGTACGCAATTTCCAAACCTTCTCCTGCAAGGGGGCAGGTGGTCTTTTCATTATTCCATCGGGTGCCGTTGTCGGCAGGATTATCCACTATTGGTCATTGCATCCATTAGTTTTGCTGCCGGCAGTTGCTATATTTGTACTACTTTATGCCTGACACATTATGAACCACAACATCCATTCATGTTCCCACTGGTATTCGAAATCAACACACGGGTCTGGCTCCGGAAGCTGAGCGACAGACACAACAGAAAAATCACACTTGCAACGGTTCCCGACGAGGAATTCCGTTTTTTCAGCGAGTGTGGATTCGATTACGTATGGCTGATGGGCGTCTGGCAGCCAAGCCGCTACAGCAAGGCTATCGCCACGGGACACCCCGGGCTCAGAACCACGTTTCTTGAACACCTTGGAGCCGTCGATCCGGACGATATCGTATCCTCTCCCTACTCCATACCATCCTACACGGTCAACAGCGCGCTCGGAGGAGAAAAGGAGCTGAAAGCATTTCGCGAAAAACTCGGGCTTTCCGGCATCAGGCTCATGCTGGATTTTGTACCGAATCACCTTGCCCTCGACAACAGGTGGCTTCCCGAACACCCGGAATATTTCATACCCATCTCTGCCGATGAGCAGCGTCACGACCCGGAATCATGCTTCGAATATGCGGAAGGAAAATACCTTGCTTACGGCAAGGACCCTTATTTCCCTCCCTGGACCGATACCCTGCAGTTGAATTACGCCAATCCCGGCACACACGAAATGATGACCGGAAATCTCCTGACCATCGCCGGCCAGTGCGATGCCGTGCGTTGCGATGTCGCCATGCTTGTCCTGAAGAACGTATTCAATACAACCTGGAGCAATCTGAGCGGTCCCATGAGCGATGAGTTCTGGACAACCGCAATAAAAACCGTCAAGGATCATCACCCTGATTTTCTTTTTCTCGCTGAATCCTACTGGAACAAGGAGTGGGAACTGCAGCAGCTCGGATTCGATTTCACCTACGACAAGCCCTTCTACGACTATATTACCCATGTGCCGGCAAACATCGAAAAACTCATGGGACATATGCAGGCGCAATGGCACTACCAGAAACACCTCTGCCGCTTTCTCGAGAACCATGACGAACCCCGCGCAGCGGAAAAAATGGGCCTGAACAACAGCGCCGCCGCACTGGTGATGCTGACCTCGCCCGGCATGCACCTTGTGCACCAGGACCAGATGGAAGGGTTCAAAAAGAAAATTCCCGTGCAGCTGCTCCTGCAGGCCGAGGAAAAAGAGCACCCCGAACTGCACGCACTCTACCGTGAACTTTTCGCTCTGCAGAAAAGGGCGGTTTTTCAGGAAGGACGCATCGAGTGGCTGCACCTGAACGCATCGAACTCATCCTACTGTTTCGGATACCACAGGTTCACCGAAAATGAACATGCATTCGTTATCGCCAACTTCAGCGTTACCGGTATCGAGATTGCCTTCAGCCACCCTGTGCTGCTGAATCTCGCTTATGAAGGGATAAACCTTCTGAGCACTGTCGAGGGCGACAAAAAAAACAGCATGCATCTGGCTGCCGATACCCTGCATATCATGCTTGCCCCGCATGAAGGGGTGGTTATAACCTGCTGATTTTCAAAAAACCTGTCAACCTGAAGAGGACGACTTGATGCAGATCATCACAAAAACCATTTCGGTGAAAACCGTGAGCCCTGTCGAAATCATCGACATCACTGCAGAAATCAGAAATGCCGTAAGCAGCTCGGGCCTTCGGAACGGAACAGTCACAGTCATCAGCCGGCATACCACCGCCTTCATCAATATCAATGAAAAGGAAGAACACCTGCTTGAGGATATGGTAACCTTCCTCAAGCGGCTGGTGCCGCGTGACGGTAACTACAGCCACAACATCAGCCCGATTGATGGTCGCGACAATGCCCACTCACACCTGCTCGGTCTCTTCATGAACACATCCGAATCGATACCCTTTTCAGGAGGTGACCTGCTGCT
The DNA here is from genome assembly GCF_021740465.1 of Chlorobium sp. Taxonomy (GTDB): domain Bacteria; phylum Bacteroidota; class Chlorobiia; order Chlorobiales; family Chlorobiaceae; genus Chlorobium. The sequence continues at coordinate 22,963 of NZ_JAIOZR010000005.1, read as the reverse complement.
CGGCCAATGGCAATCGGTATTTTTTATCGAGCTTGACGGCCCGAGACCCGAACGTACGGTTCTTCTGCAGATTTCCGGTATCTGAAACCGCAGCCCGGAAGCGGAACCGGGAAAAGATTTGCCGGGTTACTATAGGAATATGGGACAATACCCGTAATCATCAACAGATAAGGTAACCACATGCCAGATTCAGTAACGCTTCCCGCCCTTAGGGGAACACCCCTCCTTTCGGCAATTCAGTCGCCGGATGACCTTAAAAAACTTTCGATTCCGGAACTTCAGCGGCTTGCCGGAGAGTGTCGTAAAGAGGTAATCGATCTGGTAGCCGAAAACGGAGGCCATTTCGCCTCAACGCTCGGGGTTGTCGAACTGACCGTCGCCCTCCACCACGTCTATAACACGCCTCATGACAAAATCATCTGGGATGTCGGCCATCAGGCCTATGTACACAAAATCCTGACCGGCAGAAGAGAGCGTATGCACACCAACCGGCAGTACGGCGGTCTTGCAGGTTTCCCGAAAATGACGGAGAGCCCGCACGACGCGTTCGGCACCGGGCATGCGTCCACTTCCATTTCTGCAGCCGCCGGACTGGCTGCCGCCCGTGATCTGGCGGGAAGCGACGAAAAGGTTATTGCAGTGATCGGCGACGGCAGCATGACCGGAGGAATGGCGTTCGAAGCCATGAACCACCTCGGCGACCTGAAAAGCGATGTCCTGGTAATTCTCAACGACAACCAGATGGCTATTTCTCCCAGCACCGGGGGCCTGAAAACCCATCTGATCAACATCACGCTCAACAAGACCTACAACCGTACCCGCAAATTCATCTGGAACTCCATTTCACTCCTGAACAACGAGTTCGGTGATGCCGCGAAAAACGCGGTAAGAAAACTCGAGGACGGCTTCAAGGCCGCCTTCACTCCGGGAGCTTTTTTCGAGGCGCTCGGCTTGCGCTATTTCGGCCCTATAGACGGGCACAACATGGAACAGCTGGTCAAGGCGCTCCGGGAGATGCAGGCATTGCCCCATCCGAAACTGCTCCACGTCATCACGACCAAAGGCAAGGGATTCAAGCCTGCCGAAGACAACCAGAGCAAATGGCACGCCCACAGCGGAGGATTCGACAGGGTTACGGGCATAACGCCGAAAAGCAACGGCAAACCGCAGCCTCCTAAATACCAGGAGGTATTTGGCGAAGCCCTGGTGGAACTTGCCCTGAAGGACCCGCTCATAACAGCCATAACCGCTGCCATGCCGAGCGGCACCTCTCTGGATCTCTTTCAGAACGCCCTGCCGAATCGCTTCTACGATGTCGGCATTGCGGAAGCACATGCCGTCACCTTTGCCGCAGGTCAGGCGACACTGGGGTTCAAACCGGTCTGCGCCATCTACTCCACCTTTCTTCAGCGCGCCTACGATCAGATAATTCATGATGTGGCGCAGCAAAACCTTCATGTGGTGTTCGCCATCGACCGTGCCGGGCTTGTGGGAGAGGACGGGCCGACCCACCACGGATCGTTCGACCTTTCCTACCTGCATGCTGTTCCGAACCTTTCGGTAATGGTACCGGCCGATGAACAGGAACTGCGAGACATGCTCTATACGGCACTCTATGAAATCAGCGGACCGGTAGCGATCCGTTACCCGAGAGGCAACGGGAGAGGCATCACACTCCGCAAAACCTTTACGCCGGTCGAGAACGGAAAGGGCGTCCTTCTGCGAGAGGGATCGCAGATCGCCCTGCTTTCTGCCGGTCCCCTTACCGGCATGGCTCTCGAGGTGGCCGATGCACTGCAAGAAGAAGGACTTAAGATTTCAGTCGCCAACATGCGTTTTCTCAAGCCGCTGGACAGCGCACTTGTCGAAAAACTTGCCGAATGCTCAACCCACTTTGCCGTTATCGAGGAAAACAGCGTCATCGGAGGCATGTCGAGCGCGGTCATCGACTGCCTCAACGAAAAAGGGATAGCGCGTCCGGTACTGAAAATCGGCCTGCCCGACCGGTTTATCACTCACGGCAGCATGCCGGAGCTCTACCGGGAGACCGGCATGACCGCCGAAGCCGTACTGAAAAGGATAAGGGAGTTCTACAGCGGCATTCCGGCCTGAAAAAACGCGGCAGCACCGAGAACAGCCCGAACCGAGAGATTGGCCAGAATGCCGGCGAGCAGATCGTCTGCCATGATGCCCCACCCTCCCCGAAAGTGCTGAACCTGGTCGACAGGGCCGGGTTTGGCGATATCGAAAAAACGGAAAAACAGGAAACCAAGCAGCACGGCAAGGGGAGTTGCCGGAAGCGCGGCAAGGGCGAGCCACTGACCGGCAAGTTCATCGATCGTAACGATAGAGGGATCCTCTCCGTATTCCTCTTCCATGACCCCTCCCGACCAGACGCCCGCAGCGGCAGAGAGCGCAACGGCACAGGTGGTAAAAAAAACGTCCTGAAAAGCCGGAAAACCGAGATAACAGCACACGGCGACAAAACTCACCACAGTGCCGGGAGCAAACGGAAAATAGCCGAGACCGAGGCAGGTCGAGAGTGCTCTGGCAAGCATCATTCTCATAACCTACCGTTCCCTCCCGGAAGGACGAATGGAAACATTCCAGTTTGCCACAAGGTAGGAAACTCCGGTGTAAACGGTAAAAAGCGTAACGGCAAGCATGACATGGTCGAGGTAATCGGACTGGAGAACCCGTTCGATGGCCTTCGAAAACCGGCTGCCGAAAAAAACCTTCTCCTTCATGAGAAGCAGCACCATGATTACGTAAGCAAACAGGTTCTGGGCAAGCGTTTTATACTTGGCCTCACGGCTGGTCACCACCGGACGATCCATGAATTCCGCATAAACCCTGAGCACGGTGATGAGTATATCCCTGACAGCAACCAGAATCACCATCCAGAGCACAAGATAGCCCATATGAACATAGAGCAGAAATGCCGCGGTAATGAGAAATTTGTCGGCAAGGGGGTCGAGAAACGCGCCAAGCCGGGTGGTTTCACCGTATTTGCGGGCATGGTAACCGTCATAGGCATCGGTAATGGAGGCAACGGCGAAAACGATCCCCCCCATCAGCTTCAGCCAGGGATCCTCCTGCAGAAGCAGGGCAACAAAAACCGGAACCAGCACGATGCGAAGCATGGTCAGCTGGTTCGAAACCGTCATTTGTAAGGTAAACTGTTCTTTCACCCTGTTTCGTTTGGTTTAAACGATCCCTGACGGCTGTGAACCGGCAGAGGAGCGTGTGGGGGAAAAATCTTCTGTCTTTTAAGATAAAGCATCATCGGATGTTTTTCAACAAGCCCCGCAACCATAAAAAAACATTATCCTTTCAGCTCGACGACGGTAACTCCTGCACCACCCTCCCCCCACTCGCCGAGCCGGAAACGTTCGACCGCCTTGTGCTGCTGAAGACACTCTGTTGTCCTGCGGCGCAGGGAGCCTGTCCCCTTGCCGTGAATGATGGTTGCCGTTCTTATACGGTTCATGCTCATCCGGTCGAGAAACCGCTCGACTGCGGCGATTGCCTCTTCCCCGGTCATGCCCCGAAGATCGAGGGTCGTCGATTCCACATCGGTGCTCACCGAAGTCCATGACGCCTTCTTTCGGGAAGCATGAGGCTCCCGTTCCATCTTTCGGGCACCGGTTTTCGAGATCTTTTCAAGACTTTTCAGGCTTGTGGTCAGCCGAAAATTGCCGCAAAGGATAACAGCACTTTCTGCATGGAGCGATTCGACCTCTCCGGTGGTATTACTTTCACGAAACCGCACCAGATCACCGACAAGGATCTCATCTCCGGACTCCGTTTCGACACCCTTATCTTCTCCTGCAGCTTTTTCGCCGAGAGTGAGCTGTTTTTTATGCATATCGAGCTTTTTGCGTGCTTCGACAACCGCCCGATCAACGGAAGATGCGGTTTTAAGCTCATGAACGATACCGCGAATCTCCCGACGCGCGTGCTCGACCTCTTTATGCATTTCGCGAAGACCCCGGCTTTTCAGCTCCCGTCGCTCGGCCGAAAGCTCGCCGCGAAGTGAGGAAAGCTCCACCTTCTCCGTTTCGATGAACTGCCTCTCCTTACGGAGATGGGTCTGCATCTCACGATTCTCCTCCATAAGACATTTCAGGTCGTCGAGCATCCGCTCTACCCCGAGATGCTCGCTCTTCATGAAGCTCTCCGCCCGCTTCACAACTGCCGGAGAAAATCCCAGGCGCTGCATCATGGCAAAAGCGAAACTGCTGCCGGGAACACCCTTGATAAACCGGAAAGTCGGCTGAAGCCCTTCGCGGTTGAACTCCATCGCTCCGTTGACCACCCCCTCCCGTTCATGGGCGAAAGCTTTCAGTTCCCCGAGATGGGTCGTTACAATCGTCATGGCGCCCCGATGGAGGAGCTCCTCTATCACGGCTTTCGCTATAGCTCCTCCCTCCTCGACATCGGTGCCGGAACAGAGCTCATCGATAAGCACAAGCGAGTTACTGCCGGCCGATTCCATAATGCTCCTGATTGCAGAAAGATGGGAACTGAAGGTGGACAGATCGTTTTCGATCGACTGTTCATCGCCGATTTCGATGGCAATCGAGCTGAAAAGAGGAAAAACCGAACTTTCGCTGCATGGCAGCAGGTAGCCGTGCGAAAGCATGCAGCAGAGCAGCCCTGCAGTTTTCATGGCGACCGATTTTCCTCCGGCGTTCGGCCCGGAAATCACAAGCACCTGCTCGTCAGGTCCAAGATCGAGATCGAGCGGGTACACTTCGGCCTGTTTCATCCTGTGGGATATCAGCAGCCAGGGATGGTACCCTCTGACGATGCGCAGCTGCCTCCGGGAGGCGATTGCCGGCAGCACTGAACCGGTCTCGACGGCAAGCTTCGCTCTGGCGTAGATGGTATCGAAAGCGGCAAGAATTTCCTGATTGTGGCGAAGATTCTCAAGTTCCGGACGGATCAAGGCAGACACTTCGCGCAAAATGCGTTCGATCTCCCGGCGCTCACTGATTTCGAGTTCCTGAATCCTGTTGCTCACGGTGAGGGCTTCAGCCGGTTCGATAAACACGGTCTGGCCGCTTCCCGAATAGTCCTGAATATAGCCGGGAACCTTGTACTTGTACTCGACCCTGAAACCAAGCGTGAGACGGCCGTTCTTCATGGCTACGGTATCGTCCATCAGCCAGCCGTTCTCAAGACAGCGGCGGAGAAGGCGTTCCATTTTTTTCTGCAGGGCGATGCGGCTCTCCCGCAGTTCGCTGCGGATCATCTGCAGGCCATCACTGGCACTGTCCCTGATCCCACCCTTTTCGTCGACAACGCTGCTGATGGTGAACTGCAGGGTCTTCTCGAGCCAGAGCCTGATGCAGAATTCATTCAGGTGCGGATAGATTTCCCTGTTGGCGAACATGAACTTGCGAAGCTCGGCCGATGCGCGAAGCAGCCGATGAATATCCAGAAGCCCGGAAGCATCGAGATAGCTGTCGAGCACATCGAGATGCTCGAGCAGCGGCCGGGTGTCCGGCAGCGAGGAATAAGGAAGGGCGTACCCTTCAAGCAGAAAATTCCGGAGTTCGAGGACAAGCTCAAGCTCCCCGGTAACCACATCGATTCCTTCAAGCGGCCGGGAGGCGAGCAGGAGGTCGCGCCCCATCGGGGAAAGACAGAACCTTGCGGTATAACCGGCTATTCTGGTAAATTCAAGTTTATGCAGCAGTAATTCGTCCATCATACATACCGGTTCATTTCATGAAACCCGGACTCTGAAAACAGCCGGGAGGATTGAAGATAATCCATCGTTTTTGACATTTGCCACCGAACTCGTTACTTTTGCTGAATCATTTTCACAAGATAACAGCTTTACCCGACGAAATACAGAACAGCCCGTCATGAGACTCTCCGTCAATATCGATCATATCGCCACACTGCGCAACGCCCGCAATGAATTCGACCCCGATCCTGTCGAAGCAGCCCTTCTGGCCGAAAAAAGCGGAGCGGCTGGCATCGTCTGCCACCTGCGCGAAGACCGCCGCCATATCAGGGACAACGATCTTGAACGGCTGCGTCGGGCGGTGACAACAAAACTCGACCTCGAAATGGCCATGACCGACGAGATGCAGCTGATAGCCCTGAAAACAAGGCCGGAACTGGTTACCCTGGTGCCCGAAAAACGCGAAGAACTTACCACTGAAGGCGGATTCGACATCGCGAGGCACTACGAAACGCTCGTCGAATTCATCAAGCCCCTGAACGATGCCGCTATAGCCGTCAGCATCTTTATTGAACCCGATCATCATGCAATCGATCTTGCCCGGCAGGCCGGAGCCGATATGGTAGAACTGCACACCGGCATCTATTCTCTGAAGGAGACCGAGGAAGAACGGGAGAAAGAGCTGGAAAACGTCCGACATGCCGCCCGTTACGCCCGTTCGCTCGGCCTCTCGGTCGTTGCCGGCCACGGCCTGAATTACCGTAACGCGGCACCGTTCAGCCGCATCGACGATATCGAGGAGGTCAGTATAGGACATGCCATCATCGCCAGAGCGGCTTTTACCGGACTGGAAAACGCCGTGAGGGAGATGCTCGTGCTTCTCGGGGGCGATGCATGAGCGGCAGCGGGTCCATGAAAACAATACCGGTCGTGCTTGCAACCGGAAACCCGGACAAGGCAAGAGAGCTCCGGCCGATGCTGGAACAGGTATCGCCGCTCTTTTCCGTGCACGCTCTTTCCGACCTTGGCATCACAGAGGAGATCGAAGAAACGGAAACAACGCTTTCTGGCAACGCGCTCCTGAAAGCCGACGGGATATTCGCACTTCTTGAACAGCGCTTTGCGTTCTTCATCACCATGGCAGACGATACCGGCCTCGAGGTCGATGCCCTCGGCGGCCAACCGGGAGTACTGTCGGCACGCTTTGCACCAGTTCCCGAAGGTACGAAACCTTCCTATGAAGACAATATCCGCCACCTTCTCCTCCGAATGGAGGGCATGGAAAAGAGAACGGCACGCTTCCGGACGGTAATAGCTATCAAAGGACGCATTTCGTCAGGAGGAAAAGCCATCGGGTTCCGCCATACCGCCGAAGGCGTAGTTGAAGGGTTCATAACCAAAGGAAAAAAAGGAGATCAGGGATTTGGCTATGACCCGGTATTTCATGTAAATTCAGCGGGAAAAACCTACAGCGAAATGACCATAGCTGAAAAAAACATGATCAGCCACCGATCCCTGGCCCTGCGGAAAGCCTCGGCAAAGCTTTTCGAAATCATGAGTACGCACTGTTCTTCCGGAAACCAAGACATCCCTCCAGGCATATGAACCTGTTCGAAGCTGTCATACTCGGTATTGTCCAGGGACTGACCGAATTCCTGCCTATCAGCAGTACCGCGCATCTGAGAATCATTCCTGCCCTTGCCGGATGGAAAGACCCTGGAGCCGCGTTTACCGCCATCATCCAGATCGGCACCCTTGCTGCGGTGCTCATCTACTTTTTTCGTGACATAACCTCCATCCTGCGCGAAGTGGTGCAGGGCATCCTGAAGGGAAAGCCGCTCGACACACCCGAAGCGAAAATGGGATGGATGATCGCAGCGGGAACGCTACCTATCGTAGTTTTCGGGCTATTGTTCAAAACCGAAATCGAAACATCACTCCGTTCGCTTTACTGGATCAGCAGCGCACTTATCGGGCTTGCACTGCTGCTTACCGTTGCCGAAGGGCGGGTAAAAAACCGTCTCCGGGAGGGGCTCGGCATGAAATCCATGGAGGAGATCGGCTGGAAAGAGGCGCTTCTGATTGGTCTTGCCCAAAGCATTGCGCTGATACCCGGCTCGTCACGCTCGGGAGTGACTATTACGGGAGGACTGTTTCTGAACCTTTCGCGCGAAGCGGCCGCCAGGTTCTCCTTTCTGCTTTCGCTGCCTTCGGTCTTTGCCGCCGGAATTTTCCAACTCTATAAAACCAGAAACGAGCTGCTCTCCTCTCCGGACAACCTGATCGCCATTCTCGTTGCCACCCTGGTATCCGCCGTGGTCGGCTACCTGTCGATCGCCTTTCTGCTCAACTACCTGAAAAACCACACCACGAAAATCTTTATCCTTTATCGTCTGGTACTCGGCACGGGCATTCTGCTCATGCTTGCATCCGGTATGCTTCCTGCGACCTGAGTGGCAGCAGATGGCCGGCTTGCCGGCAGGGGACCCAATGGACGAAAAGAAACTCGCCACTCGTCCGCACAAGTGACAAAAGGAACTGCAAGTACCTCAGGGATGAACACAGTCACACTCTTTCAACCCCGAGCCTCCGGCTCACCGCTCACCGCTCACCGCCCACGGCTCACACTCTTCAACTCCCGTCTCCTGCCTCCTGACTACTGACTACTGACTACTGACTACTGACTACTGACTACCGACTACCGACTACCGACTACCGACTACCGACTACTGACTACTGACCACTGACTACCGACCACTGACTACCGACTACCGACTACCGACTACCGACTACCGACTACCGACTACTGACTACCGACTACCGACTACCGACTACTGACTACCGACTCCCCCGGCAACTTTTTACCGCTGAAAATAATTCTGATTTGTCTTGAGAGGGCGGGATTTTTTTTCTTATATATAAAGAATTTACTAAACCAAAATCAACCATTCAGCCATGCCATACCGCTTGGAAAGCGTAGGGCAGAATGGCTTTGAAAAAGCAGACTTACACATACATACAAAATGTTCGGACGGAATCTTCTCTCCGGAGGATATCGTTGCCAAGGCAGCGCTTTCCGGATTGGCGGCAATAAGTATTACTGACCACGATTCTGTTTCAGGTATTGACAAAGCAAAGCCATCAGCCTTAGCAAAAGGCCTCGAACTCATTCCGGGAGTGGAAATGAGTTCAACCTACAAGGGTTATGATATTCATATCCTTGGTTATTTTTTTGATTACAGGCATTCCGAGCTGAAAATCTATCTCGACCACTGCCGTCACCTGCGTACCGAAAGAGCCGAGCGCATGGTGGGCAAGCTGGCCAAAATGGGTGTAAAGATCGGAATCGAGGAGATTATCCTCAAAGCCCAGAACGGAAGTGTCGGAAGGCCGCATATCGCCGCGGTGCTTCAGGACGGCGGGTATGTGAAAAGCTTCAGCGAAGCATTCAGCAGGTATCTGGGAGCGCACAGTCCGGCCTACGTCAAAAGCATCGAAACGCATCCGGCAGATGTCATCAGGCTTATCAACGAAGCCTCGGGGCTCTCTTTTCTTGCCCATCCGGCCCAGAACATACCCGACGAGATCCTTAAGCAGCTGATCACGTTCGGACTTGACGGCATCGAGATTGTCCATCCTTCGCACGATACCTACAAACAGAACTACTACCGTGAGATCGCCAATGAATATTTTCTGCTCTTTTCCGGCGGATCTGATTATCACGGCCTGAAAGAGAGGGACGACGAGACCTTCGGCACCATTACCATCCCCTACGAATGGGTAACAAAGATGAAAAGCCGGCTGGTAAAGAGTTGAACAGACCGGTCATTGGGGTATTATGCAAAGATTTGCTATTATCAGATCAAATTTCAGGGCTTCCCTCCGGAATGAGGGTCGCCTCATGACCGAATATCTATGCCCTTAACCGTCATACGCTCTCTTGAAAAAGACCTCTCACTGAAAGCCAAGGAGTTCCTCCTCACCATGCAGGAGTTCTTTCTTTTTTCCCTGAGAGCGTTCTTCACCCTGCCGAAACTCAGGCGCTACTGGCGGGACTTCCTCGATCAGGCCACCATCTGCGGTACCGATTCCATTCCCATTGTGCTTGTCAGCGCCATATCGATCGGCTCGCTGCTTGCCATCGAGGTCGGCAACCTGCTTGAGGATTTCGGCGCAAAAACCATGCTCGGCCGTTCAACCTCGATTTCGGTTATCCGTGAACTCGGCCCCCTGCTCATGGGACTCATGCTTTCGGCCCGGTTCGGCTCGCGCAACGGCGCAGAGCTTGGAGCCATGCAGATTTCAGAACAGATCGACGCACTCAGGGCTTTCGGCACCGATCCGGTGGCCAAACTGGTCATGCCGAGGCTTGCAGCCGCGCTGATCATGTTCATCCCGCTGACTGCCCTTTCCGATTTTGCCGGTCTGCAGAGTGCCGCATATCTGGCCGAACACTATCACCACCTCGATCCGGGCATTTTCTGGAATGCGGTCTATCCACGTCTCGGACCGAAAGATTTCGTCGTCGGGTTCGCCAAGGCGCCGGTATTTGCCATCATCATCACCCTGGTAAGCAGCTATAACGGTTTTATTGCAAAAGGCGGCACCGCCGGAGTCGGGCGCGCCACCATCAAGGGCATCGTCGTTTCCTCGGGACTTGTGCTCATTGCAAACTTCTATGTATCGAAGATAGTACTGGAAAACATGTAAGAAGATGATTGAACTGCGCAATGTCACGTTGAAATACGGAGAAAAGGTGATCCTGAAAAACGTGTCCCTCAGCATCCGGGACAACACCATCAAGGCGATCCTCGGCCCGAGCGGCGTAGGAAAAAGCACGATTCTCAAGCTCATGCTCGGCCTTATCAAGCCCAACAGCGGCCATATCATTGTTGACGGAACCGACATCACGAACCTGAAGGAAACCGAGCTCTACCCGATCCGCAGAAAAATGGGCATGGTCTTCCAGGGCAATGCCCTTTTCGACTCGATGTCCATAAGCGAGAACCTCGGATTTTTTCTCAGGGAAAACCTGAAGCTGCCCGAAGAGGAGGTTCAGCAGAGAGTCGCCGAACAGATAAAGTTCTCCGGCCTCGAAGGTTATGAAGACCAGCTTCCCGAAAATCTCAGCGGAGGAATGCGCAAACGGGTAGCCATCGGCCGTGCACTGATTTTCAAACCGCACATGATTCTTTTCGACGAACCGACAGCAGGACTTGATCCGGTAAGCTCGAAGCGCATTCTGCATCTCATCAGCACGCTTCAGCAGTCAAGCAACCTCGGTGCGGTAATCGTGACACATATCATCGACGACGTTTTCAGCATTGCAGATCATGCCGCCGTGCTCTATCAGGGAGAGATCATTTTCGACGACGAAACGGAAAAACTGCACCGGTCGGAGCACCCGTTCATCCGTTCGATCCTCTCCGACAAGATCCTCGAACTTTAACATCAAGAGTTAACTACCTGTATGAAAAATCCGAATGCACTGAAATGGAGCGATTTGAGAACCGGCATCTTTTTTCTGCTCGGGCTTGGATTTGCTGCCTATCTCGGCCTGGTGGTCGGCAAAAACAGCAGTCTCTTTACCGGCGTAACGACCATCAAGGTTCTTTCCCGGGATGTCCAGGGTCTTGCCGAAAATAACTTCGTATCCGTTTCCGGAAAAAAGATCGGTACGGTTTCAAAACTTGACTTCGTCACCAACAACGACTCGCTCTTCGTTGTCGCCGAACTCAGGCTGCGCAACGAGTTCGCGGTGCTCGTCACCAAAGACGCCAAGGCAACCATCCGCTCGCTGGGCGTGCTTGGCGATAAATATGTCGATATCATAACGGGAAAAGGCCCACAGGTAAAAAACGGAGACTTCATAGCCCTTGATGCAGAGGACGGAATGGCGGAACTTACCGGAGGCGCCAACGATGCCCTTGCGAAAATCAATGAGCTGCTCGACAAGATCAACAGCGGCAAGGGGGTAGCCGGAAGACTGGTTTCCGATGAAAAAATGGGTGCCGAGCTTGCCGAAACAGTCAGCAGCCTGAAAAGCACCTCAGCGGAGCTGTCTGCACTTTCGAAAAAAGCATCCAGCGGCAACGGGCTGCTTCCGAAACTCATCAACGACGGAGAACTTGCGAAAAACACCCAGGAGACCGTCTCCCGCCTGAACAAGGCGGCCGAGAAAACCGAGGCACTTATGGCCAAGCTGGAGAGCGACCAGGGTACTTTCGGCCAGCTGCACTCCAATCCGGCCCTTTACAACAACCTGAACGAGACACTTGCTTCACTCGATTCGGTACTTGTCGATCTGAAAAAGAACCCGAAACGGTACGTCAAGTTCTCGGTATTCTGAGAATATGAACATGGGTATCCGCTGGACACTCTCCGCGCTGCTGCTGACGCTGTGTGCAGTGATCATAGAACCCCGGCCGGCAACCGCTACGGACTTCAGGCCGCTTGAAGAAATTGCGCAGCAGGCTGTCAGTGACGGCGTCTTTCCCGGCACGAGTATCGCCGTGATCCACCGGGGCAGGGTTGTGTTCCACCGGGCATTCGGCCGGCAAGCCTACAGTCCCTCTTCACGCGTTGCCGATACCACCACCATCTATGATCTCGCCTCGCTCACCAAAGCCGTCGTCACCACCGGCCTCGCCATGCAGCTCGTGGAGCGCGACTCACTCGATCTCGACGCGCCGGTCGCACGGTATCTTCCGAAATTCGGCTCACGCGGAAAAGAAAAAGTCAGGGTGCGCAACCTTATGCTGCACAATTCGGGATTGCGGGCGCATACGCTCTTTCACAAAACCTGCAGAACCCCCGACGAGGTGTTCCGGGCAATAGACGCAGACACGCTGCTCTCGGCACCCGGCACCAAAACCCTCTACAGCGATCTCGGCTTCATCACGCTCGGACGCATCGTTGCAACAATTACGGGAAAGAACCTCGAAGCGAACTTCCGCCAGCGCTTCGCCATACCGCTCGGCATGCGCCATACCCTGTTCAATCCGCCATCGATCCTTCTCGGCTCTATCGCGCCGACGGAACAGGATACCTCCTGGCACTTCGAAACAAAACGGCCACTCGTTCACGACCAGAACGCCGCGCTGCTCGGCGGGGTCGCCGGCCATGCCGGACTGTTCTCCACAACCGGAGATCTCGTCCCTTATGTCCTGATGCTGATGCAGAACGGATCCTGCAAAGGGAAACTCTACGCCAGACCTGAAACAGTGCGGAGGTTCACTTCGAGAAGCGGAAGGGATTCGAGGGCTCTCGGATGGGATCTGCGTTCTATCGAAGGCTCATCTTCAGCCGGAACGGCGTTTTCCGCCTCCTCATGGGGACATCTCGGCTTCACCGGCACCAGCATCTGGGTCGATCCGGAAAAGGATCTCGCCGTCATCATGCTCAGCAACCGCGTCCACCCATCTTCGGATAACATAAAAATCCGCAAGTTCCGTCCCCTGCTGCACGACACCGTGGTACGCTGCATATCCGGGCATTAATAATGCAGGGAGGGGCACAGCATGCCATGCCCCTCCCTGCATTATGCGAAAATCCCGTCCATCGGTACAATGGGCAGTGCCGTCGGCTTCAGCGACTCCCTGCGGAAAATCCCGTTGGCCGCCATGCGTCCGGTAAATGCCGCAGCTTCCATGAGAAAAACCGGTGCATCGACCCGCACCCAGTCGCCGGCGAGGAACAGATTGGAAATCGGGGTCTCGACGCCGGGCCGCCCGGCATGATCTCCCGGAGCCCACCGGGTGAAGTTGGACTGCTGCATGTAGAGTTCATGCAGGATCGTCGCCCCCTTTGTTTCAGGAAACATGTGATACAGTTCCTCCTTCATGGCCGCCCTGACGCTCTCCTCCGGCTTGACGTCTTCGGGAGCGATGGCATAGGCGTGCAGCTCGACGACACATCCCCCCCGCTTTTTAGCCCACGAGATGAACGGCTCCTGGAAGTCGGAGTAGATGGACATGGAGTCGGTGTAGGTATACCCTGAAACCGTATAGAAAGGGAATTCAGCGCCAACCAGCGGCCTGTCGAGCCAGAGCCGGTAAACCGCATATGGGTCGGCCTCTCCGAGCGAGGCGACGGCGGATTCAAGCGTCGCCATGCCTGATCCGGAACCGAGCACCAACTCCCTCGTACCTCTGACGTCCGAAGCTACAACACAATAATCCGCAGGAAGCACCTCCCCCGAAACGCCGGGAGCTGCATTCGAAGTCCGAAACACCAGAACGCCTCCCTCCTCGACCACGTCGAGTTTTACAAGCGGAGCCTCGGGCGGTCCACCGACAGGATTACCAGCAGTATCGAAGCGACCTGCATGACAGGGACAGTAGAACCCGCCCGCTTCCGCATCCCAGGTGACCGGACATCCCATGTGGGTACACCGCGCGTCGAACGCCCTGATGACGCCGCCTTCACGCGAAGCGATAACCGGTACGCCCGTATCCGTCTGCAGCAGCGCCCAACCGCTTTCAGGAACGCGTGCCTGGCCGGTCTGGCGAAATACGTCGCTGCCCGCACCGCCCTGCAGCTCCACACCGCTCACCGTTCCGTTCGCAGCAACCAGCTTTACCGCTCTCCTCCCTTTTATGATCGTAACGCCAAGCTCTTTCAGCTTCGATTCGAGCGGATCGATGAGAGCCGTCATGCAATCGCGGTTGGTAATCCGGAAAGCCAGTCCTTCAGGGCTGCCCATAAAATAGAAATGGAAATACCGGATAGCCTCGGCAGCAGAAAGAACCTCGGAACGGTTCATGGTGGCATCGGCGAAGGGGTGCAGCACCGTATCGATAAACGCAGGAAGAATCCCGCCCTCTTTGCAGTAAGTCATGAAATCGATTCCATCGTACAGCCTGAAGGTATTGCCGTAATCGTACCGGAACATGCCGATCACCGGCCGGAGCCCCTTGTACTCTTTCAGAATCGAAATGATGTCGAGCGAACGCGACTGCCCGACCACGGAGAGGACATTGAATGGAAACCATTTAGGCGTCTGCCCGTACACCTCCGCCGGTCTCTGTCGGAACAGCACGGGATAACCAGGAGCCGGGTCGAACACGTTACTCTTGACCCCGGCATAGGCGAACATCTCGTTCAGATTATAATACTGGTCGAAAAAGCCGTGAAACCCGTGCTCCACAGGAAAGCGCTCGCCAAGTGCATCGAGATTCCATCCGGTCAGTTTTCCTCCAAGCGAAGGAGACGCCTCGACCAGCGTAACCCTGAAGCCGCGCCGGGCAAGCTCCAGCGCCGAACTGATGCCGGCAAGTCCGCCGCCGATCACAACGGCGTTTTTTGGTGCTCCAAGACGCTCCCCTCCCTCAGACGGCTCCCCCCCTGACTTGTAAAACTCCTTTCTCGGCTGATAATAGCCAATCGCTCCGCCAGCGACAGCCATGGTAACGCCAGCACCGACACCTGCTCGTGAGAGTACTGTTCTGAGAAACTCGCGACGTTCCATACAAAGAGGATAAGTATGATCCGAAATGGATCGGTTGGAAAATAAAGCAAAGTGTATATTTAACGATAAATAGTAACTCTGGCAACCATTGCCGCACTGGAAACGGCAAACGCAGAATATAATAATCATGCGCCTGCCCGACGAAAACCCTGCGATCGCGATCCGCCGCGAAGCCCAGCGGATCGGTATTGCATCCATCGGATTTTCGCCGCTCCAGCCCCAGGAAAAAGCGATTGCGCGCATCAGCGGCATGATAGAGGAAAAACGGCATGGAGAAATGCGCTATCTCGAAACCGGAATATCGGAACGCGCCGATCCTTCGCAGCTTCTGCCAGGCGTAAAAACCATTATCTCCGCAGCGCTCTGCTACAACAGGCCTGAATACCATGCACCGGCACCCGGAACCGCACGCATCTCACGATATGCAGTCATCGACGACTACCATCGGGTAGTACGAAGTAAACTCGAAGAGCTGCTGACCTTCATCCGCACGATCTACGATGATCCGGTACAGGCCGTCATAGCAGTCGACAGCTCGCCAATGCTTGAAAAAGCATGGGCTGAAAGCTCAGGAATCGGAAAAACCGGAAAAAACACACTGCTCAACACAACCGTATCCGGCTCATACGTCTTTCTCGGTGAACTGATGATCGACCGCGAAATTCATGACGCCGCACAAAAGCTGCCCAACCGGTGCGGAGCCTGCAGGAACTGCATCGAAAGCTGTCCGACAGGAGCACTCCTCGAACCGGGAAAAATCGACGCACGCCGATGCATTTCCTATCTGACCATCGAGCTGAAACGGGAGTTCACCCCGGATGAATCGCGGATGGTGGGCGACTGGCTGTTCGGCTGCGACCTCTGCCAGGAGTCCTGCCCCGCGAACGAGTCACGAAAACCTGCACCCGAAGGGCTTTTCACCTTGAAAAAGGAGCTGCTCGCCCTTACGCCGGACGACATTCTGAGCCTCACCGGCTCCGGCTTCCACAGGCTTTTTTACGGCACGCCCGTCTACCGCATCGGCCTCAGGCGGCTTAAACGCAACGCAAGGGCCGTGAAAGAAAATCTGTCGTCAAGCGCCTCAGTTCAGGCTCCGCAGAAGCGCGACAGCGGTAGCGCAAACGGCGAGCAATAACGCCCCGAGCAAAAAAAAAGCTACCCATTCAGGATAGCTTTTTTCGGTGCAATCTGCATTACCGGCTGCATGTTCCGTTCCTCTCGGCCAAGCCCCGTACAGGGGCGCGAGTATAAAACGTCAGTGCTTGAAATGCCTCATCCCCGTAAACACCATGGCCAGATTGTTGGCATCGGCGGCCTCGATCACCTCGTTGTCCCTGATGGAACCGCCCGGCTGGATCACCGCGGTCACACCGGCCTCTGCGGCGGCAAGCAGGCCGTCGGCGAACGGGAAGAACGCATCTGAAGCCACAACCGAACCGTTCAGGTCCAAACTGACCTCCGAAGCCTTCCAGCGTGCGATCTTCGAAGAATCGACGCGCGACATCTGCCCTGCACCCACACCGTAGGTCTGACGGTTCTTCACGTACAGAATGGTATTCGATTTGATATGCTTGCAGATCTTCCAGGCGAACATCAGGTTGGAAAGCTCCTCTTCGGTAGGCTGACGTTTGGTTACCACCTTCAGATCCCCGACGGCAACGATCTTCGCATCGCGTTCCTGAACAAGCATGCCGAAGGGTGTTGACTTGAACTCCCATCCACCTTTCGGAAGCGGTTGTTTCTGCAGCACAAGACGACGATCCTTCTTCTTCATCAGAAGATCGAGCACGCCCGCCTCGAAAGCCGGAGCGATAAGGATTTCGGTGAAAATCTCGTTCACCGCCATGGCAGCTTCCATGTCGAGCGGACGGTTGAAGGCGATGATGCCGCCAAACGGAGCCTGCGTATCGGTCGAGAACGCCCTCCGGTAGGCCTCCACGAGCGTCGGAGCCTGCGCAACGCCGCACGGGTTGGTGTGTTTAACGATCACCACCGAAGGATCCTCCCCGCGGAACTCCTCGATAAGGGATGTTGCCGCGGCGATATCGAGCATGTTGTTGTACGAAAGCTCCTTGCCGTGCAGCTTCTCGAAACAGGCGCCGAACGAACGGCGGCCATCGCTGCCGGTCATTGCATAGAACCCTGCATTCTGGTGCGGATTTTCACCGTAGCGCATGTCGAGCTCCTTGTCGAGCGCCACGAGCATCTTTTCGGCAGCGCCGTCAGCATTGGCGCCTTCCGCGCCGACAAGATATGCCGCAATGGCGTTGTCGTAACGGGAAGTAAGTTCGAACACCTTGCGGGCAAGCATGAGACGGGTTGCACGCTTCGTAGCGCCTCCGCCCGCACGCATCTCATCGAGTACCTGCGCATAATCGGCACTGTCGGTCAGCACGGTCACCGACTCGTTGTTTTTGGCCGCGCTGCGGAGCATGGAAGGACCGCCGATATCGATATTCTCGATGGCGTCCTCGAAGGTTACATCCGGTTTTGCCACCGTAGCTTCGAACGGATAGAGGTTAACGACAACCATGTCGATGAAGCCGATGCCGTTATCCAGTGCCTGTTTGACATGGTCTGCGTTCTCCCTGACGGCAAGCAGGCCGCCGTGGATTTTCGGGTGCAGCGTCTTCACCCTGCCATCCATGATCTCGGGAAACCCGGTAATGGTTGAAATGGAAGCTGCGGCAATACCGGCATCCTGAAGAGCCTTCAGGGTTCCGCCCGTAGAAAAAATCTCGACGCCGAGCCCTGAGAGTTCCCGGCAGAAATCCACGATACCGGTTTTATCGGATACAGATACAAGCGCCCGCTTGATGACAGGATCAGACATGTGCGAAAAATTTATTTTTATCGTTGAACGGCAGATTGTAAAGCCGGAATCTAAGAAAAAATCCCCAATTATTTGAGGCGGCCCAACATCGCGAAGAAGCGCCTGAGATCCGTTAATTCCGGATAAGCATGCGTCTCCCGCTGCCCTCCTTCACCTTCTTTTTTTTATTCTTTACCCCATGCAGTGGGCCCGACTCTGCAACTGCATCACCCCGGATGAATATTATTTCGCCGATTACAAGCGACAAAAGTATTCGACCCGATCCTGTAGAAGTATAATTTCAGAAAGAGATTGACCTGGTACTGAACGAAATGCAGGAAAATATCGATAAAACACAACCTGAGCGGATCATGGCATCAAAATCGCCCTACAAAACCTTTATTTCATTCTAAAAAAAGAACCTGACTCCAGCACTATCAACGTAAACCTTGAAAGGCATGCAATCCGGTAACGGATTACAGCTCCGGGATGCCCGGTTGCTGACGATATCCTTGCATAAACACCAAAGAAGGTCAGAAGGGTTCAAAACAGAAAAAACACAGTAAAAAACACGAGAACCGAAATTGCATTTAGGCTGTTGGCATAGATAAACTGCATGAAAATTCATATATTTTATTATGTGATCCAATGGCGGGACGGCCTTGGGCGCACCCCCTTCCTCCATATCCCCCTATGAGGGTATCCGGTGATTTTCTAACAGGCACCAGATACCTTTATCGATGTAGCTGAACAAGGATGTCTGATGAGTTATTTATAAGTTCAGCAAGGCTAAAGTGAAACATGATCTGAGCGTATTTCCATTATCGGGCAATGCATTAGTTCGTTTGTGATTGTCTTCACCGTTTATTTTTGAACAGCTGCGCATGGTTGTACTTGACACTATCGTCATGCTTGCTCCTCCATGAGCGCAGCATGTACTGAAGCACCCCAACATCAAATGGAGTTTATGGCATGAACTGGTTTAAATGGCACGGCCTCAATCTCGGACTTTTCTGGAAAAGGGTTTTTGGGTTGTTGAGAAAAAAGGCCATAGCTGATGTGCATGAAATCGGCCAGGGAAAGGAAGAAATCATCAGGAACGGATCTCCCTTTGGCCTGGAGATGCATGTTGCGGACAGATACTATGAGTTCTGGAACCAGGACCACAGTTCCCTCCTGAAGATGAACTTTTTTTTTATAGGTATTTTACTGGTTGCCGTGTCGTTCATGTTGAAATCCGCGCTCGGTATTACCCTTCTGTATGACAATTATTTTGAACTTGGAGGGATTATCGTATCGATTGTCTTTACCGGATTGTTTTTATACGAGATGCTGGCCAGAAAAAGCGAAATTCCCGTCGATGAAGAAGATTACAGAACGGCAAAAGAGTGGCTTCATTACATATGTGAAAAAAGCAGGCGACCGATGCCCAGATGGCTGTTCGGCATAATCTTTGTAGGGGTGCTGATAGAGGCGATCGCCATCATCATCGTCATCATCTCCTGGTTCGCAAACACGACCAGAACCCTGGAGCTGTACTTTGGCATAGGACTCGGCACCGCTGTCTCCGCCACCATTGCCCTGACCGTACATCATGCGGGCGAAGCACTCTACAAGGAACATCATCGAAAAGAGATGTGGTCAGCCATAGACCATGAAAGCAAGGACAACAATGACACCGAAAAGCGACTTATCATCAAGGAACTGAAAAAGATAAATCCCTCCATAACATTCAAGAAAAACGGTTTCGTCAGAACATACGGTCCTGTAGTCTGGGCGGTCATGATGATTCTCCTTTTGTCCGTATTCGCTTTTTTTTCAAGGGCAAACCTCAATATGGGCATCATCAACACCCGCACCGCTGCCGAGCAAGTAGAGGATGCCGAATTTTTCTCATCCTCTCCAACAGATGTAACCGCCCCTCAGGCTATTCCGGAATCCGCCAGAATGCAGGCTATGGAGCAAACGGAGGTCAACAGCATGTATGCAGCACTCCTGGCACTGCTGATCATTTTTCTGATCATCAACTATATGGGTGGACTGAGTGGCTACAAGTACAGTTTTTATAACGATACAAGCGAAGACAGTTATAAAACCGTAAAAAAATATGAGCGGCAGCAGGCCAAAAAGAACAAGAAAAACGAAGGAATTGCCGAAATGCGGAAAATCGCCGAAAAAAAGGCCAACCAGATGTTTTCCGTCTATTACCCGCTTCTGATCACGGCCATATCGATGGAGGACATGCGTGACTCGATGAAGGCGGCTCTGAACGAGCGGGGGGTATACCGGATGAAGTCCTATATCGACAATCAGTAGTATCGTGCACGGCATATGCGCACGCCAACACCTCATGAAGTATGAAAAAAACAATACTCGCCATAGGAATTCTGCTCCTGCTCCCGTTCACTTTGTCCGCAACACCATTCCCTAAAACCTCGTATGATGTGTTGGGTAAAAGAAACATGCAGCCGCAACCATCAGCGGCACTGTTTGTGCTCATTGACCAAAGCATCAGTTATGACGACGCAATCAAGACCAAGGCGCTGGAACTGGTCAGCAACTGGATCGCCGCCGGCCGCGCTGTTGAAGTGTATTCATTTTCTTCGGCGCTTCCCGGCAGGTACACGACACGGATAACCGGCGGCAGATTCGACGATGCGCCGTCTGATGCATTCATCGACAATCTGAAACGGAGTGAACGCGAACGATTCACCCTTATGCACTCACGTCAGAGCGTCATCGCCAGAAAAGCCGTTCTCAGCTCAATGATGGAGGCCTTCAGGGGAAGCAAGAACGGCATCTACCATACCGACATCGTGCGTACGCTAAAGGAGATATCCAATTACATACGCAGCTATCCCGCAGGGACGAAAAATATTCTCCTGGTGTCGGACATGATGGAGAACTCGAGCATGACTTCGTTTTACCACAAAGGCAAGGCAAGACTGCTCTATCCCGAAAAGGAGCTGCAGAAGGTCGCCACAAAACAGATGACCGGCAATTTCGGCGGAAAGACAAGGGTGTACATTCTGGGGCTGGGATTTTACAATACCGGCACCGCGCAGACACAGAGCGAACGGTATCTG
This sequence comes from Chlorobium sp., assembly GCF_021740465.1. GTDB lineage: Bacteria > Bacteroidota > Chlorobiia > Chlorobiales > Chlorobiaceae > Chlorobium. The sequence continues at coordinate 1,898 of NZ_JAIOZR010000005.1, read as the reverse complement.
GATTCTGACCGGATCAACAGTATCGCAGCTTTCTGGCGCGGCTATTTCGCAAGATCGGGCGCTGTTGTCATTGAAACCGGCAAGCCAATGATGTTCGGCACGATACGCTGAAAGTGCCTCAGCATCATGCCGGCAGTACCTTCAGCTTGCACCCGCCGGTTACGGCAAACCCCTCTCGCTCATAAAACCGGAGGGTACTTTGGAACTGCGGAGGCGAAGCCCCAGGCCATGGTTGCGAAATTCGGAACGCACGTTCAGCTCTGGAATGGTGCCGAACACCCCCTCGGCATACAATGCGAAACTTTCATACAGGGCGATGAATCCGGGCAGGCTTTCCTTCACTGCTGCCGGCAACGAACACGTAGTACATTCCCCTATCGGGAAAATCCACGAGCCTCGATGCCATCCCGACAACATCGAAATTGAACGCTTGCTCGCCGATGTTGCTCATGATCTCCTCAAGCAACTCGCCGACCCATGCCGTGACCCCCGGCACATCTTCTGCTGCAGCCTTCCGGATTGTGAATGTCGTACTCATAAAAAATTATCGTAAGGTGTGTGTGAGGTGATGGGGGTTAACTCGCGCAGGTCATAACAAGGCGGATCACGATCACTACCAGAATCATGCCTGTCCCGCCGAGATAAATCCGTCGAATGTCGTTGATCCGGTCGGGAATCCGGAGATTCAGCAAACGACTGACCGAATAAACAACAACAACATCGAAAAGCGCTACCGGTGGAAGATACCACCATTCGAGCCAACCAGACAGGAATGGAACCGTGCTTCCTGCAACAACGACGGAAAAAATGGCTGCGGCCGTTCGCATAGCTGTTTGCGAACCATATAGCACTGCCAGAGATCGGGAACCGGTTTTCCGGTCCCCCTCGACGTCAAGAGCATCCGCCGCAATTTCCTCCCCGAGATCAACTCCAAAGACCATGGCTCCCATGAACCAGACAAGCGGTTCGGAGAGATTCCCGACAGCCACACCTCCGAAAACGAAGGTCATGCCTACCGACACAGCCACCAGCAGATTACCGGCCAGACCATATTTTTTAAACCTCCAATTATAGAGAAACCCCACAAAGCAGACGATACAGCAGATAGCAAATGCTTCCATACCGAGCATCAAGGCCAAACAGCAACCAAGCAAGGCAACGAAGAAAAAAAGCAAAATGGCTTCAACTTTCGTGACAAGACCGGCTGGCAGCGGACGTGCGGGCGCATTGATCCGGTCGGTCTCGACGTCGAAGACGTCGTTGAGAATCAGGGATGATGCGGAAATCAGGAAAAAGCTCAGGAAACCCACGGCGGCCTGCTGCAACGAAGGCATACGACCAAGTGCAAAAAGTTCTGCAAGCAGCACGCATGCACCGGCGGCAAACGACAGTTCAAAGCGGAACAGGCGAAAAATTCCCGTCAGTTTGGTTTCGATTGAGCGCGCCTCTCTTTTCACTTTGCCTGATTTACTGCTTTACTGAACGTTGCAGACCCGGAAGAAAAAAAGCCCCGGCGGATAAATCCGCCTGGGGCACTACGTCAGACTGTTTAAAAAGAAAAGCAACCAGGACTTAAAATATCCAGGCCGCTGTAAGAAACGGGCCGTTGTATCTGACGTCAAGATCGTGCTCACCGGCATCAGGAGCATCGAAATACAACCGCTCGTGCCGATAACCGGCCTTTAACTCCAGTTCGGGCATCGGCGTCCATACTGCCGCCAATTCAAGGCTGTAGTCATAACCGTCGGTTTCATCATACGGGCTCCTCGCTATTTCAAGTGGGTAAGCCAAAATTAAGCTTCCCGCTGATCAGGTAGATCATATTGATGAGATTTTTGGTAGTGCGGTAACCCCGTGCCCGTGCTTTGGCCGCCTGGATGAGGCTATTGATTCCCTCA
>NZ_JAIOZR010000004.1 GCF_021740465.1 Chlorobium sp. | reverse complement strand
GATTGAAAGCGTATTTCGTCTTCTACAACGGTGAACGGATGCATCAAGCTCTGGCCTACAGCACTCCGGATCAGGTCTATCAATCGGGCACGGGAGGCGGGGCCGGAATCGTTGACAAGTATCAACTGAAAAACGAGCCGAGAAAAGAATTGAATGATCAAGAGGGGCAGCGCCTTTCCGCTGCATAAACAGCCGGTTACCAACTAAAACTCGGCCACTTTTTGTCTATTGGGTGGGGGCCACCTCACCGTCGGTGAGGTTGTTGAGCGTCACTTTGTGTTTCCATTTTCGGTTGCAGAGCAGCATGCCAGGATGGGCAAGCACATAATTCTTTCGCTTCGTTGACGCCCTACCCATTACGAATGGAATTCAGGAAAAGAAAATTCATACTCTGAAAGAGTGCTTCAGCATAAAAAAATTGCGTTGTGCGAGAGAAAAAACTGATTTTTGTTCAGTGTGCTTCAACTGTCACGTGATTGTTGCAGTTATGAAAATTATTTGATTAATTTTTATCCAAAATATCAGGTTAACTTTTTTTTGTTTTGTAAATGGGTTTTATCTCTCTTGAGGAAGCCAGGCTTATTGGAAAAGGCTCTTCTCGTCGCTGTTACCAGCATCCGGCTGACCAAGGCAAGTGTGTAAAGGTACAGAAGAATCCTGCCCGGAAAATCACCTCAGAGGAACTGAAATATTACCGAAAGCTGATGAGGCACAGGATCTCTTGGGAGATGGTGGCCCGGTACCATGAAACGGTACTGACCGACCAGGGGCCTGGAGCTGTTTTCGAGATGCCTCTCGACTTTGATGGTACTGTTTCGCGAACGTTGCACTATTATCTGTTGTCGGATGACAGTGCCGATGCAGCTGTCATGATGGTTTCAGCACTCTTGGATCTGAAGCGATATCTCTTGTCACAGAATATTATCGTAAGAGAACTGAAAGCCGAGAATCTTGTCTGGTGTCGAATGGCTGATGGTTACGGACGCTTCATTCTGATCGACGGGATCGGCAATAACCAGTTACTGCCAATTGCATCATACTTCAAACGATTTGGACGCAGGGTAATCTGTCGCAAGTGGGCAACTTTCGAGCGTGATCTTGGTGAACTCTTTTCCGGCAGCTTACTTGCGAGGGAATTAGTGTCGCATCTTTGACTGTTAGGCCGGAATGATTCTTCTCAATTTTACAGGGGGTTTTTAGCGATTTCTTTGCAGAAGGCAGCAATGCTTTCAGTCATGACGGGGACGGTGAATTGCCGGACTACTGTTTCTTTTGCCCTGCAGGAGATGATTTTCCTTTCGTTTTCATTGCAGTAGAGCTTTTCGATGATCGATGCAAGGCGTTCTTCGTTACCGTAGTCGACGAGAAAACCGTTGCTGCTTTCATCAATAACTTCTCGTACACCGCCGGCAATTGTGCTGACAGGGGCGCAATCAAGGTACATGGCTTCGAGCAGTGCGTTAGAGAGGCCTTCGTTTGTTGATGTCATGGTAAAGATGTCGTATTTCTGCAGCATCGGATAAGGGTTTGCGATGAAACCGGTAAACCGTACCCGGTGTGCTATACCGAGTTTACTTGCCAGAGCTTCGAATTCCGGCTGATCGGCCCCTTCTCCCATGATAACGAGTCCTGCATCGGCATGAGGATTCTGTCTGAGGAAAAGGGCAAAGGATCGGATAAGGTAGTCGAATCCTTTGTTCCTTGTGATCCGGCCAAGTGCTCCGATGGTGAATGGATAGGGTTTTTCAGCCGGATCATGTTTCAGCCGGTCGATTTCTTCCGTGTCCAGCCCGTTGTATATAACCTTGATCCGTTCTTTCCGGAACCATCCGGTCTGGAGAAGGGTATCCTTGATCTTTTCTGCGTTTACGATGAGACCAGCTGGGAGTGAGGAGTACATAAGTCTTTGCCATGGCCAGTGGAGCCGGCGGTCAGCACCAAGCCGGACGATGACAGGCGTTTTGGTGATGCGTCCCGCAATGCCGGCCAGGAAATAGTCCTTTCGCTTGGTGGGAATGATGATTTCGATTTTCTCTTTCCGGATGAGCTGCACGAGTTTGTAGAGAGTATATAGGTCTATGTGGCTTGCGATAGGAAGGCGGAATTTCGGGATTGTGAAGTTTTTGCCGACGACGTCCCGACGGTAGACAAGGATTGTGTAGTGGCCTGCATTTTTGAGGGATTCTGCGGCCATCCGTGTCCATTTTTCCGTTCCACCCCAGGTTCTTGCGGAGTTCATAAAAAGAATTTTCATGCCGCTATTGTTCTGGATTTGTGAAGAGCAGACGAGGTCTCTTCTGCAGAAGTGACTATCGGTGATCGGATTTTTCTGCTTCTGGAGACCAGCTATCTCCCTATTTCGTCAAGGGATGCCGGGAAAAGCTTTTTTAGGAAAGTAGCAAAGGATTTTCGGCCGTTTCCTGCGTATTTTTGTATAATCAGCATCAACTTTCCGATTGTATCGGTGAAAATAATTGAAATTTTCAATATCCGCCCTGTTTTCCATTGAAGTCGACGATGATGCAGCATTTTCTTCCTTCAGGGCAGCTCTCTCTTGAGAGGCCCTCTTTTATTTTCAGCTCCGCAGTGCTGATCGGCGTCATGCTGCTTTACAATATTGCCGGGACTCTGCTGTTGCTTGTTATACCCGGAGGTGCGGCGACGGCAGGATTGGAGCCACTGCAGTATGACTCCTCGATGATCAGCGCCATGCGCCTTGCCCAGGTTGCGGGCCAGATTCTTGTACTCGCCCTGTCGGCACTCCTGCTCGCCCGCATGCATGCCGGCGGAGGCGGTTTTTTTTCATGGAAACCGCTTGAATTTCTCGGTATCGAACATCGTGTCCCTTGGCGGCAGATTCTGTTTGCCGTGCTCGGCATGATGAGTCTTCAGCCGCTCCTCCATTCCATTACCGAGCTGCAGGACCTGTTTCTCTGGCCCGCTCTCGGGCGGTCGGGCGAAGCGGTTCTCGAAAGCCGCCGTTTGATGGATGCCCTGATTGGAAAGCTTGCCGGCATTCATTCCTTTCCGGAAGCTATTGCTGTGGCCAGCGTGCTTGCCCTCACTCCGGCTTGCTGTGAAGAGCTGTTTTTCCGGGGTTATCTGCAGCAGAATTATTACAAGGCGCTTTCTCCGGCCGGTTCGGTGTTCTTTACCGGTTTTGCTTTTGCGGTTTTTCACCTGAGTGCAGCCAATCTTGTTCCTCTTACTTTGCTCGGGTGGTATATTGGCTATATTTTCATGAAAAGCGGAAGCCTCGCCGTACCGTTTTTTGTGCATCTGCTCAATAATCTTGCGGCTCTTGTTTTTCTCCATGCTGCTGGTTCAACTCCGGACGTTACACCGGCAAGCGTTGTTTTTTCCCTGTGGTGGTGGCCGATCGTCGCCGGCAGTCTGCTGCTCTTTGTTTTTTTTATGCACCGGTTCAGGGCTTCATGCTCCTCGACGTGAAGCCGTATGCCTGGATACACAATTTTCTGTTATGGGTAAGCTCCTGAGTTTCAATTTGCTGCAGCGGGTAGTTGTAGCTGTTGTCGGCATTCCACTTCTTGTCTGGATTATCAGGCTCGGGGGGCTTCCTTTTTTTGTGCTGCTCCTTGTACTTGCGCTTGCCGCGACCTACGAGTTTTATCGGCTTGCCCTGCACAAAGCCGTTCCGCCGCCGCTCTGGCTCGTGCTGTTTCTGACGGTGCTGATCCAGCTTAATTTTTATGCGGCCGCCCTCGAAACCTGGGAGTTGCTGCTGGGTGTCGTGCTGCTGCTTTTTGTGATAGAGCTTTTCCGGAAGGAGGGCTCGCCCCTGCTTAATCTCGGTTCCGTCCTGACGGTGCTCCTGTATGTGAATCTCTCTTTCGGAGCGCTTCTGCAGCTTCGCCGTCACGGGCACAATGGCGAGGGCGAGTCGCTGGTTCTTCTGATGTTCATTTGTGTGTGGGCTGCCGATATATCGGCTTATTTCGGTGGCAGCCTGCTCGGAGGGAAGCTTATCAGACGCAAGCTGTTCGAGCGGCTTAGCCCGCATAAAACCTGGGAGGGTTATATATCGGGACTTGCCGGCAGCATTGCGGCTTCCGCTTTCTGTTTTCAGCAGATGTCGAGTCTCTCAATGCTGCCGGTTTTTCTGACCGGTGTGCTAATCGGTTCGGTCAGTCCTGCCGGGGATCTTATCGAATCAATGTTCAAGCGCGATGCGGGAGTCAAGGACTCTTCCGCCCTCATTCCCGGTCATGGGGGTGTACTTGACCGATTCGATACTATCATGTTTGTTGCTCCGATTGTTTATTTTTTATCTTCCCGGCTTTAGCATATCCGCCTGGGATTCGTGGGTTTCGACATGATCGCTTAGTTTTTGGGTTCTCTGAAATGCTCCTGATTCGGGATTTGCGCCATGCCTGGACTGCCTCCCGCTTTTTCGGAGTTGATGGGAGCGAGCGCTGACATGATAATTAATCGCAGGGTTCCAGCAATCCTCCGGCATTGTGTGGAAAGGGGAGTGCCGTGCGGGATCAAATTTTTTTATATTACCGCTTCTTTTCACTCTGAAAAGAAGCCGGCTCTTATTAGGCGGAAAGGGTTAACTGCAAGGTCTTGTGATAATGAAAATCGAAAGTCTTCTTTCTGCAGGCTGTATTGCCCTGGATCTCGAACTGGAAACAAAAAACCAGGTCATCGATAAAATGCTCTCGATTGTGTCCGGCCACGCCGGTATCAGGGATGCGCTTCGGTTACGGGATGATGTACTCAGACGGGAACAGGAAATGTCAACCGGGATCGGTAAAAAAATAGCGCTTCCCCATGCAAAAACCCCGGCAGTCAGTCAGCCGGTACTGGCTCTTGCCACCTTGAAGAAAGATCTCAATTTCGATTCCATCGATAATGAACCTGTACGGATCATTTTTCTTCTCGCCACTCCGGAAACGATGCTTGCCGAGCACCTGAAGCTGCTTGGTCGCATTACAAGGCTTGCCGGCCGTGCCGATTTTCGCGAGCGTCTGATTGCATCGAAATCGCCATCGGAGGTGCTTGATCTGTTCCGGGAGGAGGAAAAGGATTTTCCTCAGATATAACGCAATCAGCCTAACAGGAGAGGTTCACCGTAGAGTATGTCGCACTATCAGGTTGTCAAGGGGGCAAGGGATATTTTCCCCGATGAAATGGTTCAATGGAAATATGTCGAGGAGGTTGTAAGCCGGCTTGCCGTTACATACGGGTTCAGCGAAATCCGGACCCCTGTCTTTGAATACACCGAGCTTTTTCAGCGCAGTATAGGAGCTTCAACCGATATCGTCGGCAAGGAGATGTTCTCGTTTCAGCCCGATCCCGGAGGACGCTCGATTACGCTTCGTCCGGAAATGACCGCAGGGGTCATGAGGGCGGTGCTGCAGAAAAACCTTCTGGCTGCCTCTCCGGTACAGAAACTATATTACATCAGCGAGCTGTTCCGCAAAGAGCGTCCCCAGGCCGGCCGGCAGCGGCAGTTTTCGCAGTTCGGAGCGGAGCTTCTTGGGGCCTCTTCACCTGCTGCGGTTGCCGAGGTGATCATTTTCATGATGCACGTTTTCGAGTCGCTTGGCCTCAAAGGGCTCCGCCTGAGAATCAACACGCTAGGTAACAGGGACGACCGCCAAAAATACCGCGAGGCACTCAGAGCCTATCTTGCACCTTCTTTCGACCGGCTTGACGAAGCATCCAGGGAGCGGTTCGAAAAAAATCCCCTGAGGATACTCGATTCGAAAAATCCCGAGATGCAGGATATTGTTGCCGGAGCGCCGAAACTGCGTGACTACCTGAGCAGCGACGCCGTCGATGATTTTGAAAAGGTGCTTGCATACCTTTCCGGCAGGGGGATCGACTTTCAGATCGATCACCTCCTGGTGAGGGGGCTCGACTATTACAGCTATACGGCATTCGAGGTGACCAGTTCCGAGCTCGGCGCCCAGGATGCTCTCGGGGGGGGCGGGCGGTACGATTCGCTTGCACTCGAGCTCGGCAGTCCGTCGGAGGTTCCTGCAGCAGGTTTTGCCGTCGGGATGGAGCGTCTTCTGATTGCCATGCAGAAACAGGGGCTTTTTCAGCAGCAGGCCCCAGAAGGTCCCTCGGTCTTTGTTGTCGTGCAGCAGCCGGAGCATTTTGACCGGGCGTTCGAGATCGCCGGCAAGCTGCGCCGTTCGGGCATCAGCACGGTTATCGACCTTGCAAGGAGAAGCATGAAAGCCCAGCTTCGCGAAGCCAACAGGATGCATGCTGCATCGGCGCTTTTTGTCGGTGGCGACGAACTTGCTTCAGGGCTCTATGCGCTGAAGAACCTTGTGTCGTCCAGTCAGGAGACCTTTTCTCTTGACGGCGTGGTCACTTTTCTGCAGCAGCAGACGCCTGTAAACGGGAATCTCCGATGAACAGGCTTCATACCGTTACCCTTTACGGAAAAAAGGAGTGCTGTCTCTGTGACCAGGCAATGGCCGTTCTCTACAAGGCCCAGGCTGCCGAGCCTTTTGTTCTCGAGAAGATCGATATAGCTTCGCAGCCGGATCTCCTCGAGAAATACGGGAGACAGATTCCTGTTATACTTGTTGACGGTATCGAGGTTTTCCGCTACCGGATCCGGGAAGATCGTCTCGCGGCTCTTCTGGCTGCTCCGGTTTCGTAGTGCGTTTTCCTGAAAGGGGGTTTTTCCAAGATGATTTGCTGTGACGATGCTGAAATTCATTCTTCTTGTCCTGCTGCTCTTCCTTGTTTTTCGTCTGGTGCTCAAAGCACTGGGCAATGGGCTTTTCATACGATACAAAGGGGGAGATCCTCCTGCAGCAGGCAGCGTTCCTCCTTCTGATTCCCGCAGGCAGGTTGAGGAAGCCGATTACGAAGTGATTGACACGCAGCTCAAGGATGACGAGCGGTTGGGCCGTTAGTATGTTTGACTATTGAGCCTTTTTTTAGTACATTCTAAAACGGGGTTCGAACAGGCGTAGGTTGACTGAAGTAGAAGTGGGGCTTTCCCCACTTTTTTGTTTTCCGAAAAAAGAACAGATGAACCGGTGATAATGGAAGAGAAAATCAAGCGTTGTGTTCTCCGGGTACTGGAGCTGTCTACGGGTACGAAAGGTGAGGGGGTCTATCTTGTCCGCCTGCAGGTAAAAGGCTCCGGAAAACACAGGAAAATCGAGGTTCTGCTTGACAGTGACACCGGTATCCGGATCGACCAGTGCTCTTTTTTCGGTCGACGGATCCGGGAGCAGATCGAAATCGACATTGAGCAGCCGGCGCTTACAGGCGAGGATTTCGATCTCGTGGTTTCATCGCCGGGGCTTGGCGAACCGGTGCTGATGCCGAGGCAGTATATCCGGCATACGGGCAGATTGCTGAAGGTTGTCTATAAGGGTGAACAGCAGGAAGAGAAGGAAATGACAGGACGCCTGCAGAGGGTTCTGAAATCCGGAGATACCATTACTGCTCTGGAACTGGTTCCGGTCACTGCCGGCAAAAAAAGTTCCGGCAGTGGAGGTACAGCCGTAGAGCTTGTTCTTGAGCGAATCGTCAGGGCTGTTCCGGAAGTGGAGTGGTAGCAGAGAGAGAGTGTGGGCATGCAGGAAATTTTTCTTTTTATCAAAAGCACAATCTAGCAAAGAGATGGCGAGAAAGCAGGTAAAAGCGGAAGGTCAGGACAGACGGGCGCAGATTGCCAGTGCGTTCGGTGAAATCGAGCAGTCGAAGATTTTTCTTGACAAGAAAACGGAGAGTGCGGCTGTAAAGATGGATATTGCCGACCTTCTCAAGGATATCATTCAGAAACAGCTTCGCAAGGACTATGATCCGGAAGTTGAAGCCAATATTTTCATCAATCCGGAGCGGGGTGATTTCGAGGTCTATCTTCTCAGGAAGATTGTCAGTGAAGTCGATATTCCGGCTATTGAAATCAGTCTCGACGAAGTCCGGAAAATCGATGAATCACTTGAGCTCGGGGATTATTACGAAGAGGGTCCGATTCGTCTTGAGGATTATCTGAGCAGGAAATCGATACAGATTATCAAGCAGTCCGTGCAGAAAAAGGTTCGCGATCTTGAACGGCTTGTCGTGTACGAAGAGTGCCTTGAAAAAGTCGGCGAGGTTGTTGCCGGCGAGGTTTATCAGGTGCGTTCCAACGAGGTGATTTTTACCTATAATACCTCGAAAGATCACCGGGTCGAGCTGGTGCTGCCCAAAGCGGAGATGATGAAAAAAGACAATCCCCGCAGAACTCCCCGAATGAAGCTCTATGTCAAGAGGATCGAGCGGGAAAAAGTGAAGGTGCGTCTCGACGACGGCGGGGTGGTGGAGCGGGAAAAACCCGATGGAGGCATGAAGGTTATCGTATCGCGGGTCGACGACCGTTTTCTCTACAAACTTTTTGAACACGAGGTTCCTGAAATACTCGACGGTCTCATTGTTATCAAGGGCATTGCCCGCGTGCCCGGCGAAAGGGCGAAAGTTTCGGTGGAATCTACCAGTGCCCGAATCGATCCTGTGGGAGCGAGTGTCGGTTATCGCGGAAAGCGCATCCAGAGCATTGTAAAGGAGCTCAACAATGAGAATATCGATGTTATTTACTACACCGACGAACCGCAGATTTATATCGCCAGGGCACTCCAGCCGGCAAAGATCGACCCTCTGACGGTTCATGCTGATATGAAAACCCGCAAGGCAAGGGTCATGCTCAAGCCCGATCAGATCAAATATGCCATCGGCAAGAACGGCAACAACATCCATCTGGCGGAAAAACTTACGGGTTATGAGATCGATGTCTATCGAGATGTGATCGACAAATCTATGGAAGACCCGACCGATATCGATATCATCGAGTTCCGTGAAGAGTTTGGTGACGACATGATCTACCAGCTTCTCGATGCCGGTCTCGATACTGCCAAAAAAGTACTGAAAGCCGGAGTTGAAGAGATTGAGCAGGCGCTTGTCGGGCCGGTAAAGAACGAGGAGATTCTTGTTTTCGGAAAACCGTCGCGTAAACCCCCGATCAAACCGAGGGAGCGGAAGGTTACGGATGAGGAGAAGCGGTACTGGGGAAAGATTGCCGACAATATCTACCGGACAGTCAAGGAGCAGTTCACTGATGCGGACCTGCATGATCTGTTCGACGAGAGCGGCGAGCAGGAGCCCGGTACTACGGAAGCTGATGCATGAATGGAGCTGGCCCTCAGAGAAAACAGAGAAGGATTAAGAGTTTATAAAATCGACAGGAGGATGTAATGGCCATTGAGGAGATGGAAAAGAGATACCGTATCAGCGACATAGCAAGAGAGCTTCAGGTCAGTCCGCAGGAAGTCCTGCAGTTTGTCAAACAGGAAGGGGGCAAAGTGGCCTCTACATCCTCCATGGTTGATCAGGGTATGCGTGAAATGATTTTCGGTCATTTCAGTGTCGAAAAGAAAATGGTCGATGAGACCTTGAAAATCAGGCAGGAGAAACAGCGCAGGCTTACAAGACTCGAAGAGCAGTCCAGAAAAACCTATGAGAAGGAGCGACAGCTGAAGGAAACCCTCAGCAGTGCTTCTCCGGCTCCCGTGGTTTCGGATGCGAGAAAGGATCCCTCCGCACCGGCCCCGAAAGTTGCTGTTGCCGAGCCGCTTCAGGCGGAGGAACTGCCAGTTCAGGCTGTCGACATTAATCTGCCGGAGCTTTCCGATCAGGGTGGGCCGGCTGACCTGCCGGTCCATCCGGAACAGCCAGTTCAGGCAGAACCGGAGATTAGTGCAGACGAAGAAACAGAACCTTCACAGCCGGAAATACCGGTCAGGGAGGAGCCTTCGGTGAACGAACAGCTTGTTTCTTTTGAAACTCCCAAGAATATTGGAGGTTTGACGGTTATCGGTACCCTTGACATGCATTCAGGTTTTGAACGCGGCAGTGATGGGGATAGAAAAAAGAAGGCACGTAAAAAGAATTTCCAGGAACAGGCCGATGCGCTGAAGGGTGAATTCGATACAGGCGCAAAGGATGAGAGTGGCAGTGAGACTGTTGCCAAAAAACCGGCCAAGCCGGCAGGTGAAGCCGGTGCCGCAGCGGCCGCGGACGATGCTTCCAAAAAGAAGAAGGGCAAGAAAAAGAAAAAGCCGGAAGTCGACGATAAAGTGATTTCGGCCAATATCCGGACAACCATCAGCGGCATGGATGAGAGCGCCGGTACGGGATCGCGTCAGAAATTCCGGAAGATGCGCAAGATCGAGCGTGAGCGTGAACTTGAAGCCGCCGAAGCGTTTCGTGAATCGCAGCAGGCGATCGTCAGGGTTACCGAGTACGCTTCTCCGCATGAACTTGCCGACCTGATGGGTGTGACCGCCAAGGATATCATCCAGAAATGCTTTGCTCTCGGCAAGTTTGTAACCATCAACCAGCGTCTCGATAAAGAGGCTATCGAGCTTATAGCGCTTGAGTTCGGTTTTGAGGCCGAATTCATTTCGGAGGTTGAAGCGACGGCTGTTGTAGCGGAGGAGGACGAGCCGGAGGATCTGCAGATACGTCCGCCGGTGGTGACGATCATGGGCCATGTCGATCACGGAAAAACCTCACTGCTTGATTATATCCGAAACAGTAATGTCGTTGCGGGCGAGTCGGGAGGTATTACCCAGCATATCGGTGCTTATGAGGTAACCGTTGCCGGACAGAGAAAAATCACCTTTCTGGATACTCCCGGTCATGAGGCGTTTACCGCCATGAGAGCCAGGGGTGCCCAGGTAACCGATATTGTCATTCTCGTCGTTGCGGCTGACGACAGCGTCATGCCGCAGACCATAGAAGCCATCAACCATGCCAAGGCAGCAGGCGTGCCGATTGTCGTGGCCGTCAACAAGATGGACAAGCCTGAAGCCAACCCTGAAAAGATCAAGAGCCAGCTCTCGGAAGCCGGTGTGCTTGTCGAAGAGTGGGGCGGAGAACATCAGTGCCAGGAGATTTCCGCGAAAAAAGGTATCGGTATTGCCGAACTGATGGAAAAGGTGCTGACCGAGGCTGAAATCAGGGAGCTGAAAGGGAATTTTTCACACGATGTGAGAGGAAGCGGTATCATTGTGGAATCCGAGCTCGACAAGGGCAAGGGCGTTATTTCCACCGTGCTGGTACAGCGCGGCTTTCTGAAGGTCGGCGATCCGTTCGTGGCAGGCAACACGATGGGCAAGGTTCGCGCCCTGATGGACGAGCGGGGAAAGCGCATTTTGTTCGCCGGTCCTTCGCAGCCTGTCAGGGTGCTTGGTTTCGAGGATCTTCCCCAGTCAGGAGACGCTCTGACCGTCATGCCTTCCGACAGGGATGCCCGTGATCTTGCCCAGAAACGCCAGGTTATCCGCCGTGAACACGAGTTCCGCAGAAGCACCAGGGTCAAGCTCGACAGCATCGCCCGTCAGATCAAGGAGGGCCTCATGAAGGAGCTGAGCGTGATCATCAAGGCCGATACCGACGGTTCTATCCAGGCGCTCGCTGACGGCCTCATGAAGATTCATAACGAAGAGGTGAAGGTGCAGATCATTCATCAGGGCGTCGGTCAGATTACCGAAACCGATGTGCTGCTTGCCGCGGCCTCCGATGCCATTATTATCGGATTCAGGGTACGGCCCAACGTCAACGCCAAGAAGCTTGCCGAAAAAGAGGATCTCGATGTCCGGTTCTACAGCGTCATCTATCATGTACTCGAGGATGTCGAAAAAGCGCTTGAAGGCATGCTGTCGCCTGAACTTCACGAGGAAAGCCTTGGTTCGCTCGAAGTGCGGCAGGTGTTCCGTGTGCCGAAGGCCGGCAATGTCGGCGGCTGTTACGTGCTTGAGGGCAAGATATTCCGGGATTCCAAGGTACGCCTGCTGCGCGAGGGGGTTCAGATCTATGACGGTCAGCTCGATGCGCTCAGGCGATTCAAGGATGACGTCAAGGAGGTCGATGCGGGCTACGAGTGCGGCGTCTCCCTGAAAAATTATGACGATATCAAGGTCGGTGATATTGTTGAAGCTTACAAGATTGTTGAAAAGAAACGGAAACTCTGAACAGCGGAACGGGAGGTTATGTCGATACGTACTGAAAAAGTAGCTTCGCTGCTTCAGCATGAAATGGGTTCGATTCTTGAAAAAGAACTTCCCCGGGGGGGGGCGCTCTTGACGGTCGTTGCCGTCAAGGTGACGGCCGATCTCAGTATTGTCCGCTTCTATGTCTCCATTATCGGCACCGAACAGCAGCAGGCGGAGGTGATGGACTGGCTGCACGAAGAGACCAAATATCTCAGAAAGCTGCTTTCGGCCAATATCCGTCACCATTTCAGAAGAATTCCCGAGGTTGAGTTTTATGAAGACCGCCTTTACGAAAAGGCCAGTCGTATCGAGCAGTTGCTCCGAGAGGTAAGAAAATCGCCGGAACAAAACGATTGAAGGATTTTCGGCATAAGGCTTATGATGCAGGAACAGGGTATTGAACAGGTGTGCTGTGACGACGGCGTTTTTCTGCTGGTTGATAAACCGGTAGACTGGACTTCGTTTGACGTGGTGGCAAAAGTCAGGAATGCGTACGGGAAATGCGGGTTGAAGCGCAAGGTGGGACATTGTGGAACTCTCGATCCGAAGGCATCAGGTCTCCTGATTCTTGCAACCGGACGCAAAACCCGCGAGATTTCGAGCCTCGAGGTTCTTGATAAGGTTTATGAGGGTTCAATAAGGCTTGGAGCTTTGACGGAAAGTCACGATACGGAGACTTCCGAGTACGGACATTGTGATACAGGCCACCTGACATCGTTGCAGATACGGGATACCGCCGCCTCATTTATCGGTCCATCCCTGCAGCAGCCTCCGATGCACTCCGCTGTCTGGCATAACGGCAGACGGCTCTACGAATTTGCCCGTAAAGGTCATGTCGTCAGGGAGCGCAGGGAAAGGGAGATAATGGTTCACCGGTTTGAGATAACTGCCATTGAGCTTCCGCATGTTTTTTTTGTCCTGGAAGTTTCAAAGGGAGCCTATATCCGGGTGATCGCCCATGAGTTCGGAAGGGCTCTCGGGGTTGGCGGATACCTTGCTTCGCTTCGAAGGACAGCGATAGGTTCGTATGATATCAGCGTATCACGAAGCGTTCAGGAAACGGTTGATACCATTATCTCAGGGTGTTCTCTTTCGTCCGGCCAAAGGAGTTAAAATCAGGATGCAGGTTGTTTTTTACCATAACCAAAGGCTCTGGTACGGCGACGGTTCGCCCGCCATGCTTGATCCTGTGGATTCGGCAGTAACCATCGGCTCCTTTGACGGCGTGCACTGCGGGCACCGGAAAATAATTTCGAGCATGCTCGAAACCGCACGCAGGTGCTCATTCAGAAGCGTGGTGGTGACCTTTGATCCGCATCCGAGGCTGGTGCTGAACGCTGATGCCGGAGACCGGCTCGAAGTGCTTACGACGCTTGACGAAAAGATCGAGCAGATTGCCGGTCTGGGTATCGATTTACTGGTCGTTGTGCGTTTTACTCCCGAACTTGCGGCATGGAGTTCCAGGGAATTCATTGAGAAGCTTCTTGCCAGAACGCTTTCGGCAAAAACGGTCACGGTAGGATACGATCACGGGTTCGGAAAAGGCCGGAGCGGGAGCGGCACGACGCTTGCAGGGCTTGGGGAGCTGTTCGGCTTTACGGTGCAGGTGGTTGAAGAACTTCGTATCGAAAGAGCGCATATATCGAGTACGAGGATCAGAAGCATGCTGAAAAACGGGCGGATCAAGGAGGCTAACAGCTTTCTCGGAGCGCCCTATGTTATAAGCGGGAAAGTGGTGGAGGGGCGGAAACTCGGTCGTGAACTCGGGTTCCCGACCGTCAATCTGGAGATCTTCGATCCGGCGAAGCTTCTGCCCCACAGAGGCGTTTACATGGCAACCACGCAAATCGAAGGGAAACCTTTCAGGGCAATGATGAATATCGGCACCCGGCCAACGCTCGGTCTGCAGGACGCCGGAGTAATTGTCGAGGCGCATATCTCAGGCTTCTCGGGCTCACTCTATGGCAAGGAACTTCGTTTCCGCCTGCATGGATTTATCCGGGACGAGAAAAAATTCGATTCGCTCGAGGCGCTTCGGGAGCAGCTTGAAAAAGATAAAAAAACGATGGAGTTGTTTTTTGAATAATATTATATTACAGGTCATTTGATTTAACATACTAAATGCATCGATATGAGTTTGACTAAAGAGAACAAGAGCGAAATCGTTACGCAGTTCGGTGGAGCCGGCCAGAATACCGGAAAAGCCGAAGTTCAGGTTGCCCTGTTCAGCCGCAGGATCACCGATCTTACCGGCCACCTTCAGCAGCATCCCAAGGACAAGCATTCCCGCCGTGGTCTGCTCATGCTGGTCGGCAAGCGCAAAAAGGTGCTTAACTACCTGAAGAACGTCGATATCGACCGCTACCGTAAAGTGATTGCTGATCTTGATCTTCGCAAGTAAGCTGTTTTATTGTTGCCTGATTTCTGCGGGAAATGATCCTGCAGCTTTTCTTCAAACAAAGAACGCAGCAAGGGAGATGTTATGTTGGAAAGTATGACCGGGTACGGCAGTGCGGAACGTGTGGAAAATGGTGTGAGGATTCTTGCCGAGCTTCGTTCGGTTAACAACCGGTTTGCGGAAATCAGTGTAAAACTTCCTCGTCAGTTGTCAAGCTATGAGCTGGAGATCAGGGAGCTTATCCGTTCCCGGTTTCAGAGGGGTAAAATATCCTTATTGATTCAGCTTCAGACCGAGCGCGATCTGCAGATTCCGGTTGTCGTGAACCCTTCGCGGGTGAAAGCATACAGGGAACTGCTCGAAACGGTCAGGCAGGAAGCCGGCATAGAGGCACCTGTTGCGCTTGAGCATATTCTGAAGTTTTCCGAAATATTCGATAACGAAGCCGGCAGGGAAGAGAACGCCGAATGGTTGTGGCCCGCAGTCTGCTCGGTGCTTCCCGATGCCGTTGATGCTCTTAAAGCCATGCGCCGGAGGGAGGGCGAAGAGCTTTTGCTGGACTTTTCCTCCCGGATTGCCGGTATTGAAACTACTCTGGCCGGGATCAGCCGGCTCTCACAGGAAAACGTCGAACAGGTACGCAAAAGGCTTGCCGCAAAAGTCGAGAGTGTTGCAGGCAGGGATATTGCCTACAGTCGCGACCGTCTTGAAATGGAGCTTGTGCTTGCTGCCGAGAAGCTCGACATTACCGAAGAGCTGACCCGTTTTGCCAGTCATAACAAGTTTTTTCTCGAAGAATTGCACAACAATGAAAGCGGTACGGGCAGAAAACTGAATTTCCTTCTTCAGGAGCAGTTGCGCGAGGCCAATACCATTGCCTCGAAATCGCAGAATGCGGAAATCTCCCAGCAGGTTGTCCACATCAAGGAGGAGCTTGAAAAGATTCGCGAGCAGCTGCAGAATATTGAGTGAGGCTATCATGGCGAAAAGCGCTCCCAAAGGAAAGCTGATAGTTTTTTCGGCGCCGTCGGGTACCGGCAAGTCGACCATTGCCCGTGAGGTGCTCGAGCGGATCGGAGATATTGCGTTTTCTGTTTCTGCAACCACTCGCCCGAAACGTTCCGGTGAAGAGCATGGCGTTCACTACTATTTTCTTGACAGGCAGGATTTCGAAGAGCGGATCAACCGGGGTGGTTTTATCGAATATGAATTTTTTTTCGGTAATTACTACGGAACATTGCTTGACAAGACTCGTGAAGCAATTGATGCGGGCCGTAATCTGCTGCTCGATCTCGACGTCAAAGGTGCCCTGAACCTGAAAAAACTCTTTCCGGCCAGTGCGTTGCTTATCTTTATCAAGCCACCCGATATGGATACGCTCAGGGAGCGGCTGATTAAGAGGGGGGGCGCGCAACAGGAGGGCCTTCAGGAGCGGCTTGATCGTGCGTCACTTGAGCTTGCGCATGCCGAAGAGTTCGATGAAATTGTTATCAACGACACTCTTGAGCGGGTGGTCGGTGAGGTTACAGAGAAGATCACGAGATTCCTTTCAACTACGTAAATCTAAAGCTATATGTCGGTTAAACCTGTTGATCTGAATACACTCAGAAGCGCGCACTCCAATTTATACGAAACGGTTGTTGCTATTTCAAAAAGAGCACGCCAGATACATGAAGAGGAGCGTTCCGAGCTTGAGGAAAAACTGCTTCCCTATAAGGAGATGATCCGCAACCCTGCCAGCGAATCAGAATCGGACCGGATTTTTCCTGAACAGATCGCGATCAGTCTTGAATTCGAAGGCAGGGAAAAAGCTTCGCACAAGGCAGTTGGCGAGTATCTGGCAGGAAAATATGACTATGCTGTCGAGAAGTCCATAGAAACCAAACCGGTTCCGGCTGAAGATGATGAAACTGACGGGGATTAGCCAGATCACCCTGAGAGTCAACGACCTCAGGCTTTCCGAGGATTTCTATGCAGGCACTCTCGGGTTGAAAATCGATCACAGAGTGGGCGCAAATATCACCTACCTGCGTCTCAATTCCGATATGCTTGTTCTGGTCAAGGCGGAAACGCCGGGAGCGCCTGAAGCGAGGGATATCAGGGTCGACCATTTTGGTTTCAGGCTTGCCTCTGACGGTGAAGTAGACGAAGCGGCCGTCTATCTTGATGACCGGGGAGTCCATCTTGTCACTCAGCCGGCACACAGACGGGAAGGCCGGGCATTTTTTGTTATGGATCCCGACGGGAATCTTATTGAGTTCTACTCCATGCGCTCCACAGGCATCCAGAAAGATGAGGCCAGGCTTGATGATGCCTCGCCAACAGTTCTTGCTGCCGGAAGCCGGCAGCAAATAGCCGATGAATCCGAAACGAGAAAACCCCGCCGCTCAAGAAAGTGAGGCAGGAGTGGCACTGATCTCTACTTGGGTATTTTCAGCAGTTCTTCGGCTTCCCGAAGCTGTTCCGGAGTATTGATGCCGCGGGTTTCGTCTGCATTTTCAACCAGCCATGCACTGACCTTTTCCCCTTTGCCAAAACAGATACCGAAGACATCGGTCAGATAATATTCCTGTTGTGCATTGTCCGCTCGCAATTCTCCGAGTGCTTCAAACAGCACTTTCGAATTGAAAACATATATACCCGAATTGGTTTCATGCACCAGCCGTTCTTCAGGAGAGGCATCCTTATGTTCGACAATTCGTAAAACGTCTCCGGACAGCCGGTCTCTTATGATTCTTCCATATCCTGAAGGATCGTCGAGTTCTGCGGTAAGCACTGTGGCGGAAGCTTTTTCACTGAGGTGGAAAGCGATGAGCTGTTCAAGAGTCCGGCTTCTGACAAGAGGGGCATCTCCCGATAAAACCAGGACTTCACCGAAAAAGGAGTGCAATGGCGGTTCTGCCTGCATGACGGCATGCCCGGTACCGAGTTGCGGTTCCTGTAGCACCGGTATAACGGGATAATTTCGGGTAGCCTCTACGACCAGTTCAGCCTGATGGCCGACGATCAGTACGGTTTTGTCAGGATGCAGTTTGCCTGCCGTATCGAGCACATACTCGATTACCGGCTTGCCGTTAGCCGGATGCAGTACCTTTGGCAGGTCGGAATTCATCCGCGTGCCTTTACCGGCAGCCATGATCAGTATTGCAAGAGCCATGGATCGCTATTGAGTGAAAGTTGTTGTTTTAACGGATCAACTGAGTAGTTCGTCTTCTTCGCCGATCCGGTGCCGGCGTTTGGGATTGTTTTCACGGTCGACGATCAGTACCATCGGTTTGTGACTGCGGGCTTCTTCTCTGTCGATGAGCGCGAAGGTCATGATAATGATTTCATCGCCAGGCAGGGCGCATCGTGCCGCTGCGCCGTTAAGCTGTATCACCCTTGAACCGTGAAGGCCTCTGATGATGTAAGTTTCAAAGCGTTCACCGTTATTGTTATTGACCACAAGCACTTTTTCATTCGGAATCATTTCCGCCATGTCGAGCAGTTCACTGTCGATAGTGATACTGCCTTCATATTCAAGGTCGCCGCTTGTTACGATTGCGTTATGTATTTTTGATTTCAGCAAATGTAATTTCATGAAGAGAATGTACTGTTTATTTGATTAAACCTTCGCCGCTTCCCTGGAATATCCGGTACCGTTTAAGTGACTGATCGCTTTCAAATCCTTTTCCCTCTATGGTCCCGTCCTCTCCGGTAATCGTCACATGCCGGTTTGAGCGTATCATGGCGTCTCCTGCTGTCCGCCTGAGATAAGTGGTTCTGATAACGGTGTTGTTGCCTGCCGTGACGACAACTTTGCCGAATGCTTCTATGTCCTGGTTCTCATGGATAACCGCCTTGTCGGCATTGATGGTTGTCGGAGGGGTTCCGATCCTTCCGTAAAAGACAACCGTAACGCTGCGGTCAAGATAGTAGGAGCTTTTCCCCTTGTTGCTGTATTCTGCGGCATGTCCGGCCTTGATTGATCCCTTGCGGATGCCGGCATCCGTAAGATAAAGAGTGATGTTCCAGCTTTCCTGAACAGGATGGTTTTCTGTGTTGAAATCGGGTTCAAGCGAACGACGCTCCTCGCCGGGAGCGCCGCAGCCGCCTGAAGACAGCATAACCGCCAGAAGCAGAAAAAAGAGAGGCAGTTTCAATGTTGACCTGTAACGGTATTATTTGATATTCAGCTGACTCATAACCTTTACGGTAAGGTCATGTTCCTGGGAACCGTAAACCATGACCGACTTGTCAAGGACAAGACTGAAGCCGTCTTTCTGTGCCTGAGCCTGCACTGCAGAGAGCGCTTTCTGCCGTATCGGGGCAATCAGTTCCTGCTCTTTCTTGTCAACAATCCCGCCACGTCCGAACTTTTCCTGCTGGTACTTCTGGACAGCCTGGCCTTTAAGGTTCAGTTCCTTTTCCTTCTGGTCTCTTGCAGCTTTTGTCATGGTCGGAGCCTGCTGCTTGTATGCGGCAACTGATTTTTCGAAATCCTGCTTGAGACGGTCGAGCTCCTTCTGAAGCGGAGCGGCGGTTGCCTGCAGGGTGGTTTCAGCTTTTTTCGTTTCAGGCATCTGCTGAATGATTTTGCTGAAATCCACGACGCCGATTTTTTCTGCGCCCTGGGCAGCGAACGCTGCCGGGAAAACAAGGATTACACCGAGGATAACAGCCGTTATCATCCTTCGGGACATGTTCATCATACGCCCGGCTCCGTGCATCATTTTCATCATGTATCTTTTCGTTTTTTGTTGTTGATAACCTTCTTCGCGAGGTATAATTTGATTTATACCTTTCAAAGGTAAGAATTCCCGGATAAAATCCATAACAAGCAGGAATCTATCGTGCTTTGTCATAAGGCATCGTTTTCTGGTCGCAAGGCGACAGCATGCATGGGTTGTCAGTTAAGCGTTTTTTACGAAAATATCTGTATACTTGCTAACACATCGCACAAAAGAAACTTACCATGGGAATCTATAACAAACTAAAAACAGTTGCAAGGCAGCTTATCGGCCAGGAAGTATTGAAAGGACTCGAGCTTGACTGTGATCAGCTACTGCTGCATGACTGGTGCATATGTCCTATCGGTATCAATCGAAACAGTATTGTTCTGTCTCTCGGTGTGGGTAATGATATCGGCTTTGATACCGGCATGATTAAAACTTACGGGTGTATTGTTCATGCTTTTGATCCAACTCCCAGGTGGATAGAGTGGATAAAGACGCTTGATCTTCCGGACAGGTTTTTTTTTCATGCTTATGCAATCGGCAGAAGGGATGGTCAGATGCAGCTGTTCCCGCGAATGTCGAAAGGTCGCAGGTCAACGTCAATGATGACCATGATGAATGAAGGTCTCGGTGCTGATGAGGGGATCTCTGTGCCTGTTTGTAAGCTTTCTACGATTACAGCAGAGCTTGGTGTTGATGGTATTGATATCCTTAAAATGGATATTGAGGCTTCAGAATATGAAGTTATAGAGGATTTTCTTTCCGATGATGTTCCTGTTTACCAGCTTCTTGTGGAGTTTCATCACCGTTTCAGTTCCGTTCCGGTCAAAAAAACAAAAGAATCACTGGATCTTCTCTATAAAAAGGGATACCGTATCTTTTACATATCTGAAAAGGCGCGGGAATATTCACTCATACACAGGGATACCTATGAACGTTATCTGGCCGGTATCGATCAGTGACCCCGCCGTCATGTCGTTTCAGCATATTTTCTGAAAAAACTGGCCAGGTAACTGGATAAGGGCTTTTTTCAGTTCAAGTTCAAACAGCAGAACAAGCAGAACCGATATATCGAGTCCGGTTTTTTCCGCAAGCATGTCCAGGTGAACCGGTTTTTCGTCCATACCTGAAATGAGTCTTTTTTCTTCTGCGGAGAGCGATATTTCCTGGGGAATAGTATGACCAGGTTTGTTTCGCATAACGGAACAGGAGGGTACCTGTAATTCGTCGATAATATCTTCTATTCCGAGAACTGCTTTAGCTTGCCCTGTCTGGATCAACCGGTTCGTTCCCCTCGATTTTGTGGAGTAGATGCTTCCCGGCACGGCGAAGACTTCCCTGTTCTGTTCGAGAGCGTATGAGGCGGTAATAAGGGCACCGCCTTTCAGA
Source organism: Chlorobium sp. (assembly GCF_021740465.1). Taxonomy (GTDB): domain Bacteria; phylum Bacteroidota; class Chlorobiia; order Chlorobiales; family Chlorobiaceae; genus Chlorobium. The sequence continues at coordinate 132,600 of NZ_JAIOZR010000004.1, read as the reverse complement.
TCGGATTCAACGACGAGTGTGCCTTTTGACATTCCCGCAATGATTCGGTTCCGTTTGGGGAATTTTCCGGGGAGCAGTTCGGATCCAAACCATTCTTCGGAAACGAGGGCGCCTTGTTCGATGATTTTTGGCCAGATTTTCCCCTTCGGATCAGTGTAGACTTGGTTGACGCTGCTGGCAAGTACGGCGATGGTTCTTCCTCCAACCCTTATGGCGGCTTCATGTGCTGACATATCAATCCCGTATGCAAGTCCACTGACAATCTGCAGGCCCCTGGATGCAAGTTCTCCAGAGAACTGCACGGCGGCCTGTTTCCCATAGGCTGATGCCTGTCTGGTACCGACTACGGCTATCGATGGCGGTTCCGGATTGGAAAGTGAGCCACGAATGAACAGAAAGGGTGGTGGGTCATAAATTTCTTTAAGCAGAGAAGGGTAACCGGGATGGCATATTGTGACCAGCCTGGCCTGATGTCGTTCGAGTTCTTCATACTGCAGAAGAGCGTTTTCTTCAGCATTGCGTCGTTTTTTCTGGTTACAGAGAAAACCGGCTATCTCTTCCGCCAGCGATTTACCTATACCAGGCACTTCCAGATAAACATCCGCAGATGCCCTGAGCAGATCGGGTGTGCAGCCGAAACGGGTGACGATGGCGTTGATTCTTGCCGGCCCAAGTCCGGGGATGCTGGCAAGCGTCATCAGGAAAAGCCCTTCGTTCCGCCTCGTATGGGGCTCAGTCATCTCGGATTTTCAGAAGTCCCTCTTCACGAGGATTCCGGCAAACCCTTTCAGGTATTCCCGTCCTTCGGCAAACGGAAGCGGTTTGATAGCAGCCAGAGCATCCTCCGTTTCTCGTTTGATCAGTTCACGGGTTTCATCGAGCACTCCGCACCGTTCGAAAATTTCCCTCACTTCGTTGACCCGCTCCGCGCCTATTCCGTTGTTGTCGATGATCGAAACAAGAAGCTGGTGATCGTCGCCTGATGTGAGCTCGATCGAACGAAGCAGCAGATAGGTTTTTTTGCCTTTGATCACATCTCCACCTGGAATTTTGCCCGACTTGCCGTCACCGGCCATGATATCGAGATAATCGTCCTGGATCTGGAATGCCCTCCCGATTTTTTCCCCAAAGGTCACCAGTGCCTGAAGCTGTTCCTGTGTGGCGTTTCCTGCAACCCCACCGGCTTCAAGGGCTGCTGAAATCAGACGACCGGTTTTTTTTGCAATCATATCGAGATAGTCGGCAATCGAAGCGTTTTTTTTCTCCTCGAGTTCCATGTCGAGCGCCTGGCCTTCGCAAATCGTAATATTGGCGTGATTGAGGATATGAATCAGCTCCCGGTGTCGCTCTGTTTTTGACTTCAGCGCAAGATCATAGGCATAGGCTATCATCATGTCGCCCGAAAGGATGGCGGCATTGGTGTTCCAATGCTTGTGTACGGTCGGTCTTCCGTGTCTCAGGTCAGCCTCGTCCATGATATCGTCATGCATGAGGGTGAAGTTATGCAGGATTTCCACGGCAAGGGCTGCATTGAGGGCATCTTCGGGTGAGCCACAGACGGCTTCCGCAGCCAGCAGGGTAAGGAACGGCCTGATACGCTTGCCTTTTCCCTCAAGGATGTATCGGGCCGGGGCATAGAGCGTTACCGGACTTTCCGCACTGAAGCATCCGGAAAGAGCCTCGTTGATGCGCTGGTGATAGCGGCGGTATTTCTCTTCGACAAGTGCCTGAGTGAGGGTGATAGTCATTACAGAATCGGTCGATGTTTATAGATTAGATGCTTTTTCTTGAGCTGTTCCGGAGAGACTGTTCCGGTCAGAAACATGACGGCCCTGAGATCGTTGAGCCAGTTTTCAATAGTTTCTTCAAGTCTTTTCTCGTGCAGGGCCTTGAGCAGACGCCCGGCTGATGCAGCTATGTTTGCGCCAAGAGCGAGGGCCTTGGCGATATCCATTCCACTTCCGATGCCTCCGGAAGCGATAATGGAGGCGTGTTCATATGCGGGCAGCTTTCTGAGCCCGGCAACCTCGATAATGCACCGGGTAGTGGGAATGCCCCAGTTAAGCAGTTCTCCGAGAGCTTCGGGACTGAACCGGTTTTCCCTGCCGGTCCGGCGCAGGTACCGGCACTCTTCGACCTTCTGCCAGCTGATGCCGCCGGCACCCGCCACGTCGATAACCCTTACGCCGGTGTCCAGCAGTTTCCGTGCACACTCTCCCGATATGCCGCAGCCGACCTCCTTTACAATAACCGGTACCGGGAGTGATGCCGTCAGTCGGACAAGTTCGTCGAGCACATGGCGGAAATCGGTATCTCCCTCCGGCTGGAACATCTCCTGGGCGGCATTGAGATGCACAATCAGGGCGTCGGCCCCGATCAGCTCAAGCAGGGTATGAATATCGGCAGCACTCAATCCCTTGGCCACTTCAGGCGCTCCGATATTGGCGAAAACCGGAACGGACGGAGCATATTTTCTGACAACCGAAAAGCTTTCCCTCTGGGAGCTGTTTTCAAGAGCCTGGCGCATGCTGCCGATGCCGAGCGGAATCCTGAAATGTTCGGCGGCTTCGGCAAATCGGCGGTTGAGCGTCACGGCCTCGTCAAAGCCTCCGGTCATGGATGAAATCATGAGCGGAGCGCCAATCCGGTGGCCAAGAAAGGCTGTGGAAAGATCGATATCGGAAAAACGTATTTCCGGAAGGGCGTTGTGACGAAATTCGAATTGTTCGAAGCCCGAGGTTTTCCGGTCGAAACAGACATCATCATGCAGGCATAGCTCCACATGGTTATGCTTCCGTTCAATTGTTATATTGGAAAGTTCGTCACTCATAACGCACTGTATCTGTTGCCTTCAGGATTTCGTGTACCCGAGTTAAAAAATAGAACTTAATAAAAATATCCCAACTTTTTAGCCGCTCAATGGCTCTCCGTCATGCTCAAAACGCTCTTTGACATTGCTCTTCGCCACCTTTCCGGTCGACGCAGACAGACACTCACCACAATTGCCGGTGTAGCGGTCAGCACCATGGTGCTCATTACCACGATCTCCCTTACCAGGGGACTGTTGGACTCGTTTGTGGATACCATCGTTAATGTGGCGCCCCATATCACCATTAAAGGCGAAAAACTGAACCCGGTGCCGGTTGCCATTCTCGACGCACCGGGTGGATCTTCGGTTGCCATGGTTGAAGACAATATCAAAAAACAGGAGCGCGAAGAGGTGCAGAACTACCGGCAGATGCAGGAGGTTTTCAATTCGCCGCTCTACAGGAGGGAGCTGGTTGCCATATCTCCGTATGTCGAATCGCAGGTGATGGCGGTCAAGGGGAACCGCAACGAGCCGCTTCTCCTTAAAGGAGTGGACATCGAAAAAGAGAACGAGATCAGCGGTATTGGCAGTAAACTGCAGAGCGGCGATCTCGGCGCGTTCAAAAAAACAGCCAATGCCCTGCTTGTCGGGAGGACCATAGCCCGTGACATGAAACTCAAGCTGAATGATGAGATCATCATCATTCCGGCCTCGGGCCAGAGCAGGCAGTGCAAGGTTGCCGGTATTTTTTTTACCGGAGTCAACGCCGTAGACAACAGCGTAGTGAGCTCGCTGAAGCTCGGTCAGATCATCGAGGGGCTGCCCACCAACAAGGTTACCGGTATTTCGCTCAAAGTAAGGGATCCCTTCGAAAACAGGCTGCTTGCCCTCGAGATGGAAAAGGTGACCGGTTACCGTGCGGTCACATGGCAGGAGCAGAACGCAAGTGTCCTGTCGCTTTTTACCCGGATCGGCTATATCGTGTTTTCGCTGGTGGCCTTCGTAGGGGTGGTTTCCGGCTTCGGAGTGGCCAACATCCTGGTAACAACGGTCTTCGAAAAAAGTCGTGATATTGCCATCATGAAATCTTTTGGTTTTTCCGCCTTGCAGCTGGTAGGCATGTTCATTCTCGAAGGTTTCATGGTAGGTCTCGCCGGAGCTCTTGCCGGAGGCGTGCTTGCGATAGGCTCCATTAACCTGTTTGCCAGCATCCCGGTGGAAAATTCACAGGGGCCCCTGACGAAAACGGGATTCAGCATGTCCCAGAACCCGCTCTATTTCGTCTATGTAATCGGGGTGACCGTTCTCATCAGCACCCTTTCGGCGATCCTGCCTTCGGCAAAAGCCGCCAAACTCGAGCCGGTGCAGGTGTTGCGTGACAGCAGCCTGTAGTGAACAGCTGCATATCTGCTTCGAGCCTCAATTGCTGCGTTGGGCGGTGCCCGGAATCCTCATGTACCTTTTGTACACTCCGGTTCCTGCGCTCCGTCCGCCTTGCTCTTGATGCTCTCGCGACGATTTGCAGCTTTTCACAGCCCCAGTTTTCCTTCGGGATGCTGCAAGAGATAGAGCTTGTAGTAGAGGCCCCTCATGGCGAGCAGTTCCTGATGCGAGCCGGTTTCCCTGATCAGGCCCTTGTGCAGCACGATGATCCGGTCTGCTTTCTGGATGGTCGAGAGTCGGTGGGCGATCATGATCGATGTTCTTCCCTGCATGAGTTCGGCAGTGGCCGACTCGATAAGCTGTTCGGTTTCTGTATCGACGGAACTGGTGGCTTCATCGAGCACGAGAATCCGGGGATTGTAGAGCAGTGCACGTACAAAGGCAATCAGCTGTTTTTGTCCTGTGGACAGTCCTGTGCCGTTTTCCCTGACTTTGTACAGATAGCCTCCCGGAAGCTGGCTGATAAAGCGGTCAGCTCCGACGATCCGGGCGGCTTCGGTAATCTGGTGGTCGCTGATGCCGGGATTGCCGAATGCGAGATTTTCCCTGAGCGTTCCTGAGAAAAGGAGCACATCCTGCATGACTACCCCGACGAGTCTGCGAAGCGAGCTGCCCGCGATGGTGTTCAGTTCGACTCCATCGAGCTGAACCGAGCCCCGGCGGTAAGGGTAGAGGCCGGAAAGAATATTGATAATGGTTGTTTTTCCACTCCCGGTGGCGCCGACAATGGCTATTTTTTCGCCATGCCGGATCTCCATCGAAAGATCCTTGAGCACCCAGTTCTCATCGTCATAGGCAAACCAGACATTCCGGAACACGATGGACTTGCTGAACGACAGCGGTGCGGGTTTTTCTTCGTTCATCCGGTTTTCCACCGGTTCCTCCAGCAGCCTGAAGATGCGGTCGGAACTGGTGACTGCGGTCTGCATGATGTTGAATTTGTCGGAAAGGTGCTGCAGCGGCCGGAAAAAAAGCCAGATATACTGTACGAATGAAATGACCACTCCGATGGTGAGATCGGCTTTCAGCAGTCTTACCCCGCTGTACCAGATAACCAGTCCGGCGGCAATCGAACTGAGCAGTTCGATGATCGGGTAGTAGAGCGAGAAATAGAACACGGTACGTATGTTGGCGTCGCGGTGATCGGCATTGATGGCTGCATAAGCGGCAAAGGCGCTTTCCTCGCGGCCGAAAAGCTGCACAACGTTCATGCCGGCTATATGTTCCTGAAAAAAGGTATTCAGCCGTGCCAGATGGGTGCGTACGTCCATGAATGCCGAACGTACCCTGTTTTTGAACGCAAGGGTTGCGTAGAGCATCAGTGGCAGGATTGCAAGTACCAGAAGGGTGAGCTGCCAGTCAAGCCAGAACATGATCACGACGATAAAGAGCAGCTGGGCGAAATCACCGAGAATGGAGATGATCCCGCTCGATAGCATTTCATTGAGCGATTCGACATCATTGGTGATTCTCGTGATGAGTCTTCCTATTGGGTTCCGGTCATAAAACCGGGCGGGCAGCTTCTGCAGATGCCGGAAGACATCCATCCTGATGGCGAAAACGGCCTTCTGTCCGATGATCTGCGTGATCCAGGTAGCTCCGTACTGTTTCAGTCCGTCGAGCAGAATTACCAGGGCGAGCAGCATGCTTGTCAGGGCAAGTCCGTTAAGGTCTTTTCCTGCAATGTTGTCGTCGATGGCGATCTTGGTGAGATAAGGCCGGATCGGCCCGAAGACCGATCCGCCGAGAGTGATGAATACCGCTGCGGCAATGAGGCTTTTGTAGGGTTTGATGTATGCCAGAAGTTTTGTGACGATATATCGGTCGATTGACCCCTTCCGGTTTTTTTTCAGCGTTTCATCCTGCTGCGGCCTGAAGCTTTTTGCTGCTCCTGCGGCATTACTCATATGGAATTATCAAGTAGTAAAAAGAGGTTCACGAGATGCTGCCCGGAGCGATACTTTTTTTTTCGATACGTCCCATCATTTCTGTGGCAAGCATTTCGGCTTCTTTCTTTGTCGGAGCTTCGGTATAAATTCTCACGATCGGCTCGGTATTCGAAGGGCGCAGATGCGCCCAGCTCTTCCTGAAATCGAGTTTCAGGCCGTCAAGCCGGCTGATTGTGGCTTCAGGGTACTCGGCGGCGATTTCACGAAACATGGTGTCGAGCGTTTCAGCGTCGAGTGAACCGAGCCGTATTTTTTCTTTTGCCATGGCATATTCCGGAAACTGCCGCCTGTACTCCCGGAGTCCGCCTCCCCGGTTTTTTTTGCGCCAGCCGGTAAATGCCTGCACGAAGAGTGCGATGCCGGCAAGGGCATCCCGTCCGTAATGCAGCTCCGGCAGGATGATGCCCCCGTTGCCTTCGCCCCCTATAGTGGCACCCATTTCTTTCATCATTGCCGTGACATTTGCCTCGCCTACCTTGGCGCTGTAGCACGGTACCCCATGCCGCAGGGCGATGTCGGCCAGTGCCCGGCTGCTTGAAAGATTGTTGACAACAGGCCCCCTGTTGATGCCGAGGTAGAAATCGGCACACGCCACCAGACTGTACTCCTCGCCGAAAAGCGAGCCGTCTTCACAGATTACGGCAAGGCGGTCGACATCGGGATCTACGATCAGGCCGAAATCGCATCCGGAACGGCGCATGAGGTCGATGGTTCCGACAAGGTTCTCTTCCACTGGTTCCGGGTTTCTAGGGAAGAGCCCTGTACCTCCGCAGGCTGTGAGGGTGAGGTTGCCGATGCCCAGTCTCCGGCAGAGTTCCGGTACGATAGAGTAACCAGCACCTTCCACGCAATCGACGAGCACCCGATAGTTTTCTCCGGAGATGGCTACCGGATCGATGAACGGCATCTCCAGAATGGTGTCGATGTGATGCCTGTCATAGCCTTCGCTGAAGCTGACGTTTCCGATGCCGTTCCACGGCGCTGAGGGAAAGGCCTCTTCGGCGAAAATGGTCAGCAGGCTCTCCACCTCTTCGGCAGAGAGGAACTCTCCCTGATGGTTCAGCATTTTAAGGGCGTTCCATTCCACGGGATTGTGCGAAGCGGTGATAATCAGACCCCCGTCCGCATTTTCGGCGGCTGTTGCCATTTCGACCGTAGGCGTTGTCGCTATGCCGATATCGATGACATCGCAGCCTCCAAGGGCCAGTACGTTGCTGACAAGTCCGGCGATCTGTTTTCCTGTTGGACGGGTGTCCCTTCCGATGACGATACGCGGCCTCGCGTTGCCGTCTTCAGGATTGCGCATCTTTTTTGAACGTTGTATCCATGTGGCAAAAGCCGAGGTGAATGCTGTAAGATTTTTTGGAGTGAGGCTTTCGCCGACCACTCCTCTGATACCGGAAACGCTTATCATCAGGCTCATATCGGTCGGATTGTTATCGTTGACAAGAGTGTATGGACTGCTCTCGAAATGTCAAAAAGCTGAAGCAATATAACAAAAACCCGCCATTCATTTCCGCCCGCTTCCGTTAACGGGTTTCTTCATGCACCTTGCAGTTTCCGGTGACTGGCCTCCTGGCGTGGGGAGGGTGTGTAATGTTTTTTGTTTTTGATTTTTCTCTTATTCTTGTATATTGCATGCCTTTTGTTATTGAATATATAACAGACCAATACTATAACAGCATCCGTTTATGCCTCTACACAAATCGGCTGAGAAAAGACTCCGTCAGTCAGAGAGAAGAAACGCCAGGAACAGGGCAAGAAAAAAGGAACTGAAAGTGCTTCTGAAGAACATGCAGAAGCTGATCGATTCCCGTGCAGACAAGAGCGAAGTTGAGACCGCCTATCGTTCGGCTGTCCAGAAGCTCGACCGTCTGGGCGTCAAGCGCTACATTCACGCCAATAAAGCTTCCCGTAAGAAAGCACAGCTGACCAGGCTTTTCAACAGTTACGGAAACGCTGAGTAAACCCGACGTTCCTGTTATCCGGTACCAAACCGGTTTTCATTGTTACGATATTCTTCGGGTCTTCGCTGTACCTTCAGCAGAGATCCGAAGGGTACAGATACTCCATTCATGTTTGCATATTTCCGTGGCAGGCTGGTTTCAGCACTGCCGGAAGAAGCGGTTGTCGATGTATCCGGCGTAGGGTACCGACTGCTCATTTCCACATTTACCTATCGTCAGCTTCCTCTGCCGGGTGAAGAGGTACTGCTGTTTTCACATCTTTCCGTCCGGGAGGATGCCATGCTGCTTTACGGTTTTTCAAGCGAGGCCGAGCGTCAGCTTTTCCGTCTGCTTATTTTGACAACCGGAGTGGGCCCGAAGCTCGCTCTCGCGGTACTCTCAGGAATGCAGGTTCATGATGTGCATGAAGCCATCATGGCCAATTCGCCCGAAAAGCTTTACGGTATCAGCGGCGTCGGGAAAAAAACAGCGGCAAGGATCATTCTCGAACTGAGGGACCGGATTCTGAAACTGTCGCCGGGTTCCGATACGATAACCGGCTCAGGTTTTCGCCAGAGTGAAAGTGTCAGGGATGATGCCGTCGCGGCCCTTTTGACCCTCGGCTTTCCCAGGCCTGCGGTACAGAAAGCGGTAACGGGCATTCTTGAGGCTAATCCCGCTCTCAGTGTCGAAGATGTGCTGAAATCCGCACTTGTTTCCATTCATAACAGTTAGCTGCAGCGTACGTTGAATTACCAGGAGACCCTTGATTTTCTCTACCCGCTTCATCGGTTCGGCATGAAGCCGGGTCTGGAGCGGGCAGCATCTCTCCTCGAAATATTCGGCATGCCGCACAAGCGGCTTGGTACCATTGTCCATATTGCCGGTACCAACGGCAAAGGTACCACCGCATCGGCGCTTGCTGCGATTTTTCAGGCTGCCGGAAAAAAGACTGCCTTGTACACCTCGCCGCATCTTGTCGATTTTACCGAACGGATGCGTATCGACGGGGTTCCGATCTCTGCAGGGAGTGTGGCGGCATACTGTTCAGCCATGAAGGATAGGGTTATAGAGCTTCAGGCAACATTTTTTGAAGCTACAACAGCGCTTGCGTTTGCATGGTTTGCCGATGAGCAGGTTGAGGTAACAATTATTGAAACCGGTATGGGAGGCAGACTTGACGCCACCAATGTCGTGATGTCAGATTATGCGGTTATTACCGCTATCGGCCTCGATCATACAGCGTGGCTCGGTACTACGCCTGCCATGATCGCCAGGGAAAAAGCCGCCATAATCAATGTGAATTCACGGGTTTTTACCGCAGTTACCGATTCAGAAGCACTCAGCGAAATAGTCCGTGCCGCCGAACTGAACCAGGTTCCGCTTTTCAGACTTGGAAATGATGCCGTTCTTAGGGTTGAGGGTGTCGAACCGGGATTGCTGGAATTTTCACTTTCGACAGCAGCAGTTCATTACCGGGCACTGCAAGTTCCCCTGACCGGTGCTTTTCATGCTTCCAATCTCTCACTTGCCGTCATGGTAGCCGAAGCCGCGGGTATCGCGGAGGATGCTGTGCGCCGGGGACTTCGGAACCTGCTGAAAACCGGTTATCGGGCAAGGCTGGAGAAGATCGGTTCCATGCCCGACGTGTTTCTCGATGTCTCTCACAACGCAGACGGCATGAGGGAGACGGCTGCGGCAATTTCCCTATTCAGGCATCGCTACCGTGCCATGCATGTGCTGATCGGTCTGGCATCCGACAAGGATGCCTCTACGGTGATCCGTCATCTCGTTCCGCTCGATGCCGGTTTTGCATCGGTTACGATTCCGTCTGAACGGAGCATCCCGGCTTCGGAGCTCGCAGTTCTCCTGAAGAGCGAGGGGGTCGATCCGCTTGTTTTCGATACTCCTCTCGAAGGGTTCGAGCATCTGCTCAGGGGGGCGGATTCCTGCGACATGATTCTTGTCACCGGATCTTTTTTTCTCGCCGGAGAAATTCTCCGCCGAAAAGCGCTTCAGCAGCAGTAGGGTTCTGCCTGCATATTGTCCCGGTACTTTTTTATCGGAAAAAAATTATATATTTATGCTAACTACAAGAAATCTTCGTGTATCCATCGGGAATGTCCCTTTTGATAAATCCCATTTACATCCCTTATTTCACTTTCAGTCCGTATTCCTCTGTATTCTTCCTTTTATAGATTTCATTTTATGTCGAATACCAGGGGTTTACCGGGAAAGCTCTCATCCGGCGCCAATGCTTTTTGCCGTTTCTTTTTCGCCTGAAGCGTTCCGCTTCTCCGGCGATATTCCGCTGCTTTTTTAACCACCATGATTTGAATACAATTACCAATACCATGTCGAACAATTCGGTTTCCAAGGGTCTGGACATCAATGTACTCCAGAAAAAGAAAGTTTATGAGTTGAATGCTCTTGCAAAAGAACTCGGGGTATCTGCGGCCGGATTACGGAAAGAAGAGCTGATATTCAAGATCATAGAGGCACAGTCGCAGAAAACCACCGATCCTGAAAGCTCCCAGGTGATGGTCAATACCGGCGTTCTGCAGGTTATTCCCGAGGGGTACGGTTTTCTGCGCTCTGCCAATTACAATTACCTCTCATCCCCCGACGATATTTATGTGTCTCCCTCCCAGATCAAGCGCTTCAACATGCGCACCGGTGATACAGTTTCGGGTCAGGTGCGGGCCCCGAAAGAAGGGGAGCGCTTTTTTGCCTTGCTGAAAATCAACACCATTGACGGCGCCGATCCGGAAATCACCAGAGAACGTCCGTTTTTTGAGAATCTCACTCCGCTTTTTCCCCATGATCGGCTGAAGCTCGAAACCCGGCAGACGGAATACTGCGGAAGGATCATGGATATCTTTACCCCGATCGGCAAAGGGCAGCGAGGTTTGATCGTCGCTCAGCCGAAAACCGGTAAAACCATGCTTCTGCAGATGATTGCCAATGCTATCATCAAAAACCATCCGGAAGTCTATCTGATTGTGCTCCTGATCGATGAACGCCCTGAAGAGGTGACCGACATGGCACGCAGTGTCGAGGCTGAGGTGGTCAGCTCCACCTTCGACGAGGATCCTGAGCGCCACGTACAGGTTGCCGATATGGTGCTGGAAAAAGCCAAAAGGCTTGTTGAAGTGGGGCGGGATGTGGTGATTCTGCTCGACTCCATAACCAGACTCGCTCGGGCGCACAATACCATCATTCCGCACTCCGGAAAAATTCTTTCCGGCGGTATCGACGCCAATGCGCTTACCAAACCGAAGCGCTTTTTCGGAGCAGCGCGTAATATCGAGGAGGGCGGGAGCCTCACCATCATCGCCACGGCGCTTGTCGATACCGGTTCGCGCATGGATGATGTCATTTTCGAGGAGTTCAAGGGAACCGGCAACATGGAGCTGGTGCTTGACCGTCGGCTTTCCGAGCGCCGTATTTTCCCGGCCATCGATATTCTCCGCTCCGGCACCCGGAAAGAGGAGCTGCTTTTCAGCCAGGAGGAGCTGTCGAGGACCTGGCTGCTGAGAAAATATCTTGCCGACAAGAACCCGATCGAATGTATGGAGTTCATGCGTGAGAAAATGAGCGATACGAAGGATAACCGGGAGTTTTTCAAATACATGAACGCCTGAAGAGAGGAGAAAAAAGAACAGGTGTTTGCAGATTTAAAAATTAATCCTATATTATCAGCCTTTAAAACAAGAGGAATTTTACTACATGCCCTGCGGAAAAAAAAGAAAACGCCATAAAATGGCGGTACACAAGCGCAAAAAGATGCGCCGGAAGAACAGGCATAAGAAGCGCCTGCGCTACCAGAACAAGTAAGTTCCGGATTGTTGATCCGTACTGTTGTTTCAGGTCGAGAATATAGCTCAGTCGGTAGAGCATCTGCCTTTTAAGCAGAGGGTCGAAGGTTCGAGTCCTTCTATTCTCACTCTACAGAACGTTCTTTTTTGAATCGATGCCCGAGTGGTGAAATTGGTAGACACACTATCTTGAGGGGGTAGCGCCGAAAGGTGTAGGAGTTCGAATCTCCTCTCGGGCACATATTTTACGTAAAAGCCGCTGTTATGCGGCTTTTTTGTTAAGTGGCAGTTATCAACGATATGAACATCGCAGTCTGCATCTGTCAGGTTCCGGATTCAGCTTCGGCAGTTGCCGTTATCGATGGGGCGCTCGATATGACGAGGGTCACCTGGGTCATGAATCCTTACGATGAATTTGCACTCGAGGAAGCCCTTCTGCTCAGGAAGCAGTTTCCCGGTTCGACGGTTAGCGCTCTTGCAGCCTCTCCTGAATCGGGAAAAGATCTCCTGCAGAAGGCTCTTGCCATGGGCGCGGACAGGGCTTTCGAGGTGCGCTCATCACCATTGCAGGATCCGTTCCAGACTGCCTGGGTTCTTGCCGAAGCCGTCCGCAATCTCTATGGAAAGGCGCTTCCCGATCTTGTGCTTTGTGGCAGGGAGTCCCTTGATTATCAGAATGCGAGCGTTCCCGCCATGCTTGCCGTCATGCTCGACCTGGCCTTTATCGGCCCGGTATCGGCGCTCGGAGCGGATGGGGAGCGCCTTGAACTGGAGAGGGAGACCGAAGGCGGCACGGAACTTCTCGTCGCCCGCCCACCCCTTGTGATCAGCGCTGAAAAGGGGTTGAACACGCCCCGGAAAACCGGCATCAGGCAGGTTATGGAGGCCCGCAAAAAGCCTCTTGAAATTCTGCAGGCCTCAGAGCCTCCCCCTCCGCTGGTCTGTCTCGAAGGTGTGGAGCCGGTATCGAAAAAGAGAAGGTGCCGGTATGCGGCCACACCGGAAGAACTTGCGGCGATGCTCGATAGCGATGGCCACATACGACAAATTTCGGGAGAAGGCTGATGGCGCACTATCTGGTTTTTCTGGAACCGAGAAACGGCCTTGTCGCCGGAGTTTCCGCCGACGTCTGGCACAGGGTCCAGGAGCAGCTCTCTTCGGGAGACCGGATCACAGGATTTGTTGCCGGAGCTATCAGCCCCGGAGCGCTCGACGTGCTTCAAGGGAGCGGAACAGTCTATCATGCTCTTTCGGGCAGCCCGGCCGTTTCGCCCGGAACGGTTTTGTGCCGGATGCTTTCGGAATTTGTCCGCAAAGAAGGGTGTACCGCAGTCGTCATGGCTGCGACCACCGCAGGAAAAATGCTTGCCCCCGCTCTTGCAGCGGCTCTTCCGGCTTCGTTGCTTGCCGGATGCACTTCCGGCTCTCTGCCTGAAAAGGTCTGCCGGAGGTACATCCATTCAGGTTCGGTGCTGGCGGCTTATCGTCCTGAAGCAGCAATCCGGATCTTTCTGCAGGGTCGTGAGCATCGCAGCTCCCCCTTCCGTTCCATGGAGCGTCCCCGGTATGTTGTTTTTCAGGAATCGCTTGGCCCTCTCCAGGATGCAGAGCCGCTTATCCGTACCATTAGTGCGAGCGGTTCACCAGAGGATATTTCCGAAGCCGGAATTATCGTTGCCGGAGGTCGTGGTATGGGCGATGCCTCCCGGTTCTCGATGCTTGAGGAGCTGGCGAATTTGCTTGGCGCCTGTGTCGGGGCAAGCCGTTCGGCTGTCGATGAAGGATGGCGTCCGCACAGCGAGCAGATCGGTCAGACCGGCAAGTCGGTAGCACCGGAGCTCTATATTGCCTGTGGCATTTCCGGTGCCGTTCAGCATCTTGCCGGACTCGCCTCGGCCCGCACCATTGTAGCCATCAACAGCGACCCCTATGCGCCGGTCTTCGACGTGGCAGATTATGGTATTGTGGGTGATGTCCGGGAGGTTCTTCCCAGGCTGACAGATGCCATCAGGGATGTTTTGCGGAAGAAATGATTAACCGTAATTTGCTGTTATAGCAAGTCACGGATTCCTTTATGCACCCGGCAATAATGGGCACCTCTATTACCTGTCGTGAGCGTCATGAATGCAAGGCCGTGAAGGCTTTCCGGCAGAAAGGGAAAGGAATCCCAACAGGATGAAACAAAATCAACCAGAGGTGCTTTAATGACGATAAACAATGCGTAAACTTCAGGTAGATATACTCGGTCTTTCTACAAGCCCCCATACCAACGGAGCATATGCCCTTATTCTCTATGAAATCGAGGGAAAGCGCAAACTTCCGATCATCATCGGCGGCTTCGAAGCCCAGGCAATAGCGCTCAAGCTTGAAAATATCAAACCACCCAGGCCCTTTACCCACGACCTTTTCAAGAATATCTCCGATGCGTTCAGCCTCCATGTCAATGAAATAATCATCGATGAATTGCACAACGAAACCTTCTATGCCAAGGTTGTCTGCGAGCTTGGGGGCGAAGTTCATGAAATCGATGCCCGGCCCAGTGATGCCATCGCCATAGCAGTACGTTTCAACGCCCCGGTCTTTGTAACAGAGGAGATAATGGACGAAGCCGGTATAAGGGAGGAACAGAAGGAGGAGGGAGAGGAGAGTGAAGAGGGAGAGGCCATGTCGTCTCCGGAGCTTGAAGCCACACACGCAGAGCCTAAATCACCGGCAGCAAAACTCGAAGAGCTCCAGTTGCGTCTCGAAGATGCCATTAACCGCGAAAATTATGAAGAAGCTGCCCGGCTGCGTGACGAAATATCCCGCCTGAAAGGTATTGTCTGACGGCTTTCATGCAAGTTCCGGCCAACAATACGCATGAAGAGGGGCCACAGATACCCTCAGTGTCGTAAAACCGGAAATACTCCTGCAATACCTGATGCATTCAGCTCCTCATGAGTAGCCTTTCAGATACAGACCCTCATGCTTGAGGCTGCTCCGGAACCTTTCGGCGAACACGTTGTCAAAAACTCTGTCTCTTCCCTCCATGCTGATACGAATATCAGGATACTCTCTGATGGTACCGATGTAGGCATCCCTCGTATTCCGGTTTGTCGTTATACCGGCAAAGGGCAGGGCTTGAGCATCAGTCGCCGCACTCGCTTCAGGGTAGATCCGGTAGCCTTTCGGTTTCAGATGGTTTTGCCGGCAGGTTCGCATTGATGGGGCGAGTTCCGGTCAACGATATCGGATTTCGGCACTGTGAGCCGGCTTCGGCTGGATCGTCGATCGGATCACCCGTTTTGGGTCCTCGTTTCTGCTCGAAAATCGTCGGTTCCTGTTGTGCTGGAGTTCCTTTTTCCCGGCGCTCACCTGCAAGGGGTGGACGCCGCAGTTCCGGTCAACTCTGACAAAGACAGGCATCCATGGCGATTTCGATGACGGGGAGGAGGACTGAAAAGAGAATCTCTCGAGAGGGGATGGCTTTGGCTCCATAGACCAGAGCGCCAAAATAAAAAGACCGCCTCACCAGTCAAATGGTGAGGCGGTCTTTTTTGTTTCTGTTGATTCCGGTGAATCTTAGAATCCGACTCTCAGGCCGAGCAGTGCGCTGTGGCTCGAAACACTTGCTTCATAACCATCAACGATAAGGCCAGTTGCAGGCACAGTGAAATCGGTGGTGGCAAAGTAGCGATAACGTGCATCGATCATCACTCCGCTGCCAATCGGTACAGCTAAACCGGCACCAATCTGGTATGCAAGGGTGGTTTCGTTAAAGTTGTAGTCTTGTGGTAATGCGGCAATTTGGAAATCATTAAACGACACCTGGGCAATACCGATACCGACGGTCGGATAAAACTCAACTCCACCGCCAAGATCGATGTCGTAAGCGGCATTTGCCATAAGTGAAAGAACTGAACCATCTCCTTTCATATCAGGAATAAAGGGCAGACCATTCACGGTTAAAGCACTTGTGTCATTTTTCTGGTAGCCTATTTCAGCCTCAAGACGGTAATCACCGTAGTCACAACCCACAGCACCGAGCAGAGCCAAACCTGATGACATATCAGCTTCGTAGCTGAAGTCAACAGAGCTGTCATTATCTTCAAAATCAACTTCATTCATCCAGGAGATGCCAGCCATACCACTGATATAGTGGTCAGCTGCTGAAGCTGGTGCTGCGCAGAAGCCGACAACCAGAAATGCAGCTAAAAGTGAGAGATTTTTTTTCATTGTTTCCTCCATAGGGTTTTGTTCATAGGAAATAAGAGATAGAAAAAAACAAATAGAAATTACGCTGCAAAGAGCGACTCTATATATCTCAAAGATACACTAATTTCTGTATATGTCAAAGATTTTGCATGTTCGTCCTTATTGCGTATTACTCCGCCATCGAGCCGAACGTGAACATGAACTTCCACCCCGTCTCGTCGTCGCCCGGGACCTTGTCGAATCCGTAGCCGTAGTCGAGGCCGATCAGTCCGATTATCGGCAGGTAGAGCCTCAGGCCGAGACCCGCGGATTTTTTCAGGTCGCTGTAGTTGACCGCATCCATATCTTTCCAGACGTTGCCCGCTTCGGCAAAAGCCAGCGCGTAGATGCTTACCGAGGGCGAAAGCGTGAGCGGGTAGCGCAATTCGGTGCCGAATTTCGAGTAAACCGTACCGCCGTAGAGGTCTGAATTCTCGTCGAGCGGTTCGCTGTCGCCGAGGCTGCGGTCGTCGTAACCTCTGAGTGGTATGGTCGGGAGGGATGACATGCCGCTGCCGCCCATGTAGAAGTAGTCGGTGTAGGGAAGGTAGTCATCCTTGTCGAATGTCGACAGATAACCGTGCTGCGTCGAGAGGTTGAGCACGAGCTTGCTGGTGAGCGGGAAGAACCAGCTCGAGTTCAGGGTGAACTTGTAGAAATTGATCGACCCCGGCAGCGGTCCTCCTGCAAGCTGTGCGGTCAGCACGTTCTTGCTGCCCCTGCGGGGATAGATTGGGCTGTCGATGCTGTTTCTCGAAATGGTCTGCGTGATGGAAAACTCGTCGGCTTCGTCGGGAGCTTCGCCTTCATCTTCGATAAAGCTGACGAACCCGCCTTCGCTGTGGAGATATTTCAGCTTCCAGTTGATTGCGAAATAATCGTCCGGCCATGTCAGTCTGCGTCCGACCGAGAGGGTCGCTCCGTACTGGTCGATGGTTTTTTCGTTCTCTTCGCTGTCATCATCCGAGAAATTGTAGGTACGGTGTGTTTTGAACACCGAAAAACCTACGGTTGTCGGACCCCCGAAAGCCCAGGGCTCTGTGAACGAGAGGCCGAGGGTGCTGTAGTTGTCGTTGCCGAACTGCCACTGCAGGGAGAGCTTCTGGCCATCTCCGTGAGGCAGCGGACGGTAGGCTTCGGGATTGAAGAGATCCTGGAGCGAGAAGTTGTTGAACGTGACGCCGAGCGCTCCGGTAAACCCGCTGGAACCGCTGTAGCCGACCGAAGCGTTGAAGGTATCGCTCTGTTTTTCGGTAACGCCGTAGGTGATGTCGACGGTATTGTTTTCTTCGTTCGGCTGGATATCCGGTTTGAGCGATTCCGGATCGAAATAGCCGAGCATGTTGATTTCCCTGATGCTTCTGACGACGTTTTTCCGGCTGAACATGTCTCCCGGAACGGTGTAGAGTTCGCGGCGGATGACGTGGTCTTTGGTTTTGGTATTGCCTTTGATGTTGACAGCATTCAGCTGGAACTGCTCGCCTTCACGAATATAGATCATGAGGTCAACCTTGCCCGGTTCCGTAACCTGTTCCTCGAGCTTGGCACGGAATCCGAGGTAGCCGCGGTCAAGGTAGAGTGAACTGACGTCGGCGTTGTCCTGAGAGAAATTCAGGCGCTCCTGGATGAGTTTTGCGTTGTACCTGTCGCCGCTTTTGACCCGGAACGTTTTTTCGAGAATATCGGTAGTGGCGAATTCCTTGGTGTTGCCGGTAAATGCAACGTTGCCGATAGAGTAAACCGGGCCCTCTTCAAGGTAGATGTCGAGATAGAGGCCTTTGTTGTCGGGGGTGTAGGATATGGAGTCGCTGAGTACCCTTGCATCGCGGTAGCCGTTTTCCCTGTAGAAATCGACCAGCAGGTTTTTGTCTTCGTCGAACTTGTCCTTGTCAAGTTTTGGTGCACCGAATATCTTTCTCCACCAGGAGTTCTGGGAGGTTTCCTTGAAGACACCCCTTAGCTTTCCCTGGCTGAAAGCGTTGTTGCCGTGAAAGCGGATTTTTTCGATAGCGACCTTGCTGCCTTCCCGGACGGTGATGAGCGCCTTAACCTTGTTCGGGCTGCTTTCCTGCAGCCGGTATTCGGCGCCGGCCGTCAGGTATCCTTTGCCGGCATAAAGCTTTTCGATTTTATTGACTGCGGTGAGCAGGTCCTGTTCGCTTACTCTTTTGCCGGTACGAAGGTCTGCAGTTCGCTGCAGCTCCTCGGCGTCGAATTTATCGTTCCCTTCAAATGCAACCGATTCAAGCTGTGGCAGTTCCCGGACAATGAATTTCAGGGCGATCGACCGATCTGTCTGTTCGGTTTTTTCAACGCTGATATCGGAGAACATCTGGAGCTGCCAGAGGTATTGAAGGGCTCCGGAGAGCTCGGGACCGGGGACGGCTATCCGGTCGTTGATTTTGACCGGAAGGCTTGCCGCAAGTTCGCCGGCATTGATCGTTTCAATGCCGCTGAAGGAGATTGCGGAAACGGTATAGAGATTTTTTTTGACTGCGGTATTTTTCTGCTGCTGCGTTGCCGGGGCTTTTGGTGCCGTTCGTGTTTTTGCTTCAACAGGAGTGCCTGCTGCGTCGAGAGCGAGAGCAACAAGTACCAAGGCTATCAGTTTGCGCATTTTTTTCATGGAACTTTCGTATCGGTCAGGGTTAAATCTTACTTGTTAGCTGTTTGTTTTGTCTTGATCTGTTCGCTTGTCTGGCCGAAGCGCCGTTCCCTGCTCTGAAAATCCCTGATGGCATCATAGAGCTGGGCCCTGCGGAAATCGGGCCAGTAAGTATTGGTGAAATAGATTTCGGTATAGGCGCTCTGCCAGAGCATGAAATTGCTGATTCTGAACTCTCCGCTGGTGCGGATGAGGAGTTCAGGGTCGGGAATCGTGACCGTCGAGAGGTACGATTCGAAAAGCTGTTCATCAATTATCCCGGGATCGAGTTTTCCGGTTTTTACATCGAAGGCAATGGAGCGGCAGGCATGCAGGATATCCCATTTCCCGCTGTAACTGAGGGCGATACTCAGCACCAGGCGGCTGTTGTTTTTGGTGAGCTCCATGGTTTCCCTAAGGACGTGGCGAACATTTTCGGGCAGCATACCCATGTTGCCGATTACGTTCAGCCGGATATTGTTGTCATGGAGTTCTCTCGACTCCTTGCGCAGTACCCTGATGAGCAGCTGCATGAGGGCGGACACCTCTTTTTCCGGTCTTTTCCAGTTTTCAGTGGAAAAGGTAAACAGGGTCAGATATCCCACACCGAGCTGCGTGCAGGCTTCGACCAAGTCCCTGACGGAGTCGACGCCTGCTGCGTGTCCTTCGATTCTTGTTTTTCCTTTCTGACGTGCCCACCGGCCGTTGCCGTCCATGATGACAGCGATATGGCGGGGAAGATCGCAGGTTGCCTTAAGCTCTTCCTGTGCTTTCGCATCGCCGGGGTCTACGTGCGATGAAAACCAGTGCGGCTTGAAGGCTGATGAGAGATCAATCGTTGCTATTCGGGCCATATGGTGGTATTTCCTCTTGTTGCAGCTCCGTGATGGCAGTTATCTCTGCGGTAATATCCTGCGGTCAGCCTTCGGTAATTTGAAAACACTTCAAATTGAATAATATGCAGTTATTTCTTATTATACAAACCTTACATGGAGAGGATGACTCCGCGTGGCGATGTTTCATGACCAGTGAGGGGCGGTTGCTTGTCCCTGCTTGTGTTATCCTTCTATTAAAATAATTCAGAACAGACGTGCAATTCAGTAGTTACCAGGATCTGCGCACAGCGCTGATCGCGCGCTCGATAACCTGCAAGGAGGTTGTGGCCGGTTATCTCGAACGTATAGACCGGCATCGTGATGATAATACCTATATAACGGTTTTTCATGAAAAAGCCCTCCGGAGAGCGAGTGAGCTTGACGGAAAGCTTCGCAACGGAGGGACACCGGGTCGTCTTTTCGGGATGCCGATGGCTATCAAGGATAATATTTCCATGAAAGGGGCTGGACTTACCTGTGCATCGAGGATTCTCGAAAATTATGAAAGCGTTTATGATGCTACGGCAGTCAAGCGGCTGGAGGCCGAGGACGCTGTTTTTCTCGGCAAGACCAATATGGACGAGTTTGCCATGGGCAGCTCCAACGAAAATTCCGCATTCGGTGCCGTGCCAAATCCGTTCGATAAAACCAGGGTGCCCGGCGGCAGTTCAGGGGGTTCGGCGGCGGCAGTTGCAGCGGGTCTTGCGCTGGTGGCGCTTGGCTCCGATACGGGAGGATCGGTACGTCAGCCTGCAGGATTCTGCGATATTGTTGGTCTGAAGCCTACCTATGGCAGGATTTCCCGTTACGGTCTCGTGGCTTTCGCCTCGTCTTTCGACCAGATCGGCGTGCTTGCCCGTAACTGCGACGATGCTGCGCTGGTGCTCGGGGTCATGGCCGGAAAGGACAGGCATGACGCTACGTCTTCCTCTCATGAGGTGCCCGATTATGATGCCGCAATGGCGGATGTGCAAATTGAGGGATTGAAAATAGGTGTACCGAAAGAGTATTTTCATGAAAGCCTCAACCCGGAAGTTTCGGAAATTGTCAGGGCAAAGCTCAACGAGTTGCAGGAACGAGGTGCGGAACTCGTTGACATTACCCTTCCGGAAAGCGATTATGCCATCGCCGCATACTATATTCTGGTTACTGCGGAAGCCTCATCCAACCTTGCCAGGTTCGATGGTGCCCGCTACGGATACCGCTCAACTGAATCAGCCGATGTGCAGGCGATGTACGTGAACTCGAGGACCGAAGGGTTCGGCAAAGAGGTGAAGCGTCGTATCATGCTCGGTACCTACGTGCTTTCTGCCGGATATTACGATACCTACTACAAGAAAGCGCAGCAGGTGAGGCGTGTTTTTCAGGACAGGTATCGTGAAGCGCTCGAGAAGGTGGACGTCATAGCCGGTCCGACCTCTCCGTTTCCGCCGTTCGGTATCGGAGAGAAAATGGCCGATCCGCTTGAAATGTATCTTGCCGATGTGTTCACCGTGCCGGCCAGTATCGTCGGGATGCCGGCCGTCAGTGTTCCGGTCGGCCTTGACAGCCGGAAACTTCCGGTAGGGATGCATCTTATTTGCGATTTCTTCGAGGAAGGAAAGCTGATGGGTATTGCCCGGCATATGCAGCGCAGGCAGTGTTCCTCTGCAGTTGTTTCATAACTCTTAAATTCTACCAGTGCCATGAGTGTTTTAGTCAATAAGGATACTCGTCTGCTCGTGCAGGGGATAACCGGTGGGGAAGGTACCTTTCATACCTCCCAGATCCTCGAATACGGAACCAATGTTGTTGCCGGCGTAACTCCGGGCAAAGGCGGCTTGTTATACAATGGTAACGAGAAAGATCGTTTCTGTCGTCCTGTTCCCGTGTTCAATACCGTCAAGGAGGCTGTTGAAAAAACCGAAGCCAACACATCGGTTATTTTCGTTCCGGCTCCTTTTGCCGGCGATGCCGTCATGGAAGCCGCCGATGCCGGCCTGAAGGTTATTATCTGCATTACCGAGGGCGTGCCGGTCAACGACATGATGAGGGCGTACGCTTTCGTGCAGGAAAAAGGCGCTGTGCTTGTCGGGCCGAACTGTCCTGGTGTGATCACTCCTGGAGAAGCCAAAATCGGTATCATGCCCGGTTTCATTCACAAGAAAGGTTCAATCGGAGTGGTTTCGCGCAGCGGAACCCTGACCTATGAAGCGGTTCATCAGCTGACTGCTGTCGGGCTCGGTCAGTCCACCTGCATCGGTATCGGCGGCGATCCCATCATCGGTACACGGTTTATCGATGCCGTCAAGATGTTTGCAAAGGACGACGAGACCGAAGGGCTGGTTATGATCGGCGAAATCGGCGGCAGTGCCGAGGAGGAAGCGGCAGAGTACATTAAAAAGTATTTCAAAAAGCCTGTGGTTGGCTTTATTGCCGGCAGGACGGCGCCTCCGGGCCGCAGGATGGGCCATGCCGGCGCTATCGTATCCGGCGGAAAAGGAACGGCAGAAGATAAAATCCGCGCCATGGAAGCTGCTGGTATCCACGTGGTGGACAACCCGGGGGATATCGGTGAAGCCATGATGAAAGCCCTCGGAAAGTAATCCTTTAACGACAGGTTTAAAGGCAGAAACAGAAAAGGTGCATCGCAAGTGCGCCTTTTCTGTTTCTACAATCCCAGCGATACCAGATCGTGGATATGCACGATGCCGACGGGACGGTCGCTCCGGTCGCATACCATGAGCTGGGTGATCCGGTATGTTTCAAGAATGTCGAGACACTCCTTTGCAAGGGTGTCG
This sequence comes from Chlorobium sp., assembly GCF_021740465.1. Classification (GTDB taxonomy): domain Bacteria; phylum Bacteroidota; class Chlorobiia; order Chlorobiales; family Chlorobiaceae; genus Chlorobium. Next base: position 110,103 of record NZ_JAIOZR010000004.1, on the reverse strand, counting down.
GGTGTGACGCTTTTCGGGTTTCCGGTCATGACGGAGTTTGCCGGAAGCTGGAGAAAATCGCCTCCTTTCTGGATAATCCTTCTCAGGTCGCCGTCGGTGAAGATGCCGGAAAGCCTCCCTTCGGAGTCAACGATAGCGCTTACTCCGAAGCGTTTTGAGGTCATTTCAAGAATGAGTTTGCCCAGAACCACCTCCTCCCCGACGACCGGAACGGCCTCGCCCGTTGCCATGATGTCGGAAGCTTTCATGATCAGACGCCTGCCCAGTGCCCCCTTGGGGTGGGTCAGGGCAAAATCACGGTGAGTGAACCGTTTTTCCTGCATGAGGGTGACGGCAAGGGCGTCTCCCATGGCCAGCATGGCCGTTGTCGAAGTTGTTGGTGCAAGGTCGAAAGGACATGCTTCCTGTTCGATACCGGTGTCGAGTACGATATCGGCATGCCGGGCCAGATATGATCGCGGGTTGCCGGTCATGGCGATAATGGCTACACCAATCCGCTGCAGGGCGGGCACGATGAAATTGAGTTCTTCGGTTGTGCCGCTTTTCGAAAGGCAGATGACGACATCGCCTTCGGAAACAATGCCGAGATCGCCGTGAGCCGCATCCGCCGGATGCATGAACAGCGCGGTTGTTCCGGTCGAAGCCATGGTGGCAGCTATTTTCTGCCCGATGATTCCCGATTTGCCCATACCGGAAATGATGATTTTTCCACTGCATGAGTGCATGACACTTACCGCTCTGGCAAAAGCGTCATCGAGCCTTTCTGCCATCTGTCGCACGGCCTCAGCTTCCTGCCGGAGAATGGCTTTTCCGCTGGCGGTCAGTATTCGTAATTCATTGTTACTGTCCATGGGTATCGGCTGGTCGAACGGTTCCTGTTTGAAATCAACGAATAATAGTATTTTTATAGTACGTATTATCAGCTAAATTATGTGGCAGAGGAATATGGCGCCGCTATTGATTTGTTCAGCGTCCTGATTGCCTCATCGGGCGGTGCTTGAAATTCTCATGTACCTCGATGTACACTCCGGTTTCTCGGTTTCGTCAGACAAGATATCGAGTCGCTTGCGACAATGTATCGATGTACCTGTAACGTTGTTGGCATCTTTATCCACGTTTAATACCTTGGTTATGAGCTGGGTTGGCCTTTTTATCTTTTCGCTGGTTTTTTTCTTTGTGCTTCTGTTTCTGCTGTCCCGGTTTGTCGGGTACATGAAGAAAGAGCAGAACATGGAAATCGAATCGCTGAAGGATACGCTTATCGACAAGGACAATCCTGTCGGTCTCAGAGGAGAGGAGCTTGATAAACTTAAACAGCAGCAGGCCGAGGCTCAGCGTCATCTCAGGGAGGTCATTGCCAAGATTCCCGTTGTGCAGAAAGATGGCCGTTTTCAGATCGATCAGGAAGAGGTTCAGAGAAGAAAGGCTGAGGAGCAGAGAAACGGGAGTTATGGAGCGGCCGGTAACGATGTCAAGTAAGTCATACCCTGCAGTTTCATGTTCGATAAGTTAAAGCTGCTTGCCAAGGATACCGTGATCTACGGTTCCAGCACCATTATAGCCCGCAGCCTCAACTATCTGCTTGTTCCGCTTTACGCCAACAGGCTTTCCACATTCGATAACGGTATCCAGACCCTGGTATATGCCAATATTGCAATTGCCAACGTTCTCTTTTCCTACGGTCTGGAAACCTCTTACCTGAAATCTGCATCCGATACCCTGCATCGCTCGGGTGACGCAAAAGGCTATTTTTCGACCGCTTTTTTCAGCCTGCTTGTTACCTCTACCCTTTTCGCGGCGGTTATGGTGTTTTTTTCAGCAGATATCGCCGGTTTTATAGGGTTCAGCGCCAGAGAAGGGGAGTTCATCAACTATGCGGCAGTCATTCTCTGGATCGATACCCTGCTGGTCATTCCCTTTGCAGAGCTTCGTCTGAAACGCAAGGCATTGCAGTTTGCTGCGGCTCGTATTATCGGTGTAGTTGCCGTGGTGCTTAGTGCTCTGGTACTTTTGATCACCTTCGACGTGGGCCTCCCCGGCGCGTTTTTTGCAAATATCATCGGTTCGCTGGTGAGCCTTGCAGTCGTGCTTCCACTTTTCCGGGACCTGAGGCCGTTTTTTTCGTTTGCCTATCTTCGTGAAATGCTGCGTATCGGCTTGCCGTATGTTCCTACCGGTATAGCAGGCTTGCTGATTCACCTTATCGATCGCAACCTGCTCATCAGAATCTCCTCTTCCGATATCGGCAGAATCTACGGAAAAGGGTTGATGGCGTCGGACATTGTCGGCATTTATGGGCGCGTTGCCGCTTTTGGTATTATTTTGCAGCTGGTGATCCAGGTTTTCCGGTTTGCGTGGCAGCCGTTTTTTCTTCAGCATTCCAATGATCCCGACGCAAAAAGGCTGTTCAGCTATGTGATGAGTATTTCAACGCTGATTACGATGTTTGCGGCGCTTGCGGCTACCTTTTTCGTGCCGGATCTTGTCAGGCATCACTACTGGGGGAGTTTTTACATTCTGCCGCCGAAATACTGGATAGGTCTTTCAGTACTTCCCTGGATATTTCTCAGCTATGTGTTCGACATGGTTTCAACAAACCTGTCTTCAGGAATACTTGTGACCGGCAACACCCGGTATCTTCCGGTTGTAACCTTTGCCGGTGCAGCGGTAACAGCCCTCGGGTGCTGGCTGCTGATCCCTCTCGGGGGGATGGACGGAGCGGCTTATGCCATTGTTGCCGGAACCGTTGTGATGTGCCTGGTGATGGCGTATTATTCACTGAAAGTTTTCCGGAATCGCTATGAATGGACAAAACTCCTGCTGCTGCTTGTGGTCGGAATTTTCTCTGTCCTGCTTCAGGAGCAGTTCGCCATGCGCATTGACAGGGTATGGAGTGTTGTATCGCGAGTTGTTCTGCTCTTTGCCTATGCAGGAACAGCAGCGCTGCTGTTTCGCGAGGAGTGCGTACTTCTGATTCGCAAACTTTACCCGAAGAGGGTACCCTGAAGCGTGTCATCCGATGCTTCAACGGCAGGGGCTGATTGCGGAACGGTTTCTTTTCCAGGGGACAGGGGGGGGGGCCCTCTACCGTTCTTCCTGGATGATGTTTATTTCCCTTACCTCACCTGTTGGAGCCGGAAACCGGTCCTTTCGAACTTTTATTTTACGTGTCGCAATGTGCTCCAGTACTTTCCGGAGGGAATCACGTTGCTCAGGGGTACAAACCAGCGCCAGTTCGTGGAAATGCAGGGCCAGTTCTTTTTCTATTACAGCCTGCTTTGTGCCGATCGATTCTGCAAGGGCGGTGATTTTCTCCATATCGGGTTTTTCCGTTACCGATTCCCTGATCAGCTCTTTTTTAAGTCCAGCGATAGCCTGAATATCGGGAGTTACCTTTCTGAAATGTTTTTTCCGGATCTCCCTGAACCTGAGGCTCTGCTCCTCCGTGAGCGAAAGCGGCCCTGTGAAGTAGATATGCCTGCTGTACTGACGGGTTATTTTAACCGGACCGAGTCCGGATTTATGGGAATTCTGCCACCACAGAAAGCCGAGCAGCGTAACATTGAGCACAACAAGTATCGCAAGTGTTGTGGTAATGAAGCGTTTAGATGTAAGAAAATCCATAATTACTTAAGAGTCCATACGGCAGCCGCCGGTGTTGGTTGATGGTATATATGAGTTATTATCCTGCCGAGGTGATAAAAAAGGAGTTTTCATCACCTCGGCAGGTTGCCGCAAGCTGTCAGAGCCTCATGCTCCCATGTTTTCCCCCCGGCCTGTTCTGCATGAGGGTTTTCATTTTTTCCATCTGATCAGGAGTCAGCAGGGAGGCCATCTCCCGGAGATGTGAACTGCGCTTGATAGCCAGTTTGGCATGGGTATCGCCGATTTTTTTCGAAAGCATGGCGATCCTGCGGTTGTCCGGATTTTTCTTCAATGATTCATTCCTGATTTCCTGCTGCAGGGAACTGAGCTGAGTCCTCTCTCCTGAAGCCGCCACAAACTGTTTTTTTTGCAGCTCCTGTAGCTTTTTCTGCTGTGTGTCGTTCAGACCGAGAGCTTCTTTCATAGCCACTGCGGGTCGGCACCTGCGGGAGTCCTTTCCTATACCTCCCGTTCTTTTCTGCCACTCGCTGCGGTAATCGGAGCGTTCCTCCTGTGAGGCATTGCGCATGCTTCCCCGCATTCGGGCCAGCTCATCGTTGGAGTAGCGGCTGTAGTCGGTGGCGTAAGCCGATCCTCCAGCCGCAAGCATCACGGCAACCGTCAACATCATTTTCGTGTTCTTTTTCATCGCTCTATCGTGTTATATCATTATGGGTTACTGTACATCATCAACTTGATCAGGTACTTCTGCGGTTGCGGTTATGGCTTGATATTTTCCTTTGCAGCCTGTTTCCCATTCTGCCTGTTGCTGCTGGTATCATCGGTTTCAACATAGTAAGCGAGTACTTCTCCGGAATAATCGTCGCTGAGCTGTTCAATGGTTTCACCGGCATCAGCCATGGACAACGGCTCTGGAGAGCTGAAAAACAGGAGTGCCGAGCTGATGTTGACAACCAGAAGAAGTGCGGCGACGGCGAACTTGATTCTGAACCCTTCCGCCTGCCGGAATGCTCCGTATCCGAATCCCTTGCTTTGCGATGCCTCTATCCTCTGCATCAGGTGTACCCTGAAAAGCGGGGAGGCATGAAGAACCGGAAGGTCGTCAAGGAGATCGAGGGTTCTGCGGATCTCCGCCTCTATGTGTTCATCGGGTCTTTTCATGATGTTTTCCTGTTTTCATCTTTTTTGACGACAGCCGCCTGAAAACCTTGCACGCCACCTTTCCGGTTGTTGTTTTCTCAGTTGTTTGCATAGTATCCGGAGAGCTTGTCGTGCAGATTTTTCTTTGCACGGTGAATCAGCGATTCAACTGCAGAGACCGAGGTCTGAAGGATGTCGGCAATCTCGCTGTTGGTGTATCCGTCCTGCTTGCTGAGCAGAAAAGCGGTTTTCTGGTTATCCGGGAGCGTGTTGAGGGCGTCCTGCAGGATTCCGGCACGCTCTTTGCCTGCAAGCGCCTGTTCCGGATTATCACCTGAAGGTGATGGCAACTCTTCGGCCGGATCGTTTATGCCTATGATTCTTTTGAGGGATGAAAAGCGTTTTTTTCTTTTCATTCTTCTCAGATGATCGAGGGATTTGGTTACTGCTATCCGGTATATCCAGGTAGAGAGTTTTGACTCTTCCCTGAAGCTTTCAATAGACCGGTGAACTTCGACAAAAACCTCCTGTGCGAGATCCTCCGCATCTTCCCGGTTCATGACAAAACGAAAACAGGTATTGAGCACCATATCCTGGTGTTCGGCAACCAGAGCCCTGAAAAGCTCATTACTCGATGTTACAGCTTTATTGCCCAAGCTTCTGCTCTTTGCCTCTGCCGTTAATGCCATTTCTCCAGCTTCTTCCATGAACGTATGTCGACTGATCTGCAGGTATGGTTGGGCATGCAGATATCCGTTTTACCATGAACCACCCGCAAGCGTTTTTGGAGGTTTTTTCCCTGTCGGGAGCAAAACCCTGCAGGTTGGACGTCATATTTCGGCTGTTCCTGCAGGTGTTTATGGAAAAAACCGCTTTTTCAGGCAAGTTCAGCAGCAAACGCCAGTACTTTATCGACCTTTTCCTCAGAGTCGGCTTCACAGTAGAGACGCAGAACCGGTTCGGTGCCCGATGCACGGATGAGCAGCCAGCCGCCTTCGAAGTGATACTTGCATCCGTCGAGATTGCTGAACTTCAGTACCGGGTATCCGGCAATGGAAGGGAGATCGCCGGTAGCGGCACGGGTGATGATTGCGTGTTTTTTTACCTCGCTGACATGCAGGTCGTTACGCTTGTAACAGAAGAAGCCGTACTCGTCGTAAAGTTCCTGAACAAGTTCAGAAAGGGTTTTTTCCTTTCTGGTCATGATTTCAAGAATCAGGAGCCCGATGTAGACCCCGTCGCGTTCCGGAAGAAATGCTGTAATACCAATGCCGCCGGACTCTTCACCTCCGATGAGGATATCGTTGGTCGTCATGAGCTGACTTACATACTTGAAGCCTACAGGCAGTTCATGCATGGTCAGTGCGTGCTTCCGGCAGATCCTGTCGATAATGTCGGTCAGTGCGAACGTTTTGGCCACTTCGCCGCTCTGCTGGCGGTCTTCGACAAGGTATTTGAGAATAAGGGCGAAAAGCTTGTGGGAATCCACAAAGTTTGCGTGTTCGTCGAGCATGCCGACCCTGTCGGCATCTCCGTCGTTGATGATGGCTACATCGGTTTCGACTTCCCGGAAAAACTCCACGAATTCTCCGATGTATTGCGGCATCGGTTCGGGGTTGATACCTCCGAATCCGGGATTGAGGGTGCAGTGATAGCAGTTCACCATGGACTCGTCGAAAAGCCTGTTGATGATATCCTGCCCGGCCCCGTACATGGCGTTGTGAGCTATTTTGATGCGCGAGTTGCGAATAAGCTGCAGATCGATGTTCGTCTTGAGGTGGTTCAGGTAGAACGTTTTGAGATCGGCCGTTTCTATCAGCTTGTTGTCGGGTGTGACATCCGTATCGGGGTCGATTTCGTCAAGGTAGCGTTCTATTTCAGCTATTGCTTCAGGATGGGCAGGACCTCCGTAGGCGGCCTTGACCTTGAATCCGTTATAGACCGGAGGGTTATGGGATGCGGTAATGACGATGCCTCCGGCAAGCTGCCGGGCTTTTGTGAAAAGCGAGACCGCGGGAGTTGAAACAAAACTGTCCGCGAGATATACCTTTATGCCCTGCGAGGAGATCACTCCGGCGGTGAATTCCGCAAACTCTTTCGACATGAACCGGGTATCATATCCGATACATATCCCCTTTGCCTTTTCCGGGCGGGTGTGGATATATCGGGCCGTTGCCAGTGCGGCAAGCTTGAGGTTGTCGAATGTATATTCCTTTGCGATAATCGCACGCCATCCGTCAGTACCGAATTTGACTTGCATTCTTTTCTGTTTTTGATATAATGGGATTTGAAAAGCCGTACGGCGTTTTTTTTTCAGATTGTTAAAATACAGTTTCCCCTTCGTTCATCCAATTATCAGCCGTTTTTGATGCCGAAGAAGCTTTTTGTTTTGGCCGGAGAGGTTTCGGGCGACATGCACGCAGCCGGAGTGGTTGCCGGGCTGCTCGGCCGGAGGCCCGATGTCAGGGTATTCGGCATCGGAGGTGAACGGCTTCGGGAGCTTGGAGCCGAACTCGCCTACGATACCCGTCAGATGAGCATCATGGGGTTTGTCGATGTGCTCCGTCACGCAGGTTTTCTCAAAAAGGTGATACGGGAAATGAAAGCGCGGATACGGGAGGAGATGCCCGATGTGGCACTTCTGGTCGACTATCCCGGCATGAACCTCTTGATTGCCCGCTTTCTTCACGATCTCGGTATTCCGGTCATCTACTACATTGCCCCCCAGGTATGGGCCTGGAAAGAGGGCAGGGTAAGGAAAATACGAGAAACTGTAGATCGTCTGCTGGTGATTTTTGATTTTGAGGTCGCATTCTACAGTCGTCACGGCGTGACGGCCGAATTTGTCGGTAATCCGGTTATCGAAGAGCTTCATGAGGAGCCACAGCACTCAGTCTCCGACTTTCGGAAGGAGCACGATGTAGAAGAAGGGGCAGTGTTGATAGGCCTGCTTCCGGGAAGCAGGCGCCAGGAGATATCGATGATGCTGCCTGAGATGCTCAGGGCTGCGGAGATGCTTGCCGGGAACCGTAATGCGGTGTTCCTTCTCGGCCGGGCACCGCACCTCGACTACCGCTGGCAGGATCATGCTCCTGCAGGTAGCCGTATCCGGGTTGTCGAATGTCCCGGATACGACGTGATGAAGTACAGTGCCGCGGCGATTGTCACCTCCGGAACGGCTACACTCGAAGCGCTCTGTTTCGGGATGCCAATGGTTGTGGTTTACCGTACGGGGTGGCTGAATTACCAGATCGGAAAACGGCTTGTGAAACTCAAAAGCATCTCTCTTGCCAACATTGTATCGAAAGGGCTCGGTTCGACCGAACGGGTTGTGCCGGAGCTTATTCAGCATGAGGCAAATGCCGCAGGGATGGCAAGGGAGGTCGGGCTTCTGCTCGATGATCCTGTCCGTGCAGGCAAGATGCGTGCGGAACTGCTTGAAGCGAGGGCAAGGCTTGCCAGCGCTTCGCCGTCAAGAGCCGTTTCGATGGTTATCGAGGAATACTTATAACAGGAACATGGAAAAGTTTTTTGAACTCCTCTCCGGAAATCCGCTGCTGCTTGCCATTGTGTTTATCGCTGCCGTTTTCATGGCGCTTTCGTTTTTCAGAAAGGCGCTGCAGCTTCTTGTTGTCGCCGCCGCAGTCGGCCTGCTCTACGCCGCGTGGCTTCAGGTGAGCGGCGGTGACGTCCCTGAATTGTTCCGCCAGGTGCAGGAGACCCTCACCCTGTCGTTCGGTCGTCTCGGCGCCATGCTGAAACCGCTGGTCGAACTGCTGAAATCCTGGAAATAAAACAGGTTTCGCGATATCTTGCCTAACGGGTCACCGGCGGTTCGCTCAGCGCTCCCGTTGGACATGATGCTGCAAGCTTGTGATAATCCGGATGCTCCGGCGATATGCACGCTTCGAGCGTTCTGACGCAGATGCCGCAGTCCACGCATTTTTCACGTTCCAGAAGGATGTCCGGTGTTTCCGAAATACTGAATTCCGGGTGTTCCAGCTGCCTGCAGGTATAGTCCGGCAGGTATTGTGCGGCAAGATAGCGGAGGCGGCAGGTCTCGATGGCCTTGCATCGGCACTGCAGGCACCTTTCAGCTTCCGTAAGGGCATCGGCACTCTCGAACCCGGTAACGGCTTCCATGAACCCTCCGGTTCTGACTTCCGGTTCAAGTTCCGGTACCGGAACCCGTGGCGCGGAAGGAGTGCGCAGATAGAACGCTGCAGGAGCCTTGTCTCTCGGTCCGTAGGATGAGTTGAACGGCGCAACCGTTTTCTCCTCAGTTGTAAGGCCCAGCAGGTAACGGTCGATGAAATAAGCCGCCCGTTTTCCCTGTTCAACGGCGCGGATAGCGATATCGGCGCCGGTAACGCAGTCTCCGCCAGCAAATATTCCGGTTGCGGAGCATTCGAGGGTTCGCGGATTGACCTCGAGTGTACCGTCCGGGTTCAGTGTTACGCCCGGGACGGCTTCCGCCGGGCAGTGTACATGCTGTCCGGTAGCGGAAATCACGGTGTCGGCATGGATGGTGAATTCCGAACCTGCAATCGGCACGGGCCTTCTTCTTCCGCTTTCGTCCGGTTCGCCCTGCTGCATTGCCACGGCCGTAACCGAGACTCTTCCCCCGGTTGTTGTGACGGAAACCGGTGCAGCAAGCAGATGCAGCCTGACGCCTTCTGCAAGCGCCTCTTCGATTTCAGCCTGATTGGCGGGCATTTCGCTGCGTGTTCTGCGGTAGAGTATAGTCACCCTTTCCGCGCCAAGCCTCAGCGCCGTGCGGGAGGCGTCGATTGCCGTATTGCCTCCCCCCACCACCAGGACGCTTTTTCCGGGATGGACGGCTTTGCCGCAGGCCGCTTCGCGCAGAAATGCGATGCCGCTGGCAACGGCCGGTTCATCTTCGCCGGGAATGCCCATCAGAGAGGCTTTTGAAGCGCCGATGCCGAGAAAGATTGCATCGAAATTTTCCCGGAGCGATGCGGTGGTGATATCCCGTCCGAGCACGGTGTTCATGCGGAACCGGGCGCCCATCTTTCGCAGCGGCTCGATCTCCTTTTCGATCACGCTTTCCGGAAGCCTGAAGCGGGGAATGCCGTAACGCATCATGCCTCCCGGCGCTTCGTTGGCGTCGAATATGGTGACGTCATGACCGAGAGCGAGCAGGTAATATGCGGCACTCAGTCCTGCCGGGCCGGCCCCGACCACCGCTGCGGTTCTGCCGGTTTTTTCCGGAACTTCCGGAATATAGCGATCGGCTCGTTCCATGTCCTGGTCTGCGGCATACCGTTTCAGGGCGCAGATCGAAACCGGTTCGTCAACACCGTGGCGCCGGCACTCGTCTTCGCAGGGAGCCGGACATACCCGGCCGAGAATGCCCGGCAGGGGGATGGTTTCCTTGATGATTCTGATCGCTTCGCCGTCGTCGTGCCGCCTGATTTCCTCTATGAAACCCGGAATGTTGCAGCCTGCCGGGCAGGAGAGTTCGCATGGCCCCATGCAGTCGCCGCAGTGGAGGTCGATCATGCGCTCCAGACTCTGACGCCGCATGTTGTGCAGTTCAGGATTTTCGGTTTCTACAACCATACCTTCCGATGCCGGAGTGCTGCATGCCGGAACGAACCGGTTTTTTCCCTTGAGCTCCACGATGCACATCCAGCAGGATCCGGTCGATTCAAGCGTCTTGTCGAAACAGAGGGTCGGTATGACAATTCCCGCCGACAGGGCGGCCTGAAGAATCGACATGCCTGGAGATGCGGAAACGGTTCTGCCGTTTATGGTGAGGCTCAGATCATTCATGGTCGGTTGATCGGTTCAGGAGCGCCTGGGGTGCAGCTCAATGGTTAAAACGCTTGTCGATGAATCCAGCAACCTTTTCAAGCAGCCACATCGGCGTCGAAGTCGCACCGCAAATACCGACGCTCTCGACGGAGCCACCCTCAGTGTCTTCAAACCAGAAGTCCTGGAGGTCTTCGACATCCTCGATGAAATAACTCCTCGGATTGGCCGCGCGGCAGATGCCGTAAAGTACCTGGCCGTTGGAGCTTTTCTTTCCGGCTACAAAAATGATGCAGCTGTTTGCCAGTGCGAATTCATGGAGTTTCCGGTTCCGGCTCGAAACCTGCCGGCAGATGGTATCCTTGAAAACGGTGCGGGGCATAGGGCGCTGACCGGTCATCGCCGCGGTGATATCGATGTCCCTGATCTCCGTCCAGGGCTTTCCCTGCTCGCCAGCAGCCGAAGCGAAACGGGCCTCGAGATTTGCTTTCAGTTCATAAAAACCGGGCACATCCATGGTGGTCTGCGAGATCAGCGCGGTTTTTTTTCGGGTATCGAGCCTTTCCAGTTCTTCCGGTTCCGACAGATCGGCATGTTTGATGATAACCCCGCGGTTGCCGCAATGCCCGTTGATGCCGACGACTTCCGGATGAGCACGTTTGCCGTAAATGACAATCTGATAACCCAGCCGGTCGAGAAGGCGAGCGGTGCGCTGCAGTTTCGACACCACCGGGCAGGTGGTGTCGGTAATATCGAGGTTGTTCCGCTTTGCTTTACTGTAGGTTTCCGGCGGTTCACCGTGTGCCCTGACAAGCACGCTCGAATCCCTGAGCGCCTCGAAGGCGGCTTCATCGATGGTGGTAAGGCCGAGTTCCTCAAGTCGCTTTACCTCCACTTCGTTGTGGACAACATCGCCAAGCGAGAACAGCCGCTCTTTTGCGGCGAGTTTTTCTTCCGCCACGTGGATGGTGCCCTGCACGCCGATGCAGAACCCGGATGATGTTCTGTCGAGGTTTATTTTCACATTGATAACGGTAACAGAATCAAAAGTAACAAGTCAAAAAGACAAAAGTAACATCCCCGGCCTTCAAGACAAAAAATCATGGGAAATCAATGAGCCGATGGACGTTTCCGGAGGATGTTCCGGTTCAGACGTCGACAAGCTCGACGTCGGGCATGTCGGCGCCCATGAAGAGACGGTACAGCGTGCTGAACTTCTGGGGAAGGTCGCTGACAAGCAGATGGGGATTTGCCGGTTCGCCGGATGTATTCAGCATACTGGTTTCTTCGAGTAGTGCTTTTGCTCTCTGTGCGACGGCTTCCGCAGAATCGATGATGCGGATGTCCGGCCCTACGGTTTCTGCGATCATGTTACGCAGGATCGGGTAGTGGGTGCATCCGAGCACCAGGGTATCGATATGCTCTTCGTCGAACGCACTGAGGTACTCTTTTGCGATAAGGCGGGTTGCGGGATGATCGGTGAACCCCTCTTCGGCCAGAGGAACGAAGAGCGGGCATGCCTTCGAATAGACCTCGATATCGGGATCGAGGGTGTTGATGGCGTATGCATAGGCATTCGAGCATACGGTAGCCTGTGTGCCGATCACACCGATATGTTTTCCCTTGCTCATGCTGACTGCAAGTTCGGCGCCGGCATCGAGTACCCCGATCACGGGAATGCTTCCGCTGGCTTTCTCCACGACATCAAGCGCCAGGGCCGAAACGGTGTTGCAGGCGACGATGATCATTTTAGGCTGGTACCGCATCAGAATGGTGGTGTCATCCTGGGCGTACTTGCGGATGGTGACCTGTGATTTCGAGCCGTAGGGTACTCTGGCGGTGTCGCCGAAATAGATTATTCTTTCGGCGGGCAGCAATGTCTGCATCGCCCTCACGACGGTCAGGCCGCCGACACCCGAGTCGAAAATACCGATCGGGCTTTCAGGAGTCGTTTTATGATGGTGCACCAGCTGAAGAGGATCGTTAAAGGTTACACGTTGAACCTGAACACAATGACATCTCCGTCCCTGACAATATAATCGCGTCCTTCGGATCGCAATTTTCCAGCCTCCTTTACCTTCTGTTCCGAGCCGAGTTCGATGAGATCCCGGTATGACATGACTTCAGCCCGGATGAACCCTTTTTCGAAATCGGAATGGATGGCGCCTGCGGCTTCCGGAGCGGATGCTCCCTTGCGGATAGTCCATGCGTGCACCTCTTTTTCACCCGCGGTAAAGTAGGTTTGCAGGCCGAGCAGGTCATATGCTGTTTTGATGACCCGGTCAAGCCCGGACATCTCAAGGCCGAGGCTTTCAAGAAATTCCGGGCGTTCCTCTTCGGGAAGTTCTGCGATATCCGCTTCGCTCTTTGCGCTGATGATCAGCATTTTGGAACCCGACTCCGCGGCGATTTCCGCTACCCGCTCAGTATAGGCATTACCTCCGGGCAGATCGGTTTCGGCAACGTTGGCCGCGTAAAGAATAGGTTTTGTGGTCAGAAGGAAAAACTGGCGGGAGAGCTCTTTTTCTTCGGCACCCTGAATGATGGCTCTTGCGGGAACTCCCCCGGAAAGTCCGGCAATGATCCGCTCGGCCAGATCGACCTGCAACAGCAGATCTTTTTCCTTCCGGGCGTTTTTCCGGAGTTTTTCGATTCTCCGTTCCATGCTGTCGAGGTCTGCAAGCATCAGTTCCGTTTCGATGGTCGTAATGTCGTCTGCAGGATCGATTTTCCCCTCGACATGAATAATATTGCTGTCGTCGAAACACCGGACGACATGCACGATGGCATCGACCTCCCGGATATGTGAAAGGAACTGGTTTCCCAGGCCTTCGCCTTTGCTGGCACCCTTGACGAGGCCTGCGATATCGACGATTTCAAGTGTGGCCGGAACCAGTGTCGGTGTTTTTACCACATCGGCAATCATCTGCATCCGCTCATCGGGTACCAGAACGGTGCCGACGTTGGGCTCTATGGTACAGAACGGGTAATTTGCCGCTTCAGCCTGCTTGGCGGTAATGGCATTGAACAGTGTCGATTTTCCGACATTCGGCAATCCGACAATCCCGCAACGGAGAGACATATCGATACAAGGAAGAGGTGTTTACGGTAAAAGCGTGCCCTCTGGGGGCACAGGTTGTTAACATGTAATCATTAAGTTTGGAAAAAGCAAATTTATTTTATAAAATTGCAGGCTAAGTCAAAATGCTTGTGAAACACACGACAGGGAACAGACGCATCATTATCGCCATCGATGGGCCGGCAGCTTCCGGCAAGAGCACTACCGCCCGCAAAGTCGCGGGAATGCTGGGTTATACCTATATCGATACTGGCGCAATGTTCCGTTCCGTTACCCTGAAGGTTCTCGATCTGGGCATGATCGACACCGTCCGGTCCTTTCCCGATTCCATTGAAGCGTTATTGCAGGACCTGTCCATCACCTTTTGTGATGACCGGGTTTTTCTCGATGGCAGGGATGTCACCTCGGCTATCAGGGAAAACCGTGTCAGCCGCGAGGTCAGCTTTATCAGTTCTCTGGGGCCTGTTCGCCAGAGGCTTCGCCTGATGCAGCAGGATATGGGGCGTTTGAAAGGCGTTGTCATGGATGGCCGTGATATCGGTACGGTTGTGTTTCCCGATGCCGAACTGAAAATTTTTCTGATTGCCGATGCCCGTGAACGGGCAGCGAGGCGTTATGCCGAACTTGCCGCGAAAGGTGCGTCAGGAAGCGAGCTGCCGGATGTCGGCATGCTCGAGAGGGAGATCGTCGAAAGGGACAGGGCTGATGCAGAGCGTGCTCTTGCTCCCCTGAAAAAGCATCCCGATGCCATTGAAATCGATACTTCGGAGTTGAGCATTGACGAGCAGGTGACTATGGTTCGCGATCTGGCGCTGGCATTGCTGCGGCGTGAAGGATAGCGGGTACCTGCCTGAACAGGGTTTTGTTGTTTCATTAACCTAAAAACCGGGTGCTGAAATCTCTCGCGGCACCGAGGGTAAATCACAAGAGAGGAAGGAAAACATTTAATGCCAGAAACACTAACGCTGGAGAAGAAAGTCCAGGAACGGCCCGCAAGGAAAAAGGTCAAGGTTTTTGCTCACTACGATTCCGCGGCACTTGCCGAGATGGAAAAGCTTTATACGAGCACGCTGAGTGAAATCAGGGAAGACGAGATCGTCAAAGGCCGTATTGTCTCCATTTCCAACAAGGACGTCACCATCGATGTCGGTTACAAGTCGGAGGGTATCGTCTCTCTGCTCGAATTCCGAGACGAGGAAGAGGGTGAGGTCAAGGTCGGCGATGAAGTCGAGGTTTACCTCGAAAACATCGAAGACAAGATGGGTCAGCTCATTCTTTCCAAAAAGAAAGCCGATGTCCTGAGAATCTGGGACAAGATTTACGATTCAATTGAGAATGACACTATCATCAACGGCAGGATCATCAACCGCGTCAAGGGTGGCATGACGGTTTCCCTGTCCGGCGTTGAAGCCTTCCTTCCCGGTTCTCAGATCGATGTCAAACCGGTTCGCGATTTCGATGCTCTCGTTGGCCAGACCATGGACTTCAGGGTCGTCAAGATCAATCCCGTTACTCAGAATATCGTCGTCAGCCACAAGGTCATCCTCGAAGAGGAGTATGCCGCACGCCGCGAAGAGATGCTTGCCAACATCAAGGTGGGCATGGTGCTCGAGGGCACGGTCAAGAATATCACCGATTTCGGTATCTTTGTCGATCTCGGCGGTCTCGACGGTCTTGTGCATATCACCGACATCACCTGGGGCAGAATCAACCATCCTTCGGAGGTTGTCGAGCTTGACCAGCCGATCAAGGTTGTTGTCGTCGGTTTCGACGAGAACACCAAACGAGTCTCTCTCGGCATGAAGCAGCTCGAGGCCCATCCCTGGGAAAATATCGAGATCAAGTATCCTGTTGGTTCCAAGGCGAACGGTCGCGTGGTTTCCATTACCGATTACGGTGCATTCGTGGAAATCGAAAAAGGCATCGAGGGTCTTGTCCACATTTCCGAAATGAGCTGGACGCAGCATATCAAGCATCCCGGTCAGTTCGTTACCCTCGGTCAGGAGGTTGAGTGCGTGATTCTCAATATCGATAAAGAGCACACCAAGCTTTCTCTCTCCATGAAACGGGTCAACGAGGATCCATGGATCGCACTCTCCGAAAAGTACATCGAAGGATCGCTCCACAAGGGAACCGTCAGCAACATCACCGATTTTGGTGTATTTGTAGAACTTGAGGCCGGAGTGGACGGACTGGTGCATATTTCAGATCTCTCATGGACAAAGAAAATTCGCCATCCAAGTGAACTGGTCAAGAAAAACCAGGAACTCGAAGTCAAGGTGCTTAAATTCGACGTCAACGCCCGCCGTATTGCGCTCGGCCACAAGCAGATCAACCCTGATCCATGGGACGAGTTCGAGCAGAAATATGCCGTAGGTGCTGAAACCCCAGGAAATATTTCCCAGATCATCGAGAAGGGCGTTATCGTCATTCTTCCCGGTGATGTCGACGGTTTCGTGCCCGTATCGCATCTGCTTCAGGGCGGTGTGAAGGACATTCACTCTTCGTTCGCTGTCGGCAATGAACTTCCTCTCCGCGTGATCGAGTTCGACAAGGAGAACAAACGGATCATTCTTTCGGCGCTCGAATATTTCAAGGACAAGAGCAAGGAGGAGATCGAAGCATATCTCCAGGCCCATCCAAACGAAAAGAAAGAGATCGAGGATGCGACCGCCGAGCTGGAGCCCCAGCCTAAAGGCGGCAAGTAAGAGCCTCACAGGGTTACATAAATCCAGCAAAAAACCCTTCCGTCGAGGAAGGGTTTTTTGTTGTCCGTCAATACCCGTAGCTTTTCAGAAGATTCTGTTTTTTCCTCCAGTCGGGTCTGACTTTTATGAAGAGCTCGAGAAAAACCGGCCTGCCCAGCAGTTCCTCGATATCGGTACGGGCAGCCTTTCCGAGTTTTTTGAGTGCGTTGCCTCCGCTGCCTATCAGGATCTGTTTCTGGGTGTCGCGTTCGACAACAATCGAACAGCGGATAAGGTCTTTTCTCGAAGGGTCGTTTTCATGCTGTTCCCTGAATTCATCGACCACAACCTCCGTCGCATAGGGCACCTCCTTGCCGTAAAGGAGAAAGATTTTTTCCCGGATGATTTCCGATACGAAAAACCGTTCCGGAGCGGTGCTCAGCATATCTTCGGGGTAGAGAGGTTCGTCCATCGGAAGAAACGGAACAAGGGCCTCTACAAGTCTCTCCAGCCCGGTTCCTTCAAGTGCCGAAACGGAGATGACGGCAGCCGGAGAGAAGAGTCCTGCCATAACCGATTCGGCTTGTTCCTGTACTGCACGGCTTGCGAGATCAGATTTGTTCAGCACGGCGATTACCGGTTTCCCGGAGGATTTCAGCCATGAATTGAACAGTTCCGAGGCGAAATCGATATCAAAAGGTTCGGCGCCTTTCGTGTAGGGAATCAGTGCGATAACCACATCGGCTTCTTCGAGTGTCTTGCGGGTAATTGAAAGCATCGATTCATGGAGCTTCTGCTGCGGCTGCATGATGCCCGGAGTATCGAGAAAAATGATCTGGCACCGCTTGTCATGGTAGATGCCGGTTATTTTTTTTCTTGTAGTTTGCGGTTTAGGTGTTACAATAGAAAGTTTATAATCAAGAAGTTTGTTCAGCAGAGTTGACTTGCCTGCATTCGGCGGCCCGGCGATAACAGCGAAGCCGCAGGAGAACGATGGAGTATCCATAGAAAGGTAGAGTTGTAACAGTGACGCAGCGAACGGTAAATCTCTGTGTACGATACAGAATTCTCCGCGGATGGGGAAGAAAAAGATGTAGAAAAGCGTGACAATGGAACAACAAGGGAAACTTGACATCTGGCTTCTTGCTTCGACGGCTGGTCTTATTATTCTCGGACTCCTTGCAATATACAGCGCAACCAATGGAGCGGGAGAGACGGTTCTGTTTTATCGGCAGCTTGCATGGGGATGCATCGGTGCTTTTGTCATGCTGTTCGTCTATTTCAACGATTATCGCTTTATACGCGATAATTCATATATCTTTTATATAGTCGGGGTGGTTCTGCTTGTAGCGGTACTTGTTTTCGGTAAAAAAATTGCAGGTCAGACAAGCTGGGTACGTATAGGTTTTTTCAGTTTTCAGCCTTCGGAAATAGCCAAGATGACAACGATTCTTGCGCTTGCCCGTTTTCTTTCCGAAGATGAAACCGATATCCGTTCCATGCCTCATCTTTTTATTGCGCTAGGCATTCCCCTTTTTCCTGCACTGCTGATCATGTTGCAGCCCGATATGGGAACAACTCTCACCTGTCTTTCATTTATAGCGCCGATGATCATCATGGCGGGGTTTGATTTCTATCTTCTTCTTCTGCTCGTCATACCCGTTGTGCTCATGCTCAGCGGTTTTTTCAATATTTATTTCATTTTTGGTCTTGCCCTGCTTATGTTTTTCGGGCTGGTGTTTCTCAAAAAGAAATTTTATATGCATCAGTTTGCAGTTACCTCAGCAGGCCTGCTTGCCGCACTTTTTACGCACCGTTTTGCGGCAGAGATTCTCAAGCCTCATCAGATGAAAAGGATCCAGACCTTTCTCGATCCCATGTCGGATCCCCAGGGGGCGGGCTATAATGCCCTGCAGGCAAAAATAGCTATCAGTTCCGGGGGTTTTTTCGGCAAGGGCTTTCTTGAAGGAACGCAGACGCAGCTTCGTTTTATTCCTGCCCAGTGGACCGATTTTATTTTCTGTGTTATTGCCGAGGAGCTTGGTTTTATAGGATCGGTTCTCTTGCTTGGCTTTTTCCTTGTTCTGATTCTCCGCTTTATCCGCATTGTCTTTTCCATCAAGAACCGCTTTGTCGAGTTGACCTTTGCGGGTTACGCGTCGCTTCTTACGGTTCATGTAGTCATCAATGTCGGTATGACCCTCGGGCTTATTCCGGTTATCGGCGTGCCTCTGCCGTTTGTTTCCTATGGGGGCTCATCATTGCTCGGCAACATGATTATGGTGGCGCTCGGCCTGAATTTTGTAAGAAACCGGCGAAGTATCGGTTACTGAAAAAGTATTCCGTTTTATTGCTTGCCAACGAAAAATGGTGAAATGCCTGAATCAGGAAAAGCGCAATTATTGCGCTTTTCCTGTCAGGAGAGATAACTTTTTTTGTCGGTTTACCTTATTGTATAAACAAACCGTTTGCTGCCCGACCCTGAAGGAATACGTTCGATTTCTTCATCAGCCATGCCGTATTTGTTCATCCAGAGGCTTACGATCGTGCTTTTGGTATTGAGCGCATCAGCAATTTCTTTCGGTTTGAATGCACTGTCCGGATTTGAACGGAGCAGTTCCTTGATCGGGGTACCAAGCTGTCCGCGTCCGAATTTTGAAAACCCGGGTTTAGCCGCGGCGGTGCCATCGAGTTTGGGAAGGTTGAGTTCAAGCTTTTTCAGTATTGCGGAAAGCTCATCTTCAAGTGGTTTGATTTTTTCCTGGAACTCCAGCTGCATGAGTGTGATTTTTTCCTGAAGATTTTTTTCTCTTTTACAAGAGATTGAAAATGATCAATCTTCTGAATGAAAAGATCATATTTGTCCGTTTGAAATGATATAAAGCGGCAACAACGGCAAATATAAAAGAATACTTTTGTGTCTGCATACCGGCAAAATGGTGATTTTATCGGTTATTGTATTGTGTTATTCCTGTGTTTATCGAAAAGGGTATAAAAGAAAAATACTATGCGTAAAATAAGTTTACCGAGTGTTGCAGCAGTAACACTGGGATGTAAACTGAATTATTCCGAAACATCGGCGATACTCGACCGGCTTTCTGCAGAAGGATGGCAGATTTCTTCTGTAGAGAAAGGTGCGGATATGATCATTATTCACACCTGCGCGGTTACAAAACAGGCTGAACAGAAATGCCGCCAGAAAATACGGCAGCTTGTAAGGCGCAATCCGGGCTGTGCCATTGTCGTTATCGGTTGTTATGCCCAGCTGCAGCCGTTCCTGCTATCGGCTTTCGAAGGTGTTCATGGTGTTCTCGGCAGCAACGATAAATTCAGAACAGAGATCTATCGGGAAATTTTAGACACGAAACCGGAAACTCCTCTTGTTCAGGTCTCGGATCCCGGCGCAGCGGATGAGATTCATGCGGGATACTCCCTCCCGGAAGATTCCGGAGTCGCCCGGACACGGGCTTTTCTGAAAATTCAGGACGGGTGTGATTACGGATGCGCCTACTGCACTATTCCAATGGCACGGGGCCGTTCGCGCTCCCTTCCGGCAGCAATGCTCATTGAGCGCGCGCATGCTCTTGCATCCTCAGGATATCGCGAAATTGTTCTGACAGGTGTCAATATCGGCGATTACCGTTCGGAAGGAACCGGTTTTGCCGGACTGCTCCGGATGCTTGAACAGGTCGCTCTGGATCGTATCAGGGTGAGTTCCCTTGAGCCGGATATCATCGACGACAGGCTTCTGGATGTCGTTGCCTGCTCGCGAAAAATCGCCCCTCATTTTCATGTGCCGCTGCAAAGCGGTTCGGACCGTATGCTGCAGGCAATGGGACGCAGATACACGACCGAAGGCTACCGGGAGCGCATTATGAGGGCGGTGGAGAGCATTCAGGATTGCGCCATCGGTATCGATGTCATTGCCGGATATCCAGGAGAGAGCGAAGAGGATTTTCAGGATATGTACCGTTTTATCGACGAGCTGCCGGCAGCTTATCTGCATGTTTTTTCCTGTTCGATCCGCCCCGGGACGCGGCTCGCTTCACAGACGGCCTCCGGTGAGAGGAAGCTTCTTTCCTCTCGGGAGATCGAGGGGCGCAGCGATTTGCTTATCGAACTCGGGCGGCGCAAAAAATCCGCCTATACCGCAGGCTTTCTGGGAAAAGAGCGAAAGGTTCTTGTTGAAACCTCCACGCAGGACGGCAGAGGAGGGGTATGCTGCAGCGGGTATACCGCAAATTATCTGCATGTTACTGCGAGAGCGGAAAATTTCGCTGGCGATGCGCAGAGACTGAAAGGCATGCTGTTGCCGGTAGCAATCCGGGAGATGGGCCATGATTTGAATTTAGAGGGCAGACTGTTATTTTAAGTGCTTGGTTTCTCCTGTGGCTCTACGCTCGCAACCCTTAAACCCGTTTATTCCATGCCTATTAAATCCCGAATCCGTTCGATTCCCGATTATCCTAAAAAAGGGATCATGTTTCGCGACATTACTACCCTGATCAAGGACCCGGTGGGGTTCCGTCTTGTGATCGACAGTTTTACCCAGCACTATCTGCAGAACGGGGTTGATTTTGATGTGATTGTTGGCATTGAAGCTCGCGGATTCATTATCGGCGGTGCGCTTTCCTATACGCTTGGCAAGGGATTCGTTCCGGTCAGAAAACCCGGAAAACTGCCGGCGGATGTGGTTTCCCAGGAATATGAACTCGAATACGGCAGCGACAAGATCGAGATTCACATGGATGCGCTGGAAAAAGGTACAAGGGTGCTGCTTGTCGATGATCTTCTTGCAACCGGGGGTACTGCGCTTGCTGCCGCGGCACTGGTGGAAAAGGTAGGGGGTGTTGTTGCCGAGATGGCCTTTATCGTCAACCTTCCCGATGTGGGTGGTGAGCGGAAGATCAGCGAAAAAGGCTACGCCATTTATTCACTGACCGACTTTGAGGGAGATTGAAAAAATTGCAAGTCATTCCTTTTCCGGTTTTCTCATGAACAGGATTATTAAAACAGGCCTTTTCTTTCTGTTTCTTACGTTCTTTTTTATTGCCGGCAGCAGTCCGCTGTTTGCTGCCGGTGAAGCGCCATCTGCCGCAGGGCACCTGCCCCCGGTATGGCTTGTTATGCCTTTCGTGATCCTGCTGCTCATGATAGCAACCGGTCCGCTTTTCTACCACCGTTTCTGGGAGCGTCACTATCCCGGTGTCGCTACAGGTCTGGCTGCAATCGTGGTCGCCTATTACGGTTTCATGATAGAACACGGGCTGCACATCCTCGAGCACACACTCGAAGAGTATCTTTCGTTCATTGCGCTGATTTCTTCACTCTTTGTGGTCTCCGGAGGCATTCTCATCAGGATCGAACGGAGGGGGGCGCCGCTCGTCAACGGTATGTTGCTGCTGTTCGGTGCTGCGCTCTCCAACCTGATCGGCACCACAGGAGCCTCTATGCTGCTTATCAGACCGTTCATGCGCATTAACGAAGGCCGTCTCAAGGCTTTCCATATTGTGTTTTTCATCTTCATTGTCAGCAATATCGGAGGCGGACTTACGCCGATAGGGGACCCTCCGCTTTTTCTCGGATTTCTCAAGGGGGTGCCGTTTTTCTGGGTGATATCGAAGGTCTGGCTTCCCTGGAGCCTTACCATTGCCGTTCTGGTCAGCATCTTCATGCTTCTCGATTTTCGGGCAGGGAAGGGAGGCGCGACAGGCAGGGATGCAAAAGGGGGGATATCCATTACCGGAGGGAAAAACTTCATCTGGCTCGGCGTCATCATTGTCTCGGTGTTTCTCGATCCGGCTGTCATCAGCGGCTTTCCGAGCCTGCAGGAGATTTTCCGTCTGCCGTTTGGCATCCGGGAGCTGATCATGTTTGGCGTGGCATTTGTCGCATACAGGACAGCCGATCCCGATGCCCTTGGCGGCAATGAATTCAACTTCGAACCGATAAGGGAGGTCTCCTTCCTGTTTATCGGCATCTTTGCAACCATGATTCCGGCACTCGAGCTGATCGGTGCGTATGCCGCAACGCATGCGGCGGAGTTTTCTGTAACAACCTTTTACTGGATGACCGGAGCGCTCTCGGGAGTGCTCGACAACGCGCCGACATACCTTAACTTCCTGGCGGGGGCTCTCGGAAAGTTCGGTCTCGATCTGGCCGACCCCGGTGACATCCGGGCCTTTGCCTCCGGAATGGCTTCTCCGATCGAAGGAGATGTCTCCTCGGGAATTTATCTGATGGCCATTTCCGTTGCATCGGTGTTTTTCGGTGCTATGACCTATATCGGCAATGCTCCGAATTTCATGGTGAAAAACATCGCCGCCCAGACCGGAGCCGATGTGCCGGATTTTCTCGAGTATGTCTATAAATATTCACTGCCGTTGCTGATACCTGTTTTTGCGGTGCTATGGTTCCTTTTTTTCAACTACTAACGATCTCTATGGCATGAGGAAACGCTTCACCGATGCGATCAGGAATGGGGAAAAGGGGTTCTATATCCGTAATTCCCTGTTTATACCGTTTCATCTGGAACTGCTGAGCATCTGGCTTGGCAAGGAGATGTCACTGCTTTCATCTCCGGAACTCATTACGGATATTGCCGACCCCGAACTTCTTTTCATACGGGAAGGGGAGGGCTATACCAATCTTGTTTTCAGAAAATGGGGAGATCTCGGCAGAGAACTCGGTCACCACAAAGGCCATATCATTCTGCATGCCGCAGAAAAAGGAACCGACATTTTTTTGTCTGAAAACATTCACTACATCAAGGTATGCTTTCGTGACGTCGAGACACACCGGCTTGTTACCTTCGAGCAGATTGACAATCCGTTCTACCTCTGAATTGAATTTGTGCGCCCTATGAGAAGGACGCCTGTCGTTTCATCCGGTTGAATCCCCCGGTGTGCCCTTATACCGTACCGTTTTTCAGGCTCTCGCTGACCGCATGCTTGAACTCCTTGGAGATTTTGAAGGTAGGGACGTTCTTGGGATCGACCGTTACCTTCTCTCCTGTTCTCGGGTTTCTTGCCTGACGCAGGTTCTTGTGCCGGATATTGAATGATCCGAATCCCCTGATCTCGATTCTTTTGCCGGCTTTCAGTGACTCGATGATGCTTTCGAACAGGCAGTCAACCACGGATTCGGTTTCGTTTTTTGTCATGCCTGTCTTGTGAGCGATCACATTGACCAGATCAGCTTTTGTGGTTGTGTTTCCCATGGTGACAATGACTTAGGTTATTGTAGTGTATGTAGTTATTTAAACCATAAACGAAGGGCAACAATTCCTGTGAAAATGGCAAAAGCTTTACGGAGCAGGTCGCCGGAAAGCGCAGTCGCTATTCTTGCGCCGAAAAAAGCTCCTGCGAACAGTCCGGCTGCAATAATCAGCCCCATCCAGATGTTGTCCGTGGTGATCTTGCCGGAGCGGTAATACTCCATAATGCCGAGAAGACCGACAGGCAGCAGGAGAGCCACAAGGGAGGTTGCGTTGGCGCTGTGCTGGCTCATTCCGAAAAGCAGCACCAGTGCCGGAACGATAATGATTCCGCCGCCGACGCCGAACATTCCCGACAGCGTGCCTGCCGCGAGGCCTGTGATGAGCATCAAAACCGTCTGCATGAACGTTGACATTTCAGTTGCTCCGGAAAACAGGGAACACTATGTGGTTCCGATGATTGCGGCTATCTCTTCCGCATTCAGGGTTTCTTTCTCGATAAGGTTTTCGGCAAGCCGGTGGAGCAGCTCCTTTTTTTCGCTGAGAATCTTTTTTGCATTGTCCATACACTCGATAATGATTTTGCTGACTTCATTGTCGATTTGCAGGGCGGTTTCTTCACTATACTCGCGAATGTGCGAGTAATCCTTGCCGAGAAACACCTCTTTATGGCTGTCGCCGTAATTGATGGGCCCGAGCTTGTCGCTCATGCCCCATTGTCTTACCATTCTGCGGGCCAGGTCAGTAGCCCGTTCGATGTCGTTGGCTGCTCCGGTGGTGATTTCGTTGAACACCAGCTCTTCGGCAGCCCTGCCACCGAGCGCATAAGTAATGATGGCCAGAAGATACTGCCGGTTCTGGGTGTAGCGGTCCTCGATGGGCAGATAGGCGGTGAGCCCGAGGCTTCGGCCTCTCGGGATGATGGTTACCTTGTGGATGGGATCCGAACCCTCGGTATTGGCGGCTACCAGTACATGACCAGCCTCGTGATAGGCGGTAAGCTTTTTCTGTTCCTCGGAAAGGTACATGCTTTTTCGTTCCGGGCCCATCAGCACCTTGTCGCGGGCCTGTTCGAAATCGGAAGCATCGATGCTCTCCTTGTCGCTTCTGGAAGCGATGAGTGCGGCTTCATTCACCAGATTCGCCAGATCGGCACCGGAAAAGCCGGGCGTGCTTTTTGCGAGAATGGAGATGCTCACATCACCTGCAAGAGGGGTTTTTCGCGTGTGAATGGCAAGAATGGCCTCCCTGCCCCGGATATCGGGTTTGTCGATGGTGATCTGACGATCGAATCTTCCCGGTCTGAGCAGTGCGGTATCGAGTACATCCGGACGGTTTGTCGCAGCGATCAGGATGACATTGTCGGTGGTGGTGAACCCGTCCATTTCCACCAGTAACTGGTTAAGGGTCTGTTCCCGTTCGTCGTGACCTCCGCCGAGACCGGCACCCCGGCTTCTGCCGACAGCATCGATTTCATCGATGAACACAATGCACGGGGAGTTTTTCTTTGCCTGTTCGAACAGATCCCTCACACGGGCGGCTCCTACACCGACAAACATTTCAACGAAATCGGCGCCAGAGATCGAAAAGAAAGGAACCTTGGCTTCGCCGGCAATGGCTTTTGCCAGAAGGGTCTTGCCTGTTCCCGGAGGGCCGAGCAGGAGAACCCCCTTGGGGATTTTTCCGCCTATTTTCTGGAACCTTTCGGGATTGGTGAGAAATTCAACGGTTTCCTTCAGCTCCTCGACAGCTTCATCAACTCCGGCAACATCCCTGAAGCTCACTTTCACGTCGAATTCACTGATCATCTTGGCGCGACTCTTGCCGAAGCTGAACATGTTTTTTGCTGCTCCTCCGTTCTGTTGAGCCATACGCCGGAACATGAAGAAATAGATCAGACCGAAGATTATCCATGGTGCGAAGAGCATCAGGAAGGTATTGAGGCTGTCGGCGCCTTCCTCAACGGTTACCTGAATCCCTTTTGCCGCCAGCAGGTCGGCCTGTTCCGTGGTGAACGAGGGAATAGTGACGCTGAATCGGTCTGTTTTAAGAAAGGTTCCGTTTTTCAGTTCGAGCGGTGAGGGTGTTTTCAGTTTTCCGTTCAGCTTCGCAGATCTGTCGGCATAGGTTTCTATTGTGGCATCAGCCACAATGCCGCCGTCAACCACCTTGCGGTATTGGTTGTAGGTGATTTCCGGATTTGCGGGAGCCGAAAAGAAACGCTGGAACACGAAAAGCGACAGAAGCCCCAGCATCATGATAACAAGAAAACCAGGGAACCTTGCCGGACTGCCGCCGCTGTTTTCCGGATCGCGCTCCGGCCGTTGCCCGCTATCTCTTACCGGTCTGAAAATATTTCGGCCGCTCTCTTTTGTTGTATTTTTTTTCCTGGGTTCGGGCATAAAAATGTTCCGTGATTGAAGGAAAAAGCGCAGTCAAGGTTAACTTACGCCTTTAAAAGTAATTAAAAGTAAACTGCAATCGAATGCAAAAAGTTTATTGTTAAATGCTTCCGAGAACATGCTTTTGAGGGTGGAGAACCGGGTTTTATATTGCCTTCTGGCTCCGAGAGATTTTGTCCCTTCAAAAAACAGCGGGATTTTTATAAATTCATTGCTCCCGACACCGGTATTTAATCTCCTGTCAATAAAATTCAATAAACAGTTTTACGTCACATTATGGTTGCTCAAAGGGTCAGAACCAGGTTTGCTCCCTCTCCGACAGGTTATCTGCATGTAGGCGGTCTTCGGACAGCGCTCTACAACTACCTGTTCGCAAAAAAAATGAAAGGGGACTTCATTATCAGAATCGAAGACACCGATCAGAGCAGGAAAGTCGAGGATGCGCAGCACAATCTCATCAAGACGCTCGAGTGGGCGGGGATTGTGGCTGACGAAAGCCCCGAGCACGGAGGAAACTACGGCCCTTACGTCCAGTCGGAAAGACTGCATATCTACCGACAGTACTGTGACCGTCTGCTTGAAGACAAAAATGCATACTACTGTTTTTCGACCTCCGAAGAGCTTGAAGAGAACCGGGAGCTGCAGCTGAAACAGGGACTCCAGCCGAAATACAACCGGAAATGGCTGCCCGAAGAGATGGGCGGGTCAATGCCTTCGGGCGAGATCAGAAAGAAAATGGCGGAAGGCGTCCGGTATGTGATCCGCATGAAAGTCCCCGATTATATTTCCGTATGGTTCGAGGATATGATCAGGGGCCCTGTAGAATTCGACTCCTCTACCATCGACGATCAGGTGCTCATGAAATCCGACGGATTTCCGACCTATCATTTTGCCAGCGTTATCGACGATCATCTCATGGAGTTCACGCACATCATCCGTGGTGAAGAGTGGCTCCCCTCCATGCCGAAACATCTGCTGCTCTACGAGTTTTTCGGGTGGGAGCCGCCCAAATTCGCCCATCTTCCCCTTCTGCTCAACCCGGATCGTTCGAAACTCAGCAAACGACAGGGGGATGTGGCGGTCGAGGATTATATCCGCAAGGGGTACAGCTGCGACACCATCGTGAACTTTGTTGCCATGCTTGGCTGGAATGAAGGTGAGGGAACCGAGCAGGAGGTCTACAGTCTGCAGGAGCTTATCGAGAAATTTTCGCTCGAACGCGTCGGCAAGGCCGGTGCCGTTTTCAACGTCGAAAAGCTCAACTGGCTTGAAAAGCAGTATATCAAGAGTCGGCCGGCGGCAGATATCAT
Source organism: Chlorobium sp. (assembly GCF_021740465.1). GTDB lineage: Bacteria > Bacteroidota > Chlorobiia > Chlorobiales > Chlorobiaceae > Chlorobium. Next base: position 82,888 of record NZ_JAIOZR010000004.1, on the reverse strand, counting down.
CAGGACGATCAAACCGCTGCTTGCGGCGGAACTATCGAGGAAAGAGACCCCTCTTTCCGTCGAGGTGATCACCAGCGACAGCTATCTTGAAGCTGTTATCGAACTGATGCGCGAGAGGGTGGGATTCGAACATGAATTCGTGACTTTCTCCTCCTACTTTTTCTTCGAGCCGGAGGCCTATGAGGAGGAGGCGGTGCAGAAGCGCTGGACACCCGAAACCAACGGTCTTCTCCGGGAGTTCTCTTCGGTGCTCGAGACACTCGATCCCTTCAGTGCCGAAACGATCGAGGCTGCGCTTAAAGATTTTGTCGCACCCAGAGGGCTGAAGCCCGCCGTTCTGATTCATCCGCTCAGAATTGTCGCTTCGGGGGTAAGCTTCGGGCCGAGCCTCTATCACATGCTTGAAGTGCTGGGCCGGGAGGCCGTGCTGCGCAGGATTTCGAAAGGGATCGGGCAGATATCCGCAAAGCTTTAGCTGCCGAAAGCCGGAGCGGAAGATTCCGTTCCGGCCTGCAGCGGGAATCCTTTTTTGCGGTGTTTTTTTCTTTTGATTTTTCGAGTGCGTTTGTTATTATGTGCCTCACAAACAGAAAAACATGGACAGATAGCTCAGTTGGTAGAGCAAAGGACTGAAAATCCTTGTGTCGGGGGTTCGATTCCCTCTCTGTCCACCGGGTTTTTCCGGATTTCCTCGCTGCTCCGGAAAAAACCGAACACATTTCTTCCTTCACTTCCTGCTTTTTTCCTTTTGATTTTCCAGAAAAAGCCTGTATTCAGCAGAGCGGCTTTTCATGACAGAATCGCATAATTTCCGGTATGAATATCACCACAGAACCTCATCAGGAAGTCTGGCACGACATGCAGGAGCCGGGCGCCTATGAATGGTGGTATTTCGATGCGGAAGACAAGTCAAGCGGAGTCTCCGTCGTACTTATCTGGTTTTCCGGCTTTCCCTTCTCCCCTTACTACATGCAGCACTATGACGACTGGAAACGCAAGGCTGTTTCAACGCTTCCATTGTCATCCGACTACGCGGGCTTCAGTTTTCAGCTTTATGAGCAGGGCAGGGAAACGCTCAATTTCATCAGGGAGGGCGGTAACGGCCTTTTCGAAAGCAGCCGGGAGGGGATCGGTCTCCGGTTTGAAAACAACCGGTTTTTTTATGATGCCTTCAGGGACGAATACCGTCTTGTCGTCGATTTCGATTTTCCCGCCCGTAACCGCAAGGTCAGTGCGGAACTCCTGTTCAAGGTCAGCCGAAGGGCGCAATACTCAAAAAAAGACAGCAACAACGCAGCGCTGCATTCCCGTCATCAGTGGCTTCTGAGCGTTCCGAGGGCCGAGGTCGAAGGGCATATCGAAATTTCCGGAGAAAACGGCGGAGGCCTGCGACGCATCGAACTCAGGGCTCACGGCTATCACGACCACAACCTTGGAACCATGCCCATGCAGGAGTATATCTCCCGCTGGTACTGGGGAAGGGCGTTTTCGGAGCGCTACGACCTGATTTACTATATGATTTTCTTCAGGAACACCGCCTATCAGCCGGTGAGCCTGCTGATGCTGCATGACAATGTCCTGGGGAAGGTTTCGGTTACGGATTCTCTCCGGTTCAGGGAGCGTGATTTTTCGACAGGCTTTTTCGCGCCACTTCACGGCAGGACTCTCGAACTCAAAGGGGGAGATGTTTCGGTAACCGTTTTGCAGAAAAAAGTGCTCGATGCCGGGCCGTTTTATCTCAGGTTCGCATCGAACATTTCGCTCTGTATCGACGGTCAGCATCTCAACGGAATCAACGGGATTTCGGAGTATCTCAATCCGGTCAGGCTCCAGTCGCACTTCATGCGGTTCTTCACCCGCAGCAGGATATGGAGGGATGGAGAGAGATCCTTTATGTATGACTATTATAATTTTTTTAAAAGCTGTTCCGATTGGTTTAAACGGTAAAAAATTATAACTTCAAAGTTTGTTTGTACTACCGTGTAAGAGAACTGTGCGGGCCGCTGAAACGGCAGGAAGGACGGGGCGGCCGGCAAGGCATTGATTTCTTAACAATATCTTTAAAAAGGAGATAGATTGTAATGGCACAACAAGGTAATTTCAAGAGCCCGGCCCGAATGGGCGGACTTGGAGAGAGTGCTTCAGCCTCTTCCTCCGGAGCGGTTTCCGGCGGAAAACCAAGGGAAGACGGTCTGAAGGGAGTTAATTTCGAACGTCGCAGTTTTCTGGGCAAGGTGGTAGGAGGTGTAGGTGCCGCAGTAGCGGTATCGACGCTCTATCCGGTTGTCAAGTACATTATTCCTCCCGTCAAGGAAGTGACAAACGTGAACGAAATGGTTGTAGGCAAAGCTTCGGAAGTACCGGAAAACACCGGAAAGATCTACCCGTTCAACGCGGACAAGGTCATCGTTATCAACGACAACGGAAAACTCACGGCCTGCAGCGCCGTCTGTACGCACCTCGGCTGTCTTGTCCGCTGGGAAGACAAGGATAACCTCATTTTCTGCCCCTGCCACGGAGCGAAGTACCAGCAGACCGGCGAAATCATTTCCGGTCCGCAGCCGTTGCCTCTTGCCCCTTATGCCGTGCGGGTCGAAGGCGACGATCTTGTTATATCCAAAGCTTAATTTTAACGTTGTTGAAAACCAATGGAGTCAGAAAATATGGCTGAGAACAATCAGAATGCTCCGGCAGGAAATGCTCCTGCCAAGCCGAAACCCGCTGCCCCGGGTGCCGCCAAGCCGGCCGCTCCGGGTTCTGCAAAGCCTGCTGCAGGAACGGCAAAACCGGCCGCTCCCGCTGCTGCCAAACCCGCTGCTTCCGGCGGCGTTTACAAACCTCCGGTAGATCGTCCCGACCCGAATCCATACAAGGACAGCAAGCAAAGCGCTCTGGCTTCATGGTTTCAGGAGCGGTTTTATGTGATGATTCCCGTCATCGACTACCTGAAGAAAAAAGAGGTGCCCCAGCACCGTCTCTCCTTCTGGTACTACTTCGGCGGCCTCACTCTTTTCTTTTTTATCATCCAGGTTCTTACCGGTCTTCTTCTGCTGCAGTACTACAAGCCGACCGGCGCGGAAGCCTTCACCTCCTTCGTGTTCATCCAGAAAGAGATTCCTTTCGGCTGGCTGATCCGTCAGGTTCACGCATGGTCGGCCAACCTCATGATCGGCATGGCCTTTATCCACATGTTCAGCACCTTCTTCATGAAGTCCTATCGCAAGCCCCGTGAGCTCATGTGGGTAAGCGGTTTTGTGCTGCTCGTGCTCTCTCTCGGATTCGGCTTTACCGGTTACCTTCTGCCCTGGAATGAGCTTGCGTTCTTCGCAACGCAGGTAGGTACCGAAGTTCCCAAGGTCATGCCCGGCGGAGCCCTGCTTGTCGATATCCTTCGCGGTGGAACGGACGTCAGCCCTGAAACCCTTACACGCATGTTCTCGCTGCACGTGGTTCTGCTTCCCGGTCTTCTTCTGCTTGTGCTCTCCGCTCACCTCCTGCTTGTTCAGGTGCTCGGGACCTCGGCTCCTATAGGGTACAAAGAGGCCGGTCTCGTCAAAGGCTACGAGAAGTTCTTCCCGACCTTCCTTGCCAAGGATGCTATAGGCTGGCTGATCGGTTTCGGTCTGCTTATCTATCTGGCCGTCATGTTCCCCTGGGAGATCGGCGTACAGGCCGACCCGCTCGGATCGGCTCCGGTAGGCATCAAGCCGGAATGGTACTTCTGGGCACAGTTCCAGCTTCTCAAGGATTTCACCTTTGAAGGTGGCGAACTGCTTGCCATCGTGCTCTTCACGGTCGGCGCCATTCTCTGGATTCTTGTCCCTTTCCTCGACCGTCAGGCCTCCAGAGAGCAGAGAAGCCCGGTTTTCACCATTCTCGGTCTTCTTGTGCTTGCTTTCCTTCTGATCAATACCTACAGGGTTTATGCTGAATACAGCCAGCTGTAGGCCCTAGTCGCTCAGCGATATCTAAAAAAGCCGCCTCATCTTCAACGGATGAGGCGGCTTTTTTTTTGCCGCCCGCGACTGCCTGCAATGCCGAAGGGCCGCCTTTTCAGGCAGCCCTTCTCCGCTTTTCCGGCGCAGTCGACCGCTATTTTCCCGGCATTCCGGGAGAGGATGCAGGCGCTTTCAGGCCTTTTCCGGAAGCAGTTCGCTGTTACGGGCCGGGGCATGTTCCGGAGCCCTTTGCAGAAGGGCGCCCAGTTCATATCCCGAAAGAAATGCCCGTATGTCGAGATCTTTCAGGGCATCGGAACCCGGCGTTCCCGCATCCGTTCCGGGCCTCTGTTCCTCATGAGCCGTCCTCCGCTTCAGTGAATCCGTCAGGATAAGCCATGAGGCGAGCACACTGAATCCCTGCTCGCGGAACCATGTTTTCTGATGCCGGTATGCGATCTGCAGCAGCCGCTCCAGCGAGCCCTGGCAGGTTTGATGCAGGGTTTTCAGGCTTTCGAGCACGACGCTTTCCGTATCGCCTGTTTCCAGGGTATCGGGAGCCGAAAGCAGACAGCAGAGGAGATCGGCAATCGTGCCACCGGCAATGCCGCTGAAGCCTTTATCCCTGTAGTATGCCCCAAGGCTGTCATGCATCAGCCACTGGTCGATGAGATTGGTGCCCAGGAGGCTGTTGGCAGCAAGCATCTTCTGAATCGAGTCCATAATGATCCAGTGCACCACAAGTGTCGGATCGGGGAGCTCCAGAAGGCCCTTCGCCTGCAGCTTTTCCTCTGCCAGCAGCTCCTCCGAGGCTCCATAAAGGGCGAGGGCTGCATCCGGAAGGTTCTCTGGAACCCTGATCTCCTGTTCAACAAGATCTCCGAAAAGGGAGGCTATTTCCCCGAGCAGTTTTCCGAGATCCCCACCGAACGCATCCAGCTCTTTTTTACCGGCAGGGGTTTCGCCGGGCACGGGAATTCCTGGGGTTTCGAAGAATCCGGTAATTACCCGGTGAAGAGGAGCGAGGCTCATGGAAAGCACGGCGTGTTCTATCGAAGCGATCCCTTGTCCGTCGAGTTCGCGGCAGAGCATATCGTAGGGGCGAAGCTTCGATGGACGGACCTCCCGGAAGTCGAGCAGGAGATTGTAACGGTATCCGTCAAGCGACAGGAACAGGCCTTCAGAGGCAAGCTGCGCTGCAGGACGAATGAATTCGAGCCCGCAGGCATGATCCCTGAAGACGACGTACACGTTTTCGTCCGTTCCGAGTCCGAGGCCCTCGAAAAGTGACGACTGCCGGATGGCGCCCTCGAACTTGTACCCGGAAGAGATCCTGATCCAGCCTGAAGCCTGGTTGATGGTATTGTTGAAGATGAAAAGAGCCCTGTCATCGCCAAGCCGATTTGAATAAGCGAAGATGTTTTCGTTTACCGTTCCTTCAGGACTGTAGACATCGTAGAGGAAGAAGTTGCATACTTCGGCAAAGAGCGGGCGTTTCTTCATGATCGGGAAGATTTCCCGATAGTGCCGCGAAACCAGATGGTCGTCGGGTTGCTCGTCGTAATAGGCTTTGGCGTATTCCATACCGTATTTTTCATGGAACCCCTCAACCTGGCCATGGCCGAACATCGGAAGGCCCGGCAAGGTGATCATCATCATGCAGATGCCGAAATACTTGTCGCCGTTTCCGAACTGCGATATCGCGGTATCCTCGTCGGGATTGTTCATGAAGTTCACGTACCTCTTGAGGATTTCCGCGTCGAATTCGAGCGTATTCTTGATCAGGTAGCGGTAACCGGCATTGTCCTCCTTTTTCAGCATGTGCATGAATGCGCTGTTGTAAACGCGGTGCATGCCGAGAGTGCGCACGAAGTATCCTTCGAGCATCCAGAATGCTTCGGCAAGCAGCAGGGTGTCGGGAACTTCACTCTGTACCCTGTCCACCACCTCACGCCAGAACTCCACCGGTATGGCTGCGTCGAAATCAACCATGCTCAGCGCATGAGCGGAGCGCGAAGGTATTGCCGCCGCATGGCCGGGCAGCGGGAACCAGAGGCGCTGGATATGCCGTTTTGCGAGCACCATGGCTGCATCGAAGCGGATGACCGGGAACATGCGGGCCACATGCAGAATCTGCTGGATCACCCCTTCGCGGACTTCGGCGCTGAGGAAGTTCAGCTGTGCGGTATCGTTCCAGGGCATGTTGGTGCCGTCGTTGCCGTGGTAGATATAGCGGGTATCGCCGTTCGAATGATCGACCCGCTTGAAGGTGACCGCGGCATCGGTGCGGTTCCAGTAACCGTCCTCGATATAGATGCCGTAGCGGTGGTCGTCACTGAGATTAGGACCGTTATAGGTGTAGTTCGCGTAGGGCGGCCAGGGGGAGGAGAGAAACCAGTCGGGCTGGTTTTTCACAAGTTCCGAATCGATGCCTGTGTGGTTCGGAACCATGTCGCTGGCAAGGCGCATGCCCCGTTGCATGGTACGGTGCCGCAGGTTGAGGTACCCGTCGTAGCCGCCGAGATCGTCGGCAATGTCGTATCGGTCGAGCGCGTAAGCCGAAGCTTTCGCTTCGGGATTGCCCTGGATCTGCTTGACCTTCTGCGATGCGGGGCTCCGCTGCCAGAGCCCGATCAGCCAGAGAGAGGTGAATCCCCTTTCGGCCAGCAGGTCGAGCTCCTCGTCGGGAATATCCTGAAGCCTGGAGATGTGCCGCCGGTACTGTTTGCTGAGCTGGTCGAGCCAGACGTAGGTGCTTTTGGCGATCATCACCACTTCCGGCATCCACGACGAATCCGGAGAGTAGTTTGCCGGAGCGTTGTCGAGCGAACTGAAATCAGGGGCCTCGGCACCCTTTTCAAACCATCCGCCCTCTCTGCGGCCAATCTCTCCAGCCGCGGCCTGGCTTTCAAAAAACAGATAACGGTCTTCATCCTGAATGTAGGAAATGGCTTCGTCGAGCAGCGGCCAGAATGGCGATCCCTCAAGCAGCTCCGCCCAGTTGAGACGGATATAACGCAGCTGGTCAAGAATCGAGTTGGGTGCATGCCGGATAGGCATGGTGATCAGTTCCGCCAGGTCGGTGTTGTCGGGCCCGGCTGGTCCCATGGCCTTCATGGCGCCCAGCATTGTTCGGATAAGTTTCGGATAAGCGGTTTCGCTGCGGAGATCACGATCGGAAATAAATGTGGAAAACCGATCGAAAGCCGGGTTCTGGTTGTTCAGCCACACAAGCAGCGACTCCTCGATCACCTCTTCCCGGTTTTCTGGGTTCTTCAGAAAATTTTCCGGGTGCTCCACGCCGATGTAGATGCCCTGAGTCGGAAACGAATCGAGGAACCGGTTGAGATAGCGGAGGGTGTCGTGTTCCGGAAGAGTCTCCTCGAAACTTTTCCGGATGGTTGCAAAAAGTGCAGGATTGCGTACTGCTGTCGTTTTCGAGAGCACGTAGTGCAGCACTTCGTGAAGCAGCTTCATGCCATGAAACTGCGCCGGAAGAATGGCTTCGGCCGTTTCGGACTGACGTTCCGAGAGGTGGGCGTTCAGAATCCTTGATTGTTCTTCGGCTTTTTTCTGACTCTCATGCATGTCTGCCGTGAGGCGGAGAAAGTCCGGGTCACTGAGATGAAACAGCGCTCTTGTAGGCCGGTTGACATAAAAATGCTCTTTAATGCCGGAGACCGGGTTCTGCGGGTTGCTTGTGGTCATTATTGGTTCAGTGTATGGAATACGTATCTCCCCGTAAACGGGGATATTTAATGCTCCTGTCAAGGTACGGAAATTCTCGATAAAACATCCGGTTCAGGTGCTCGGGCTTTTGCGTTCCGTCATCGGAGTCCGGAGGCCTGCAGCCATCTGTCCGGTATCGGGAACGGTGCTGCATGCCGCTGCCTGAAAACCGGGGAAAACTTTGTCTGGCAGAGGGATGGGGTGTCTGCACCTACCGGATTTTCCGGTCGAGATAACGCTGCAGGTAGGTGAATCCGAGATCCTTTGCGGAGCGCAGGATATCGACACCGATGGTGCCCATGGCGCTTTTAACCGTTGAGGGATGATGTACAGAAGGCTCGGAAGGAATATCGCTGGCCGTGATGCTGGAGGGTTTCAGGGAGGGTTTGAGCGCCCTGCCGAGAAGGAAGCCGAAAGCAAGTACTGTACCGGCGGCTCCAAGCGGATGTTTTTTTATTACCTCCAGGGGGGAGAGCTCAGCCTGCAGGTCTTCCTTCAAATGACGGGCCCGTTGTCTGATCTGCTCTTCCTTTTCTGCGATGGTATTCTGCAGATCCTCTATACGGGCCTGAATGCCGTCCAGATGTTCATTTGTAGTCATGTGAGGAAAGAAGAATTTTTTGTATCAGGTTCGGCAGCACGTCCGGCCTGATCTTGATGAAAAAGAAAAAACACGAAAGGAACGCAAGGCTTATCAGGAGATAGCCCACGAACGGATGACCGGTCAGTTCGCCAAGCAGCAGCGCCATCGTGGTAATCAGGTAGGCGACGCCGATGAGCAGTACCACCACAAGAATGAGCAGGGCTGCGGCAATGGAGATTTTTTTGGTGATATCTATCTTGACCAGCTCGGTTTTGGCTTCGATAATGGCCATCACATCCTCAAAGGTGGAGGTAACGGTATCGTCAAGCAGCTTCGGCAGGCCTGCATGTTTCTGCTTGGGCTGTTCTGTCCGGCTGTGTGGCGGGGTCTGACGGTTCATGTTGGTATCGAAAAAATGGAGAGTGCGGCTCAGCGTCTCCGTTTCAGGAGAAAACCAAGCACTGTACCGGCGCCGAGCGTATAGAGCATGGCAGGCACGGGGTTTTCCCTGATGTATGTTTTAAGCGCGGCCGCCTTCTGCTTCAATTGTTCATACTGTTCGCTTTCCATGAAAGCGGAAACCGCATCGGAAAGCGTGCTGCCCATATCCCTCACCTGTTCGGGTATCGGCGAAGCACCCGGTGTTTCCGGTTCTTTTTCATCGCTGCGGTGTATAATAACCGGGACTTCCTGTTCCATAAACGTTCGGCTTGATGTTGATCTGAATTCGTACTACGGAATATAACGACATTATGCTAAAACAATAGCCTTCCCCCGTCCACATTGATAACCTCTCCGGTGATATACTCGCTCTCCATGAGAAAGAGGATCGTCCGGACGATGTCGAGCGGATCGCCGGACCTGCCGAGCGGAATCTTTTCGACCAGTCTGTCTTCGGGTTCGTTCTCACGGTCGGGGTAGGTGCTGATGGTGCCGGGAGCTACCGAATTGACCAGAATGTCCGGGGCGAACTCGCGGGCGAAGATTTTCGTGAGGTGCTGGATGCCGGCTTTCGAAACCGTGTAGGGGGCGTAACTTTTCCATACAAGCCCGGCCGAAATATCGGTCATGGTGATGATGCGGGATACGAAAGGCTGTTTCCGCATGATCCTCGCGGCCTCCTGCATGGTGAAAAAGGTGCCCTTCAGGTTGGTGTCGACAAGATCGTCCCACTCCGTTTCCGTCACCTCCGGCAACCGGGTCGGATAGAAGTTCGATGCGCTGGCGATCAGGAGGTCGAGGCGGTCGTAGAGTTCCCTGAAGAGGCTGAACGCCTCGGCGATTTCCGCCGGTTTTGCAATGTCGCACTGCACCATGTCCGATTCAGGGCTCACCCATCGCAGACGTTCGAGCGTTTCGGCGGCTTTCTCTTCCGAGTGGTGGTAGGTGAAAAATACCGTGTAACCCTGTCCGGCAACGGAAAGCGCGATCTCGCTGCCGAGTTTTCCCGAGGCGCCGGTCATAAAACAGACCTTTCTGCCGGATGTTGTCATGGTTTTTACCGGTTACGTTCAATCGTTTCAAACACTTAACAGCACAGGTCGGTAAAAAGTTGAAGGAAGGGTGCCTGGCGTTCGGAGGTTCGAGGTGCGCCCCGGACTGCCCGCCGTTATGTCAGGGGCTGTCCTGGTGCGTCCTGCTGACGTTCATTCGACGCCTATCAGCACGCTCGACGCCTTGAAGATGGCGCATGCATGCGAACCCTCCTGCAGTGCAAGCTTGCGTGCGCTTTCATGCGTGATTACCGCCGAAAGTACGGTTCCCGGGCCGATTTCGATATCGATTTCGGCACTGACCGGCCCGTCGATCACGCTCTGCACCGTGCCGCATATGAGGTTGCGTGCGCTGATGGCCGCTTTGTGCAGGTTCGTGCCGACAATGACGGAATTCGCTTTTATGATGGCGAAGGCTTCCATCCCCTCCTTCAGCCCGAGATTTTCGACAGCTCCCATGGTGATGACCGAGCAGATCGAAGTGCCGTCGGCAAGGGCAAGGTCGATCTCCGCATTGACCGCTCCCCTGATGACCGATGTAATGGTTCCCTTGAATACGTTTCTTGCACTGATGTTCATGGATTGTCTCCTGGCATATGTTTTGTCATTTGATTTCCTTATCTCGTTATTTACAGTTTCATCACGATAGGGTTGAACGCTTTCGATGCCACCAGCACCTCGTCGCCCGGCTTCAGGTCTGCCATGTCCCGTTCGCTCAGCACCACTTCCACCAGTTCGTTGCCCGTTCCGATAACGGCCAGATAGATGCAGTCAACCCTGCGGATGCTGAGGATGGTACTGATGAACGAAAACTTGTTCGAGGTGAGCCGGTCGAGAAAAACTTCGTGAGGAGAGCCTTTTCTGGTGATGCGTCCGTTTTTGATGACGGCGACGCTGTCCGACAGCTTGAACACCTCCTGCTTGTCGTGTGAAACAAGGAGCGTCGAGAGTTTGAAGCGGCGGTGAACCTTGAGGATTTCGTCCTGCAATTGCCCCCGGGTTTTCTGATCGAGCGCCGAAAGCGGTTCGTCGAGTAGCAGGATGTCGGGAGTGCGCAGGATTGCCCGAGCCAGCGCCACACGCTGCCGCTGTCCTCCGGAGAGCGTCTCGGGGTAGCGGTCGCACAGTGCGAGAAGACCGGTAAGTTCGAGCATCTCGTTCACCTTGCGAGGATCTTTTTTCTCCTGTGCGAAGAGCAGGTTTTCCCGTACCGTCATGGTAGGAAAGAGGGCGTAATCCTGGAAGACCATACCGACCCTGCGCTTCTGCGGGGGCAGGTTGATGCCGGATTCGCTGTCGAACCATGTTACGCCATTTACCTCGATACGCCCGCTGTCGGGTTTTTCCAGTCCGGCCAGCATGCGGAGCAGCGTGGTTTTGCCGGTGCCGGACTTGCCGTAGAGCGTCAGAATCGACTCGGGCTGCATTTGCAGGTCTGCCGAAAGCGTGAAGGGTCCGTTTGCCCCTGAAAGTCTTTTCTCGACGGTAATCCGGATCATCGCAGATCGAGTTTCTTGTTGACGAGATAGACCGCCATGAGAATCGCAAAGGAAAAAACGAAGAGGATTGCAGCATAGATGTGGGCCGACTGGTAATCGAGCGACTCCACCAGATCGTAAATGGCTATGGATGCGACTTTCGTTTCATTGTCGATACTTCCGCCGATCATCAGCACCACCCCGAACTCACCGACCGTATGCGCGAAAGCCAGCACGCCTCCGGTGAGCAGGGAGCTTTTCATGGATGGCAGTATCACCTTAAGCATGGTCAGGGTTTTCGATTTCCCGAGACTGTAGCTTGCCTCGATGAGATTGTGAGGAACGGCATTGAATCCGGCCTGCAAAGGATGCACCATGAACGGCAGGCTGAAAATCACCGATCCCAGCACGAGGCCATCAAAACTGAATGCGAGCTGGTGGCCGAACAGCTCTTCCCACAAGCAGCCGAGCCACCCCTGGCGGCTGAATGCAAGCAGGAAGTAAAAGCCGAGCACCGAAGGCGGCAGTACGAGCGGCAGGGCGAAAAGCGCTTCGAGCACCGGTTTCAGGCGCACGCGTGTCTGCGACAGGAACCATGCCACAGGCAGGCCGAGCAGGTAGAGAATCACGGTCGTTACCCCAGCGAGTTTCATTGTAAGCAGGAGCGGTGCAATATCAAGCGTCATGAGCAGCCTCCAGAGAGATCTGGCTTGCCTTGACCATTACGGTCACCTCGTCGCCCGGTTCGAGCGCCAGCCGTCGAAGAGCCTTCATGGTAATGATGCTGCTGAACTCTCCGGCAGGGCAGGAGAGGGAGACATCGGCAAGAATGCTCCCGGTGCCGATTTTCCTGATTACTGCCTGGAAGCGGTTGCTGAAGCTGATTTCACCGCTGAGCCGCTTTGCCAGAACCACTTCGGTCTCCTTGAAGAGCGCTTGCACCCGGCTACCTTCGCTGAACTCTGGTTTCAGGTCGAAGAGCAGCATTGAAAGGCTGGTGCCCGAAGCGTCGAGTTCGAGGAAGCAGAGCGATTCGTGCCGTTCCACCTTTTCTATTACTGCGGCAAGCTTATTCATTGGGCAGGGTGAATCCGTAGCGCTTGAAAATACTCCTTGCTTCCGCCGAGCCGATAAAGAGTTCGAATTTTTTGGCAGTCCTGTTTCCCGAGGCTGGCTTGAGCAGCACATAACCCTGCAGGATAGGTTTATGGATATTTTCAGGAATGAGATAGTAATTACCCTCTTTTGCAAGTACGGGTGCGAGGGCGAGCGAATAGGCAATCATGCCGACATCTGCAGCACCGGTCTGTACGAACTGTGCGGTCTGCTGGATGTTTTCACCAAGGACAATCCGGTTTTTTATGTTGTCGTACACCTTGTAATGCTCCATTACCTCCCTGGCGATCCTTCCGTATGGAGCATGTTCAGGGTTAGCCATGGCGATTTTTCTGACTTTGGGATCGGAGAGCAGTCTGATGCCTTTTTTTGCATCGAGTCCGCTTGATTTGGTGACCCATACGGTCATTCTCCCGATCGCATAAGGTTTCGGTTCGGAAATAGCCGAGCCGGAAGTTTTGAGCTTTTCAGGGTAGCTGATATCCGCCGAGAAGAACATGTCGTAAGGTGCCCCATTCTCGATCTGTGAGAACGCTTTTCCGGATGAACCAAAAACTGCCGACACCTTGTCTTCAGGGTTTTTCTTTTTGTATGCGCTGATGATCTCCTTCATTGCGTACTGCAGATCCGAAGCCGCGGTAATGCGTACCTGACCTGCCTGCAGCGGAGAGGATGCAAAAATGAGCATCACACAAAAAACAGTGAGGATTCGAGTCGGTTTTTTCATGACGGAGTTCATCGGGATTGAAGGTTATGGTTCGATAATAACGGAAATGTCGGCAGGCTTGCCGAAATAGACCGACGAGAGCACGAGGATATCCACGCCGGTACCGGCGTAAGGCGCGGCATTCCCGGCATCGATGCCACCCGCCGCCGAAAGCTTCACGCCGGGGAACTTCCGGTGTATTTCGTCTGCCAGTATTGCGAGTTCCTCGACAGCCATCTTGTCCACCTGTACCACGTCGGCTCCGGCCGCTGCGATTTTCAGCGCCTCTTCGGCAGTATCGGCTTCTACGATGACCTTGTTTTCCGGTGCGCGCGCTTTCAGGGGAGCAAGCTGGTCGAGAAACCTTTCCAATCCCCCGAGGAAGGCCGTATGCTGACGGAACACGAGGATGGTTTCCGAAAGTCCCAGACGGTGGGGAAGCGCGCCTCCGGCCATGATGGCCTTGATGGCCACCTTTTTCGTCCCGGGGAACGACTTCCGGGTGGTGACCACCGAAATGCCGGGATTGGCGGAGCGTGCGGCCTGTACCACTTTTTTGGTGCGCGTTGCAATGCCCGAAGCGTACTCCAGGAGGTTCAGGGCTACCTTCCATCCCGCGTGCAGGCTCGCCGCACTGCCCGATGCGGCCAGAAAAGTCGTCCCGGTTTCCACTGCCGTTCCGCTCGGCAGAATCGACAGCACCGTGGCGCCGCACATCTCCAGTACCCTTGCGGCCTCCTCGGTACACGAGAGCACGGTGTGATGCCGGCTCGCAAAGGTAATGGTTCCCGGCCCTCCGCCGATGCCGAGCAGGGTGGTTGTGAGGTCGCCGTACGGCACATCCTCCTCGATAAAGCGTTCGATATCCGGATCCGGCAGTTGGTACAGTATCATGGTTCTCTTTATTCGTTATAGCATCGCCGCTATTCCGATCAGCAAAAAAAGAGAGGATTTTCTTGTCGGAAGGCGAAAGATGACGGTTTTTACTTCCGGTGGCATACGGGATGCTCTCTGGTTCAGCTATCGGTTTGTTTTTTTTGTTAGGTCGATTTAATTATGTTATTGGTGGGTATAATATAGTGTTTTTTTAGTTAAATCAATCATTAAGCCTAATAAATTAAGATTTACTGGTTCGTATGAACGACGTTATCTTACATATATGTTGAAAAGCTTTTGACCCCGTTATCCGAATCAGCGTTGTGCGGCGGTTGTTCCCGTTATAGAAAAGACAATATAACGAATAGAGGCTGGAACCGGAAATTCCCACTCTCCGGCCGGCCTCCTCAGCTCCGCTTCTCCAGCCTGACGGCTTTGGCCGGGGCAGTGCTTTCCAGTGGCGCATTTAACAATTCCTTAACCCGGGCGTAACGATTCCTCAATATTCCGCTGCATATCTTGCAATGCAGGTGTAATTATGCAGGTACCGGTGCTCCGCAAGGTTGTTCCTGCTCTCGCGAAAACGCAGCTTTTTCCTTTCAGCAAACATTTTAACGACTGCAATCATGGCTGAACGACCTGTTCACGAACACATCAGGGATCTGTCGGATTCTCTTGTGGCGTTATCCGGAAGCGTACTCCGGAATTTCAAGCTCGCCATCGAGGCTCTGCAATCGCTCGACAAGGATAAGGCCCTGCAGGTCAAGAGTGCCGACGGGGAAATCGACGATTCCGAAATTCAGCTTGAATCGCAGTGTCTCTCCTTTCTTGCCCTTCAGCAGCCTGTGGCCAAAGATCTCAGAACGATTGTAGCCATCATGAAAATCAACGACAACCTCGAACGAATAGGCGATCTGTCGGTACATGTCGCAGAGAGACTGCCGGATATCGGTTCCGTTCTGGAGCGCGCCTTCGATTTCGGCTCCATGGGCATGAAGGCCGGCGAGATGGTGAAAAAAGCCGTCGACGCCTTTGCGCTCAGAGATCATGGGTTGGCCATGCAGATCGACGAACTTGAAGAGGAGATTGACCTCATGCACCGGGTGATTTTCAAAAAAGCCATGGCCTCGATGAAGGAGCCCGCTGCGGATATCGATCAGCTTATTGCCGTTCTGAGCATATCCCGTTATCTGGAGCGCATAGCCGACCACGCCGTGAAAATAGCCCGCGAGGTTGTGTATCTGGTAACAGGAGAGAGTGCGCGTCAAAAGGACAACTCCTATGAAAAGCTGCTGGATTCGCTCAGGAATTGAACGGTTTCTTTGCGGCCATTCGTCATCCAAATCATTATTACCATCAATGGAAAAGAAAAAAAACGTGCTTTTTCTCTGCACCGGCAATTCGGCTCGAAGCCAGATGGCCGAAGGGTTGCTCCGCCATATTGCCGGCGACCGTTTCGAGGCGATGAGCGCCGGACTCGAGCCGAAAGATGAAGTGCATCCCATTGCCGTCGAGGTCATGCGGGAAATCGGGATCGATATCGGCGGCCAGAAACCAAAAGCCGTTGACGCCTATCTCGGCAAGGTGCCCGTGCACTACCTCATCGTCGTATGCAACAGGGCACAGGCGACCTGTCCCCGCATCTGGCCCGGCCTTATGGAGGGCAACCGGCATTACTGGCCGCTCGACGATCCGGCTGCACTGCAGGGTAGCGCTGACGAACAGCTTGCCCTGTTCCGCAGCGTGCGCGACGAACTGCAGGAGAAGCTTCGGGAGTGGGTGAACGGGCTGGCGGTGTAGGCTCCGGAAGGTTTTCCCGAAAACAGAAAAAGCCGGGGGTTCCGGCTTTTTCCTGCAATGACGTGGATCGATCTTCTCAGACCTCCATGATCTCCTTCTCTTTCTGCGCGATCAGGTCGGAGAGCTGTTTTTCGAATTTGTGCAGGAGGTCGTCGGCCTCTTTTTTGCCGCGGTTTTTGTCGTCCTCGCTGATGGCTTTATCCTTCTCCAGCTTCTCGATCTCGTGAATCATGTCGCGGCGCAGGTTCCGGAGCGACACCTTCGAATCCTCTCCGAATTTCTTGGTGAGCTTCACGAACTCCTTTCTTCTCTCTTCGGTAAGCGGGGGAATGGATACCCTGATGTTCTGGCCGTCGGCCGAAGGGTTCAGGCCCAGGTTGGCGTCGCGGATAGCCCGCTCGGTGGCCGATACCATCGACTTGTCCCAGACCTGCACGATAAGGGTGTGTACATCCATAACGCCGATGTTGCCGACCTGTTTGAGAGGCATCAGCTGGCCGTAAGCTTCAACCTTTACCCGGTCGAGCAGCGTCGTCGTGGCTTTTCCTGTACGGATCGAAGCGATTTCATGCTGAAACGCCTCGATGGTTTTCTTCATTTTCGGCTCAATCTTCTGTGCGACCTCTTTTACTTTCATGGCGGTTTCCGATAGGTTTATACAGATTGCTTGGAAGAGCTGATACCCTTATTGAGCCTTGGCCTGTGCTGCAGTTGATTTTGCGAACCGTTTGTTGAAGCGTTCGACGCGGCCGGCCGTATCGACGAGCATCTGCTTGCCGGTGTAGAACGGATGGCAGTTGTTGCAGATGTCAACCTTGATGGTATTGCGGGTTGAACGGGTTTCAAAAGCGTTGCCGCAGTTGGCGCAGTTGGCTGTAACTTTCGTATACTTTGGGTGAATATCCTTTTTCATGTGATTTCTGTGCTTTCTCGTGCAGAAAATTGATGTGGCCTGCTGATAAAAAATAATAAGGCTGCTAATATACAAGAAATCCCATCGAGATACAACAGCTTTCCTATGGCCGTCTTCTCACCATTAACCAGCCTGAAGGGGGTCGGACCGAAGCGCGCGGCAATCCTCGAAGCGGAAGGTATCCAGACGCCCCAGGATCTGTTCGACTATTTTCCCCGCCGCTATCTTGACCGCAGCACCATCAGAAAAATCGGTGAACTCCGCGACGGCGAATCGGTGACGGTTGCCGGTACGGTTCTGCAGGCGCGTATTGAAGGCAGCGGGTCCGGCAGGAGCCGCTTCAGGGCGGTGCTCGATGACGGCACCGGCTCCGTGGAGCTGACATGGTTCAGGGGGGTGCGGTACTTCGCTTCGGGTATCGCTCCCGGCGACGCGCTTGCCGTACACGGAAAAGCGGGGTTTTTCGGAGGCCGGCGCCAGATGCAGCATCCTGATTTCGAGCACCTCGGCGTAACTGCCGCCGAAGGGTTGCTCCAGGGGCATACCGATTATGAACTGTTCCATACCGGAAGGATCATACCTCTCTATTCCACCAGCGCGGCCATGAAGCAGGGGGGCCTGAACTCACGTCAGCTGCGCACCATCGTTGCCGCAGCTTTCGAGCGCTTCACGCTCGGCAGTGAGGAGAATCTCACGCCCGATATCGTCCGTATGCACGACCTGCTGCCGCTTTCCGAAGCCTACCGTGAGATGCATTTTCCCTCTTCGCATGAACGGCTCGAGGCAGCGCGAACGCGCATGAAATGGACCGAGCTGTTCTACACCCAGCTGCTGTTCGCGCTTCGCCGCAAAGAGCTTGAAAAGAACCGCAGCGCCCCCGCGCTTACCCATTCGGGAGAGATTACCCGACGGTTTTATGCCGGTCTTCCCTTTACCCTGACCGGAGCCCAGAAGGAGGTGATCAGGGAGATCTACCGTGACCTGAGAAGCGCCCGCCCCATGAACCGGCTGCTGCAGGGCGATGTGGGGTCGGGCAAAACGCTGGTGGCCATGTTTTCCATGGCGCTGGCCGCCGATAACGGCCTGCAGTCGGCATTCATGGCGCCGACGGAAATTCTTGCCGTCCAGCACTATCTGTCGCTGAAGCGCTGGCTCTCTCCGCTCGGCATCGATGTCGCGCTGCTTGCCGGCCGTCAGCCGAAGCGGGCAAGGGAGACCGTGCTGGCCGGCCTTGAAAGCGGTTCGGTGACGGTTGCGGTGGGTACGCACGCCATGATCGAAAAAGCCGTTTCGTTTTCACGCCTCGGTCTGGTGATCATCGACGAGCAGCACCGGTTCGGCGTCCTGCAGCGCAAAGCCCTGCAGGAAAAGGCTGCGAGTCCGCACGTGCTGCTCATGACGGCTACCCCGATTCCGAGAACCCTCACCATGGCGGGGTTCGGCGATCTCGATCTCTCCGTTATCGATACCATGCCGGAAGGGAGAGTGCCCGTGAAAACGTCGCTTGTTCCCGAAAACGCCAAAAAACGGGTCTACGAAGCGCTTCGGCGCGAGGTGGAATCGGGACGGCAGGCCTATATTGTCTATCCGCTTGTCGAGGAGTCGGAAAAAATCGATCTGCGCTCCGCCGTGGAAAGCTACGAGGAGCTCTCGGCCACCGTGCTCGCCGGTCTGCGCCTCGGCCTCATTCACGGCCAGATGTCGCCCGAGCTCAAGGAGTCGGTCATGGACCGGTTCAGAGCCGGCGATCTCGATGTGCTGGTCGGCACGACGGTGATCGAGGTGGGCGTCGATGTGCCCAACGCCACAGTGATGGTGATCGAGCATGCCGAACGGTTCGGTCTTGCGCAGCTCCATCAGCTCCGCGGAAGGGTCGGGCGCGGCAGGCATGCTTCGGGCTGTTTTCTGGTTCATGCGCCGCTTTCCGGTGAAGCCTCCGAGCGGCTCGGCGCCATGGCCGCGACATCCGACGGATTCCGGATTTCGGAAATCGATGCCGGAATCAGGGGTGCCGGCAACGTGCTCGGCAGGGAGCAGGCCGGTATGGTGAGCGGTCTGAAGATAGCCGATCCGCTTCTTGACGCATTGCTCATGCAGTCGGCACGCAAGGCGGCTTTTGCGCTTGCATCCGAAGATCCCGAACTGGAAAAGCGCGAACACGTTATGATCAGAAGCTGTTATTTGCGTCATTATCATGACCGTTCCACGCTTGCCGACATCGGATGAGCGACAACACGGAGAAGGTTAACACGTTATTCAGGCATGAAAGAAAAAAAAACAAATGAGCTATATTGCACTGGCAGGGTAACGGGAACGTCCGGTGCGGCATATATGGTGACGACTCCGGAGGGCAGGGTATTGCGATGCAGAACCTTTCCGGGAACGCAGAGCGCCAACCCCGATTCCTCGCTGGCTGCCGTCGGCGATGAGGTGGAAGTACAGCTTACCCTGAGCGGAACCGAAGCCCTGGAGGGCATTATCATGCAGGTGCAGCCGAGAAAAAGCGCCCTCATACGCAGAAGGGATCCCCGCCGCAACCGGAGCCGTGAAAAACAGCAGGTGATAGCGGCCAATATCGAGCTGCTGGTGCCGGTCGTTTCGGCCTACGAACCACCGCTCTCGACCCGTCTTATCGATCGGTATCTGGTGTTTGCCGAATCCGAACAGCTTCCGGTGCTGCTGGTGGTCAACAAAATGGATCTCGACAGGGACGCCGGGGTACTCAGGATGATGGAGGTCTACCAGGCTCTCGGCTACCCGGTCTGCTACGTCAGCGTTTACGACAAAACCGGTATCGGGGAGCTTGTCGAGGCACTTGAAGGCAGAATTTCAGCATTCAGCGGCCATTCCGGAGTAGGGAAGTCAACCATTATCAACCTGTTGACCGGCGTACGGCTGAAAACCTCCAGAACCAGCTGGAAGAGCGGCAAGGGCGTGCATACGACAAGCAATGCTACAATGCTTCCTCTTCCTGGAGGCGGCTATGTCATCGACACTCCTGGTATCAGGGAGTTCAGTCTGGCAGATATTACGAGGAGCAATCTCAGGTTTTACTTCAGGGAGTTTCTCAAGGTGATGCAGGAGTGTGCCTTTACGTCGTGTTCTCATACCGTCGAACCGGACTGTGCGGTCAGGAGGGCGGTCGAGGAGGGCTCGATCGACGCAGGAAGGTACGAAAGTTACCTGGCGCTTTTCGATGCTCTTGACGACGGTATCTGAGTACCGGCATTTTAACCTTATCATATAAATACGCTACAGAAATTTATGATTGTAACCATCAATCCGGCAACCGAAGAGGTGCTTGCCGAATATCCGGCAATGTCGCAGAGCGACATCGAAGGGGTTCTTGACGAGGCATACCGCGATTTCGCCGACTGGCGCCGCATCGCAATGCACGAGCGCTCGCGCTTCATGCTGCGTGCCGCCGCCCTGCTGCGCGAGCGGAAGGCGGAGTATGGAGCCCTTGTGGCCCGCGAAATGGGAAAGCCCCTGGCTCAGGCGGTGGCGGAAATCGAGAAATCCGCATGGGTATGCGACTTTTACGCCGCGAATGCCGAAGGGTATCTGAAGTCCGAAGAAATCGATATGGACGGTGCAAAAGGCATGGTGGTTTTCGAGCCTCTCGGCCTGGTGCTGGGGGTAATGCCCTGGAACTTTCCCTTCTGGCAGGTTTTCCGGTTTGCCGTACCTGCCCTGATGGCCGGCAACGGAGCCATCGTCAAGCACGCTCCCAATGTTACCGGTTGCGCAATCGCCATCGAGAGCGTTTTCCGTGACGCCGGTTTTCCCGAAAACATCTATCGTACCCTGCACATCGCACTGCAGGATGTGGATACGCTGACCGGCGCCGTTATCGCTCACCCGTCCGTACAGGCGGTTTCGGTAACGGGAAGCACTGCCGCAGGCCGGGCGGTGGCCACAAGGGCCGGCCGGGAGCTGAAGCGCAGCGTGATGGAGCTTGGTGGAAACGATCCCTACATCGTGCTTGAAGACGCTGATCTTGAAAAAGCCGTTACGGCCTGTGCCGCCGCCCGTCTTCTGAACAGCGGCCAGAGCTGCATTGCCGCAAAGCGCTTTATCGTGCACCGTTCGGTCAGGCGACGCTTCGAGGAGCTTCTTCTTGTGAGGATGCTCGGCGCCAGAACCGGGGACCCCTTCGATCCCGTAACCGAAGTGGGACCCATTGCAAGAGCCGATCTCCGCATGGAGCTCCACCGTCAGGTCTCCCGGAGCGTCACGCAGGGAGCCACGCTGCTCTGTGGCGGCACTCTGCCGGAAGGGAAAGGATATTTTTATCCGCCCACCATTCTCAGCGACGTCATAAAAGGTATGGCGGCTTACGGGGAAGAGACCTTCGGGCCGGTAGCGACGGTTATTGAAGCCGCAACCGACGATGAAGCAGTCGCCATAGCCAACGACAGCGAGTACGGTCTCGGTTCAGCGGTATTCTCGGCTGATCCAGCCCGCGCCCTTGCGGTCGCTTCAAGGCTCGAAACCGGAAACTGCTTTATCAACGCGATGGTTAAATCCGATCCTCGCCTGCCTTTCGGGGGGGTCAAGCACTCCGGCTACGGTCGTGAGCTTTCCAGCTATGGAATCAGGGAATTTACCAATATCAGGAGCCTGTACTTCGGTTGAATTACAGGCTCACCTGCGCTTTTATCCTGCCGGCAGGGTTTCCGGTATTAAAAGGTGGCAGCCAGGTCCGAAAGGTAGGTCTTGATCGACTGGTGCTTTCCAAGTCCCAGTTTTTTATGCATGCGGTAACGGATGCTTTCCATGCCCCTGGTTGAAATTCCAACAGAACGGGCAATTTCCCTGGTATCGTAATTGAGTTTTACCAGAAGGCTGATGCGAAGTTCCCGCTGGTTGAGATGCGGGTGCTTTTTCTGCAGCTTGGAAAGGAAAACAGAATCCGATTCAGTAAGCTCGATATTGAGCCGTTTCTCTATGGTTTCCGTTTCGATAAGGCTCAGGCAGGAATCGGTCATCTGCCTTTTCTGGTCCTGATCGATATCGAGGGCGTAAATCTGGTCGAGAAGATTGCGTAATGCTGTTGTTTTTTCTGCGATAGCCGTTGATACCCGTGTAAGTTCCATATCCTGGTTGGCGATCCGCGATTTCAGCTCGCCTATCTCTTTTTCGCTCTCCCTTGCCTGTTTTTTGTTGAGTTCAATCTGAGCGTTAAGCTTTATAACCGCATCGGTTATTTTCTGCTCGTAATCCTGTTTCAGTTGTTCGAGTTCCATTTCTTTTTCTTTTTCTTTTTCCCGGAGATCGGTCTGCATAGCTTCTATTGCTTTAAAAAACGTGTAGTAGTTATCGTCAAAAGGGGGCACTGAGATATGCTCGTCGAACATATCAAACCAGGACATTCTAACCAGATAGGCAAGAAAGTTCCTTTTCATTATTGCGGCATGACTTTCGGCAGGAGGTTCCGGAAGATTACCCTTCTCGTACTCCATAATCGCATCCAGTGCCTGCTGGCGGTTTTCGGTAACAAGTACACGGAGCCCGTCGGGAACGACGGCGGCGAAGGATTCCACAAGAATACTTACAGACTGCTGTACATGGTAAAAAACAATCAGCTTGAACTGTGGGTTCCGGTTGTAGAGGAGTTTGGTGATGGACTTCTTGTAGGTATACGATACATCGTTTACGTGAGCGAAATCCCAGAGACAGTAAACCGGTTCGTCGGTCAGGCCTGACTCCTGCAGCGCGGTATCGAAAAGCTCTATGTCCATGGAGTCGAGCGTAATATCATGACGTGCTTCGATAGAGCTTTGAATGATATTTCGGCCGATGAGCTTGATATGTTTTGTAAAACCCGCCTGTAAATGGTCGCTTTTCCAGTGTTTTTGCTCGGAATCCGGTAGAACTGCAATAATCTCTTTACTCATAAAGTGTAACTTCTTCACGGCTTAAGTGTGTTATGACGTGATAACGCAAGTAATATCGTGAATTATTTTGAAGTATTCAATTGTTTATCGCGTTTATTTTAAAAAATACACTGCCAATTGTAATTTTTATTGGAGGCCGGTCAGGTAGGCCTTGATTGACTGGTTTTTTCCAAGGCCGAGTTTCGTATGCAGGCGGTACCGTATGCTTTCCATCCCTCTTGTTGAGGTGGCGTAGAGCCGGGCAATGGATTTTGTGGTGTGATTTTTTCGCACAAGCAGACAGATTTTCATTTCATTTTCGGTGAGAGCCGGGTGCAGGCGTCGCAGCAGTTTGACAAAGCGCGAGTCTTCAGCGGTAAGTTTAATGTCCGCAATGGTAGCAATCTTTTCTCTGCCTGCCGGACTGTGGCAAAAATTCTCAAGAAGGTCGTCCCGGCCTAGTGCAGATAACCGGCAGCAGAGCTCCCGGGAGGTAAGGTTTTTTTTCTCCTCAACGCTTTTCAGTCGTTGCAGTTCTTCGCCACGAAGCTGTATTTCGGTATTGAGCCTCATCACCCGCCGTTCATGCTCCTTTGCGTTTCCCGTATGCAGGGATATCTGGCGCTGCAGCCTGCTGAGGGTGTCACTTCGTCTCCGCTCGCACTCCTCCTGCAGCTTTTTTTTCTTTTTTCTGAAGACAGCCTCCTTTGCGACCATGTCTTTGCGGAACTCTTCGACGGCAAGAAAATACGGGTAGAACTCATGATCGGCGGCAGGGGGATGAACCTGCTGGTTGAGGATATGGAGCAGGGAGATCCTGGTCATGGATGCAAGCAGTTCTTTTTTCAGTTCAGTCGATCCGGATGACGGATTTTCCTCTGCCGTGATCCAGCTTTTTCTTTTCTTCATGTCCATTTCTTCATGTCCATGATTTTTTCTACAGCTTCCCGGTAACTTCCTGTGCTGGTCATGCATACGTTTTCAGGAGCTATCAGACAGAAGCGGTCAAGACCGTTTCGTATTTCATTGCGTACATTGTACAGGACGATCACCCGGATGTTTCTTCCCCAGTTGAATACGAAATTCAGGAAATTCTTGCTGTAGAGGTATCCTATGTTCGTTACTTTTTCGAAATTGACGATAAGGTAGAGCGGAATTTCTGTCAGTTTGAGATCTTTGAGAATAGTCATAAACCGGCGAGAGTCTATTCCTGCCAGCGAGATTTCCGGTTTTGAGGAGCGGTGTACAAAATGGATGATGTCGTCGCCTATAAGGTTGAACACGGTTATGTAATCGTTTTCGGGATGTGGCGCTACCCACTCAGGTTTTTCCCTCACCGGCAGACGTGATACGGGACAACGTTTCATAAAGGTTTTTGTTTGAATTATCCGGATTAAATATATCCTTTATTTCTCGTGTATGCAGCCTTGGCCGTATTATCTGATGCATTAATGTGCACACTGTGATGTGTTTATCCGGTCGCCGGCTTCCCTTGCAGTAAAAATAGTTATTTTTTTACGCAGAGGCAGTATTATGCAGTGAATATTTTTCTAAGAAGTTGAATGGCATGGTAAATATGGTGTTGAACATTCTTTTTGTATGCTATGAAAATATCTGCCGTTCTCCCATGGCGGAAGGGGTGTTTCGCTGGTATGCCCTCACCGAAGGGCTTGCGCACTGTATTACGGTGGCTTCCGCCGGCACCCGCTCCTATCAGCGGGGATCATTTCCAGATGAACGTGCCGTAGCTGCGGCATCTGGTTTCGGGATAGATATTTCACCGATCAGGGCTCGCTGTATTGATGAACTCGATCTCGGCCAGTTCGACTGGATATTCGTGATGGACCATGAGAATTACGAGGATGTCGGCCTGATAACGGGATTTGCCGGAAGACCGCAAGTGCGTCTCGTCATGTCGTTCGTGCCCGGTCGCCATAACGAGGAGATTGCGGACCCCTACTACGGAACCGAACGGGATTTCAGGAGGGTAATGGACGATCTGTTTCTGGCCTCATCCCATATTCTTCCTGCTCTTGCGGAGCTTCACCGTTTTCCGGAGGCCGCCGATGCCTGAGCGATACCGTTACACCTTCATTTTCAATCCCGAGGCCGACAAAGGCCGGGCCGTGCGACATGAACCGTGGCTTCGAAGCAGGGTTTCCTGCCTTAAGGGCGCATCTCTTATGACAACAGCCTACGCCGGCCATGCCGGCGAAATCGCCCGCGATGCAAGCCTTGAAAGCGACTGTCTCGTTGCCTGCGGAGGTGATGGAACGTTACATGAAGTGGTCAATGCCGTTGCATGCAGCGATATTGCTGTCGCGGTATTGCCTATCGGTTCGGCGAACGATTTCGCCAAGACGCTCGGCAGCAGCGGAAATACCCGGGCCGCCCTGCAGGATTGCCTTGCAGGCAGGCAGCGAAAAGTAGATCTCGGCCATGTTGTTTTCAACTGCGACGACCGGCGTTTTTTTGTAAACTCTCTCGGACTGGGGCTGACCGGAAGAATTGCCGGAACCGTCAAGCGCACGACCTGGCTGAAAGGCGAGCTCAGCTATGTCCATGCGCTTTTCAGCGTCCTTGTAGGTTATGCGCCGCTAAAAATGCATATTAAAATTACTGCTCCCGATGCCGTTTTTGAAATGCATGAGCCTGTTTTCGCATTTTCCGTCTCGAACGGCAAAATCGAGGGAGGCAGGTTCCGTATCGCTCCCGATGCGGATCCGGCAGACGGGCTGCTTGATGTCTGTATTCTGAAATCCATTCCGAAACTTGCGTTTTTCAGGTATGTGATAATGTATCTTCGCGGCAGCCAGATTCGGGACCCGAAGGTGGTATACTGCAAGGCGAGTTCAATAGAAATAATCATGGCGGAACCTGAGATTATGCACATGGATGGAGAGGTTTTCGAGAGCCGGCCGGGACGTATCACCATATCGGTAGTTCCCGCCGCACTCACGGTTGTCTCTTCTTAAGCGAATAATCCGATAGTCACGATAAAACGATGCAGTACCTGGTTTTTGAAGAT
Organism: Chlorobium sp.; assembly: GCF_021740465.1. Taxonomy (GTDB): domain Bacteria; phylum Bacteroidota; class Chlorobiia; order Chlorobiales; family Chlorobiaceae; genus Chlorobium. Next base: position 57,349 of record NZ_JAIOZR010000004.1, on the reverse strand, counting down.
GAGAAGGTTTCACGCATGAAACCTCTGGTTAATCTCAAACCCGTTTACGGGCTCTACACCGGGTTTCGTTCCCTTGCCGATAAACTTGAAGACGCAACCGCCGGCGCGGTGCGGCTGACATGGCACCTGCGAGCCTACCTCACGGCCTTTTACGGTGAACAGCACCCGGAAAGAATCCTTAACAGAATCGACGGAGAGGAGCTTTTTCTCATCAACGGCCGCCTGGTCTGTGACGAAGCTGCCGCTGAAATCATCATCGATGCAGCTCTTGATCCCGGTTGTGCTCTTATGCAGGGCGACAATCTCCTTTTCGCCCGCCTGCACCCCACCCGGTTTCCGGGATTATGCAGAGACCAATTGACTGACCTGCTCGATACGGACCTGCTCGCGGAGTGTCTCTCGGTACAGCAGGTAGAGGGGTTTCGGGTTGTTGACAATCTCTGGGATGTCATTGCTTTTCATGCCGATGAGATGGTGCAGGATGGCAGAACTCTTGAAACAGGCGTCTTGGCAGGTGACATCCATCCGTCTGCGGTTATCGTGAACCGTTCGAATATTTACGTCGCACCGGGAGCTGTAGTGAAAGCCGGCGCAGTACTCGATGCGGATGACGGCTTCATCGGCATCGGAAGCGGGGCGGTCGTCGAATCACACGCGCTCCTGATGAACAACGTTTTTCTGGCTCCCTGGGCAAAGGTCAAGGCTGCGGCCAGAGTATACAGCAATGTGTTTGTCGGCACGGCCTCGAAAGTTGGTGGCGAGGTTGAAGACTCTCTTGTCGAACCGTTTGCGAACAAGCAGCATGACGGTTTTCTTGGCCATTCCTATATTTCTTCCTGGTGCAATCTTGGTGCGGGCACCAATACTTCCGACCTGAAAAATAACTATAGCAGCGTCAAGCTGCTTATGGAAGGACGGGAAGTTTCTACCGGGCTGCAGTTTCTCGGTCTTCTGATGGGAGATCATGCGAAATGTTCGATCAACTCGATGTTCAACACCGGTACCATTGTAGGCACTGCGGCGAATGTTTTCGGCGGGGGATTTCCGCCCAAAGAGGTGTATCCATTTACCTGGGGGAGCGCTGCCGGAGGATTTGAACCCTATATGATCGACAAGGCGGTTGAAACAGCCCGTAAGGTTATGGAGCGTCGCCAGGTCGTTATGAGCTCCGCTTATGAAGAGATGTTTCGTTTTATCGCCGGCAGTGAACAGGGCCGGAAAATTTTTCTATAACCGAATAACGTTTGCTTCCGCATGATTCTCGTCATAGATAATTATGATTCGTTCACCTATAATCTGGTCCAGTACATTGGGGAATCCGGTGCCGATGTTGAAGTATTCAGAAACGACGAGATAAGCGTCGAGGAGATCATAAGACGTGCCCCCGATAAAATTGTCATTTCTCCCGGACCGGGGACTCCCGACGACGCAGGGGTATCGGTTCCGCTTATCCGGGAGCTTCAGGGAAGAATTCCTCTTCTCGGGGTTTGTCTCGGTCATCAGTCCATCGGAGCTGCACTCGGCGGCAGGGTCATCAGGGCAGCCCGAATCATGCACGGTAAAACCTCGATGGTTCATCATGACGATACCGGTATATTCAGAGGGGTTCTGAATCCTTTTATAGCTACAAGGTATCATTCACTCATCGTTGAACGGGAAACACTTCCCGCGGCGCTCAGGGTGAGAGCCTGGACGGACGACGGCACCATTATGGGTATGGATTCCGTTGAGCTGTGTCTTTACGGGGTGCAGTTTCATCCCGAATCGATCATGACCGGCGAGGGAAAGAAGATTATAAAAAACTTTCTGGAACTGCACTCTTAGCCTACATTTATAAGCGGAAGTCCATGAAGAAGCCGATTTCATCAGGCCCCCCCTGGCGCGATAAAATATCCGGTGATCCACTGCCGGTTAAGGCGGTTTCCGGCCGGGATACCGATTTCATGGTCGACGGCTGGCGGGTATTCAAAATTATGGCGGAATTTGTCAGCGGTTTTGAAACCATGTCCGAAACCGGACCTGCTGTTACGGTTTTCGGTTCGACAAGGGTGGAGCCAGGCAGCAGCGGATATGCACTCGCCAGGAAGGCCGGCGCCCTGCTTGCTCGCGAAGGGTTTTCCGTGATTACCGGAGGAGGGCCGGGAGTAATGGAGGCCGCCAACAGGGGAGCCCAGGAAGCCGGAGGGATTTCGATAGGGTTCAATATACGCCTGCCCAACCAGCAGGAGCCCAACCGGTATATCGACAACGGGCGGCTGGTCACTTTTCAGTATTTTTTTGTCCGGAAGGTCATGTTTCTCAAATACTCCCAGGCATTCGTCGCTCTTCCGGGAGGTTTCGGCACGCTTGACGAAGTTTCCGAGGCGATAACCCTGATCCAGACCGGAAAAAGCGCCCGTTTTCCGGTAATCCTCATAGGCAGAGCCTACTGGAACGGGTTTTACGGGTGGGTACGCGAAACCATGTGCGGTGAGCATGGTTATATCGACGCATCCGATCTTGATTTTATTTATCTTGAAGACGACCTTGACCGGGTGGTGCCGATAATCAGAAGTTTTTATCCCGAAGGGTACTCCCTGAATTTTTAAATCCCTTGCGCTGTTTCTCTGTCGTACGTGTCAATCCAGTTCAACAGCATGGTACTTTCAGCGGCACTCATTCTTGATTGCGGGTGCAGCGTATAGTAGAGTCGTTGATGACCTATGCCTTCAATAACGGTTCTTCTGATAGCACGCATCCGGTGAGCTGAAGCCGTAGGATCGGCGTGGTCCCACTCTGAAAAATTCAGCGCATTGCGTCCCCAGGAAACCCTTGCGGCAGCCGCCCATGATAAAGGAGCAATATATGCCGGAAGGCTCCATTCTGTCCGGAAAGAATGGCAGTCAAAACAGGACTTTTTGAGAATGTCAGCAATCTCTTCCGGCGCTCTTACCGGCACTTTTTCCGGAGGGTTGACCCGGTTGAGCGGAATGAACTGAACGATCATGAGGCCGATTACCAGCCGGCTTGCAGCTTTTTTAAAGGGATACGAAGACATCGAGTAGAAGTGTTTTCAGGAATTTTTTTTTCCTTAATCGTTTAACCGGTAACTATAGTGATATTTCCCTGTGAAAAAGCGGTTTGGTATTATCTTCCGCAGATCCGTGCCGATTTGGCCATAGAACTGGTCAAAACCGGCATGACGCAGTCTCAGGCAGCAAAAAAACTCGGAGTGACTCCGGCAGCCGTTTCGCAGTATATTCATAAAAAGCGTGGTCTGCAATTGCCCAGAACCAAGCTCTACCGTCAGGAAATCAAGGCCGCTGTCAAGAAGATATGTGACGACGCATCGGTCGATGAGCTCCATTTCATTGTCTGCAAGTGCTGCCAGCTTCTGAAAAAGGAGGGTGAAACCGCAGCTGCATCTGAAGAACGTCAGTGTTCATAAAGAATAAGTTATGAGTAAAGTTTCCTGTGGATGGTTTGAGGATTTCGGGAGTTTCCGTTTGTCGTCGATCGTTACGCTTCTGGTTATAGCTGCTGGATTCATAATCCAGTACCTTGCAGGGGGAGAGGGAGTGCCTGTGCTCTCCTGGCCGCTGAATGCTGTGTTTATTGCTGTATTTTTCGTACTGCTTTTTCTTTTGGGTGTCGCTTTCAGGAACAATCCCTTTGTTGTCTGGCTTGGTGGCATTCCGCTTGGCCTCTCACTTATTTTCGGGATTGCCTTTCTTTCCCTGCTCGGTGGCGTGATTCCCCAGGGAGGTGTCAGTGGCGATATGCTGTCTGGCAGGTTGGGCGTAAACCGGATTTTTTCCGGATGGCCTTTTCTTCTGACGGTGTTTCTGTTTCTCTCCAATCTCGGCCTGGCGGTTGTCTGGAAAACCATTCCATTCAGGCTTTCGAACCTGCAGTTCATGCTTTTTCACGGAGGGTTCTGGATCGCTCTGGCTTCCGGACTTGCCGGAGCGCCCGACCTGCAGCGCCTGATCATTCCCGTTTATGAAGGGCGCCAGAACAGCCGGGCCTATATTCCTCAGGAGAACCGCATGGTGCAGCTCCCCTTTTCCGTCTATCTCGACGATTTTTCCATTGAAGAGTACAGCCCCCAGCTGGTGCTCTACGATCCGCAGTCCGACAGGGTCATACCCGGAAAGCCAGCAAGCGGGGTCGAGGTTGGTAAAGGGTACAGGGCCGTATGGCCTGGCTTCGAAGTGAGGGTGCTCGACTACCTGCAGCATGCCCTTCCGGACAGCAGAGGCAATCCCCGTGCGGCGGACCCTGAAAACGGCATTCCTTACGCCAGGGTCAGGATCAGCGCTGATGGAAAAAGCGTCGATCGGTGGCTGAACACCGGAAGTCCCTCCATCCGGCCGGGAGTGGTGCAGCTCGACCGCTATTTTCTGGTCATGTTTCCCGGTACGCCGAAAGTATTCCGTTCGGGAGTGGTGCTCAGCGGCAGCCGGGGCAATAAACCGGCAGTACTCGAGGTCAACAAGCCGGTGGAGTACGATGGATGGAAACTTTACCAGATGGGTTATGACGAAAAGGCGGGACGGTGGTCGCAGCTCAGCCTCATTGAAGCGGTAAGAGACCCCTGGCTTCCTGTCGTTTACTGCGGATTTTTCATGATCATGGCAGGCAACGCCATGTTTTTCTGGAAGGGAATGAAACGCGGGGGGGTTGTATGACACTTGTCGATTTTCCTCTGGTTGCCATGGCTGCAATGGCTTGCTGGGCGGGCGGTTCCCTCCTTCGCTTTCCGACGCGTCGTTTTCCGGTACTGCGCATTTCTTCCTATCTCATCATGATTGCCGGAACGTTGCTGCTTGGATGGTTTATTGCCGCTTACTGGATTGCCCTGGAGCGCCCGCCCCTCCGGACCCTTGGCGAGACAAGGCTGTGGTATGCCGCTCTTATTCCTGTCGTGGGATTTCTTGTGGAATACCGCTGGAAAGTCGGCTGGCTGAAATACTACTGCATGACGCTTGCCGCATTTTTTCTCGTTATCAACCTTGCCTCGCCCGACGTATTCGACAAGGCTCTTATGCCTGCTCTGCAGAGCGTATGGTTTGTTCCCCATGTGGTTGTCTATCTTGTCGGCTACGTGCTGCTTGCGGCCTCCTCGGCCGCCGCATGGCACAACATTTTCACCGGGTTCCGATCGCAAACCGACCGTCAGGGCTTCTCGCTGTCGCACTATCTTGCCTTGCTGGGTTTTGTCCTGCTTACCTTTGGCCTCGTGTTCGGTGCGCTCTGGGCCAAAGAGGCCTGGGGGCACTACTGGACCTGGGATCCGAAAGAGACCTGGGCTTTCATATCGTGGCTGGCATATCTTGGCTATCTGCACCTTTCAGCCAACAAGACCGGCCCAGGGAAGCTGCAGTGGTATCTGGCTATCTCTTTTCTCGTGCTGCTGGTCTGCTGGTTCGGCGTGAACTACATGCCTTCGGCGCAGAACAGTGTACACAGTTATCAGCCGAATTAACGGTTCCGGCGCGAGCCTGAAGCCTACAGCTCAACGATAAGATGGGCTTCTGTCGAATGTCCCGCAAGCAGGTTTTTCAGGGTATCGATCAGCTCCATGCCATATTTGTCGAGATAATAGAAGATGTTGATCAGCCGCTCCTGGGGTATGCCCTCCGGGAAAAAAGCGGTTTCGGTTTTCAGTATCTGCTCGAGCAGTGCCTCGTTTTTTCTCCGTCCTGCCTTACGGGTTTTCTGCTCGATCACTTCAACAATTTTGACGGCCTGCTGGATCGATGCGGCAAGGACCGGTTCAAGCGTCGGGTCGATTTTCGCAAGAGCAGGGCCTAGAACCTGAAGCGCTTTTTCCATATCAGTTCTGCTTCTGGCGAATAACCCGTTGATTTCGGAATTTTCTCCCACACCTTCCGCGTTGTGTTTCAGTGCCTGCAGGTCGTTGAAGACGGCGTGATATATCTGTTTTCTCGAAAAGCCAGGTCGCCCGGAAACCCGCAACAGCTTGTCCATGATCCGGCTGAATTTGGGTTCTACCAGCGTAAAACTTCCTCTCGGTATGATAAACGGCATGCTTATGCCGAAGTGTTCGTAGTTCCTGCGGAACTGAGCCAGATAGCTGATCTCTCCAGGTCCGGCGATGGATGCGAATGCCGGCAGTACCGTGTCCTGTACAACAGGGCGCAGTACAACATTCGGGCTGAATCGTTCCGGATGATCCTCCGAGAGTTCGAGCATCTGGTGGCGCGAAAGCCGTATGTTGTCCGGAGTGATGACGAAGAGGTTCTCTTCCGGATACTCGATTTTCTGTCGCTGGCCGAGGTGGTTGATATGGAAGAGGTTTACCGATCTCGGTTTCGATTGGGCACTGTAGCCGAGATTTTCCAGCGTCGAGCTTTGTGCGATAACATTGTAGGACGATGCGGGACAGGTTGCAAGCTCCCGCTGGAACACCGGTAGGGAAAGCTTCTTGAAATCGGCGTCCTGGCTCGACAGCAGAAGGAGCGGCTGGTTCCTGAAGAGTTGCATCATGATCTGGGCAAAACTCATCTCGAGCGTATTGCCCGGAAAACAGTTTTCCCGGAGAATGCCGGCGATAGCCGGTTTTGAAGGAGAGTCCGGGAGGCCTTCAAGAAAGTTTTCGACGATCTGGCGGATATCCTCGCCGAAACACGATGCGGCCACCATCTGGTCGGGCAGCCGTTTAAAGGGTTCAGGCCTGAAATGCCTGACGCCGCCCTGCAGGTATGCCGCCGCATGGGCAGACTCTTCATAGTCGTGATCCTCCCCTTCGATCCAGAATACCGGCACAAAGTCATACTCGGGAAAGAGCGATTTCTGCTGTTCGGCAAATACCACGGCGGTCAGTGCCTTGTAGACGGTGTAGGCTGGCCCAGTGAACAAGCCTGGCTGCTGTCCCGTAACCACGGCCATGCAGCGCGGCGAGCGCAGCTTTTCGATCTCCTTCAGGTGCAGCTCGGTGCATCCATACCGGATATTCTGTCGGCGGAGTATCTCCACCAGCAGGCTCCGGTCGAAGCTTCTCGATTCGAGCAGATTGAGCTGGCGGTAGTAGTCGGCCTCTTTGAGATAGTCGAGGTGGAAGCACGAGGCGATCAGGCGGTTTCGTTCCTCACCCTCGGTGGTATAGTCTTTGAAAAGCGGAGGGAACCCCTTTTTCGGGGTCAGGATTGTCCGGTAGTCAAGTAGAAAAGTGTTCACCCGTTTATTTTTGCAGGTTCCATTGGTTCAGGCTGTCAAGAAAAGACGTATTGGTCAGGTCGCAGGAGAGCGGTGTCACCGATACATAGTTCCGGCGGACGGCGTACTCGTCGTGGAGCAGGGAGGTGTCGAGCAGCTTCAGGGTGCCGTTAAGCCAGTAGTAGGGGTTGCCGTACATGTCGTTGCGTTCTATGGCGTCCTCTTCCCAGCGGGAGCTGCCCTGCCGGGTGACCAGAATTCCCGCTATGTCGGCTTCGGGAAGGTTGGGAATGTTGACCGACAGAATGGTATCCGGAGGCAGCCCCTCCTGCAGCACTTTTCGGGCAAGTTTCCGGGCGAACTTTCCAGCATAGGTGAAATCGGCATGCTCGTAGGTGGTCAGCGAAAACGCCAGCGAGGCGATGCCCTGTATGGCACCTTCGCGCGCGGCGGCGACGGTTCCCGAATAGAGCGTGTTGGTTGCCGTGTTGCTGCCGTAGTTGATGCCCGAAACGATCAGATCGGGTTTTCCGTCGAGAATGTGGCTGAGAGCGACCTTGATGCAGTCCACCGGGGTTCCCGATACCGTATAACCGAAAAACCGGTTGTTTTTCGCATACTTTTTTATCCGGAGCGGGATGCCCAGAGTCATGGCGTGACTCTTGCCGCTGTGTGGTTCGGCGGGTGCAACGACCGTGACCCGCCCTATTTTTTTCATCGAAGCAGCCAGCACATGAAGGCCTTCGCCTTCAATGCCGTCGTCATTGCAGACCAGGATATGCGGTTTTTTCAGCTCATTCACAAAACTGATCCGGTTTGTTCACAAAAGCCCCTTTCGCAGGGCTGGCGTAAAATTAAGAAAGTTCGCCTAAAAATCATGTCCAAGACTGAAATACCACACGGTGTCCAAAAATCTCAGCGAGGATGGTTCAGTGTCCTCCTCCTCCTGGAGAAAAGCAAACGCTTTCGATACGATCAGTCTGGCTGGTCCGACGGGCGTATCCCAGACCAGTCCTGTCCCGATGCCGTGAATGAGTCTTGCAAGCGACATGTCGCTTCTCTGCCTCCATGCATTGCCGGTATTGTAGAAGAGCAGGAATGACGCGGGAAAGATTACCTCGAATGGAGGCTTGTAGCTGAACTGCACACCAGCCAGCGCCATATTGCTGCCGATAAGATCGTTCTCTTTCAGGCCGACGAATCTTCTGCTGTAGCTGTTCCCTGTGCCGCCCAGAAAGAACTGCTCGGAAAGGGGCAGGTAGTTGCTGCTTATGCCTGCAGCAGCCGAGAGCTGCAGGGTCGTATGTTTTCCAAGCGGTATGTTCTCTTCATGCAGTCCGGTAATTTGCCAGAAAAGTGCATCGTTGTCGAGCACAGCCGGAGTTGCCATGTAGCTGAGATGGGAATAGCGGCCTGAAGTGGGGATCTGCGCGCTGTTGCGTGAGTCGATGGTCAGCGACGTTCCCACGGAGAGGAGGTTTCTGTTATCGGTGGCAAGCGCAGCCTGTTCCGGTCCGGTTTCGTGATAAGACTGCGCATTCTGCAGGGTGACGTCCAGCGAGAATCGTCCGTTTTTTCTGATTCTTGTGCCGAACGCCCCAGTAATGCCGTATCGCTGGATGCCATACGTCGAGACATTTTCATAAGAGTAACCGCTGAGTTCTTTTGAAAAAAGCAGCTCCCTTGCATCGAATTCGTGCTGGTCGAAAAAGAGTTTCGAGAAAAGGGTGAAGTGCGACGAACCGATGCGGGGTATGGTGTACTCGATATTCGCTACGCTGTTGTTCTGGCCGGCTTTGATCCACCCTCCGAGAGAAGCCGTGGTTCCTCCGAGATTTTCGTTTCTGAAGTCGAGCAGAAACTGGGCATTGCTGGTTTCGTCGTAGCGGACTCCGAGCCTGAGTACCGACGATGGCTTTTCGACAAGCGAGAAGGTCAGGGTTTTTTCCCGGTTGTTTTCCAGAGAGGAGGGTTTTTCGGCAGCCACAGACACCCGGTTGAAAATGCCGGTTTCATAGAGATTTTCGGCTGATTCTTCGGCTTTTTCAAGCCGTACGGTTTTTGTCGTATCGATTTTGATCTCCCTTCTGATGGGGGTCAGGCCCGTCACGTTCCTGTTCTGGACGATTTCGATGTTTTTTACTTTGCCGGAAGACATACCGATGAAGAGGGTATCTCCGGAAACGGCGATGGTTTCCGGTTCCACCAGGCTGTACCCTCTGCTCCGGTAGAGGCGAACCAGATCCTCGATAGCCGCCGTTCCCGCGCTGTTGGTGTACAGGCTGTTGATGACTGGTCTGAAACAGCTTTCGATCTCTCCTGACTGGAGCTTTTCATCAGGGCCGCCCGATACCACCAAATGCCCTATCCGGGGAAGCGGAGAGAGATGAAAGACCACGGTTTTCCTGCCGGCGTCGATGGTTGCATATACCGAGGTGAACAGATCGGTTTCAAGCAGTTCCCGGAGTGTTCGCGGCAGCGACTGCCCGTTGCGCACGATTCCGGATACGATTCCTCGGTGTTCCGGGCTCATTGCTCTGTTTGTATCGATTCTGAACGATTTCGAGAAACCGCCGATTCGGATCTCCCGCTTCGGAGTGGTTTCGATGCCTCTTCGGATCGTTCCGGCCAGCACCTTGCCTTTGGAGTAACCGGTACGGACAAGTTCAGAGATATCGGAAAAATCGGTGGCGCTGTGCTCGCTCAGATCCGGAGCGATGACGATATCGGCCTTTTCGAGCTGTGCGGGGTACTGTAGCCCTGTCAGAATGGTTATGGCCTGATCTGCTGCTTTCCATGGCATATCCAGGTCGCCACTTTTCGAATACATACTACCGTGGGTATCTACAGCGATTTTATAGGATGCGTTGAAATAATCAAGTTCATCGACAGGCAGGTTGGCCACAAGTCCCCCGTCGACAAGCTGATAGCCGTCGCGTTCAATCGGTTCGAAAAGCACAGGTACTGTGCTGCTTGCTCTCATGGCTTCCGAGAGGGAGCCTGAAACCAGTGAAATACGTTTTCCCGAAAGCAGATCGGTGGAGACGGCCCTGAACTGCACGGGCAGGGTGCTGAAATCCTCCCAGCCATGATATAGGGCGTTGAGTACCAGCAGGTCGAGTGTTCCTGTGAGCGCCTGCGCGGAACTCAGCGATTTCGGCACCAGCAGTTTCAGCTTCTCGAACCGGATTGCTATGGTCGAACGGTCGCGAATTCTCTGCTGTTCGAGAAAGGATCCGGAGCGCGGCGACTCCTCCCTGATGGCAAGAATGGACTGCCAGGGCAGGGTGCCGGCAATTTCTTCGAGCTCGTCAGGACTGTAGCCGCAGCTGTAGAGGCCGCCGATAATGGCGCCCATGCTCGTTCCCGCAATATAATCCACCGGAACGTCCTCCTCTTCGAGGGCCTTGAGTATGCCGATTTGAGCTATGCCGTTTGCGCCACCGCCTGAAAAGGCTATGCCCACGGTTTTGCGTGCCGGTCTCATAAACGGCATGATGGCGTAGCGCCTTAAAGGCATGGAGAGCGTATCAGGGTAGACTACGGAGGTCGGAACCGCTGCCAGTGGGGCATACTGGAGTGGAAGCAGCATGAGTCCCGCCAGCAAAATTCCTGCGGCCCTGCATACTCCGGATAAGAGCGATGGTCGTTTCTTCCTCTTCATGGCGCGGTTCCCGGTCACTCTTTCCGGGTTATTTTTGAGTTCTGCCAGTGACTTCATATCTTTAGGTCTAATGTATAACCTTTAGTACTAATTAAGAAAGATGGTCTGGTTCAAACGGGTAAAGCCTTCGATACGTACGACCGACAAACTCGACATGCCCGAGGGGCTCTGGTGGAAGTGCGAGGATTGCGGTGCGATGATTCATAAAAAACAGCTCGAAGACCATGTCTACACCTGTTCGGAATGCGGATACCATTTCAGGATTTCGCCATACCGCTATTTTTCCATTCTTTTCGACAATGAGAACTATCAGGAGTTCGGTGATGGCCTGCGCTCGGCCGATCCTCTTGGTTTTACCGATACCAAGAAATACACAGACCGGGTTCACGACATCATTGAAAAGACCGGCAAGACCGAAGCTTGCCGGAACGCCTGGGGGGATTCCGGAGGGAAGCCACTGGTGATATCGGCCATGGACTTCGGATTCATCGGGGGTTCGATGGGCTCGGTTGTGGGCGAGAAGATTGCCCGTGCCGTCGACAAGGCCATCGAGCTGAAGGCTCCGCTGCTGGTGATTTCACAATCGGGAGGGGCGCGCATGATGGAGGGCGCCTTCAGTCTCATGCAGATGGCCAAGACTGCTGCACGCCTGACCCTGCTCGGCGAAAAAAGGTTGCCCTACATTTCGCTGATGACCGACCCAACCATGGGCGGCATTACGGCATCCTTCGCCATGCTCGGCGATATCAACCTGAGTGAGCCCAAGGCGCTGATCGGCTTTGCCGGGCCGAGGGTCATCAGGGACACCATCAAAAGGGATCTGCCTGAAGGCTTCCAGCGCGCAGAGTTTCTTCTCGATCACGGTTTCCTCGACGCCATCGTTCACCGCAAGGAGCTGAAAAATCAGATCGTGCGCCTTTCAGGCATGCTCTCCGCCTGAGGTCTCAGGTACGCTCCATCCAAGCGCTTCGGCCGTAACCGGAAACTGGGCGGAGAAAATGGTTTTGATCTCTTCGGCGATATCGCGGTGCTCTTTCTGCGTACTGATGTCTGTGCGCACCTCGATGTAGTGAATCCAGCTCCGCACCGACCCCTTCATATACAGCTTTGTCCGGGTGCCCAGAGGCAGCAGCACCCTTGCGCACTCCTTGGCGATGCCCTTTTCGAGGGCCTCGTTGTACACCTCCATCGATATGCGGGAAATGTTCTCCTGAGCCTCGTCGAACCAGGCCGCAGTCCCCTCGTCGAGATCGTCCAGCGAGTTCTGCCGGTTCTTGCTGTCCTGCCTTCGCGGACGGTATTTCTCGATGGCCTGCGCTTTGGCGTAACGCTGGCTGAACTCCTGGAACTGGAAGCTTCTGTGGCGCAGAATCTGCGGGGCGATGGCTCTCGACGTAACGATTTCGACGGTCATGTCGGCCATTTCGAAAATGCTCCAGTGCCGGTTGGCGATACAGTAAGCCAGCAGTTTCCCGAAATCGAGGTTTTCCTGATGGGGGCTCGAAACCCTTGCGCAGTAAGCCATGAGGCCTTCAGCGGTGAGGGGCCGGTCTTCAATGGCGAAACACGGAGTGGTTACCGATATGAGACGGACCTGCATAGTCATCTGTGGTTTGGTTCTAATGGCTTTAAATATAAGCATCCGTCGAGGTTTATCCTGCAGCGCCCGGCTTGTTTTATCGTCTTCTTTTTTACTTATTGGAACCGGAACGATTGAATTGTTGTTAGCTCTATGTATTTTACGTGTTTCTCTTACACCCACTCAACCCATCGATCCAGTTATGGCAAATATCAATTTCGGTTTCGACCACCATGCCCGTAAACTTTACTCGGGCGCTATAGAAGAGGGTATTCGGAATACGCTCGTTCCCATGGTTATCGAAACCTCCGGCAGGGGAGAGCGTGCATTCGATATTTTTTCGCGCCTTCTGCGTGAGCGCATCATCTTTCTCGGCAGCGGCATAGACGAGCATGTGGCCGGCCTTGTCATGGCCCAGCTGATTTTTCTTGAATCCGAAGATCCCGAACGGGATATCTACATCTACATCAACTCCCCCGGCGGGAGCGTTTCGGCCGGTCTGGGCATATACGACACCATGCAGTACATCCGGCCCGATATCGCCACGGTCTGCGTAGGCATGGCGGCAAGCATGGGTGCCTTTCTTCTGGCCAGCGGCACCAAAGGCAAAAGGGCATCGCTGCCTCACTCCCGCATCATGATCCACCAGCCCTCCGGCGGCGCCCAGGGACAGGAGACCGACATCATCATCCAGGCCCGCGAGATAGAGAAGATCCGCAAGCTGCTCGAAGAGCTTCTTGCCAAACATACCGGCCGTGACGTTCAGCAGATCAGGGAGGATTCCGAGCGCGACCGCTGGATGAACGCCCAGGAGGCCCTCGAATACGGCATTATCGACCAGGTTTTCGAGAAGCGTCCGGCACCTGAAAAGGCCGAGTGAACAGTCAGATTTCCTAATTCCCACAGTTGTAACCCAGGTCGCCATGAGTGAAGAGATAACGCCGTTCAATCTCGATAAAACCTATAATCATCAGGAGGTCGAAGACCGCTGGAGAAGCGCCCACTGGGAGGCTCTCGGCAGTTTTCACGCCGAAAGCGGCCGCGTGCTCTCCGAAGGCAGAACCCCCTACAGCGTGCTGATGCCGCCTCCGAACGTTACCGGAAGCCTCACGCTCGGCCATGTGCTCAACCACACCCTGCAGGATATCTTCATCCGCTACAGCCGCATGCGCGGCAAGGAGGCCCTCTGGCTTCCCGGTACCGATCATGCAGGCATCGCGACCCAGACGGTGGTCGAAAAGAAGCTGAAAAAAGAGGGGGTGACCCGCCACGATCTCGGGCGCAAGGCCTTTCTCGACCAGGTGTGGGAGTGGCGTGAAGAGTACGGCGGTCTTATTCTCCGCCAGCTTCGCAGGCTCGGCATATCCTGCGACTGGCGGCGCAACCTCTTCACCATGGACGACCGCGCTTCCGAAGCGGTCGTCAACGCCTTCATCGCGCTCTACCGCGACGGCCTCATCTACCGGGGAACGCGCATCATCAACTGGTGCCCGGTATCGCAGACCGCCCTCTCCGACGAAGAGGTGATCATGAAACCCCGGCGCGACAAGCTTGTTTACGTCCGCTACCCGCTGGTCGGGCGTCCGGGCCACCATATCACCATAGCCACGGTCCGTCCCGAAACCATTCTTGCCGATGTGGCCATCGCCGTCAATCCGGACGATCCCCGCTACCACGACCTTGTCGGTCAACTGGTGGCTGTTCCGGTGGCGGGACGCCATATACCGGTTATCGCCGACGACTACGTCGATATCGAGTTCGGTACCGGCGCACTGAAAATCACGCCCGCACACGATCCCAACGACTACGAGGTCGCGCGCCGTCACAATCTCCCGGTTCTCTCGGTTGTCGGCCGCGACGGAAAAATGACCGACACCTACGGTTACGGCGGCATGGACCGGTTCGACGCCCGCGAGAAAATTCTCCTCGATCTCGAGGAGCTCGGAAATCTCGAACGGGTAGAGGAGTACGAGCACAATGTCGGCTACTCCGAACGCGCCGACGTGGTCGTCGAGCCCTATCTTTCCGAACAGTGGTTCGTGCGCATGAAACCGCTGGCCGAAAAAGCCCTGCAGGTGGTCAACGACAACGAAATCCGTTTTCATCCGCCTCACTGGGTCAACACCTACCGCCACTGGATGGAGAACATCCAGGACTGGTGCATTTCACGCCAGCTCTGGTGGGGGCACCGCATTCCCGCCTGGTACGATTCCGACGGCCGCATATGGGTCGCTTCGTCGTATGAGGAAGCCTGCCATCTGGCCGGAACCGACAAACTGGTGCAGGACGAGGACGTGCTCGATACCTGGTTCTCGTCGTGGCTCTGGCCGCTCACCACACTCGGCTGGACCGGACCGCAGAGCGACAACGACGATCTCAGGGCCTTCTATCCCACCGATACGCTGGTCACAGGCCCCGATATCATCTTCTTCTGGGTGGCGCGCATGATCATGGCCGGCCTCTACTTCAGGGGCGGGGTGCCGTTCCGCGACGTCTACTTCACCAGCATCATCAGGGACATGAAAGGGCGCAAGCTCTCCAAGTCGCTCGGCAACTCTCCCGATCCGCTCAAGGTTATCGACACCTACGGCACCGACGCCCTGCGCTTCACCATCATCTACATCGCGCCTCTCGGCCAGGACGTGCTGTTCGGCGAAGAGAAGTGCGAGCTCGGCAGGAACTTCGCCACCAAGCTCTGGAACGCCTCCAGGCTGGTTTTCATGCAGCGCGAAAAATATTTCGATTCACCGGAGGATTTCGAGGCGGCCTACGGAGCCTTCCTGCCCGACCGGAACGATTTCACCTTTGCCGAAGAGCATCTGCTCATGGCCAGATACCACGCCATGATCGAACGCTACCACACGGCATTCGACCAGTTCAGGGTGAACGACATCGTCAGGAACCTCTACGACTTTTTCTGGGGCGATTACTGCGACTGGTATCTCGAAGCTCTCAAGACGAGCCTTTCCGGCTCTTCCGACACCGAAGCGGCCCGCAGGGCCGTGCTGCTCTCCGTGCATGTGCTCGAAGGCATCGTCAAGTCGCTGCACCCGGTCATGCCCTTCATCACCGACGAGATATGGCACTGTATCCTCAAGCGTCCGCACGGACGTACCGTCGCGCTCTCCCCGATGCCCGAGGCTTCGGCGGAGTGGACGGGCGTGGACGCGGCAATCCATGTGCTCCCCCGTGCCGTCATCTCCGAAGTTCGCAGCCTGCGCTCGCTTTTCGCCGTGCCCGCTTCCGGCACCGCTCCCCTCACTCTCAAGCCGGCGGATGAAGCCGCCTTCAGGGTGCTTTCCGAAAATACGCACATTATCGCTGCAGCCACCAGGTGCAGCGTAACGGTATCGGTCGTCGCCGTCCGTCCGCCGCATGCCGCGGCCTCGGTGGTCGAAGGCAATGAACTTTTTGTACAGCTCGAGGGTTTGATTTCCTTCGAAAAAGAGCGTGCGCGCCTGCAGAAAGAGATCGCCACCATCTCATCATACGTTGTTTCGCTTGAGAAAAAGCTGTCCAATCAGGGATTCGTTGCCAATGCGCCTGAAGATGTTATCGAAAAAGAGCGTTCGAAACTTTCCGAGGCCCGGCGCAACCTTGAAAAACTGTCCTGCAACCTTGATGTGCTTGCAGGTTGAGACTTTTCAGGCGCCGGGAACGCACCGGGTCGGACGGTTTCCGGAGAGCGCCGGATGTCATGGCATTAAAACGGATTTTTTCATTTTGTCCTGAAATGATATTTTACCGGTTCAGGTTAATCCGAACCATCAGGTCAGGAGATATACCTATGAGTTCGCAAGGAGTTTATTAGACAATGAGGCAGTTGAAAATCAGCAAGCAAATCACCAACAGGGAGAGCCTTTCGCTCGACCGCTATCTTCAGGAGATCGGCAAGTACGATCTTCTTACAGCCGACGACGAGGTCAAATTGACCATGGCTATCAAGGAAGGTTACGACATGCCTGTCGATACCGTGGAGTACAAACGCGCCAAGCGTGCACTTGACAAGCTCATCAAAGGCAACCTGCGTTTTGTGGTTTCCGTAGCCAAACAGTACCAGAACCAGGGACTGACGCTCGGCGATCTCATCAACGAAGGCAACCTCGGTCTCATCAAGGCGGCAAAGCGCTTTGACGAAACCAGAGGGTTCAAGTTCATCTCATACGCGGTCTGGTGGATTCGCCAGTCCATTCTCCAGGCTCTGGCTGAACAGTCCCGCATCGTACGTCTGCCGCTCAACCGGGTCGGCACGCTCAACAAGATCAGCAAGGCATACAGTCAGCTCGAACAGGAGTTCGAGCGCGACCCCAATACGCGGGAGCTGGCAAACCTGCTCGATATGGACTCTCAGGATGTCGCCGACACCCTGAAAATCGCCGGACGTCATGTATCGGTTGACGCCCCGTTCGCCCAGGGAGACGACAACCGCCTGCTCGACGTGCTGCAGAACGACGGACACCTGCCCGATCACGGCCTGAACCGAGACTCTCTCACCCTCGAGGTTGAACGTTCACTCTCGGTGCTGGCGCCGCGCGAAGCCGATGTCATCCGCTCCTACTTCGGTATTGGCATGGACAATCCGCTTACCCTCGAAGAGATCGGCGAGAAGTTCAAGCTTACCCGTGAACGGGTTCGCCAGATCAAGGAAAAAGCCATCAGAAGGCTTCGTCAGTCGGCCTACAGCAAGATTCTCAAGGAGTATATCGGTAGCTGAAAAGTCCCGTCAGGCTTTTGTTTCTCCATTGCCGGTTACAGTTTTGGATCTTCTGACGAGACGGACCTGCGAGCCATTCTGTATTCCGGTACGATCAGCGGCACTGCCGTTGCGCACTGCGATCTCTACGGTTCCGAAACTTCCTCCATAAGCCAGCAGCTCTCCCTCCTGCGCGTTTCCGTATGTTTCCACGAGCGGCAGGGGAGGGATTCCTTCGGCTTCTGTGAACCACTCCCGGTGGTTCAGGCAGAGGGATGTGTCGATGGTGGTGACAAGGTTTCCGAAATGGTCGGTGAAGAGCACGTTGCCCTCTATCGTGCCATCAGCCTTCACCCGGCACCCTCGGGAGGGAAGCCTCACACATGATGATGGATCCTCCGGTTCTCCCAGCTTCCAGAATGGAAACCCGCCTGCCAGATGCGCTGCTGCGGGTGAAAAAATATCCCGTCCGTGAAAGGTGGAGCTACGCTCCGGAAGCATGATGTCAGGATTGGTGATGCTCACGCACCCCCTGAGGCCGGTCATCTCAAGTACCGGGGTCAAGAGGCCGTTGTCCGGGCCAAGAAAGGTATGGCATCCGGTTGAAAGGGCGAGAGGTTTTCTGGCTGTGCCCACTCCGGGATCGACTACACAGACCACAATCGAATGTGGTGGCAGGAAGGGGAGTGAGCGTTCGAGGAAAAAAGCCCCAAGTACGACATGCTGCGGAGTGACGGCATGTGTGAGATCGACGATGTGTACCTTCGGGCAGATCGAGAGGATAACCGCCTTCATCTGTCCCACATAGGTGTCCTTGACGCCGAAATCCGTCATCAGCACCACCACCGGGTCAGGGTTTTCGCCGAAGCTCTTCACGCCAATGCCTTCCGGTACAGGAACACGCCTGCTCCGAGAAAGAGCAGCAGCGGAAGCCATGCGGCCACCCATGGTTCGATTACGGCGTTGTATCCCATGGTTGCAACCGTTCTCTGCATGCCAAGAAACAGAAAGCCGATAAAAAGCGCCAAGGCTATTTCCCCAGCAAGTCCGCTGCGTTTTTTCACGGCCGAGAGCGGCACGCCGATCAGAATTACGATAAGCGAAGACAGCGGCATGGCCAGCTTTGCGTGCAGCTTCACCTGCGCACGTTCCAGTCCTGGAAAGCCAGCCTGCATTTTCTCTTTTATGTACCGGTAGTGCTGCACCAGGTTCATCTCTTCGGGAAGCACGTTCAACTCCTTCAGGGATTCAACTGTCAGGGCCAGATCAAGGGTGTCCCGTTCCGCTCTGAAGGCGATCCGGCCGTCAGCGCCACCGAAGATGCGCACCGCAGCCTTTGGCATGACCCATTTTTTCAACCCGCCGTCGAAAACCATTACCGGTCCGTCTGTTCTCGAAAGGAGGTGAGGCCCGTCGAACCTCTCGATGGTGACGTTCAGGGCTCTGGAGCCTTCCGGATCGAAAGAGCCGATGGTAACCACCCTGCTGTCCGGTTCGAGGATATGGATATTCGTGCCCTCGTGCAGGCCTGGCCGTGTTTTGTTGAGCGCATCTCGCTGAAAGGCGATTTTCGCCGAAGCGGCGACCGGCTCGAAGAGCGAGGCATTGGTGAGATTGGCGAGTGCGATGATGATGCCTCCGAGCAGAAATGGGCGCATAAGCTGATCCAGGCTTATGCCCGACGAGCGGATCGCGGCAAGCTCACTCGATGCCGAAAGCCTGCCGGCAGTGAGAATCGAGGCAAGAAGGGCCGATACCGGAGCGGTAACCTGAAAGATTCCCGGCAGAGAGACCAGATAGTACCAGGCTATGCCCGCAGGCCCTGCCTTGCGGTCAAAAAACCCGTCGAGGTTCTCCACCATGTCGATCAGGGTGAAGAGCGCGGCGAAAGTCAGGGATGCAAAGAGAAACGAGACGGCAAACTGCCTGAAAATATAGCGGTCCAGGAGTTTCATGGATGTTTTTCTCTCCTTTGCATGTCTGCGGCATTCGTTATCGTTATGGCTCTCTGGTTGTTCAGTATCCGAAAAGTTCTTCCAGCTTCAGTTCACGTACCTCTCCGTATTTGCGGAGTGTCTGCATGTCGAGTCTTGCAGTGTCTCCGAGAACGAGCATCACATGGTTTCTGTTGCGGAAATGTTTCCGGTGAAAGTCCTGGATATCGTTGAGCCCCATTGCTGGCACCCTCCTGAAAATCTCCTTTCTGACATCCTCATCAAGGCCGAGCCGGCGGGCGTCTTCGTAATTGAAGAGCACCTCGGTTCTTGTGAGCCTTTCAGAGGCTATTTTCTGCATGATACCGTTTTTTGCCGAAGCGAACAGCTCCGGTGATTCCGGCAGCTCCTGCATCAGGCTTCGGATTCCTTCCAGCGCTTCAGGCAGTTTGTCGGCCTGCGTGCCGATATAACTGAAAATATAGTTGTACCGGTCGCGCAGTTTCGGGGTTCTGTAAACCGAAAAAACCGAGTAGGCCAGTGCCTTGGCTTCGCGAAGCTCCTGAAAGACTACTGAAGACATGCCGCCTCCGTAATATTCGTTGAAGAGTGTCACCATCGGACTTATTGCCGCATTGTACAGTTCGTCTCTGGTGAGCATGATCACCTCGGCCTGGGTCATGTCGTAATCGACCACATAGACAAGGTTGTTTTTCTGTTCCAGCTCCGGGTAGAGGCTCGCCGATGGCGGTTCACGCAGCGTGTCGGGGTAGCTGCGCACGGCATGGAGTTCGGCGAGCAGGTTTTCGGCGGAGGTTGGTCCGTAATAGAGCACACGGTGGCGGTACTGCAGGAGGTTTCCGATCTCCTCGAGCAGCTCCCCGGAGGATATGCTTTCGAGCTTCGCATTGGAAAGCACGTTGGTAAAGGGCGAGGAGGGGCCGTATTTGCCGTAGCTCGACATGGCCTCGAACAGGATTTTTCTTTTCGAGAGTTTGTCGTCGGCTCTTTCCTTCATGGTGCCGGCCTTGAGCTTTTCCAGGGCCGCATCGTCTGGCCTGGCATCGGTCAGGAGCTGTTCGAGCAGGCGTATTGAGGCTGGAAAGTTCTTCTGCAGCCCTGAAAGCTTCAGATAGACATAGTCCTCCGATGTGAACGCAGAGAAGCTCGCTCCGTTCCTGTACAGTTCCTGGCTGAACTGTGCGGGAGTCAGGGCCGAAGTTCCCAGATAGGAGAGGTAGTCGAGCGCGAGATCGACTTTCCGGCTGTGGTTTTTGCCGATATCGAACACGTAGTATATAGAAAACAGTTCGTTTTCGTTGTTGTGCAGGTAGTGCAGGTCGATCTCGGGGGTTACCGCGTAAAAGCCGATATCCTTCCGGTAATCGAGAAAGGATGGCTCGATTTCGTCTGAAGGTTTGGCAAGGATATCGCCGGCGAACTTCGACGAGCTGTCGCGGTTGACCTTGATCGGCGTGATCGGCGGCTTCTGGATTTTCGGGCTGCTCTTCTCGCTGCCGTGCTCCTTGAAGACGGCAACATAGTTTGATCCGTAGTGCTTCTTTGCGAAAGCCACCAGATCCTCCTTGGTGATCTTTTCGAGGCGTTCGGTCTGATGGATGTACTCCTTCCAGTCCATTCCCCAGACGAAAGCGTCCACATAGGCCTCTACCCGTCCCCGATTGCTCTCGTAGAGTTTCAGCTGTTCAATTTTCAGGTCGTTGATGGCAGCTTCGAGCAGCCAGTCGGGGAAGTTCCCCTCCTTGAGCTGCCGGAGCTGTTCGAGCAGCAGATCTCTCACCTCTTCAAGGCTCTGGCCTTCACGCGGCTTGGCACTCAGCAGGTGTGCCGAGTAGTCCTTCATCAGCACCAGCATCGAACCAGCATCAAGCGTTTTTTGCTGCTGGTTGAGGTTCAGGTCTATCAGTCCGGCGGTCTGGTTGTAAAGCACCTTGTCGATCAGCGTGAGGTAGTCGGCTTCCCTGGTGTTGACGCCGCTGAAGCGGAACCCGATAACCAGCTCTTCGGCTTCAGGACCCTTCACCTTTTTGACGACCGGTTTCTTCAGTGGCTCCTCGACGGCGGGAGTAAACGGCGGGATCTCCTTCTGCTGCAACACCGAGAATTTCCTGTCGATCATCCTGATGGTCTCCTCCGGATCGAAATCTCCGGCAAGGCAGAGTGCCATGTTGTTCGGTACGTAGTAGGAGCGATAGTAGTTGATCACGTTTCTGATCGACGGGTTCTTCAGGTGTTCCGCCTTGCCGATGGTGGTCTGGGTGCCGTAGGTGTGCAGGCTGAAAAGCCCGGAAAAAAGGTTTTCCCATATTTTCCGGCTGTCGCTGTCCATGGTCATGTTTTTTTCTTCATAGACGGTTTCCAGCTCGGTGTGGAAGAGCCGCATGACCGGATTACGGAACCGTTCCGCCTCTATCGAGAGCCACTGGTCGAGCTTGTTGGAGGGAATGTCGTTGATATAGACGGTCTGTTCGACCCAGGTGTAGGCGTTGGTTCCCTGTGCGCCGATAGAGTTCAGCAGCTTGTCGTACTCGTTCGGCACTGTGAACTGCGCGGCGACGTTCGAAATGCTGTCGATATCCCGGTATATTGCCGCCCGCCTGTCGGGATCGGCCGTCGAACGGTACTCTTCATAGAGCGTGATGATTTTTTCCAGTTCGGCATGCTCTTTTTCATAGTTGAGCGAGCCGATGGAGTCGGTTCCCTTGAAGAGCATGTGTTCAAGGTAGTGAGCAAGTCCGGTAGTTTCGGCCGGATCGTTCTTGCTTCCGGCACGAACGGCGATCGAGGTGTATATTCTCGGTTCGTCGTGGTAGGGGCTCATGAAAACGGTCAGCCCGTTGCCAAGCGTATAGATGCGCGTATGGAGGGAGTCGCCGGGTATGGTGGTATACGGATAGGTTTTGACTTCATTTATCATTGGACTGCAGGATGATAGTACATGCAAAAGAAGGAAAATGGCAATACCCGCCAGGATACGGCACTTTCCCGGTGTTGAATATGGAAAAACGGTCATCACAAAAAACATAATAATGGGATTTCCGGCGAACTATTGCAACTGCTCGGGGATAACTGACAAAAAAACATAACTCTGCCGGTTCCCTGGCAAATCCTTTCTCAGGGTTCGAGAACGAACAGGCGGCATTAATAGTTCTTTCTGCTGCAGTTACCAGAAACAATCAAGAGCGGGATGCATCACGCAATGTACGGCATAACAGGAAACGAGTACCGGCTTGTCAGCCCGTACGTACCGAAAGGCGATCAGCCGAAAGCCATCGAACAGCTTGTCGAAGGGGTACAGCGCGGCGACCGGTGGCAGACGCTGCTCGGCGTCACCGGCTCCGGCAAAACCTTCACCATTTCGAATGTCATCGCCCAGGTCGGCAAGCCGGTGCTGGTGATGAGTCACAACAAGACGCTTGCCGCACAGCTTTACGGTGAGCTCCGGCAGTTTTTTCCCGACAACGCTGTCGAATACTTCATCAGTTATTACGATTTCTATCAGCCCGAAGCCTATCTTCCCGCGCTCGATAAATATATAGCAAAGGACCTGCGTATCAACGACGAAATCGAGCGGCTCCGGCTCAGGGCCACCAGTTCGCTGCTCAGCGGACGACGTGACGTTATTGTGGTGAGTTCGGTAAGCTGCATCTATGGCCTCGGATCTCCCGAAGAGTGGAAGGCCCAGATCCTCGAGCTGCGGCCCGGCATGGAAAAAGACCGAGACCAGTTTCTCCAGGAGCTCGTTTCGCTGCACTACGTCAGGGACGATATCGCTACCGGCCCCGGCAAGTTCCGGGTCCGCGGAGATATCATCGATCTGGTGCCTGCACACGAAGAGCTTGCCGTACGGGTGGAGTTTTTCGGGCCGGAGATCGAAAGCCTACAGACCTTCGACATGCAGAGCGGCGAGGTGCTTGGAAGGGACGACTACGCCTTCATCTATCCCGCGCGCCAGTTCGTGGCCGGGGAGGAACAGATGCGCCGCTCCATGCTGGAAATCGAAAACGAACTGGCCGGAAGGCTCAACCAGCTCCGTGGCGACAACCGTCTCATCGAGGCGCGCCGACTCGAAGAGCGCACCCGATACGACCTTGAAATGATGAAAGAGCTGGGGTACTGCTCGGGCATCGAAAACTACTCCCGCCACCTCTCCGGAAGAGAGCCCGGTCAGAGGCCGCACTGCCTGCTCGACTATTTTCCCGAAGACTACCTCGTCGTGGTCGACGAATCACATGTAACGCTGCCGCAGATCAGGGGCATGTACGGCGGAGACCGTTCGCGCAAGACCATACTGGTCGAACACGGCTTCCGTCTTCCTTCCGCGCTCGACAACCGTCCACTCCGTTTCGAGGAATATACGGAACTTGTGCCGCAGGTGATCTGCGTCAGCGCCACCCCCGGCGATCTCGAACTCGAGTTTTCCGGAGGAGTTATCGTCGAGCAGCTTGTCCGTCCGACCGGTTTGCTTGATCCCCCGGTGGAGGTGCGGCCCGTCAAGGGGCAGATCGACGATCTGCTCGAAGAGATCCGCCGCCACACCGAAAAAGGGTTCAAGGTGCTGGTCATGACGCTCACCAAGCGCATGGCCGAAGACCTCGACGGTTATTTTCGCAAGGCGGCAATTCGCTCGCGCTATCTGCATTCGGAGATAAAGAGCCTCGAACGCATCCAGATTCTCCGGGAGCTCAGAACCGGCGACATCGACGTGCTGGTCGGTGTCAATCTGCTCCGCGAAGGTCTCGATCTTCCCGAAGTATCGCTGGTCGCCATCCTTGATGCCGATAAAGAGGGATTCCTGCGTAATACACGGTCACTCATGCAGATCGCCGGACGGGCGGCTCGCAACCTCGAAGGGTTTGTGGTACTCTACGCCGATGTGATAACCCGTTCCATCCGTGAGGTACTCGACGAAACCGCACGCCGGCGGGCAATACAGCAGCGCTACAACGAGGAGCACGGTATCGAGCCGCACTCGATCGTCAAGTCGATGGAGCAGGTGCTCAATACCACCAGCGTCGCCGATTCCGAGGAACGATACCGCCGAAAGCGTTTCGGGCTCGAGCCCAAGCCGGAGAGGCTGTTCAGCTCGCTTGTCGAAACGCTCTCGGCCGACGAATGTTACTCCATGGCCGCAGAACTTCGTCTTGAAATGGAGGAGGCCGCAGAGCACATGGAGTACGAAAAAGCAGCATACCTGCGCGACGAAATATCGAAATTCGAGCAGCGGGCAAGGGGGAGTGTGAAGGGCGGGTAGCGGTTTTTCTTGCCGCAGCGCTTTGTTATAGGAAAATAAAATCATATAAGAATAATATATACGGGGCGAGGGTCTCTCCGGAACGCACTGGCGATAAGGAGCGCCTTTCCCCCGCAAGCAGGATGGTTACCGTTTAAAGCCTTTTTCAGGGAGCACAAGGAGGGAGCACCGGGTTCTATGCTGGCACAGATCGATAAAAAGCATTATGCGAAATTGCACGAAATTCTCCGGCTCTGCCGCGACAATCTCAAGCAATGCGACGAATCGCTGGTTCAGCGCGCGTTCTTCATGTCCTACCGGGCTCACGAAGGCGAAAAACGAGCCTCCGGAGAACCCTACTTTTACCATCCGGTAGAAGTTGCCACAATCATGCTCGAAGAGCTGCCTCTCGACGATGTTTCCGTCGCCGCGGCGCTTCTGCATGACGTGATCGAAGACAGCGGCTACACCTACGACGATCTTGTCGCCGAACTCGGCGTCGAGGTTGCCGATATTGTTGAAGGGCTGACCAAGATATCCGGCATCACGATCAATCGCGAAACCACCCAGGCCGAAGGTTTTCGCAAGATGCTGCTCTCGATGGTCAAGGATATCAGGGTCATTCTCATCAAGTTTTGCGACCGCCTGCACAACATGAGGACGCTCGAATCGCTGCCCGAACACCGTCGCCTGAAGATTGCCCTTGAAACGAGGGATATCTACGCCCCCCTGGCGCACCGTTTCGGTCTCGGCAAGATGAAGGTCGAGTTCGAAAACCTCGCGCTGAAATACATCGATCCCGAGATGTACGATTTTCTGCAGCAGAAGGTACGTCTGAGCCGGGCTGAGCGTATCAATTACCTCAACCGCATGATCGACCCCATCAGGGACGATCTTGAAAAACAGGGCTTCAGTATCGAGGTTCAGGGCAGGGCAAAACACCTCTTCTCCATCTACAACAAGATGCGAAACAAGAACAAGAACTTCGAGGATATCCACGATCTTTACGGCATTCGGGTTATCGTCGATACCGAACGGGTTGCCGACTGTTTCGCGGTCTACGGCTTCATCACCCAGAAGTATCCGCCCATACCGCAGCACTTCAAGGACTACATCTCCATTCCCAAGCACAACGGCTATCAGTCGCTGCACTCGGCCATCATCGGCCCCAAAGGGTATGTTGTGGAACTGCAGATCCGCACCAAGCGCATGCACGAATTTGCCGAACTTGGCGTGGCCGCTCACTGGCGCTACAAGGAGAAGATATCCAGGGACGACGCCACGATTGACTCCTTCCTGAAATGGGCCAGGGAGCTCATCAAGGATGCCGACTCCGCCGCTTCGTTCATGGAGGGGTTCAAGCTCAATCTCTACCACGACGAGATCTACGTTTTCACTCCCAAGGGCGACATGAAAACCATGCCGGCCGACGCCACTCCCATCGACTTTGCCTACGCCATTCACTCCGAAATCGGCAACGGCTGCATCGGAGCCAAGGTGAACGGCAAGATCGTTCGGCTCAACGCGCAGCTCAAATCGGGCGATCGGGTGGAGATCATTACCTCGAAAAACCAGAAGCCCAAGGCCGACTGGCTCAAGTTCGTCGTTACCCACCGAGCACGCCTCAAAATCCGCTCGGCCATCAACGAAGAGCGCCGCATGCAGATCGAAAAAGGCCGCAGCATGTGGGACAAACTGCTTTCAGGAGGAAAAAAGCTCTTTTCCGACAACGACATTATCCGGCACGCCAAAAAGTATGGCATCAAGACGCCTGCCGACTTTTTCAGCGCTCTGGCCAGTCAGCAGATCAACGGCGAGGAGATTTTCGAACGCGTCAGCAGCGCGCACAAAGAGCCGCCCGAATCAGCGGTCAAACAGCCGTCGAGTCAGGCCCGCCAGGTTGAAACCTTTCTCGAGCAGGCTCGCCAGGACCAGGATGCGCCTGTATCGAAAAAGGATGATGTGATCATCGCCGGAATGAGCAACATCGCCTACGCCTATGCCAAATGCTGCCAGCCGGTTCCCGGCGACGACGTTATCGGTTTCGTCACGGCCGACGGCGTGGTGAAGATCCACCGGAAGAACTGTCTGAACGTCAGCAACGAAAACTTCCTGAAAAGCGAGCGGATTGTATCGGTTTCCTGGAACAGGAAGGTTGAAACAGATTTCCTTGCCGGCATAAAAATCGTCGGCGAGGACCGGCTTGGCATCACCAACCAGATTACCACCGTCATCTCCAAATTCGATACCAATATCCGGAGCATCTCCCTGCACGCAAGGGATGGCATGTTCGTCGGTACGCTGATGGTCTATGTCCGCAACATCGAAAAACTCGGCACCCTTATGGAGAAGCTCAAGAAGGTTCAGGGCATCTTTACCGTCGAACGTCTCATAAGCTGACGGAAAAAGAGGGCGGAACCCGGCGTCCGGACTTCAGTGAATTTCTGTAACTTGAAACAGAGCGTATATTATGCAATACAACCAGACAATGTCCATTAACCAGAACATGAACGCCATGAAACCGATACTGTCGAGACTCTTCGCTTTTCTGCTGCTGCTCGGCTCGCTCTCCGGCTGCGGCTACAACTCCATCCAGCAGAACGACGAGGCCGTCAACAAGGCCTGGGGCGATCTCGAATCGCAACTCCAGCGCAGGGCTGACCTCGTGCCAAACCTGGTGGCCACCGTCAAGGGAGCGGCGAACTTCGAACAGGAGACCCTTACTGCGGTCGTCGAAGCCAGAGCGAAGGCCACCGCCGTGCAACTCACACCCGAAATGCTCAGTGACCCGGAAGCGATGAACAAGTTTCAGAGTGCCCAGGGATCACTCTCATCGAGCCTTTCGCGTCTCCTTGTAGCTGTCGAGCGCTATCCCGATCTCAAGGCCAATCAGAATTTCAGGGATCTGCAGAACCAGCTTGAAGGTACCGAAAACCGCATCAGCGTTGCCCGCCAGCGTTACAACGCCACAGTGGAAACCTTCAATTTCTCGATACGGCAGTTCCCCAACTCCATGACTAACAGCCTGCTGCTCAAGCTGAAGGCCAAGGAGTACTTCAAGGCCGATGCCGCTGCGAAAACCGTACCGGAAGTGAAGTTCTGACGAGTGACTCGATTCATGCAAAAACAGTTCAAAGCGCATTTCCTCATCTGTATCCTCATGTTGCAGATGATTCCTGTTGCGATCGCACAGGCTCTCGACGTACCTCCGCTCCGGAGCCGGGTGAACGACGGCGCGGCAATGATTTCCCCCGGGATGGAGGTGGTTCTCGAAGCGAAACTCGCAGATCTTGAAAAGAACGAATCCACGCAGATCGTCATTCTTACGGTTCCCTCACTCGAAGGGGAACCTGTTGAGGATTTCTCCATCAAGGTAGCCGAAGCCTGGAAGATTGGCCAGAAAGGGGTAGACAACGGCGTGCTTTTTCTGGTCTCCCGCGATGACCGGAAGGTACGTATCGAGGTGGGTTACGGTCTCGAAGGCCGTTTGACCGATCTGCTCGCGGGACGGATCGTCCAGAACGAGGTGACTCCCGCTTTCAGGGACGGTAAGTTCGACGCCGGTTTTCAGCGGGGCGTCGAGTCTATTATGCTCGCGGTTCGTGGTGAGTACAAGGCGGCCCCGGCAAAAGAAAAAGGAGGCACTCCCTCGCTTGGCCTCATTCTGCTCATCATCCTTTTCATCTACTTTTTCATCCAGATTACACGAGGCAGCGGGGGAGGCGGCCCGATGATCTTCGGTGGCGGACCCGGCGGCGGCTATTACGGCGGCGGTTCGTTCGGCGGGGGCAGCTTCGGCGGCGGAGGCGGAGGTTTCAGCGGTGGCGGGGGCGGTTTCGGCGGCGGCGGCGCGTCGGGCAACTGGTAAGAAAAACAATATACGGCCACAGGGCCTACTGCCATGAAAGATCCGGTCAACAGGTTCCTGACGGAACAGGACAAACAGCTCATCGAGGAACGTATCCGTGAGGCGGAGCGCACCACTTCCGGCGAAATCGTCGTCAAGGTCGTCTCCTCCAGCGACAGCTATGCGGCGGCGGGACTGCTCGGCAGTTCCATGCTTTCGCTTTTTGGCGCCCTGCTCGTCATGGTTGCTGCCGGAAACCGGGACATGTGGTCCTTTCTTGGTATTTTCGCGGCATGCTTCATTCTGCTCAACGAGCTTTTCAGGAGGATCCCCACTCTGAAACGCCCCTTTGTTTCCGCCCGGGACATGCAGGAAGAGGTCGCGGAGGCAGCGGCAGGCGCCTTTTTCCGCCGTGCAATATACGAAACCCGCGATCGTACAGGCATCCTCATCTACATATCGATGTTCGAGCACCGGGTGCGTGTTATTGCCGATCAGGGTATCAGCTCCAGAGTCGAGCAGCAGCTCTGGCAGGAGATCGTCGATACCATCATTGCCGGAATCCGCGGCAAAGAACAGGGACGGGCGATAGCCGAAGCCGTAAAACGCTGCGGGGTGATTCTTGCCCGTTACTTTCCGCGCCAGTCCGGTGACCGGAACGAACTTTCGGACGCAATCGTCTTGGGACGAGGGGATCGTTTGTGAAAAAGCTTTGCAAACTCGACCGCCAGGAGCTGCTTGATCATACCATGCTCCTTGCCGGCGAAGGCCGAATGCCCAAATATGTCTGTACGGCATGCGGTCGCGCTTCCCGAAAGCGAGGCCGCCTCTGCAAGCCCCTGAAAATTCGCGTGAAAAATCGGCGGAATCATACATGATTCCCGAACCGGTGGCCCCCAGCATCATCCATCCGGCTCCTGCAGGCGCAATTCGCTCAATGTACGTTCTTATCCTCCGGATGCTTATATTTCTGTTCGGAAAGAGGGGCTTGTTCTCCGGATGCCTGAAAAAACGGAAGCGTATCGGGGAAAATGCTTTGAACTTCCCTGTAAAATGCTTTTTTACAGTCAATTGCCATTCACGTCAATACTATTCAGTAACAGGTGGTTATGAAAAAAACAGCACTTTACTCCTGGCACGAGAAGGCCGGGGCAAAAATTATCGATTTCGGCGGCTATCTCATGCCGGTACAGTACAGCGGCATCATCGCCGAACACAAGGCGGTACGTGAAGCTGCAGGACTGTTCGACGTATCCCACATGGGGAATTTTGCCATCACGGGAGCCCGGGCCGGGGAGTTTCTGCAGTATCTCACCACCAACGATCTATCGAAGGTTTCCGATGGCGAGGCGCAGTACAACCTCATGCTCTACCCCGATGGAGGCATCGTCGACGATCTTATCATCTACCGCATCGATGCCGGAAGCTTTTTTCTGATCGTCAACGCCAGCAATGCTGAGAAAGACCTTGCATGGATTGGTCAGCATATCGGTGCCTTCGAGGGTGTCGGACTCGAAGACCTTACCGGAACGCTCTCCCTTGTGGCCCTTCAGGGGCCCCGCTCCCGGGAGGTGCTTCGGAAGGTATTTCCCGATCACGACCTCGCCTCGCTCCGCCCCTTCCGGTTCCTGAAGATTTCCTGGAAGGGCAGAGAGATCATGATAGCCCGTACAGGCTATACCGGAGAAGAGGGCGTGGAGATTTGCATCCCCAATGAAGCAGCACTGGATCTCTGGAGTGCGCTTATGGCGGCAGGGAATGAGTACGGTATTCTGCCTGTCGGTCTCGGCGCGCGCGACACCCTTCGCCTTGAAATGGGTTATTCTCTTTACGGGCATGAGATCGACAGTACCGTCAACCCTCTCGAAGCCCGTCTCAAATGGGTGGTTAAATCCGGCAAGGGGCATTTCATCGGCAGGGAGGCATGTCAGCAGGCGGAGTTGGCTCCCAGGCGCGCCGTTGTCGGATTCAGTCTCGAGGGGCGGGCGCTTGCGCGCCAGCATTTCAGGATTTTCAACTCGGACAGGCAGGAGATCGGCACGGTGTGCAGTGGTACGCTTTCGCCAACGCTGCAGGAACCCATAGGAACCTGTTCGATTCTAAGGGAGTACAGCCGGCCGGGAACTCCTCTTTTCGTTGAAATCCGCGGGTCACTCCAGCCGGGAGTCGTCCGGGCGCTTCCCTTCGTGCAGCGTCCTGCGCTTTAAGCTATGGATACAAGGAATCATGTTCAGGGAGAAAGATCTGCGTGGCATTGAAAAAAAATACAAAAAACGGACGGACCGTTACAACAGCCGGCAATGAGGAGCAGAAAAGGGAGATAGCCGGTATTGTGCTGATGCTTGCGGCCCTTTTCTTTATCGGGGCGCTGCTGAGTTTTCACTCCGAAGACGAGTCCTTGCTCGCCCATCTGGCATGGAACGACATTTCCAGTTCCGCAGCAAAGGATGCTGCCGGCAGTATCGGCAATCCTTTCGGCCTGCTTGGCGCAAGGCTTTCGGCCTTTTTCATCAGATCGTTTTTCGGCTATCCGGCAATTCTGCCCGGCATCGCCCTGCTTTTCTGGGGCTGGTCGCTTTTCCGTCAGAAAAGCCTCAAGCCGGCGCTGCTTTTCTTTCTCTACATGCTCTTCATGGCTGTCGATGTCGCTGCCATGTTCGGTTTGACCTCTATGGAGTTCAGCGATTACATGGCGGGTACCATAGGGCGGATGCTTGCAGCAATGCTTTCCACCCTCATTGGCTACACCGGCGCCTGGGTGCTGCTCGCTGCAGCCGGAGTCATCACCAGTTTTTACATGAGCCGGGGGCTCGGCGCCATGTTTTCCGATACCTCCCGCTCTGTATTGGAGGAGCTTCGCAAACCACTGGGCGTCCTGAGCGCGTGGAGGGAGGCGAGGCGTAAAAAGAGATCCGAAAGCGCCCGGCTGAAAGAGGATCGCCGGCTGCAGCGGGAGGAAAAAAAACGGCTGAAGCGCGATCCCCAGGTCGCTCCTTCCCAAAGCTCCGATCCTGAAGGGAGTGCTCCCTTCTATTCCGACCCCTATCCGGCATTCCGGGACGAAGCCGTACGGTTGGACGAGCCTTTCCCGGGGGAGAGCACTCCGCTACCCTCTGCTGCTTCGGTGAGGCAGGAGGGTGTTGCCGGTGAACCGGAAATGACCATCAGCGCGGGTATTCACGAAAAAGAGGCCGACCTCGACGAGCGTCGTCTGAAAGTGAAGACCAAGGATCGCGAGCCCTACCGCTTTCCTTCGATCGATCTGCTTGAGCGGGTTCCCGACGACGACAATCGCATCGACGAACACCACCTTACTGAAAGCAAGCGCAAGTTGCTTGAAAAGCTCAACATCTACAAGATCGACGTGGTGAGGATTTCAACCACGGTCGGTCCCCGCGTGACCCTCTTTGAAATGGAGCTTGCTCCCGATGTGAAGGTCAGCCGGGTCAAATCGCTCGAGAACGATCTTGCCATGGCGCTTGCCGCAAGGGGCATCCGCATCATCGCCCCCATTCCCGGCAAGAACGCCGTCGGCGTCGAAATTCCCAACGGCAAACCCAAAACCGTCTGGCTCCGCTCGGTGCTGCAGGTCGAGAAGTTCAAGAACAGCACCCTGACGCTGCCTATCGTGCTAGGCAAAACCATCGCCAACGAGGTCTTCATCGCCGATCTGGCCACCATGCCCCACCTGCTGATCGCCGGAGCGACCGGAGCGGGCAAATCGGTCTGCATCAACGTCATCATCTCCAGCCTGCTCTACGCCTGCAGCCCCGACAAGGTCAAATTCGTCATGATCGACCCGAAACGCGTCGAGCTATTCCACTACCAGCAGCTCAGGAACCACTTCCTCGTGCGTTTTCCCGGTATCGACGAGCAGATCATCACCGACCCGCAGAAAGCGGTCTATGCACTCAAATGCGTCGTCAAGGAGATGGAGCTTCGCTACGAATGTCTCGAAAAGGCCGGTGTGCGCAATATCGGCGACTACAACCGCCGTCTGCCGGAGGAGGCCATGCCCTATCTCGTCGTGGTGATCGATGAACTCGCCGATCTCATGATTACTGCCGGCAGGGAGGTCGAAGAGCCCATCATAAGGATCGCCCAGCTCGCCCGTGCCGTCGGCATTCACCTCATCGTCGCCACCCAGCGCCCCTCGGTCGATGTCATCACCGGCATCATCAAGGCAAACTTCCCCTCGCGGATCGCTTTCCAGGTGGCAAGCCGGGTCGATTCGCGTACCATTCTCGACGGATCGGGAGCCGAACAGCTTCTGGGAAACGGCGATATGCTTTTCCAGCCCTCCGACCAGCCCAAAGCCCTGCGTATCCAGGGCCCTTTCGTCTCCTCGGGCGAAGTCGAGGCGATAACCACCTTCATCGGTGCGCAGCACGCCCTTAAAAACATGTTCGTGCTCCCCGTGCCCGACCAGCAGCAGAAAGGCAACGGCTCGGCAATCGGCGGCATGCAGGATCGCGATGGGCGCGACAGCATGTTCGAGGATGCGGCCCGGCTTGTGGTCATGCACCAGCAGGCAAGCGTATCGCTCCTGCAGAGGCGTCTGCGTCTCGGATTCAGCCGTGCGGCAAGGGTGATGGATCAGCTCGAATACAACGGGATCGTCAGTGAAGCCGACGGCAGCAAGCCGAGAGAGGTCCTCGTCAATAACGAGGACTCCCTGGAGCTGTTGCTGAGAAATCTGGGGTGATTTATACGGATTCGACGCGGGCGATTTCGGGAATGGCTTTCTTGATAGCCTGTTCAACGCCTGCACGGAGCGTGAGGGTGCTCATCGGGCATGAGCCGCAAGCGCCGAGAAGTTTCACGTCCACAACCATATCCTTGGTGATGCCGACAAGCTGGCAGTCGCCGCCGTCAACCTGCAGATAGGGGCGCACGGTTTCAAGTGCGGCGATAACCCGGTCGTAAAGTCCGTCGCTGTTCGGCAGATAATCCTTGCTGGTGCTCATGATGGAATGCTGTTATGATGATTGAAATACTGATGTTTTCTCTGGAAATACAAGGTGATATAATATCACTTCCCGACCCAAAAAAACAATACAAAAATCATGATGGTTCCCGGCCGTTGCAGGCGTTGGTGATGGATATCTGACGGGCGACCTCCTGCGCCGCTCGGGTCATCGCCGTTGCGGTGGCCGAAGCCTTTTCGGCCATCACGAAGGGGATGCCGCTGTCGCCCCCCTCGCGAACCTCGCGTCCGATCGGTATGGCCCCAAGAAAGGCGATGCCCTGCGCTTTGGCGAACCGCTCTCCGCCGGCTTTGCCGAAAATGTAGTCTTTCGTGCCGTCGGGCAGTTCGTAGTAGCACATGTTTTCCACAAGTCCGAGAATCGGCACATGCACCTTGCGGAACATGCTCACCGCTTTCGATACGTCGGCCAGCGCGAGATCCTGCGGCGTGGTGACGATAACCGCTCCGGTAAGCGGGATGGTCTGCACCAGGGTGAGCTGAATGTCGCCGGTTCCCGGAGGCAGGTCGAAAATCAGGTAGTCGAGCTCTCCCCACGCAACCTCGGAGATGAACTGCTTGATGGCGCTCGAAGCCATAGGCCCGCGCCAGATGATGGCGGTGTCGGTTTCGATGAGAAAACCTATCGACATCAGCTTGATACCGTATTTTTCGACCGGCACGAGGTTTTTGTCGACCACCTCCGGTTTCGCGTCGTTCATGCCGAACATGGTCGGTATGCTCGGGCCGTAGAGGTCGGCGTCGATCAGGCCAACTTTCGCGCCGGTAGCAGCCAGGCTCACGGCCAGGTTGACGGCCACGGTGGACTTGCCGACCCCGCCCTTGCCGGAGGCCACGGCGATGATGTTCTTCACCCCTTTCAGCGGACGCTCCTCCTCACCCTGGTGGTGGCTGCAGCCGGAGGTCACTTTCGAGGTCATGTTCACCTCGATCTCGTCGGCAAGCGGCACACAGGTTCTTACGGCGTCGATGCATGCCTGGCGTATCTGGTTTTTCATCGGGCAGGCCGGCGTGGTCAGCACTACGCTGAACGATACCCGGTTCCTTTCGTCGATGCGGATATCCTCGATCATGCCGAGCGTCACCAGATCCTTTTTCAGGTCCGGCTCCATAACGGTCTGCAGGGCGGCTAAAATCTGTGCTTCTTGTACGTGGTGCATGGAATGGATTGTCTTTGAGTGATCGTGAGATTTACCTGGTTGCCGTCGGTCGTCGGAAAGCGGTGCTACTTCTCCATGAAGCGGAGCGAAATCGGCACGCCGTCGAGACTGAACTCTTCGCGGAGCTTCTTTTCGAGGAACTTCCTGAAATTGTTCTGCACAAGCTCAGGATTATTGCAGAAAAAAGCAAATACCGGCCAGTGCGAATCGATCTGCGTCATATACTTGATTTTCAGCTCCCGGCCCGATTTCGTCGAGGGGTGCTTTGCTGCGAGCGCCTCTTCGAGAAAGCGGTTCAGGGCGCTGGTGGTGATCTTGCGCGACCGGTTCCGGCTGATCTCCTCGGCGGTGTCTACAGCACGGTAGAGGTTCTTTTTCGTCAGGGCCGAAATGAACACCACCGGTATCCACGAGAGGTTTCCCATATGGGAGCGGAGGTTGTCCTCGTAGAGCTTGCTGGTTTTCGAATCCTTCTCGATGAGATCCCACTTGTTGACCAGAAGCAGCACTCCTTTCTTGCGCTCCTCGGCCATGTTGATGATCTTAAGATCCTGCTTTTCGAGTCCCGCCCTCGCGTCGAGCAGCACCATGGCCACCTGGCAGCGCTCGATGGCCCGCTCGGTGCGCAGCGAGCTGTAGAACTCCACGCCGGCGTCGATTTTCGTGCGTTTTCTCAGCCCCGCCGTGTCGATCAGCAGGAACTCCTGCTTCTTGCGCGTGAAGCGGCTGTCGATGGCGTCCCGCGTGGTGCCCGGAATGTCCGAAACGATGTGGCGGTTCACGCCGAGCAGGGCGTTGACGAAGCTCGACTTGCCGACGTTCGGCCTTCCAACCACGGCGAGCTTGACGGTGTCATCCTCCTCTTCGTGAGCGCCTTCCGACGAGGGCAGGGAGTCCAGAATGTCGTCGAGCATGTCGGCCACGCCGCTGCCGTCCTTGGCCGAAAGGAAATAGGGGCGGGTGAAGCCGGTACTGACAAACGATTCCGCGTCGATGGCCAGCTGAGGGCTCTCCACCTTGTTGACGGCAAAGAATATCAGCTTGTCCTGGCAGGTGCGCTGCAGGAGCTTGCCGATCTCCAGGTCGTCGTAGGTCAGGCCGGAGCGCACGTCGGTCAGAAAGATCACGCAGTCGGCCTCCCTGATGGCCGTCAGCGTCTGCTCGATCATCGAGGAGCTGATGACGTCGTTGGCCGAACAGTAGCCGCCGGTATCCATCAGAAGGAACTGTTTTCCCTGCCACTCGCCCGGCATGATGTGACGGTCGCGCGTAACGCCCGGCATGCTGTCGACGATGGCGCTTTTCTGGCGGAGGATTCTGTTGAACAGGGTCGATTTGCCGACATTCGGTCGGCCCACCAGAGCAATTAAAGGCTTCATAAGGCAATAGGGTATTATAAGGCATGGCGGCACCTGCGGCCGCCTCAAATTCAGGAAGAGAGTACAGGTATAATTTGTAGAATTAAATGAAATAATTTACATTGCTAAACTTTATTTTTCGGAAAAGTCCAGTTAATCCTATTGTACAGCATGAGCAAGACGTTAAGTTTCAAGACATATTCGGCAAAGCCTGCGGAAGTCGAGCGTAAGTGGTATATCGTTGATGCCGAAGGCCAGATTTTGGGGAGAATGGCGGCAGAGATCGCCAGGGTGCTCAGAGGCAAGCACAAGGCGCAGTTCACTCCTCACATCGACACCGGCGACTTCATCGTGGTCACCAACGCCGAGAAGGTTGCCTTGAGCGGCAAGAAGATCGAGTACAAAACCTACTTCCACCACTCGAACTATCCTGGTGGCGGCAAGTTCGACCACGTCAAGGACGTCCTGAAGAAAAAACCCGAAAAGGTCATCGAACATGCGGTGTGGGGAATGCTTCCGCACAACAATCTCGGACGCCAGCTGTTCAGGAAACTCAAGGTCTACGCCGGCACGGAGCATCCGCATGCAGCGCAGTGCCCCGTTGAAATGAAAGTTAAATAAACCATAAGCAAAGAGGGAATGAAAGAGGTTATCGATACCGTAGGACGCCGTAAAACCTCGGTTGCAAGAGTGTTCATGACTCCGGGCAAGGGCCGGGTCATCATCAACAAACTTCCGATCGAAGAGTATTTCAAGGACGAAGTCAAACGCAGCAAGGCGCTCAGGCCGCTTGCTCTCACCGAAAGAACCGAAGAGTTCGATATCAAGGTCAACGTTCAGGGTGGAGGCGTCAGCGGCCAGATCGGGGCAGTCAGCCTCGGCATTGCCCGCGCACTCACCGAATTCGACGAAACGGTACGCCCGGTACTGAAAACCGAAAAGCTCCTGACCAGGGATCCCCGTATGGTCGAGCGCAAAAAATTCGGCCGCAAAAAAGCCCGCAAACGTTTCCAGTTCTCCAAACGTTGATTGTCGTGGGTTCCATTTTTCTTTTTCAGCAAACATCCCGCATATCGTGCCATTCCGGAGCAGTTCCGGATGAAGCCTGACGGAAGTGTCCGGCGCCCTGGGGCGCCGGATCCCGAAAAGCAGCAGCACGGTAGAGGTTCCAACTAAACACAACAGGAAAAGTTCCAATGTCACAAGAGTTCCAGCTTGAAGAGATGCTCCGCGCAGGAGTACACTTCGGGCACCTCGCACGCCGCTGGTGTCCGAAAATGAAGCCGTACATCTTCATGGAGAAGAACGGTGTTCACATCATCGATCTGCAGAAGACCCTCGTACTGGCCAACGACGCACTCAAGGCCCTCGAGGCCATCGCCTCCACAGGAAGGGAGATCATGTTCGTCGGTACCAAAAAACAGGCCAAGCACATCATCTCCGAAGAGGCCGAGCGTGCAGGCATGCCCTACGTCTGCGAGCGCTGGCTCGGTGGCATGCTGACCAACTTCTCGACCATCCGCCAGAGCATCCGCCGCATGAACGCCATTGACCGAATGGAAACCGACGGCACTTTCGACATGATCACCAAGAAAGAGCGCCTCATGCTGGCCCGCGAGCGCGAAAAGCTGATGAGGATTCTCGGCGGCATCGCCAACATGACCAGATTGCCCGCAGCGCTCTTTGTCGTAGATATCCGCAAGGAGCATATCGCCATCAAGGAAGCCCGTTCGCTCGGCATCCCGATTTTCGCAATGGTCGATACCAACTGCGATCCCGAAACCGTCGATTACGTGATTCCGGCCAACGACGATGCCATCCGTTCGATTCAGCTGATGGTCAAGGCCGCAGCCGAAACCGTCGTCAACGCACGGGCGCTGAAGGTC
This sequence comes from Chlorobium sp., assembly GCF_021740465.1. Classification (GTDB taxonomy): domain Bacteria; phylum Bacteroidota; class Chlorobiia; order Chlorobiales; family Chlorobiaceae; genus Chlorobium. The sequence goes on along the minus strand of NZ_JAIOZR010000004.1, from coordinate 19,826 downwards.
GAGCAGGAAGTGCTTGCCGGCATGGACGAAGAAGATGCGGGGCCTGAAATCGAGACCGAAGAGATCGCCGAATAAGGGCGAAGGTCAGTCAACTATTGCATCAGCATCATATAAATAACAGGATCGAATTTAATCCAATGAGCCAGATTTCAGCTAAAGACGTCAAAGACCTCAGAGATACTACCGGTGTAGGTATGATGGACTGCAAGAAAGCCCTCGAAGAGACCGGCGGCGACATGCAGAAAGCCATAGAATACCTGCGCAAGAAAGGTGCAGCCCTTGCGGCCAAAAGAGCCGACAAGGAAGCACGTGAGGGTATGGTTATAATCAAGATTGCCGACGACCGCAAGGCCGGCGTCATTCTCGAACTCAACTGCGAAACCGACTTCGTGGCTCGGGGCGACGTGTTCTCCGGTTTTGCCGGTGCGCTTGCTTCGCTCGCCCTTGAAAAAGGTGCAGCTTCGCCCGAAGCGCTGCTTGCTCTCACGCTTGATGAAGCATACGGCGGAGAGTCGGTTGACGATGCCATGAAAACCATGACAGGACGGCTCGGCGAAAAACTCGAATTGAAACGTCTTGCGTTTCTTACGGCTCCTGACGGTGTCGTCGAATCGTATGTTCATCCCGGCTCACAGCTCGGAGCCCTCGTCCAGCTGTCCACTGACAAGCCTGAGGAGGCTAAGGCGCTTGCCAAAGACCTTGCCATGCAGGTAGCGGCTTCATCTCCTATCGTCACCGATCGTTCCGCGGTTCCGGCCGACTACATTGAAAAGGAGATGGATATCTATCGACAGCAGGCTCTTGGACAGGGCAAGCCTGAACAGTTTGTCGACAAGATCGTTACCGGAAGGCTCGAGAAGTACTACCAGGAGGTTGTGCTTACCGAGCAGTCCTTCATCAAGGACGCCAATGCCAGGGTATCGGAAGTGCTTGCCGACTTCAGAAAGAAGCATCAGGCTCAGGTTGATGTTAAGGCATTTGTACGTTATCAGTTAGGTCAGTAGAAAAGAAAAAAAGCCTCGTTGTACGAGGCTTTTTTTTTGACCATATTCAAGAGGGTAGAGTTCCATCAAAACCATTGCCACGGAGGGGAGACAATGCTGAAATACAAGCGCATCCTGCTGAAACTAAGCGGTGAATCGCTTGCCGGTGATGAGGGTTACGGTATCAATGCCGCCATGCTCGACCGCTATGCAGAAGAGATCCGCAAAGCGCGCGAGATGGGGGCCGAGATCGCTCTGGTAATCGGTGGCGGCAATATTTTCAGGGGTGTTTCGGAGGCTGCGGCCAAAATGGATCGTGTTCAGGCCGACTACATGGGCATGCTGGCCACGGTCATCAATTCCATTGCCTTTCAGGATGCGCTGGAACGTAAGGGGATTTTTACACGCCTTCAGACCGCCATTAAAATGGAGCAGATGGCCGAGCCCTTCATCCGTCGCCGGGCGATCCGCCACCTTGAAAAAGGTCGTGTGGTGATTTTCGGTGCGGGTACCGGCAATCCCTATTTTACCACAGATACGGCGGCTTCGCTCAGGGCTATCGAAATCCAGGCTGACGTCATCGTCAAAGGCACCAGGGTAGAGGGGGTTTACGACTCCGATCCCGAAAAGAATCCGCATGCCGAATTCTTCCCGAAAATCTCCTACCTCGACGTCATCCGCAAGAACCTTCGGGTCATGGACATGACGGCCATAACCCTGTGCAGGGAAAACGTCCTGCCGATCGTGGTGATGAATATTAACGAAGAGGGGAACTTCACCCGCCTGCTTCGCGGTGAAGAGGTGGGCTCGCTTGTTCATGCCGACGGGGTCTGATCCACTTCGTATTCCTGGCCGGTCTTGAAAAGGCTTTCAAGAGTCTCCTTTATGACCGGCCATTCGAATCCCCTGTTTCGCAAAAATACCTCGATCTTTTTTTTCTTTTCATTCTTGTCGCGCCCTTTCAGCGCGGCAAGTTTTTTGCGGCCAGCCCGCAGGGCCACCTCAAGACTGTCGTAATCCTTCAGCAGCTCCGAAGCCACGCTTTCCGGAACCCCCTTCTTCAGCAGATCGCAGCGCAGTTTGCCGCGTCCGCTCGGCTTGCGTCTCTGTCGGCTCTCGATCAGCTCGCGAGCGAAAGCCTCGTCGTCTATCAGTTTTTTTTTGCTCAGGTAGTCCAGCGCTGCTTCGCCGGTCTCGTGGCTGTACCCTTTTTTCCGCAGCTTTCCGGCAAGCTCGAACCGGCTGTGGTTCCGCAAGGAGAGCAGTTTCAGGGCGAATGCGGTTGCCTCGGTTGTCGAGTGTTCGTCCATATTTGTCCAGTGGCGCCTGCAGGGAAAAGATGTTCCGGAGCCGGAGCGCCGGTTATTTAGTTATATTCGTCAGAACAAGGTAAAAAAAACAGGCTTTTTTCCGGAATCCGTTTTTGTACACGAAACGCACCCGGTTCCGCAACCCTTTTGTACGCATATTCGCCCCATGAATCCGCTTCCCCATATCGGCGACGTGGTCTGCGCCATCATCGAGCGCGATGGCGCTTTTCTCATAACGCAGCGTGCCGAGGGTCGCCGGCTCGCCCTCAAGTGGGAATTTCCCGGCGGCAAGGTTGAAAAGGGAGAGAGCCATGCCGAAGCCCTGCACCGGGAGCTTCGCGAAGAGCTCGGTGTGAAGGTCGCCATCACCCGGCAGCTTACGCCGGTGATTCATGCCTACGAGGATTTTTCGCTTCGTCTCATTCCCTTTCTCTGCACCCTCCTTTCGGGTGAGCCTGTGCTTTATGAACATCGTGCGCTTGCCTGGATCTCGCCAGCAGCGATCGATGCCTACGACTTTCCCGAAGCCGACCTTCCGGTGCTCGATGAGTACCGCATTATACACGCAGCATCAATGCCGTGAGTGGAAGTTTTTATCGCCGGGTTTAAATATTCATTTATTCATTTTTTTGCATATTATAGTTTATCTCTTCTGTTTTCAATCAGTTGCATCAACGAAAAAAGTTTTCCGCCCTTTGTGCGGAAATCGTCTATCCGGAGGTTTTTGTGGCAAGTTCAGAGCATCCGTCGATTCGTGCCGTTTTCAGTATGCCGGTCATCGTGGCCGCGCTCGGTTACTTTGTCGATATCTACGATCTTGTGCTTTTCAGTATTGTGAGGGTTCCCAGTCTCAAGGAACTCGGCGTCGAAGGGCATGCGCTCATTGACAACGGGGTCTATCTCCTGAACATGCAGATGATCGGCATGCTGCTGGGGGGTATCCTCTGGGGGTGGCTCGGTGACAAAAAAGGTCGCCTGAAAATCATGTTCGCCTCCATCATCATGTACTCGCTTGCCAATATCGCCAACGGGTTCGTCACCACGCTTCCAGCCTATGGTATCCTTCGCCTGATTGCCGGAGTGGGGCTCGCAGGCGAACTCGGCGCCGGCATCACACTGGTCTCCGAGGTGCTTCATACCCGCATACGGGGTTATGGCACCATGCTTGTAGCCTCCATAGGCGTTTCCGGGGCAATTCTCGCCAATATCGTTGCCAACAGCTATAACTGGCGCACGGCCTTCTTTATCGGGGGTGGGCTCGGCCTGCTGCTGCTCCTGGCCCGATTCAGGGTCGCCGAATCCGGCATGTTCAAGACCATGGAACAGAAGGCTGCCGTCAGCCGCGGCAACATGCTGGCGCTTTTTACCGACCGCAGCCGGTTTTTCCGCTACCTGAACTCCATTCTTATCGGGGTACCCATCTGGTTCATCGTCGGCGTGCTGATCACCTTTTCACCCGAATTTGCCCTCGATCTTGGTATCGAGGACCCTGTTTCGGCCGGCAATGCCGTGATGTTCTGCTATCTTGGCCTGGTGTTTGGCGACCTGTCGAGCGGTCTTTTGAGCCAACTCTTTCAGAGCCGGAAAAAAGCCGTTCTGCTTTTTATGGTGCTCACCGTTGCCGCCGTCGCCCTCTATTTCCTGCAGGGCAACAGTTCCGCATCGTTCTTTTACGGTGTCTGTATGTTCCTGGGCTTTGCAGGTGGCTACTGGGCTATTTTCATTACCGTTGCCGCCGAGCAGTTCGGCACCAACCTTCGTGCGACGGTCGCTACCACAGTTCCCAACCTCGTGCGAGGTATGGTAGTGCCCATCACCATGCTCTTCCAGTTCAGCAGAGGTTTTCTCGGGCTTCGTTACGGGGCGCTTCTTGTCGGCGCAATCTGCAGCATCGCAGCTTTTCTTTCGCTTGCTGCCCTTGAGGAGACCTTCCACAAGGACCTCGATTACTATGAGGAGTTTCTCTGAGCATGCCGAAGCAGGCGCACTTCCGCCTTCGTTCATGATCTCGTTTTTTTTTCAGCGATCTACTTTTGTGCATCATGTCAACAGCCAGCGAAAGCTATAATTTTCAGAAGATCATCGCCGTTACGGGAGTTCTTCTGCTGGTAGTCAAATTCATTGCCTGGTATCTGACCCATTCGGTAGCCGTTCTTACCGATGCCCTTGAAAGTATCGTCAATGTCACCAGCGGCTTCATTGGCCTCTACAGCCTCTACATTTCAGCAAAGCCCCGAGACAGCAGTCATCCTTACGGGCATGGCAAGGTGGAGTTCATTTCGGCAGCGATCGAAGGAACCCTCATCTCTGTGGCGGGGCTGCTCATCATCAACGAAGCGGTGGGCAATCTGCTTCATCCAAGGATTGTCGGCAGGCTCGACTCCGGCATTCTGCTGGTCGGCATAACTGCGGCCGTCAACTGGCTTGTCGGTTCGCTTGCCGTGCATAACGGCAGGAAGAACAGCTCGCTTGCCCTTATTGCAAGCGGCCGACACCTCCAGTCCGACACCTGGTCTACCATAGGCATCATAGCCGGTCTCGGTCTGCTGGCACTGACGGGCATGGCCTGGCTCGACAGCGCTGTGGCGCTTATCTTTGCCGGAGTCATTCTGTTTACGGGTTACCGCATACTGCGCAGTTCGCTCGGCGGCATCATGGATGAGGCCGACACCGAAATGCTCGAGAAAATCGTGGCACTTCTGCAGCTGAATCGTCGCGAAAACTGGATTGATCTGCACAACCTCCGCATCATCAAATACGGCAGTGTGTTGCATCTTGATTGTCATCTCACCATTCCATGGTACCTCACGGTTCGAGAGGCCCAGAAGGAGATCAACAAGCTTCAGCATCTTATAAGGCAGAACTTCGCGGAGAGCGTGGAGCTTTTTGTGCACACTGATGCCTGTCTCCGTTTTTCCTGCTGCATCTGCATGAAGCACTCCTGCACGGTACGTCAGGAGGATTTCGAACAGTCGGTAGTGTGGAGTGTCGTGAATATTTCAAGAGACTGCATGCACAGGATCGGCGATCAGGAGTAGCAACGCAGTATCGGCAGAATGCGAATGCGTATTGGAAGGGAAGTACAGCAACGGAGGCAGAAAAAAAGGAAAGACAATGTCAAAGGTAGTTCTCGTTACCGGAGCATCGGGATTTATCGGTTCGCATCTCGTCCGTCGCTCTCTCGGCGATGGATACCAGGTCAGGGCGCTTGTTCGTAAAGGCAATGCCCGGAACTGGATGCTGCAGCAGCTGGGGGCAGAAATCGTCGAAGGCGATATCCGCGATCCACGGGCCGTCGCTCGTGCGGTAAAAGGGTGCGATCTGGTATTTCATGCCGCGGCGCTCACCTCCGACTGGGGGACCCCTCAGGATTTCGCCGACATCAACGTCGGCGGTACGCGCAACGTTGCCATAGCTTCACTTGAAAGCGGAGTGAAGCGGCTTGTCTATGTAAGCAGCTTCGAAGTATTTGACCATGTCGGACTCGAACGCCTCGACGAGTCGATGCCCTTTTCCCTTCGCGGCCAGCTCTACCCCGATACGAAAATCAGGGCTACCAAAGTGGTGCGCGAGTTCGCTGCCAAAGGGCTTTCAGCGTCCGTGGTCTATCCTGTATGGGTCTACGGCCCCGATGATCGCACCCTGTTTCCCCTGCTTGCCGACGGAATTCGCAAGGGGCAGCTTTTCTACTGGGCATTTCACGCCCGCATGAGCCTGGTCTACATCGACAACCTCGTCGATCTTCTCATGCTTGCCGCAACGCACCCTGCTGCCGCTGGTGAGGCTTTCCTTGGCTGCGACGGCTACGACCTGACCTTCGAAGGGTTTTGCAGGCGCCTGGCGTCCGGAATCGGTTCGCCGCCGCCTTTCATCTATCTTCCCTATGGCCTGACTCTTCTGATCGCTGCGATGATGGAAGGGTATGCCCACATCTCCGGCAGCGAAAAACGTCCGCTTTTGACCTCCCAGGCCGTCAACCTTCTCTCCTCACGTGCGCTGATCGACTCATCGAAAGCCCGCAATCTTCTTGGCTGGCAGCCGAAGGTTTCGCTCGACGACGGGTTCCGGCGTACGCTCGACTGGCTTATGGGGATAGACCCGTCGGAATGGAAGGCCAAGTAAAGGGCTGTTGTCGTGTGCTACCGGAATACCGGTTCCTCCGGATCGCATGAAAGAGCCTCTCGTGACAATAACAGAGGTCCCATGAAGTGTGTTGTATACGGTATGCCGACTCCTCCGCAACTCATGAAGAACTGTTTGTGACAATAACAATGGCACTTGAGCGCAATTTCTTTTTCGATTACGCAAGGCGTGTTCTGTTCGACGGAAAATTCCGGCAACGTCAGGTCGACGGCTTGAACCTGTTGCTCGATTACTGGGATCGGTATTTTCCGCAGGACGACATGCGCTGGCTTGCCTACGCCCTGGCAACCGTGCACTATGAGGTTGACCGCACCATGCAGCCCATCAGGGAGCACGGTTCGGAGGCCTATTTCAGAAAGATGTACGATATCGAGGGCGACAACCCCCGCAAAGCACGCCTGCTCGGTAACATCCACCCCGGTGACGGAGCGCGATTCTGCGGGCGCGGTTTCGTGCAGCTCACCGGGCGGCGCAACTACGAGGATTGGTCTGCCAGGCTCGATATCGACCTTGCCGGCAACCCCGATCTTGCGCTCGAAGGTTCCATTGCAGCAACGATCCTTTTCGAAGGCATGCGCCTCGGTACCTTCACAGGCAAAGGATTTGCCGACTACTTCAATACGGAAAAAACCGACTGGATCAACGCCCGTCGCATCGTCAACCACCTCGACAAAGCCAATCTCATAGCGGGTTTCGCCCGCAACTATCTCATCGCGCTGACCTTTACCGGATACAGGTTTTAGTACCCGTAAATACCGATATACCTTCTTTGACGTGTGTTTTTCTTTACATGAATGTGTGATTCTGCTCTGATTCTCTATTGTCAGTAAAGGAACTCATGGGGTGATTTGTTTAAATCATAGGCATTTATCAGCGTCAACGTTTGGGCCGGGGAATAGCTTGGTTTGTTGTTTGGCTCCCAAGCCGCAAAGAAACCTTTTCAGACTTATCTTGCCTGTTCATTCATGTTTTTTTTCCGATTGACGCAGTTCATAAACCGGGCAAAGATCCGTTGAGCCTCCTCAGGCATCTCGAATTTATATTTCCCGCCGATACAGGTTTTGAATCTGCAATCTTTTCCTGGGCATATCGAGAAGTCATAGCTTACGGCAAAAAGGAGGGATGAATTATGTGACATCAGCCAACCAAGCCGTCAGTCAGGCAAATAATACAAGCCGGATACCGTTGAAATGAACTGAAAGGCGATAAAACAACCAAAGAGATCGCAGACTCTATGCTGATCTGCTCTATCGTTCGAGATATGATTATTTCACCGACCGAGAGGATGCGTTTCCCTGTACAGGAAATCTCACAAGGACTCTGAAGCTGGAAGAATCCGAAAGCATCAGCGTGAACTGAGACTTTTCACTGTGGAGCGAGATCCCTGAAAAACGCTCTCTGCCGAGTTCATTAAAACTTCATCAAGGAGCATAAGAATACCGTTGCTGTCTGAACCATATGCAGCATACCCGGTGAGCTGTTAAACCCGATGGGAAATTATCCATTGGTAACAATGCCTGATTTTTCCTGCGACAGTGCTTTACAGATGAGTGGCGGGAGTGTCGTTGATGTTTTTTTTGTAATATACTTTACGAGTTTGATGCTCCGTATGATCTCTTCCCGTTATAACCAAAGATTTTTTATTCGTATGGCTGAAGCTCACTGTCAGAATTGGTATGCGGTTTATGTGTGTTCGCGGCATGAAAAGAAGGTGCACCGGTTGTTTCTCGAGAACGGATTGACCAGTTTTCTGCCTCTGCTTGAAACGCTTAAGCAGTGGAAAGATCGCAAGAAGAAGGTGCAGGAGCCTTTGTTCAGAGGGTATGTTTTTGTGCGTATTGATATGCGCAAAGAGCACCTCAAGGTGCTTGACACAGAGGGTGTCGTGAAATTTGTGGGGGTCGGCAAAACTCCTTCGGTTATTGGCGAAAAGGATATCGAGTGGCTTCGGATGCTGGTGAGAGAGCCCGATCATATAGGCAGGACGGTAGCTGCAATTCCTTCCGGCCAGAAGGTCAGGGTTCTGGCCGGTCCTTTCAAGGATCTTGAAGGCACGGTGGTTAAGCATGGACGTGAAGCAAGGGTGGTGGTGTTTTTCGATACCATCATGCAGGGCGTTGAAATCAGCATTTTTCCCGAACTCCTTCTGCCTGTTGGATAAGGGGGGAGGAGTGATTTTGCATTCCGGATTGGATATTTTGCCTATTGCCTACAGATTTGCGGGTGGTCAATATTTTCGTAACATGGTTCTGCCGGAATAAAGGGGGCACTGCGGCAGCTGCCCATATCAGCAACGATACCGATTCAAATGAAAGATAAACATAACATAAGGGAAGATTCGCCAAAGAAGTCAGGATTGCGGAAGATCGGCGTGTTCACCTCGGGGGGCGACGCACCGGGCATGAATGCCGCCATACGGGCGGTGACCCGAGCGGCAATTGCAAACAAACTGAAGGTGGTGGGTATTCGCCGTGGCTATCAGGGGATGATAGAGGGCGATTTCATACCGCTAAGGTCGGCCGATGTCAGCGGTATTATCCAGTTGGGGGGAACGATTCTCAGAACCGCCCGCAGCAATGAATTCAGAACTGCAGAAGGCCGCGGAAAAGCCTGGTTGCAGTTGCAGAAGGCCGGCATCGATGCGGTAGTGGTAATAGGGGGCGATGGTTCCTTTACCGGTGCACTGACGATGTCTCAGGAGTACAACATTTCGTTTGTGGGCATTCCGGGTACCATCGACAATGACATGTACGGAACGGATTATACCATCGGTTATGAAACGGCATTGAACTCCGTGGTGTGCGCTGTCGATAAAATCAGGGATACGGCGGTATCTCACGGGAGGATTTTCATTATCGAAGTTATGGGCCGCGAAGCGGGACTGCTTGCCCTGAACAGCGGTATTGCCTGCGGCGCCGAGGTGATTCTGATTCCCGAATCGAAAGAACAGCATGAAGAGTTGAAGCGGTTTCTCGACAAGGGCTATAAAGACAAGGAGAGGAGCGGGATCATTATGGTTGCCGAAGGGGATGAACCCGGAGGGGCGCTGAAAATTGCCGAAAAAGTGCGTAGGGAGCATCCCGATCTGGATGTGCGTGTTTCCATTCTGGGTCATATCCAGCGCGGGGGGAGTCCAACGGCCAACGACAGGGTCAATGCCACGAGGATGGGCGTTGCGGCTGTAGACGCCCTGCTCGACGACCAGAAAAGCATCATGATCGGGCTCGACAATGGGAAAATAGTACAGGTGCCGTTCAACAAGGCCGTGAAGCTGAATCACAGTATCGACGGCGAGTTGCTCGAAATACAGAAGATGCTCAATATTTGAGCTGCCTGGGTGTCCACCACAGTAATTGAAAGGTCGTGAGAAAAAAACATCCCGGGTCCGGCAAGATCGCCCCGGCATTCATTCTTGAATCGCGGATGCCCGACGAATTGATGGCATTATGGCGGGATGCTCTCGGTGAGGATTATGAGGCCTATCGCAACCACTGCCTCCGTGTGTTCAACTTCTGTTTCGCGCTTGCCGGGAGCCGGCCGGAACTGGAGCAAAAGATCGCTGTTGCTGCGGTTTTTCACGATCTCGGTATCTGGACCGCCCACACCTTTGATTACCTGGTACCTTCCGGAAAGCTTGCCCTGGATTATCTTGAACGTATCGGCAAAAACGAATGGCAGGAGGAGATCGCTGCCATGATCGCCGAGCATCACAAGCTCACCAAGGTCAAGCAGAACCCTCAGAACACTTCATGGCTGGTGGAACCGTTCAGAAAGGCTGACTGGATCGATATGTCGGCAGGATTGATCAAATTCCGGCTGCCGGACGATTTCGTTGCGGAGGTTCTTGACGCTTATCCGAATGCCGGATTCCATAAAAAGCTGCTTGTGCTTGCCCTTGAGCGCCTCAGGTCGCATCCCTTAAGCCCGCTGCCCATGGTCAAGCTGTAACCAGGGAGTCTTAGGCTATTTCCGGTTCCGGATGTCGTTGATAAGCTCCATCTGGATCTCCTGAATTTCGACGAGCCGTTCCCACTGGCGGGAGAGAAGATGGTCTATTTTCTGGTGGAGCTGACGGATTTCAAGCTCGGCCTTGAGGTTTACCTGATAGTCATGGATTTCCCTGGCGCGGTCGCGTGCTTCCTGCCGGTTCTGGCTCATCATGATGAGCGGCGCCTGGATGGCGGCCAGCGAGGAGAGCACGAGGTTGAGCAGAATGAAGGGATAGGGATCGAACGGCCGGGCGATGAGCAGCCATGAATTAAGGCCCATCCAGATGAAAAGGAAGAGCCCGAAGATGATGATGAAGTGCCAGCTTCCGCCGAACGTGGCGATTCTGTCGGCCAACCTCTGGCCGAAGGTGAGTTCGGCATCGAAATCGATATCGGGATTTTTGGAGAGCACCTCCTGCTCCTTCATTGCCTTGAGCACGTCGTGGTCGAGCTGCGAGAGCTCGCCCTTTTCTGCCTCGAGCAGCTTCTGGATGTAGCGGTGCTGGTACATCTGCAGGTCGTCGAGGCATATCCACCCGTTTTCATCCCACGAACCGGTTTCCTGACGGATCAGTTCGGAGATTGCCGGTCTCACGGCGAAGGCCCGGCGAAGCTTCGGGTGGTGCATGGTTCCGCATATCTGGCATGACGCGGGGTGTGCCGGACGTGTGGGTTCAGAGGCTGCTGTTTTCATGGCTTTGCATCTCGATTTTCAGGAAGCGTCCGGTATGGGAGTGCTCCATTCCTGCGATCTCTGCGGGGGTTCCTTCGGCGATGAGCCGGCCGCCGCCGCTGCCCCCTTCGGGGCCGAGGTCGATGACCCAGTCGCTGTTTTTGATGATGTCGAGGTTGTGCTCGATGATGATGACCGTGTTGCCCTTGTCGACCAGTTTGCGCAGCACTTCAAGCAGGTGCTGGATGTCCTGGAAGTGCAGGCCGGTGGTGGGTTCATCGAGAATGTAGAGGGTTTTGCCGGTCTGGATTTTGGCCAGTTCGGCCGATAGCTTGATGCGCTGCGCTTCGCCGCCCGAGAGCAGCGGGGAGGACTGGCCAAGCTTGAGATAGCCGAGCCCGACGCTTTCCATTGTTGAGAGGATGCGGCGGATGCGCGGGAAGTCCTCGAAAAATCCGGATGCCTCCTCGATAGGCATTTCAAGCACATCGGCGATGGATTTCCCCTTGTATTTCACCTGGAGGGTCTCGCGGTTGTAGCGCTGTCCCTTGCAGTTTTCGCAAGGGACATAAACGTCCGGCAGGAAGTTCATTTCGATTTTCATGGTGCCAGCGCCCTGGCATGCCTCGCACCTCCCCCCCTTGACGTTGAAGCTGAAGCGTCCCGCCTTGTAGCCGCGGATCTGCGCTTCGGGCAGCCGGGTGAAGAAGTCGCGGATGAAGGTGAAGGCTCCGGTGTAGGTTGCGGGATTGGAGCGCGGTGTGCGGCCGATCGATGTCTGGTCGACGTTGACCACCTTGTCGATCAGCTCTATGCCTTCGACTCCCGAGCAGGGCTGGCTGATGAGCTTGGAGCGGTAGAAGTGACGGGCGAGCACCGGGTAAAGGGTTTCGTTGACGAGCGTCGATTTGCCGGAGCCGCTCACTCCGGTAATGCTGATAAGCGAGCCGAGCGGCAGGCGGACGTCTATGTTCCTGAGGTTGTTGCCTTGGCACCCCCTGATGGTTATGTACTGCTGCACCCCTGTTTTCTCTTTCGTTTCAGGTTCGAAGAAAACGGTTTTCCTGCCGGTGAGGTATGCTGCGGTAAGCGAGTCCTCGCCGAGTTGTGAGGCTGTGCCTTTGGCCACGATCTCTCCGCCATACTCTCCGGCTCCGGGACCAAGGTCGATGATCTCGTCGGCCATGAGCATGGTGTCCTTGTCGTGTTCGACAACGAGCACCGTGTTGCCGATGTCTCGGAGCTGCTGCAACGAGGCGATGAGTTTGTGGTTGTCGCGCTGGTGCAGACCGATGCTCGGCTCATCGAGCACGTAGAGTACTCCGCTGAGGCGCGAGCCGAGTTGCGAGGCAAGGCGGATGCGCTGCGCTTCGCCGCCCGAGAGTGTGCGTGCGTTGCGTGCAAGTGTGAGATAGCTGAGACCTACGTCGAGCAGAAATTCGAGCCGTTTGGTGATTTCGTGCAGCACCGGTGTGGCTACAAGCCGCTCGCGGTCGGTGAGGACGGACGGAAGCTCCCTGAAAAATTCGAGCGCATCGGGAAGCGGAAGCGATTCGGCTTCAGCGATGTTGAGGCCGTTGACCTTCACTCCGAGGCTTTCCTTGCGCAGACGGGCGCCTTTGCAGACCGGGCAGGGCTGGTGCACCATGAAGCTTTCGGCCCATTCACGCATTCTCGAGGAGCTGCTGTTCCGGCGCAGCTCCTCGACGTAGGGCAGGGCACCCTGGAAGATCTGCGGATAGCTGTGCTCCTTGCCGGCGTATGCATAGGTGACCTCGAAGGTCCGGCTGCCGGATCCGAGAAGCAGAGTGTCGATCGCTTCGCGGGGGATGTCGCCAAGGGGCGTGTCGAGCGTGAAACGGTAGTGTTTTGCTATGGCCTTGATGATTTGCCAGAGGTTGCGCTTGCCGGGTTTGCCAAATGGTTCGATGCCCCCCTGGTTGAGCGATAGCGAATGGTCGGGAATCATGAGCTCTCCGGAGAGCTGCATGAGCTCGCCAAGGCCGTTGCACTCCGGACAGGCCCCGTAAGGCGAGTTGAAGCTGAACTGGTTCGGGGCGAGGGTATCGAGCGGCACGGAACCGTCGGAGTAGGCGTAGTGCGTGCTGAAAAACATCTCCTTCAGCTCGTCACCAAGCGGAGCGCAGATGACCGAAGAGCGGTGTTCCGACATGCCAATGGCGAGTTCCACAGCATGTTTTAACCGGTCGGCGCTTTCGGGGCCGATAGCGAGACGGTCGACCACCAGCTCGATGTCGTGGTTTCTGTAGCGTTCGATCTGCATGTTTTTTTCCATCTCCTGTTCGCGGCCGTCGATGCGCACGCGCAGAAATCCCTTGAGCAGCAGCCGCTCGAAGAGCTCTCGGTAGTGTCCCTTGCGTCCGGTGACGAGCGGTGAGAGTATCTGTACTTTTGTGCCTTCGGGAAGTCCCAGAATGGTCTCGACGATACCTTCGGGCGACTGCTTCTGCAGCATCCGACCCGTTACGGGATCGTAGCGGCGGCCAGCTTTCGCATAGAGCAGGCGGATGAAGTCGTGGATTTCCGTAATGGTGCCCACCGTCGAACGGGGCGAGCGGCTGGTGCTTTTCTGGTCAATGGCGATGACCGGAGAGAGCCCTTCGATGAAATCTACGTCGGGCCGTTCGATGTTGCCGATATACTGTCGTGCATAGGGAGAGAGCGTTTCCATGAAACGTCTCTGGCCTTCCGCGAAGATGGTATCGAAGGCAAGGCTCGATTTTCCAGATCCGGATATGCCGGTAATGACGACAAAACGGTTGCGCGGGATATCGAGAGAAATATTCTTCAGGTTGTGGACACGTGCTCCTCTGATGCTGATATGGCTGAATTGCATGGTGTAAGGCGCTTCTAACAAAAAAAAAATGAGTGTACCTCATTATAGTGATTTGGCGGCTAATTCCCTGTTCGGGAAGCCCAAGTTTCACCGGTCGCAGCCTCTGAAAGCAATGTTTCTCCGACGGTAAGAATTTTCGAAAACCCGTCTTGATATCTACATTCCCGGCAGCCGGTGTTAACCGGCGTTAACAATCCAATAGCTATGAACATATTACCTGAAAACATGAATAACCATGGACTTCATATATCAGAACCAGGCGGAAAAAGGCAAGCAGTGCCGGGAGTGCCAGAGCTATGTGGTGAAACCTGACAACGCGGCCGAAGGACATTGCAACGGCAAGGAGGTGCTTGCCGGGGCGGCTGCATGTTTTTCAAGAAGAAGGACTGACGGTAGTAAGGATGCCGGGGGCACCCCCCGCAGGTTTCATCCGGTAACAGAGAAGGAGGGCTCGAAAGGCCGCCTTCTCTGTTTTATCTGCACGCTGCAGGTATCATTCAGTGCTGCAGCGCGGCTCTTGCTGCGGCAAGCCTTGCGATGGGCACGCGGTATGGGCTGCAGGAGACGTAGTTCAGTCCGGTCTTGTGGCAGAACTCCACGGTTTCCGGATCGCCGCCGTGTTCGCCGCAGATGCCGAGCTTGAGGTCAGATTTTACCGAGCGACCTTCCTTTGCCGACATGCTCATGAGGCGCCCGACACCGTCGACGTCGATGGATTCAAACGGGTTGCGAGCGAAGATGTCCTGTTGCTGGTAGGCCGGCAGGAACTGGCCGGAGTCGTCGCGGCTCATGCCGAGACCCATCTGGGTGAGGTCGTTGGTGCCATAGCTGAAGAAGTCCGCAGCCGTGGCGATCTCTGCGGAGGTTACCGCCGCGCGGGGCACCTCGATCATGGTGCCGACCAGGTATCTGACGCCGGTACCCTGTTCGGCAATGACGCTTCTTGCGGTCTTGTGGATAATTTCGGCGGTGATTTCAAGCTCCTTGACCGTCGAGACCAGCGGCACCATGATTTCGGGCACCACTTCGTGCCCCTCTTTTTTCAGCCGGCAGGCGGCTTCTATGATCGCTCTCACCTGCATGACGGGGATTTCCGGGTGCAGGATGCCAAGACGGCAGCCGCGCAGACCAAGCATTGGGTTGAACTCGTGCAGATCGGAAATGCGCTCCCTGACGGTTTCGACGCTCTTGCCGATTTTTCCGGCGAGCTCGCTTATTTCGCTCTCGGTGTGCGGCAGGAACTCGTGGAGCGGCGGATCGAGGAGCCTGATGGTGACCGGCCGTGAGCCCATGGCCCTGAAGAGGCCGTAAAAGTCGTCGCGCTGGTAGGGGAGCAGTTTGTCGAGCGCGGTTTTGCGTCCTTCGATGCTGTCGGCCAGAATCATCTCGCGCATGGCGTCGATCCGTTCGCCGCCGAAGAACATGTGTTCGGTGCGGCAGAGCCCGATGCCTTCGGCTCCGAAGGTAATGGCGGTTTCGGCCTGGTCGGGCTGGTCGGCGTTGGTGCGGATGTTGAGTTTGCGGTAGCGGTCGGCCCACTCCATGAGCTGGTTGTAGATTGCCCAGGTCGGAGCCTCTTCGGGTTTGAGGGTCTTGTCGATCAGCACCTCGATGATCTCCGAGTTTTTGGTGGAGACCTTTCCTGCGATAACCTCTCCGGTACTGCCGTCGATGGAGAGATAGTCGCCTTCGCGCAGCACCGTGTCGCTGCCGTTGACGCGCATTTCACCTTTCTGGTAGTCGATGGCGAGCGCGCCGCAGCCGGCCACGCACACCTTGCCCATCTGGCGGGCGACCAGGGCCGCGTGCGAGGTCATGCCGCCGCGTTCGGTAAGAATGCCTTCGGAGACCGCCATGCCCTTGATGTCTTCGGGGGAGGTTTCGATACGCACCAGAATGACCGGCTCGTTGCGTTTGCTGGCGTCTGCTGCGTCGGAGGCGTTGAAGTAGATTTTGCCTGTCGCGGCTCCGGGGCCTGCATTGAGGCCGGTTGCCAGAAGGCGTCCCTCCCCGATGGCCCGCTGTTTTTCCTTGAGGTCGAAGACCGGGCGGAGCAGCTGGTTGAGCTGTTCGGGTTCGATGCGCAGAATCGCTTCCTTTTCGCTGATGAGCCCTTCGTTGAACATGTCGACGGCGATTTTTATGGCCGCCACTCCCGTGCGTTTGCCTACACGGCACTGCAGCATGAAGAGCTTGTTGCTCTCGATGGTGAACTCGATGTCCATCATGTCGCGGTAGTGCTTTTCGAGAATCGAGCGGATATCTTCGAGCTGCTGGTAGATATCGGGGTTTTCGGCCTTGAGCTGTTCGATTTTCAGCGGAGTTCTGGTGCCGGCCACCACATCTTCGCCCTGGGCGTTCATGAGGAACTCGCCGTAGAAAATGTCGTCGCCGGTGGCCGCGTCGCGGGTGAAGGCGACGCCGGTGCCGCAGTCGAGACCCATGTTGCCGAACACCATGGCCTGCACGTTGCAGGCGGTGCCCCAGTAGCCGGGGATGTGGTTCAGCTTGCGGTAGATGACCGCGCGTTCGTTGTTCCAGCTGTTGAATACCGCCCCGATGGCGCCCCTGAGCTGCTCGTAGGGATCTTCGGGGAAGGTTTTTCCGGTTTTTTCAAGGATTGCCGCCTTGTATTTCGCGACGATATCCTTCAGGTCCTCCACGGAGAACTCCGTGTCGAGCTGGATGCCGAGCTCGTGCTTTTTGGCTTCGAGAATGGCTTCGAAGGGGTCGATCTGTTTTTTGTCGGTCGGCTTCAGTTCAAGCACCACGTCGCCGTACATCTGCACGAAGCGGCGGTAGCAGTCCCAGGCGAAACGAGGGTTGCCCGATTTGCGTGCCAGACCCTCCACGGTTGCGGAGTTGAGGCCGAGGTTCAGAATGGTGTCCATCATGCCGGGCATCGAGGCTCTGGAGCCCGATCGCACCGAAACAAGCAGGGGATTTTCCGGATCGCCGAATTTTTTGCCGAGCTCCCCTTCAACCTTGCGGAGCGAATCGGGAATGCCCTGTTCGAAGAGATTTTCGGGATAGGTTTT
This sequence comes from Chlorobium sp., assembly GCF_021740465.1. Classification (GTDB taxonomy): domain Bacteria; phylum Bacteroidota; class Chlorobiia; order Chlorobiales; family Chlorobiaceae; genus Chlorobium. The sequence goes on along the minus strand of NZ_JAIOZR010000004.1, from coordinate 2,833 downwards.
CTGGTGATCGTAATACCAGGTACAGACTTCGGTCGAGATGGTGAAGCCGGGAGGAACCGGGAGGCCGATGTTGGCCATTTCCGCCAGATTGGCTCCCTTGCCCCCGAGCAGGTTCTTCATGGATGCATCCCCTTCGGCGGAGCCGCCGGCAAAGCTGTAGAGGTATTTTTTTGCGCCGCCTGCCGCTTTGGCATTGTCTGATTCGGACATGGATTTCTGGTTGTGAATTTGTTTTATTAAAAGAGAGATTACAACAGACCGCAAGTAAGCACTTACTGACAAGACCGAAGCTGTCCGTAAAAAAATAATTAATCGTTAATATAAAAAAACGACAAATAAATTTTCGATATGTCGGAAGGTTTCCTGCCAATGGGTATAGAGTTTCCTGTGATGCTTCAGCAGATCGTGCGCATTGCCGTACCCTATGTGCTGACCTCGGTTGGTGCATCGTTTTCGGAACGGGGCGGGGTGGTGAACCTTGCGCTTGAAGGGATGATGCTTGCCGGTGCGTTCGGCGCTGCCATGGGGGAGTACTATACCGGTTCGGCTGTGGCGGGTGTTCTTTGTGCTCTCGCTTCGGGTCTTGTGGTGGCTCTTCTGCATGCGTTTGTGACCGTCAGCATGAGAGCCGACCAGATCGTCTCCGGCATCGCTATCAACATTCTGGTTATGGGCGCGACCCGTTTCGGTCTGAGTGTTTTTTTCGGTAGTGCCATGAATTCGCCGAGAATCCATGGCGTCGAGCCGGTATCGGTGTTTCTGGATCCGCTCTTTCTCGCGGCGGTGTTTTCGGTGGTCGCCGGGCAGTTCGTGCTGTTCAGTACCCCTTATGGTCTGCGATTGCGCGCGGTCGGCGAGAGCGCCGAAACCGCTGATTCCGCGGGCATCGGGGTGAGCGGGATGCGCTACAGCGGCGTTTTGGTTTCAGGAGCGCTTGCCGCGCTTGCCGGTGCATTTCTCGTTTTTCAGCAGCACTCGTTTACCGAAGGGATGTCGGCCGGTCGCGGTTATATCGCCCTGGCAGCCATGATCATCGGCAAATGGACCCCGGCGGGCGCAGCCCTGGCAAGCCTGATGTTCGCTTCCGCCGAGGCTGCCGAGATGTGGCTGCAGAGCGGATTTCTGCCGACTCAGCTGGTGCAGTCGCTGCCCTATGTGATTACGCTTCTGGTGCTCGCCGGCTTTGTGGGCAAGGCCGTCGCACCGCGCGATCTCGGAGTGCCTTACGACAAGGGGCTCCGCTCAGAGTAGGGCGACGATATCGCCGACAAGCTTCTCGATACCTCTGGAGACTTCGCCAACCGAGGGGCCGAGCATCCAGGCCGGGGTGCTGACTATGGCACCCTCTGAACTGACGACGGTGTTCCATACCGGACAGTCGATGTGGTGCGCGCCCATCGCTTCGAGCGTTCGGGCGGTTTCTGGGTCGTTGCCGATGGTGAGCTCGCCGGCTTTGCTGCCCAGCACCCTTGCGGCTATAACCGGCGCGATGCAGATGAAGCCGAGCGGTTTGCCGGCTACGAAGCAGGCCTGCACGGCGGCCTTGACGTCGGGGTTGACTTTGCAGTCGGCGCCCCTGAAGGCGAAATCGCTGAGGTTTTTTGCCGCCCCGTATCCTCCGGGAAGCACAAGGGCGTCGAGCTCGTCGATGCACGCCAGCTTGAGGTCGGTAATGGTTCCGCGGGCTATGCGGGCCGATTCGACAAGTACGTTGCGGGTTTCGCCGGCCGCGATTTCGCCGGTAAGATGGTTGACGACATGGTGCTGCACGATGTCGGGGGCCAGGCAGACCGCTTCGGCTCCGGCCCGTTCGATGGCAAGGAGGGTCAGCACGGCTTCCTGTATTTCGGCTCCGTCGAGGAACCCGCAGCCCGAGAGGATGACGCCGATTTTTTTCATTGGTTTTCGAGGATGGTGTTGTGGAGAGGTGTTCTGTAACTGTAAAGGTAAAGTCCGGCGGCTGAAAAACCAATGCCGCGTTTCCTTCGCCGTAATGTAAAACCAAAGACCGACCGCCATGTATCAGATACGTTCAGGCAGCGCCCTGCCACTTCTTTTTACGCTGCTCCTTGCAATGTGTGTTTCTGGCTGTTCCTCCCGTCTTGATAGCGAAAGGGTCGCCGTCGGGCGGCAGGTCTGGATGAGCCGGAATCTCGATACCGACCGGTACCGCAATGGTGATCCGGTGCGTCACGCGGCGAGCGAGGCGGAGTGGCACGATGCGGCCTCGAAAGAGGAGGGTGCCTGGTGCTGGTATGGGGGTGAACGCGAAAACGGGAGGGTGTACGGCAGGCTCTACAACTGGTACGCACTGGCCGATCCGCGAGGGCTTGCTCCCAAGGGGTGGCACATTCCTTCGGACCGGGAGTGGCAGGAGCTTGTCGATTTTCTGGGCAAGGACCCGGCGGCTGGCCGCGCATTGAAGAGCCCGAAGGGGTGGGGGAGTCCGGCGGGCGACGAGGGGAGCAGCGGCTTCCGTGCCCTGCCTGCGGGCAGCCGGAACTGCCTGGGGGGCTTTTTCGCTCTCGGTCGCGACGCCTTTTTCTGGTCGGCTACTCCTTCCGGCGATTTCGAGGCGTGGAACCGCGAATTCACCGGCCGGAACGACGCCGTTCGGCGGGTCAGCGTCAATAAAAGTATCGGGTTTTCCGTTCGGTGCCTGAAGGATTGATTGATTTTTCTGTAATAGTATTAAGGCTCCTCGCTGTTTCAAGTGGGTGATGATATCAGAAGCGTATATTGTGGTGTAACCAACTAAGCCAGTAACCAGTACGCTCATGAACGACCTTACCCTTTTTCAGATGGCCTTGGGACTTGAGTCCCCATGGTATGT